>CAJTRM010000033.1 GCA_910578865.1 uncultured Dorea sp.
AGTAAACAGGCAGAGTTTCAGGAAACAGAGCACTTCAAAGAAAAAATGAAGGAACGCTATAAGATAGAAGCAAAAAACAGCGAGTTAAAGAACAGGCATGGTTATGACACAGCGACATCATCAGGCCTTATTAACATGGAGATGCAGGGGGCAATGACTATATTTGCAGTAAACCTCAAACGAATCATTAAGCTGATAAGTGAAAAATAAACAGAGATAACACCTGAAATAATCGGAAATTTTATTCGAATCACAAAAAATCCACCAGAATAATCGAAACGGGTGGATTTTTTGTGTGTATTTGAAATTTAAATCTAAAAAATGATATGTTTTTCAGCGGCCTCCTCAAGAATGAGGGGCGGTGGAGTTGAAGTGTCGAAGACACTTTTTTAAAAAATCCCAAAAGGTTGACTTTTCTCTCTGAACGGGCTATATTATAACTACAAATCAAATGTTTTTGTATTTGATTTGTAGTTATAATATGGAGGTGCTAATATGGCTGAACAGGTTTTAAATCAGTTCCGCTCAGACAAAGAGCTTAGAGAGGACTGTGTCGCAATCTATGAATCGCTTGGTATGGATCTGAATACGGCATTCCGTATGTTCATGGAACGCACACGGATGGTAAGAGGACTTCCGTTTCCGGCTGTATTGCCTGAAACTCGTATGACGAGAATTGAGGCACAAAAGGCAATTGATAATCTCCGGGCAGAAGCGGCAGGCCTTCCGGAGATGTCACTTGATGAGATTAATGCTGAAATCCGCGCATCGAGGGCAGAAAGGAAGGCAAGGGAATGAGGTATTACGCAGTTTTTGATACGAATGTCCTTATTTCTTCTCTACTGACCAAAAGAACCGACACAGCAACGGCGCAAGTTGTGGATGCGATTTCATCGGGGCTGATTATACCCCTGTATAATCAGGAAATCCTGGATGAATACACGGACGTTTTGCATCGTGCAAAGTTTTCATTTAGCGAAGAACGTATTGGTCGGCTAATGACTATGATTCGCCAATATGGACTGGCGGTAAATCCAAGCCCGACAGGGGAAATCCTTGTGTTTTACGAAGTCGTTATGGAGAAGCGAGAGGATGATGCTTATCTGATTACTGGCAATATTCGTCATTTTCCAGAGGGAGATTTCATTGTTACGCCTGCAGAAATGATGGCCATTATCGAAGAAAACAAATAAGAGAATCAAATGAGGCCGAGGTTTTTTCTGAGCACTTCGGCTTTTTTTGACTGAATTTTTTGTGTTCTTTTGTGTTTGCATGAAAGTGCAATGACACTGTGTCGACAAAAGACGAATAAATATATTGTAGTAGAATGGAGGTATTTATCATGGCTACTACGAATTTGAATATTAGAACGGATAAAGATATAAAGAATCAGGCGGATTGGATTTTTTCAGACAGGGAAAACGGAATCCCCTTTGCGCTTAAACTGGATGTGCCGAATGAAACGACTGCCGCAGCGATCGAAGAAGGAAGACACATTGTTGCCGACAGCAGCGTAAAAGGTTATACCAATATAGATGATCTTACGGCGGATCTGGAAGTATAAGATACTGCGTTGACCAGTTTCCGCAAGCGAAAAAGGTCGAGATTTGTTTCTGATTACAGTTCTGCACATAGTGGATTACTCTGACATCAATCCCGTTGTCTCCGCACATGTGGAATATGTGACGTTATTGCAGATGAGCAACCGAAAATTGTAACCGGACTCTTATATGAAATTTAGTTTGGATATGGAGAATCACTTCAGAATTAAGGAGCTCATGGAGGCTCTCTTTTTCATCAGGATATGCTTCATAACGGGCATCCTCTCTTTTCTGGAATTGTTGATGGTTGAATTCATAAAGCTTCCGGGCGACGGCGCCTTCAGGGCTTCGCAGGAATAAAATACTTAGGTACGGAGCTTTGCATGATAGCAGTAGCGACTTTTACGACAGCCAAGGTCTCTTTCAGATCGGTTAACTGGCGTCCGAGAAGTGTCTGCTTTGGTGTTCGGTCATGTTCTGCTTCCTCAAGAGCAGTAACAAAACGTTTTACGTTTTTTGGGTGGATATAGCAAATTATGAGTAATGCTTGAAGCAGCCACAATAAAAAATAATTCCTAAAAAATTCAATTCGCGAAGAATAGATTTGAACAGAGTCGGAACAAATAATAAAATATGGTTGGGACAACAGGCTTGCGGATAGTATTATGTGAAAAATAGGAATAAGAATTGCAGGTGACAGAGGTGAATGTAGAAGCATACAATGTGGATTCGTTGAGAAAGATGGTCAGGATACTTGAATATGAGAACAGATTATTAAAAGATAAATTGAAGAAAGCAAGTATTCCATATGATGAGGTAAATCCTTTTGAAGAAAAAATAGAAAGTGCAGAAGAATATGACCCGGATCAGGGGGAACGTATTGTGAATCCGCCGTTTATTACAGAAAAGATGGCAATACGTTTCTTTTCGATGTTTTGGGGAAGAGAAGATGTATATGCCAGACGAGGTAAGAACGGTGGTTATTTTCCCCAATGTGATAATCGTTGGAACGATAGGCTTTGTCCGAAGCAGCGTAAAGAGAAAGTATTTTGTGATGAGTGTGAAAATACCAAATGGACAAGACTGGATATAAAAAAAATAATTGCTCATTTGTTAGGATATAAAGAGGATGGTTCAGATGTGATCGGCGTATATCCTCTATTGCCAAATGGTACATGCAGATTTATTGTATTTGATTTTGATAATCACGAAAAGGGAGCGGAAGCTGCCGATTTTGCCAATACGGATAATGAGTGGCACAAAGAAGTGGATGCTCTTAGAAAAATGTGTGAGTTTAATGGCATTAGACCTTTAGTTGAGAGATCCCGATCCGGAAAGGGTGCACATGTATGGATTTTCTTTAAAAAAGCAATACCGGCGGCAACGGCAAGAAATTTCGGATTCCTGTTATTGGATAAAGGTTCAACTTTCATTAATCTGAAATCGTTTCATTATTATGACAGAATGTATCCGTCACAGGACGTAACAAGCAGTATAGGTAATTTGATTGCGTTGCCGTTACAGGGACAGGCACTTAAGAATGGAAATAGTGCTTTTGTAGATGAAAATTGGAATGCATATCCTGATCAATGGGATATTCTTTTTAATAAAACGGAGAAGCTGGGCATAGAAGATATCGAACAATGCATAGCAAAATGGCAGGGAGAATTAGCAGAAGCCAGAGGAACGCTTGCCAATATTGATAAGAATGCCAGACCGAAACCATGGAAAAAGAAGTGTGAGTTTTTTAAAACCGATGTTGTGGGCAAGCTGCACATAGTATTGAGTAATGGGGTTTATATCGATGCTTTGAACCTTATGCCAAGAATACAAAATCAGATTCGTAGCCTGGCAGCATTTGATAATAATGTGAAAAGGCAGGGATTTCTGTTGATGTTTCTGATCAGAGAGATACAGGACATCCAATCCGAGTATCTTTTAAGGGAGATTTGCGAACGCAGCAGGAACTGGCGGCAGAAAAATTACTGTCACATTCCGATGGCGTTCTGAGTGCGGCGACTGCATTTGGTAAGACAGTAGTATGTAGTTATCTTATTGCGGAGCGGAAAGTAAATACGCTTATTCTGTTACAAAGCAAAGATTTACTTAATCAATGGGTTGATGAATTGAATAAGTTCTTGGAAATTAAAGAAGAACCGTGTTTCAGCTACACCAAAACGTGGTGACAGCTTTGACAGGATTATTTATATGCTGCTGGGACCTTTGAGACACAGATTTACTGCAATGGAGAGGGCGCAGGAGCAGGGAATAGGACATTATTTTGTTCCGAGATATACAAGAGTGGTTGATAATGCAGAAAGCAGGGATGATATCAATAAGGCATATAGCCTGATCAGTACAAGCAGGGTACGAAATGAAATGATCACAAACGATGTGATAACCTGTGTTGCAAAAAAACAAACTCCGGTAATTTTGACGAGATTTAAAGAACATGCGAAACTTTTATTTGATACTTTGAAAGACGAAGCAGATCATGTATTTCTTCTATATGGTGATAACTCCGATAAGGAAAATGCGGAAATACGAGTAAGATTAAAGCAGGTTCCTGAAAATGAATCACTTATTCTAGTCGCAACCGGTCAGAAGATAGGAGAAGGATTTGATTTTCCAAGACTGGATGTATTAATGCTCGCAGCTCCTGTGTCTTTTGAAGGGCGCCTTGAACAGTATGTCGGAAGACTAAATCGAGACTATAAGGGAAAAGAAGCTGTTTATGTGTATGATTACATTGATTCGCATGTGCGTTTCTTTGATAAGATGTATGCAAAAAGGTTAAGGACATATAAAAAGACAGGATTTTCAATATGGACGGGAGAGTTACAGTCTAAACAGATGATAAATTCAATATTCGATTCCGGAAATTACACCGAAAAGTTTGAGCAGGATATTGTGGAGGCGGAAAAAATGGTGGTAATCTCCAGCCCGGATATCAGACAGGACAAGATTGAGCGATTCTTGTTCCTGATGAAGGGAAGACAGGAAGCAGGCGTAAAAGTAACAATCATCACAACAGATCCGGAAGAGATTGTTTATGGAAGTTCGGATGTATGTCATGAATTAATCAAAACAATGCAATTGACAGGGATGAATGTAGTAACGAAAACAGAAGTAGAAGAACGATTTGCTGTCATTGATGATGAATTAGTATGGCATGGTGGCATGAATCTTCTTGGAAAAGTAGATGTTTGGGACAATTTAATGCGTATCAGCAATCATCAGGTCGCAGCAGAACTGTTGGAAATCGCACTGGGATATTTATCAGGAAAATAAGGAGATGCTTATGAAAAAAGGACAGAATGCTATATCTATATCCGTGTATCCACTGCCATGCAGGTGGATATACGGATACAGTCTGAGCGCCCAGAGAGCTTACATAAGGCACAAGATTATGCAGCACTTTAGGCTACCGCTCTTTAACTATCAGTTATCAAACTTTCAAATATTGCAAAATGGGTTCAATATACTTTCTGTCTGAAATATCATAAGACGAAGAGATCATTTTTACCATTATTTGTTCTGCTTCTGTCTTATCCTTTTGGGCTTTCAGCTTTTTTACAAACATTTTCATCATCAGTTTAGACGGGGTAGACATTTTTTCATAATTCAACCCTCCCGGACAGTAAAATATTTTTACTTTTTTATACTCCGACTCGTTGAGATTTCGTTTAAGAGCTATGTCAATTTCCGGGTTATCTATCGGACTTGCTCCGACACAAAATGCAATCAGTTTTTTACCGGCCCATCTATCTATATTTCCCTTAAACCAACTAAGTTTACTGATATTGCCCGCACATGCCCAACCTCCAAAAATAATTGCATCGTATGCAGCCAAATCTTTCTTTTTTGCGGCTGATAATTCAAGGCAGTCAGCCCCCGCTGCTTCCGCGATCCATTCGGCATAACGCTTTGTAAACCCTGTTTGCGAATTGTAAATTACGATTGTTTTCATCTGCTTAAATCTCCCTCTTTAATTTTCTATTGCGTTTTCAACAGCAACCCTCTTTTCTAAATTTTCAATTCCTGTATACAGTTTTGATAAAAGAATGAAAAGAGTTTCAATCTCTTTATCCGAATAAACTTCAAAAAGATATTTTAATTCCTCTTGGTATTCTGAAAAATCATTTACAAAAAAGTCATTTACCTTTTCTGTGGGGCAGATACACATAGCTCTTGCATCATGCGGGCTTTGCTGAATGGTAATAAATCCTTTTTTCATCAAAACATCAGCTAACTTTTTGATATTTTGTCTTGAACAGCCTAACAAATTTCCTAATTGGGTAAATGTAAGCTGCTCCTTTGACTGTCTGACTATGGACAATAACATAAATTGCTTTAAAGATACCTCCGGGATATGGTTATCAAAAAGCGTTTGCAACTTATTTCCGGCAATAAATAATGTGCTGAAAATAGCCTTTCTTTGGTTCTCCGTAGAACTTGAAAATTTTTTAATCAAATCATCTAAATCCATACAATTCTCCTTATTGGCAACTTGTTACGCTTTTGATTATAGCAACAAGTTACCAATATGTCAATATGGGTGATAAAGATATCACTTTTGCGAAAATGTGTATATCTTCTGGAAAGAACTTTTTATATAAAGATAATTTGACTTCTAAATCCTACTGATGTAATATTTACATAAGTGCAGAAGAGTTCTGGACAAATTTTTTTATTCCGAAATCTTACACATGTAATAAAAATGGAAGGAGGAATGCGAAATATGATATACAGAGAAACTTGGCATACGCCGCAGTTGACATTAGAAGAATTGTACGGAGGCGAATAATGGAAGATGTGAAATGGTTGCTTAGAAGATGTGGCCTTCCGATTTTGCTGCTGTTGTTTTTTGTGATAGCGAGAGTGTTCTGTTGGGGAAAAATACATGCAGAAAAGCAAAAGGTGGCAGAAGAAGTATGGGAGCCACCTGTAGAAATCGAAAATAACGAAGCAGAAACAGAAGAAGCCGAGGATGCGGAAACTTCCACAGAGTCAGCATATAGGTTCATTCCGCAAGCCAGTGTTGATCTCCTTTCAGAAGAGGAGAAGAAGCAGCTGCAGAGTACGGTTTTGTCAGCAGCAGAATCGGTCAGAGAAATCTATAAAGATAATGTAATTGTAGATGCACCAAGCTACTCTTCCGGTATTAACGAATTTACCAACGAGCAGAGGAAAGCCGTGGTGGAACAATTGGGCAGAGGCGGGTTGGTAAGTGTTGAAGAAGAGTCTTCTATGCAAAATCATGATGCAATTGAAGCGTTTTACGCAGATTACTTGAATGGACAGGACTCGATGGTTACGGTATTTGAAGTGCATAGAGATGGAATGATTGGAGCAGTTACGTTTATTTATCGGAAGGAGCAGCTACAGACCTATTACATAGGAGTTCGGTGGAAGGAAGGCGGTATGCCGGAGATACAGGGAACTTCGGTATGTAATGTGGCTGAAATTAAACTTACGGAAAAAGGGTATTTTATTTATGAATATGAATATGTGATTGCACATGCAAGTTTAAGACAGTATTGGAGAATAGAACCGCTTCCGGAAGATTGCCGGGAACTGACGGAGAAATACATATCAGGACTAAGCTATGTGAATTATAATGTGCTTGTTACGAACTGGGACAGCAGTAACGTGGAGGACATTCTGATGCCTTGTATGTATGAAGATATCTATCGGATTTATACGGGCAAGAATCTGAAAACGGAAGGTTGGAAAATTCCGTCGGAGGAATACGAAAAGGTAATGACTACCTATTTTCCGGTATCTGTAGAACAGTTGAGAGAGCATTGTGGATATGATGAGAGCAGCGACAGCTATGAATATGAGATGATTTATGCCAGTCCATACCCACCTTTTGGAGAAGTAGTTGACTATACAAAAAATGCGGATGGAACAATTACACTTATCGTGGATGGAGTTTGGCCGGATTATAATTCTGATCTCGCTTTTCGGAATACGGTTGTGGTCCAGCTATTTGAAGATGAAACATTCCGGTATCTTTCTAACTCTATAGAGGAAATAGAATTGGAACTGCCGCCGATAGCAAGAAAAGAAGGAGCGTTATAACAATGAAGAAATTTTTGAAAATTATACTGTGTACTATGGGTTCATTTATTGCACTGATTGTAGTATTTTGGCTTTGCATTTCGTATACAGTAAATTATAAAAAGACAACTTGTGATACATCTATTTCACCAGATGGAAAATACGAATTGCAGCTTCAGGCTGTTGGAGAACCAGACTGGCCTTTTGGTTCGGCGAGTGGGCGGTTAGTTTTTAAAGAAGGGAAAGATAAAATTTCTCAAACGGAATTTGAATTGAGAAATGACGGTAGAAAAATCAGCAGTAATTGTTGGGAAGTTACATGGTACGAGAATTATGTACAAGTAATTTTGTCAGGTGAGGAACAATCTGATGAGCGGTTTATTCTGTATTTCAATGGAGAAACGGATACTCAGTAGTTGGTGGTAACAGATGCAGCGGCTGGCTAACGTGCTCATTTCCCGTTCCTGTAAGGACAGGCCGCTCCGCTTGTAGATATCTCCGCGTGCAAATTCAACAATATATCTCCCAAGATCAGGGGAGATTGTTTCCAGTGACTGGCTGACTGCTTCACTGCCTTTTCCATGCCTGTATGTAATTTTGTTTTATCCATTTCTTTTCTTCGCCTTGTCTGGTAAACTGGTCTTATGAAACAATTACACGGTCCTATTATGAGAAGAAAGGACTGCTTCGTGTAAGCCGGGACAGTGTTGGAAGACAGGATTACAGTGTGGACGCTATAGAATGGGGAAAGTTTATTCAGTGTCTGAAAGTTACCAGAATGATACTCCGGGTTATTAAGTATCATTCTGATCTGCGGTATTTATCAGGAGAGAATAAGCGGAAAATGAAAAAGTTAAGAATTTCAATAAAAGATATTCCTGCAATTATTTGGGGAGAAGAATCAGAGAAAGTATATATTTATGTTCATGGAAAAATGTCCTGCAAAGAGTACGCGGAGGTTTTTGCGGAAATTGCAGAGAAAAAAGGTTATCAGACACTTAGCTTTGATTTGCCGGAGCATGGGGAAAGAACAGATGGTAACAATCGGTGTGATATATGGAATGGGATTCATGATTTGAATGTGATTGCAGATTATGTATTTTCGAAATGGAATCATGTGTTTCTCTACGCGTGCAGTCTGGGAGCTTATTTTAGCCTGCATACTTATTCAGAAAGAAAAATAGAAAAATGTCTATTTCATTCACCTGTAGTTGATATGGAATATCTGATCCAGCAAATGCTTTTATGGTTCCAGGTTACGGAAGAAAGACTGTGTATTGAAAAAGAGATATCAACACCTGTTGATATATTGAGATGGGACTATTATCAGTATGTGAAGGAACATCCCATTTGTAATTGGGATATTCCGACTGCAATTCTTTATGGAGGGAAAGATAACATGCAATCGGCAGAAGTAGTTCAGAACTTTGTGAAGAAGTATGCGTGTGATTTAACAATTTCTTGGGACAGCGAACACGCATTTATGCAGGACGGTGATAGCAGCATTATTAAAAAATGGTTGGAGAAAAATATATAGATTTGGGGGTACTATAAAGAAATAGAAATACAGGAGTTATGATGAATATGGAATTTGTTTATAAAAAAGCAGGTCTGGAAGACATAGAATTGCTGGTTAAAACAAGGATTGAAGTATTGCGTGCGGCGAACGGTCTGAGTGATGATACAGAGATGCAGCGTGTAGAACAGCAGT
Organism: uncultured Dorea sp.; assembly: GCA_910578865.1. Lineage (GTDB taxonomy): Bacteria > Bacillota > Clostridia > Lachnospirales > Lachnospiraceae > Dorea_D. Next base: position 9,319 of record CAJTRM010000033.1, read on the forward strand.
CGAGGGAATATTATGAAGAGTGCCTGCAGGCAGAAACACATATCGCATATCTCGTCTTTGATCGAGAGAGGTTTATCGGTGCAGGAGGAGTCAGCTTTTTCAGGGTAATGCCTACCTATCATAATCCGACAGGATGGAAAGCATATATTATGAATATGTATACGAATCCGAATTACAGACGAAAGGGGATTGCGTACCATACGTTGGAGCTTTTGATAGAAGAAGCGAAGAGTAAAGGTGTAAGACATATTTCATTAGAGGCAACGTATATGGGAAGATTTTTGTATGAACGCTATGGCTTTGTGAGCATGAAGGATGAGATGGAACTTCCAGAAGACCGTTTGTAAAAGGAATATACTATGAAGAGGAAATAAAGTGATCAGATACTTGGAAGATTTTAAAAGAGATATCCTGTTGCCCTCATTGCATGAAATAGATATAATATAGTCGGAATATTACTGCCATTGGTTCAAGGAGGGGTGAATTTTGGGAAAAAGGACGGAACAGTCTAAAAAAGTATATAATGAGATGGCCTGGAAATATGAATCTGCCCCGGAGGGCAATTACACGAGACCCCATAAAGAAGAGATTATTAAAAAGATTGTGCTCCGGGATGGAGACAAAATTCTGGACGTTGCCTGCGGTAACGGGTATCTGCTCGGGGAACTTTCAAAAAAGGCGAGGGTCAGTGCTTTCGGCGTGGATATTTCTGAAAATATGGTTGCCGCTGCCAGAGAAAGATATCCGGCTTGTACATTTGCGGTGGGCTCCTGTATCCCTCTTCGTTTTGCAGATGAGAGTATGGATGTCATAACGGTGTCTTGTGCATTTCATCATTTTGAAACGCCGCAGGCCTTTGCCAATGAATGTATGCGTGTGTTGAAGAAGAACGGCAAGCTATATATTGCCGAACCATTTATCCCTCCTGTGGTGCGGTGGTTTGCCAATATGGTAATCGTCCCTTTTTCAAAAAAAGGCGATGTGAGAGTGTACGATCAGAGGGAACTTCAATTATTTTTTGAATTGGCTGGATTTACTGATATGGAATCTTACACGGCAGGTACAGTGTTGTTTTTTTCGGCAAGAAAGAAGAATGATCCGGATAATGTTCGGATTGGCAGGAGATAATAGATAACAGGCGTATTTTAATGGATGGAGTTCAGCCATGCCATTTATAATTGCCTGTTATTTTTTTGTGGGGAGGCTATGGATGTGTATGATATGATAATTATCGGTGCAGGACCGGCTGGTATTAGCGCGGCTGTTTATGGGAAAAGCAGAGGGAAAAAGGTTCTGGTGCTGGAAAAAAAGCAGGTAGGCGGTTTGATCGGAACAGTTTCTACAGTTACGCACTATACGGCGGTCATGCAGGAAGAATCCGGTCAGACATTTGCTGATCGGATGAAAGAGCAGGCTCTTGGCGCCGGTGTGGAGATCCGATATGAAAATGTAACCGGGACAAAGCTTTCAGGTGAAATAAAGAAAGTCGTTACAGACAAAGGAAACTATGAATCTAAAACTTTAATTTTGGCAAATGGCGGCTCCGGCCGTATGCTGGACATTCCGGGAGAAGGTCTGAAGGGTGTCAGACTAAATGCGCCCAAGGACGGCCTGGATTATAAGGGCAAGAATGTATATGTCATCGGCGGTGCAGACGGAGCAGTCAAAGAAGCTCTTTACCTGGCCGGTATAGCTGCAAAAGTAACAATTGTATGTGTGGAGGATGAACTTGTGTGCATACAGGAGTTCAAGGATAAAATTGCTGACTGTGATAATATTGAAGTCATGCCCCATAGGAGCCTTACGGCAGTATATGGCGGAGAAGCAGCAGAAGAGCTGGAATTTACAGATAACAAAACAGGAAAAAAACAGACGGTAAAAGATGCCGGGTGCGGAGTGTTTGTATATGCGGGGATTGTCCCGAATACGCAGATGTATACAGAATTAAGGTTAGAAGGCGGCTATATTCCGGTTGACGATGCCATGCAGACGGAGATCCCGGGAGTATTTGCGGCAGGAGATATCTGCGTGAAGAACGTAAGGCAGGTAGCGACGGCAGTTGCCGATGGCGCGATCGCCGGTATCCGGGCAGCGGCAATGTGTTGAGATTGAAGACAAAGAACTTTTGGAACTCACTGCCGATACGGCCACCAAAAAAATGAAAGAAAAAGCAATCGAAATGAACGCGGATGCGATCGTTGGGATCCACTATTTATTTACGAAGCCCCCCTCAGTTATCTTATAACCGGAGGAGGGCTTTTGCTGTAGGGGTACGGTCTTTTATTTTCCGATCAGTACCATAACACTTCTTGCATGTATCAGGAAGGTGTCTCTGTTTACCGGACGGCGTGTCTGTTCTTCCCTCCACGTATCCACGGCGATTTCCCACCACATGGATGCAGGAAGCTTTGGAAGTTTCACCTCTAAATCCTCCCAGTAGGCATTGGAAGCAACATAGATGACCTGCGGCCCCGTGCCGGATGCCTGTCCGGCAAACATCACCCCTGCATACCTGTCATATTCCTGAAACTGCGAGCACCAGGGGTCAGTGCCGTGGAAGCTTACATCCGGAAGCCCGCAGACGCCGTCGCTGATGTTGGTGCGGAGCAGACGATGTTCTTTGCGGAACCGTATCATATATTGGAAAAAATCAAAAACATCATGGTATTTCTCTAATCGTTCCCAGTCAAGCCAGGATATGATGCTGTCGTGGCAGTAAGCATTGTTATTGCCGAACTGTGTGTTGCAGAATTCATCTCCGGCAAGAAACATGGGAATTCCCCTGCTGCACATAAGAAGGGCAAAGGCATTTTTTATCATGCGTTTTCTGAGGGAGCGGATCTCCGGGCTGTCGGTTTCTCCTTCTGCGCCGCAGTTCCAGCTGTTATTGTCATTGGCTCCGTCCGTATTATTCCAGCCGTTTGCTTCGTTGTGTTTCTCGTTGTAGGAAAAAAGGTCATATAAAGTGAAACCGTCATGGCATGTAATAAAATTCACAGAGGCATTTTGGCGGGAATTTGCCTCATAAATGTCTCTGGAACCGGCGATGCGGAGCGAGGCAGCCTGAGCCAGACCGGCATCACCTTTCAGGTAGCGCCGCATATCGTCCCGGTATCTTCCGTTCCATTCAGCCCAGCGGTTCCAGGCCGGGAATGTTCCTACCTGGTACAGTCCGCCGGCGTCCCATGCCTCGGCGATCAGCTTGACATCCCCCAGAATCGGATCAAATGCAAGAGACTGCAGGAGCGGCGGCTCCATCATGGGAGATCCGTCCTCGTTCCGGCCCAGTATGGAGGCAAGGTCAAACCGGAAACCGTTGATCCGGTAGGTTGTAACCCAGTAACGCAGACAGTTTAAGATCATCTGACGCACAATCGGGTGATTGCAGTTCAGGGAATTTCCGCAGCCGCTGAAATTATAATAACTTCCGTCCGGTGTCAGCATGTAGTAAATATTATTGTCAAAACCTTTAAAGGAGAAGAACGGTCCTTGCTCATTGCCTTCTGCGGTATGGTTAAAGACAACATCCAGAAATACTTCAATTCCGTGCTGATTGAAGGTCCGGATCAGGTTTTTCAGTTCATTTCCCTCACGGTTATATTCGGTGCTGGCTGTGTAGCTCGTGTTTGGGGAAAAAAAGCTGACGGTATTGTAGCCCCAGTAATTATACAGTTTTTTTCCATCGACTTCCCGGTAGTCCTGCATTTCATCAAATTCAAAGATGGGCATCAGTTCTACCACATTGACGCCAAGCTCCAAAAGATAGGGAAGCTTTTCCATCAGTCCTGCGAACGTTCCGGGTTTTGCCACGCCGGAAGAGCCATGCATGGTAAAACCCCGGACATGAAGCTCATATATGATCAGATCCTCCATAGGAAGAAGCGGCGGCCTCATATCCTCCCAGTCAAAATCATCCTTTACAACCCTTGCTTTATAATGCTGGCTGCGGGGCGAAGTAGAGCCCCATCGGCTCTGGCCGGTTACAGCCTTGGCGTAAGGATCCAGAAGGTATTTGTGTTTGTTGAAGATCAGCCCTTTCTGTGGTTCATATGGTCCGTCTACGCGGTAAGCGTACTCGAACTCTTCAATATTCAGTTTGAAAACGATCATGGAATATACATTTCCTATCCGGTAATGTGCCGGGAAAGGAAGCACTGCAAAAGGCTCCTGCTCCTCTCGTTTGAAAAGAAGCAGCTCAATAGAGGAGGCATTGTGAGAATAGACTGTAAAATTAACACCTCCGGGAATTGCGGTGGCTCCGTTGGTTTCATAAAATCCCGGACGGACATCAAAACCGTCAATATGGTCCATGGGAACAAGGTGTATGGTGCGGGGAAGGTTAAGGGCCGTTACTTTTGTACTGTTTTCTTTCATTATTTCTTTCATTTTCTCCGTCCTTTCTTTCATTATATATCGGCCATCTGAGAGAAACTATAATATTTCAAAGGGTTTTATGAAACTTAGCGAATATCCACCACCGGAAATGCAATCTTCATCTCAAATCCTTCGCCCCATCGTGAATGGGCCTCCAGGGAAAGGTTCAGTTCCTTTGCCATTTCCACCGCCAGATACAGCCCCATGCCGGTGGCTTTCTGCCGTCCTTCGCCGGAGCCGCCGGTAAAGCCTTTTTCAAAAATATAGGGAAGGTCGCAGCCACGCACGCCGGGTCCGTTGTCCCGGATGCTGAGGATATAGCGGTCGTCTCTGCGGAAGGAAGAGATGCAGAGCTGTGGTTCTTTGCTGCAATATTTTATGGAGTTGCTGATTATCTGGCCGAGGAGGAAATGCAGTCCTCTCCGGTCAGAGTAAACGGTATCATCAGACAGGCAGGAGTGAATCTGGAAATTCTTTTCATTCAGAAGCGGCTTATCATCTTCCAATACATGTTCGACGCAAGTGCGGACACAGATCTGCTCAAACAGATAATCCTTTCTTGTACCCTTTAAGCGTGCATAAAATAACATCTGGTCGATGGATTCCTGCATACGGCTCCGGATGTAATCCAGCTTCACACTGACCGGTGCAGGCAGTTCCTCTCTGCGGTTGTCAAGGAGCAGAGTCAGCAATGAAAGGGGCGTTTTTGTCTCATGCGCCCAGGCTTCTACATATTCTTCCTGCTCGTTCAGCTTCCCTTGAAGCTGGGTATAGGCGTGATTCATATCACGCAGATTTCTGCCCAGCAGGCGGATGTATTCTTTTTCTGCCGGTGAAACGGTTTTCAGCAGAAGCTCCTCCTGATACTCCTCGGGGTTGTGGAGAAATGCTGAAAATGCTGCCTCTCTTTTTCGACTTTGGCGAAGAAGCACAAGACATACGGAAGAGAACAGAAGGACTGTGGCAAGCACGATTACAGTTATCATAGCGTAAAACGCCTGTACATCGGCGAGCCACAGCAGCAGAGCGTAAAACGCATCGACGATCAGAAGGATCAGCAGCCAGGGGGTATATTTCAGAAGTAGTTTCACATTTCGCTTCATGGCAGGTCTCCTTCCGCTATAAGCTGATATCCGATTCCACGGACAGGGCTGATCTGCTGGTGCATTCTGAGATTTGACATGGTCTTTTTCAGGCGCGTCAGATTTACCTGAAGGGCATTCTCATCAATAAATTCAGCAGTACCCCAGATTGCAAGACAGAGTTCTTCTTTTGAAACTACACGGCCGCCGTGGTTCAGGAACACTTCAAGTAGTTTCCCCTGATTTTTCGGAAGGATGACAGAATCATTATGGATATATAAAGTGTATGTCTGGCGGTCCAGAAGAAACCCGGCGCCCTCCAGCAGGTTGCGTCGGCCTTCATACCGTTTCAGTACATTGGCTGTGCGCGCCAGAAGCCGTTCTTTTCTGCATGGTTTTGTCAGGTATTCGTCAGCGCCCAGATCCAGTGCGTGCAGTTCGTCCCGCATCTGATCCCGCGAGGTAAGGACAAGGACCGGTATGGAGCTTTTCTGCTTTATTTCCCGGCAGATCTGGAATCCGCTGGTTTCAGGCAGATTCAAATCCAGCAGGATCAGATCAGGGGAGAGCTTTAAAATCTGGTCGGCTGCATTGGTAAATTCGGTAATTTCTTCCACCATATAACCTGCCTTGTGCAGAATATCCGACAATTCCTCCCTCATATAGAGTTCATCTTCCACAATGGCGATACATTTCATATATGTTCCCTCCGTTATTCCTCCCGTTCCGGCACCATCAGCGTCAGAAGATAGCGGTCGCTGGAACGTTTTACGGCTGTAATGTAAATTAATTCTACCATACATAGTGCGAAAATCATAGCGGCAGAGATCACCAGCATTTCTGATACATTATTTCTTGCGGCTGACGGCAGGATTCCGGTAAACAGAGCTCGGACTCCGAACAGGCTGCTGAATGCGGCGGCGGCCGCAGGGATGCCGAAGTACCAGTTAATCTGCTTCCTGGAGGAAGTGCAGAGTACAGAGTATGCGGCGCCCAGGCGGACAAGGGTCCGGTACCGGCGGTTGGATCTGCGCTGCCCCATAAGGTACTGTACACCGATCACTGTATTTGCAATGATCAGAAAGATAATCGCCAGGTAAATAGTGATATAGCTTGCAGACACCATGTAAAAGAGCTGACGTCCCATGTTCTGCAGATAACTCTCATAGGTCAGGCCGGTTTTCCCAAGTCTCTGGTTCATATCCGATATGTCGGACATAAGGCTGGTATGCTTGGTGCTGTTTTCTGCCAGGATTCCGTTGAGATAAACCTCGTATTCACCTTGAGTATAGAAATCAAATGCTTCGTCCGGCAGGATCAGTGCAAAAGACAACGTGATGGAACGGTCGGTGATCAGATTTGTCGTCTGTACAGTTCCGGTCAGACGCAGAGGTGCCTGATCCAGCATGGTTTCGGGTTCTGTTTCAAGAATCCGGTTGAGCAGTTCTGTCCTTTCGCCGGCTGCCCACTCATGGTCCATGTATACGGCAGCTTCACCTTCATTCAGCGAAAGAGCCGGCAGTCGGGCGGCGCTAAGAAGCTGATTGTAGCTGTCGAGAGAAATCAGATAAGGAAAGGTTTCATACTGCAGGTTGTTAAGCAGGATATCTCTATCGTCACAAGGCGGCATTTCACGCAGGGCGGATCTAAGAGGCTCAGGGTCAAATGCGTGTTCTATATCTTCTGTTGTTCGGATCTGTCCCACCTTCATCTCATCCAAATGAGAGAAACAGGTATCCAGACGGTGATCCGCCAGTGTGTGCCGTATTGCTGATGTATCGTTTCCGTTTTCAGGATTCCGGAAGGTGTAATCCAGCACATGCTGTTGTGAATCTCCGTAAAAACGGGAGATCCCTATGCCGGCTCCAAAGCAGCACAGAGCAGACAGAATCAGCAGAGTGCAGATGGAAAGTGAGCCGGAACGATGAATTACGGTTTCCTGGATCTGGCGGAAATTAAATACATGGAGCCTGCGGTCATGTTTTCCGGATGTCGTGATCAGTCCGATAAGAAACTGAAGTCCCCAGAAGAATAAAAAAGTCCCGAAAACTCCAAGGATAAGGGTCAGGCACATCTGCCGAAAGTCATACCATGCATTTCCGCGGATGGCCCGGATGTAAGCCATGGACAGGCAGAAGATGCCTGCCAGGGCAGAGACTGCATAGGTGTATCCCGGCATCTGCTTTTTTGTACCGTCCGGCGTTTCTGTAAGCAGGGAGCCGATTTCCTGCCTGCTGATCCTGCCGCTTAAGCTTAAAGAGGCTGCGGATTTGATCAGAAGAAATCCTGCGGAGGTCCACAATACAGCCTTTAAGGAAAAGGACAGCCGGTGCCCGATGATTCCGATTCCGACCAGTCTTGCGGTAATCAGGCTGACCAGTTCTGAGAGCAGCAGGGCACAGGGCAGCCCGATCAGTAATGAGACTATGCTGCTGCGGAGATCCTCAGCCAGCAGCATGACAAATAATTTGCTGCGGCGCATTCCCATCATCAGGTAAACTCCGAACTCATGCCTGCGCCGCTCTAATTGAAACTTGCTGGCATAGTGGATGAGGAAAAACAGAATAAACAGCGCTATACCATAGAAGGCAGGAATCATTGTCATCAGCTTCTTGACGGCATCACTTTCCATCCGGGCTAAAAAGACCATCACATCCTGGTGGGACAGTGACAGGATCATGTAAAATGCAATGACGGATAAGATCAGGGAACTGAAAAACAGGCCGTTTTCCCTGCGGTTTCTTTGGCTGTTTCGTAAAATCAATTTAAAGAACATTTGCACTGCCTCCTCCCAGTTGGGCAACTACCTTTAAGATCCGTGAATAAAATTCCTGCTGTGATTCGTCGGGAATGTCCCGGCGGAGTTCATGAAAGATCATACCGTCCTGGATAAACAGGATGCGCTTGCAGTAGCTGGCCGCATTTGTATCATGTGTCACCATTAAAATCGTCGTGTCTGCGTCCTGGTTCAGGCCGGAAAGCTTCTCCATCAGCGCCTTTGCATTTTTAGAGTCCAGGGCGCCGGTTGGTTCGTCCGCGAGGATAATTCCGGGCTTCAGGATCAATGCCCGCGCTGCGGCTACCCGTTGTTTTTGCCCTCCGGACATCTGAGCCGGAAATTTATCCAGGATATCTTTGATCTCCAGATAAGATGCCAGCTGTTCCAGCCGCTTTTTGCTTTCATGTTCCGGTACGCCGTGAAGTGATAATGGAAGAAGTATATTTTCACAGCCGGTCAGATTGTCCAGCAGTTCAAAATTCTGAAACAGATATCCGATTTCTTTTCCGCGGTAGTCGGCCAGAGACGCCCCTTTTAAAGTCTCGATCCGCCTTCCGTTCATCGCGATGCTGCCTCCGGTTGGCTGGATCACGGCGGCTATACAGTTTAACAACGTGGATTTGCCGGAGCCGCTGCTCCCCATAATACCCAGAAATTCTCCGGGCATGACCTGAAACGTAATGCCGTTCAGTGCTTTTGTCTGGTTTTTTGATCTGCCGTAATATTTTTTGAGGGATTCAATTTTTAGAATTGGTTCCATTTTGCTGCCTCCTGATTTGCTGCCTCCGGTATACAGGGGGATGACGGCCTCTTGTATACCGGTATCGGCAGTTGATGTGTCATCCTGATGTTATCTTATCACAAGGGAGAAGGATAAAAAACTTACAGTTGATGAAAGGTTTAGCATCGGCAGGACGCCGAGGGGAGAGTAGCCGTTTACGATATGCAGTTTGCAGAGAATCTGTTTGAACTTGTGGATGAGCATCAAATAGAAAAGGCACATCAAATCAACAAGGTGTATTATACAATGTCCTCACCCAACAGAATTTTTGGCATTGTCGTTAAGCAACGATTCCATCTTTTATAAAATCGCTCCAGTCCGAGTTTTGAAACACGGGCATGAGTTTCTTCGTTCTCAAGTGTCCAGTGAAGGATATATGTGACTTTACCTACCCATCTCGTAAGACGAATGGGTGGTTTTCCGTTCTTGACAGCATTAAAATCCTCTTGCCTGTGTGTGCGTTTAATATATTTCACATCGATCACTCCGGGTTGTGACAGATAGAACCCGGCAACCTCTTTCATTAAAGCTTCAATTTCATCCTGTTTATCAATTTTGGCTTCATAAATACAGATTTCATTAAACATTTTGATCCTCCTAAGCTGATGCATTGGAATTAAAGGCTGTCGGTGCTCCTTCTAAAGCCAAATGCTTTGGTGTAAAATTATGTACTTATCACTTTGACATTCTCCCATTATACCACAATTGTAAAAACGTGGAAACAGCGACATTTCTGATTGGATTCTTTAGATCCTGGATATGCGGCACAGGCAGTTTAGAAACAGGTACTGCCTGAAAAATGAAAACTACTTGTGAAAAAATGAAAAAAGTGCTAGATTCTGATATGACAGGAGGTATTACTGAATGAAAGATAAGAAAGTGAACGAAAAGAAAGTAATAAAATTATTGAAATCAAAAAGCAGGAAAGGCCTGGCCGCGGTTTCAGTTTTCTGTGTCATTTTGTGTTTCCTCACTGCCTGTGGAGGAAAGCCGGAGAAGGAGCCGCAGGGAAAAGCAGAGCAGTCAGAGGCAGAGGAAGAAAATGAAATGAAGAATAGGACAGAACATAAAATACAGACAAGGGAATATCGGGATATCGCTTACGACACATTGTCGCAGTCCCAGAAGTTCGACCTGTATCTGCCCGAGACAGGGGAAGGCCCGTTTCCGCTGATCATGTTCATCCATGGGGGAGGCTGGTTTGCCGGAGACAAGGCAGACGGACAGGAAAATGCATGGGTGACGCTGAGGGAAAAGGGGTATGCTGTGGCGAGCATTAACTACAGGCTGAGCGGGGAAGCTCCCCATCCTTCCGGGATCATAGATTGTAAGACTGCACTCCGTTTTTTAAAGGCACATGCAGACGAATACCATATTAAGGCAGACCGGGTTGCAGTATCCGGGGACTCGGCGGGCGGACATTATGCTCTTATGGTAGCGCTTACTTCCGGTGAATCCGGGCTTGAAGATCTGTCAAGGGGAAATCCTGAGCAGACCTCGGAGGTCGCCTGTGCAGTGGCCTGGTATCCGGCGGTGGATCTGGCGGACATTATGAGAAGTGCCCTGGCAGGAGAGTATCAGGAGTTCGATGTGGAGTATATGATGGATGCCGTTGAGCGTTATACAGGGAAGAAAGTCTCTGAGATCAGTGAGGAGGCATTGGAGGAAGCAAGCCCTGTCCGGTATGTCACGGAAGATATGCCGCCGGTGTTGATCCAGCACGGTGATGCGGACACTGTCTGCCCTGTTGAGCACTCCCGCAGGCTTTATGAGATCATGGTTCAGACGGCCGGTGAGAATAAGGCCGAACTTGATATTATGGAGGGAGCGGATCATGCGGCCGGGGTCTTTGAGAGTGCAGAAAATATGGAGCGGATCGTCCGGTTTCTGGAAAAATCCGGTGTGAAATGATGAAAAGAAGGCTGTGCCGTCGGTTCACCTGAACGGATGGCGCAGCTTTCTTTTGGCCGGTGGGTTCCCGGACCGGCCATACAGAAGAGTGGTCAATCCACGGGTTTCGTGTTATACTTGTGCTCAGTAAAACAGATGGAGGATTTGAGATGCAGAAAAAAACAGAGTCTGCCCGGCATACATTTCCGGACGGATATCCGGAGGAGAAGTGATGAGAGGAAAAAGATTACTGATCATTGAAGACGATGCCGATCTGCGGGAGGGGCTGCGTTTTTCATTTGCCGGGGACGGGTATGATGTTACAGATGTAGGAACGAAAAAAGAAGGGCTTGGAGAAATCAGAAAAGGCTGCGACCTTGTGCTTCTGGACTGCAATCTCCCGGACGGAACCGGATTTGAATTGTGCAGGGAGATCCGCGAATTCAGCATGGTGCCTGTTATTATGCTGACGGCACGGGATACGGAGATGGATGAGATCAAGGCGCTGGAATTAGGGATGGACGACTATCTGTCGAAACCATTTTCCCTTGGAGTGCTTAAGGCAAGAATGAAAAAACTTCTGAACGGGCGGGGGGAGACAGTAATGCTGATCTCCGGGAACATTCGTGTTGACAAAGGAGCCTGCAAAGTATACAGAAATGACGAGGAAATTTTCGTGGGCAGGCAGGAATACCGTCTGCTCGTCTATCTGATGGAAAATAAGAATCATGTGCTTTCAAAGGAGCAGATCCTAAACAGGATCTGGGACAGTGACGGGAAATATGTGGATGACAATACCGTTTCTGTCAATATCAGCAGGCTCAGGGCCAAAATAGAACATGATGCGGCCAGCCCGGAACTTATAAAGACAGTTTACGGAGTCGGGTATATCTGGAAGGAAGTATAAAATGACAGTCAATATTATACTTACGGTGCTTCTGTGCATAGTGACCGTCTGCAGTATCGGTAAGATCAGAAAGACCTACCGCGCCATTGACCGTCTGCTGAACTGTGTGCTGAGTCAGGAGCAGATGGAGGTCTCTGACGTCAGGGAGGGGGAACTGTCTGCGCTTGCTAACAAGGTCAGCCGGATTCAGGAGGTTCTGGGAAAGCAGATAGACGCTGCCCGGGAGGAGAAGGAACAGGTCAAAGGCCTTGTCTCGAATATGTCCCATCAACTGAAGACGCCGCTCGCCAACCTTTCCGTTTATACGGAGATATTGAGCGGGCGGGAATTAGATACAGATCAGAAAAGCGAGGTCGCGGAAAAGATCAGGAAGCAGATTGATAAGCTTGACTGGATCATCGGCTCTCTGACTAAGATGGTAAAACTGGAGCAGGGTGTAATTGCGTTCGATGCAGGAGAAAACGGGATCAGGGAGACGATTGCAGAGGCGGTTGATGCCGTCTATGAGAAGGTTGAGAATAAAGGAGTTACGCTTAAGGTTACAGATTATGAAAATCTGCTGCTGTATCACAACAGGAAATGGACGGCCGAGGTTCTGGTGAACCTGCTGGAAAATGCCGTCAAATATACAGATCCGGGAGGGACTATACAGATCAGAGTCTGCCCCTATGAAATCTATACGGAAATTCAGGTGGCAGACAACGGGCGCGGCATCCGTGAAGAGGAAATTCCGGCTATATTCCGGCGGTTTTACCGGAGCCGGGAGGTAGAGCATATCGAAGGCTCCGGCATAGGGCTGTACTTGTCCGGCCTGATCCTTGAGAAGGAAAAGGGATATATGACTGTGAAATCAGTCTATGGGAAGGGGAGCTGCTTCTCCGTGTTCTTACAAAACTGTAAGAACTGAAGATTGCCTTGTAAAGAAACTGCAAGATTCAGCAGGTATACTGTTCCTATCCTGACAGTAAAGGAGCAATGACGGATGAAGTATATTTTAAATTTAAGCCATGTGCAGAAAATCTATGGCAAAAAAGAAAATCAGGTAGAAGCGTTAAAGGATATCAGCATACAGGTAAAGGAAGGAGAGTTTGCTGCCATTGTGGGGACTTCGGGCTCAGGGAAGTCCACGCTTCTGAATCTTGTGGGCGGGCTGGATACGCCTACAAAGGGAGAAATCTTCGTGAAGGGGCGCGAGATCGGCTCCCTGACAAGAAAGGAACTGACGATTTTCAGGAGGAGAAATATCGGATTTGTGTTCCAGAACTACAGCTTGATGCCGGTTCTCAACGTGTACGACAATGTTGCCCTTCCGGTGACATTTGACAGAGGAAACCATGTCAGCCACAAGTACATCGAAGAGTTGCTGCGGGAACTAGGGATATGGGAGAAACGTAAAAAATATCCAAACGAATTGTCCGGCGGACAGCAGCAGCGGGTTGCCATAGCCAGGGCGCTGGTGAACAGGCCGGCCATTCTTCTTGCCGATGAGCCTACAGGGAATCTGGATTCCGGAACAACCGTAGAGGTTATTGGCCTGTTAAAGGCAAGCTGCCGGAAGTATAACCAGACAATATTGATGGTGACCCACAATGAAGCGATCGCACAGACCTGCGACAGGATCATCCACATTGAGGACGGAAATGTGACAGAGGGAGTGCGCTTATTCCCGGAGAAGGGCGGTGACGTCCCATGCTAAAGCTGGCGTATCAATATATGAAATATTACAAAAGCCAGACCTTTGCCATTCTGGCCAGCATTGTCCTGACCGCCGCTCTGCTGTCCGGAGTCAGTTCTCTGATGTACAGCAGTCAGAAAAATCAGCTGGAAAATAACAAGTTCACTTACGGGAACTGGCATTATTATATGGAAGCAGAGGAGGATGCCCTGAAGTCCGTGGACAGCGCACAGCAGGGAGCAGGCTTTTTTGTTGAGCAGTGCGGCCGGATCAAGATCAGGGATATCATATCAGAGCCCTACGAAATTTCTTTTGTTGAAGCAGATGAAGAGTTCCTTGAGATGGCGCACCGTGAGGTGGTGGAAGGCAGATATCCGTCCGGGGCGGGTGAAATTGCAGCGGACCGCTATACATTGGGAAACCTTGGATTTTCCGGAAATGTGGGAGAGACGCTTTTTCTGGACGGAAAAGAGTATACGCTTACCGGGATTGTAAAAAGCGCCTGGGCAGCCGGCTCAGACGAGATGGCAGTCTTTGTGGGGGAAGAATTTGAAGGAAGGGGAAGCCGTCCGTTCTTGTATCTGAGGTTTGGCGAAAGTGAAAAGCTGTACAGGCAGCTGGACGCTTTCTGCCGGAAGTATGGGATCAGCCAGGACACTGTGCAGGCAAATGATGAAGTGACTATGTACCTGGACGGTGAAAAGCCGGACAGTATTTACGATATCGTGAAGTTTGCCCTGACGGATGAGAAAGGAAATCTTACTTATCTTGTGTTAAAGCTGCAGACGGAATATGATCTGGCTTTTAACGGGATGATTGTGCTTCTCTGTGTATTCAGCCTGTTTATTATCTACAGTATATTTCAGATTTCCGTTTCCCGGAGAACCACAGAATACGGGATGCTGCAGACGCTTGGAATCAGCGGCGGGAGGATTGGAGGCACACTGATCCTGGAGCTGTGGATGCTGTTCTTTACAGGATACCCCATTGGATGTCTGTTGGGAAACGGTGTACTGCACTTGTTCTATCGAGAGATCGGAAATGTGTTTTTAACCAGGAACACAGGGACAGGGCAGAATGTTCTTTCCGGGGCGGATCAGATCGTTGGATGGGACAGTGGGAGAGGGCCGGACTTTTATGTGGCTTTCGGGCCGATGCTGGCAGGTTTTATTTTTTTGTTCGCGGCAATGGCCTTTGTCGGGTGGCTTACGGTACATTCTATGCAGAAGCAGTCAATCTGCCAGGCTATGAACGGTGATACTTCTTATACACGCGGGCGCCGCAGGATCTACAGTAAAAGGAACCGTAACCTTGCCAATGTAGTGGTGGGGAAATTTATGTTTTCCAACAAAAAGAGAGTGGCCGGGATCCTGCTGTCCTTGTCTGTCGGCGGCTGTATCTTTCTCTGTGCCGCTTATATGGCAGAGAATCTGAAGATACACATGGAAATGTCCATGAAGTCCGATGACGGGCTTGGGTCTGAATACCGGGTTTCAATAAAATCAGATGCTTTGTCAGACACGATTCCGGAGGCAGTGATGGATGCGATCCGTGATATGCCGGAGCTTGGGCAGGTCTGCGGGACGAAGTATGTGCTGGGGGAGCTTACGGTTCAGGAAAGTGATATTAAGTGGAAGGAGTATTTTGACGAACGGAACAAAGACAGCCTGTTTTGCCGGCGCTATGGGGGCATCTGCGTGGATAAAGGGGACGGTACCTATGGGATTAAATATGATATCTACGGATATGACGAAGAAATGCTGGAGATGCTGGATGAGTTTATCCTTGAAGGCGAGATAGACATAGAGAAATTCCGGTCGCAGGATCAGGTGATCGCGGTGGCCAACAGGGATGGCCAGGGCAATTATGATTTTTATGGAAAGCATCCCGGTGATACGGTCGTGCTGCAGGTGCCGAAGGAGTTGAATTGCCCGGAGGAGGTGCTGAAGTTTCAGAGCCCGCAGGAGTATTATACGGTGAAGGAATTTAAGATTGCCGCGATCGTAAGCCGTGCGCCGGCGCAGGAGGATTCGTTTCTCAACGTGGGCCCCTGGGACAATGCCCAGAGTATCATTATGCCGAACCGGCAGATGGACAGGGTGTATGGTATCCGGGATTACAGCTTTGTAAATGCATCAGGCGCTGAAGCCGGGAACAGAGATCAGACGGCAGGAGAGCTGCTTAAGAAGATTCAGGATGTCCCGAAGGCAGTCCTTAAGGATTACACGTCGGCCATCGAGGTTCGGAAGGCATATTTAAGGCAGCAGCAGATGTTTTTTTCCGGAATTGGCGTGATCTTGCTGGTCATCAGCCTGTTTCACATTATGAACAGTATGAATTATTCTATCCTTTCCCGCAGAAGGGAATACGGGATTATCCGGGCTGTGGGTATTACGGAGGCCGGATTTTACCGGATGATCTTAAGGACGGGACTTCTGTACGGAGGATTGGCAGATGTACTTATTTTTCTGATCTATCAGGGGATTCTCCGCAGGGTTATGGATTATTATATGGCTCATGTAGTACAGTTTTTACATTTTACGGCAGGTGTTCCGAAGGAGATCACAGGCGGGGTTATGATACTGAATATATTGATCGCGGTCACAGCAGTTATCATTCCGGCGAAAAAGATCGGGAGCGCTGATATAATCAGTCAGATATAAAGATAAAAACACCGGGGCATTATGTCTCGGTGTTTTTGTCTTCCGGTTCGGGTTCTCCATTTATCAGGTAGTCATAGGATACGTGAAAAATTTCTGACAGGGCTTTTAATTCCAGGTCAGTGACGTACCGTTTATTTGTCTCGATTCTTGTAATCACATTTTTATCCATGTCATATCCGGCAAGCTGCAGCTGGTAGGCCAGATCCCGCTGAGAATAATCATTTCTTTTCCGCAGTTCAATTAATTGCCGGCTGATCAGGTTTTTCTCTCCGCTGTGTGCCCTCGGTCTTGGCATGATACATCCCCTTTCGCGTTTTTTACTGTTTGTCTCACTTTTCGCACCATATATGTTGATTTTACTAATAGAAACATGTAAAATCGGTTGTAAAAGTGAGACAAATGTATAAATCAGACAGGGAAAACGGGGAGTGGGATAAAAAAGAAAGTATCTGTATAAAATATTATAAGTAATCAGTGAAAAATACAGGGATATTTTTGAGAATCCATAAACAATTATTGCCGGAAAGGGAGGGAATTATGCAGCAGAAAGATCTTGAGAAATTTGCGTTTTTATATTTATGTGGACAGAGGGACCGTAATATATTGTCGGGGGGAGAGAGAATGAGTTTTGAAGATTTTGACAGGCTGATCTATCTTACAGATTATCTGGGACTGGGTCTTTTGAATCTGGAGATCTGGAACCGGTTTTCTGCCAGATTCAAAGACCGGATTGAGGATGCAAAACAGCTGGTTGAGAATAATCTACAATACCTGGAATACAGGGAATATGAGGATGATACGCAGTTTCCAGAACAATGGATTATGGATTTCTATGCTGCTGTTCCGGATCGTGAAGCCGGAAAATACCTGGAACTGCAGCGGGAAGGTGTCCCGGCATATGGCGTGCAGAGCGTTTGACAGGAGGCTGGCCTGAGTGAGTTCCTTTAGCCCCCGGAAGCTCCTTTCTTCACTTTACAGATGAGCTGTGTCATCGTCCCCATGGGGCAGTATACGCACCAGGAACGGGGCTTGAAGAGGATCATGGTGAACAGTCCAAGTACAGTGGATGTAAGCATTACACTGTAGAATCCAAAGGCGAATTGTGCCGTGCCGTAGGAAAATATGGTTCCGTGGTATGCCCAGTGCCATGGAAGCCTGAATGTCCACAGAAGGGTCACGGCCATATTCAGGTCTTTGACACCGGCAAATACCAGGTAAGTGTTCCACAGCATAAGGAAGAACATTGCAAAAAAGAAAATTAAAAATCCATATCTGAAGTATGGCGATCTCATCCATTTGGGAATATCTTTTTTGCGGGAGAGGCCGAATCTGCCGCCTATGAGGGAAAATAACTGTCCTCTGCCGCAATATTTGTTGCAATAGGCCTTATTGCCTTTTACAACGGATATGATCAGCGGTATGAAGAAGCAGAGGAGCCCGAGCCAGGCAAAAAGGATATTGAAAAATCCAAGGATCAGGTAGGTCAGAGAGACGATCCAGAGATAGTCGTACCATTTCTTTTTCTGTTTCATACTTGTTCCACCTCCAGTTTGATAATACTTGCGGGACATTCTTTTACACATTTTTCGCATCCTACGCATCGTTCTCTGTCAATTTCTGCACAGATGCCGCTGGGGATCGCGATTGCATTCCTCGGGCAGACCTTTATGCAGCATCCGCAGGCTACACATTCCCGGGTGCTGACGATTGCTTTTCTTTTCATTATAATGATATCTCCTTTTTGGTTTTTCATAAGTATACAAAGGACTGCGGTTTTATTCTGTGACAAAATCACGGTAACTTGATTCACCTGTTTCTTTTGGTTATAATAGATTTTGTGAAGATTCCGTGTGAGGCCGCGCCGGTGAAGAACATTGACAACGCAGTTTACGAAATCCGGAATCAGATTTTACGGCGAAGCTCATTACAGTGGTGAGAAAGGAAAAGGAAGCAAGAGATGTCAGTTTTAAAGGCAGTACATTTGAAAAAATATTATGGAGAAGAACCAAACATCGTAAAAGCGCTGGATGATGTAAGTGTGGAGATAGAGCAGGGGGAATTTACCGCGGTCGTTGGGACATCCGGCTCCGGAAAGTCCACACTCCTGAATATGCTCGGAGGGCTGGATGTACCTACCGGCGGTGGTGTCTGGATCCGGGGGCTCAGCCTTTCGGACATGGAGGCAGAGGAGCGGACGGTATTTCGCAGGCGGAATATCGGATTTGTGTTCCAGCAGTATAATCTTGTTCCGGTACTGAGTATTTTTGAAAATATTGTGCTTCCGCTGCGGCTTGACGGCGCTGGGATTGATGCCGGGCTTTTGGAGGCTGTGACAGAGAGCTTAGGAATTGCTGATAAACTGGAACGTTTGCCGGGGATGTTATCCGGAGGTCAGCAGCAGCGGGCTGCAATTGCCCGTGCGCTTATGGCAAAGCCGGCAATCGTGCTGGCCGATGAACCAACCGGCAGCCTGGATTCTTCCGCCAGTATGGAGGTCGTGGGACTTCTGAAATCCTGCGCGGAGAAGTTCTGCCAGACGGTGATCCTCGTGACACACCAGGAGGAGGTGGCGAAACTGGCAGATCGTATCCTCCGGCTGGAGGACGGCAGGCTTGTCAGACAGGAGGGATAGTCTATGAAGGGAAAAAGCAGTAATATCCCGGGAAATAACAGGTCTGTGATCCGGATGCTGTCGAGAGAGTTCGGCAAATATAATAAGAAAAGGAACCGGATTCTTATGGCGGCGGTTGCCTTATGCATCGTTACACTTACGATGGTATTTGGAATCGCTTTCGGGAAGGTGCAGGCAGAATATATGCGTGCGGTCAGGATGGCCGGCACAAGCGCATCGGCCTGTATTGCAGGAGCCAGTCGGGAACAATACGAAGAGGTGCGTTCTCTTTCCTATGTAAAGAGGGTGGGAAGAAGTGTCTCTGTGGGAGAGGCAGTTGCTGAAGAAGGAACTACATTCAGAGTTCAGGTGCTTGATAAGTCTGCCTGGGAAGAAATAGTGAAACCTGCTTATACAGACATATCCGGGCATTATCCGGTGAAAGAGCAGGAGATCATGCTTCCTGTGAAGTCGCTGAAGGCTATGGGAATCCAAAGTCCCAGGGAAGGAATGGAGCTTAAGTTTACTGTTCATGTCGGACTGTTTCAGACAGAGACAGAAGAGTTTTCTCTGAGCGGATGGTATACCGATCATATGGAGGGGGAGCCCAGAGGAATTGGTTATATTTCGGAGGAAAAGTATAGACGCTGGGGCTATGATATCCGCAGAGAATCAGATCTGGTGATCTGCCAGTCGGACAGTATGGACTGGCAGGAGGCAGAACAACGGCTGTATGAGGATGTGAAGGGGAGCTCAGGGCTAAAGGTCACTGTGCGGAATCCTTTTGCTTACGATGCGGTCGGTCAGCTGGCGGGCGGATACAGTATGGCCGTCCTTGGCGCATTTGTGATTTTCGGAGGGATGTTTTTTCTTATATATAACTCAAACTTCGCACA
Source organism: uncultured Dorea sp. (assembly GCA_910578865.1). GTDB lineage: Bacteria > Bacillota > Clostridia > Lachnospirales > Lachnospiraceae > Dorea_D. The sequence goes on from CAJTRM010000033.1 coordinate 28,977, forward strand.
TAGATTTTAGCTATGCACCTTGAAAATTCAATATCTGGC
>CAJTRM010000034.1 GCA_910578865.1 uncultured Dorea sp.
CAGAATCGCAAATCTGTGGTGCGAAACCGTGTGTCCCCTTGTACACTGAGGGTAATCACTTATAAGAAATAGACTGTCAGATCCAAATTCCGTTTTCAAGTTGAAATGTAACGAGAAAAATATCGAATAAAGCTGGCTGGTTTCATTAACGACAAAATTTAATAACGCCGGCGGTTCGATATACTGCCTGATAGCTGGTTGTCTTAAATGATTCATTTAAACTGCAAGTATAATATAGATACACACAAATCAACTGTCATTCGAGAAAAAATCTCAAATGACAGTTGATTTTTTAGAAATTTTACATATAATAGAATCAGGAGGTAATGCGTTATGTTGATACAATTTCGTTTCAAAAATTTTAAATCTTTTAGAGATGATACCATTTTAGACCTTTCAGCCACTAAAATTACGGAACATTCTGACAGGGTTATTTCTGCCGGGTATGAAAAACTGTTGCCTACAGCAGCTATTTTTGGTGCAAATGCGAGTGGCAAATCAAATGTGATAGAAGCTTTCCGTTATATGATGACTTATGTAATGGAGTCCTTTTCATATGGTGGTGATCCGGATGACAAAAAAACAAAAAGTAAAAAATTTAAATATACACCTTTTTTGTTTGATAGCAGCAGTAGAGACGCTGAGTCCTCTTTCGAGGTTTACTTTATGGATACGGAAGAGCGTGGATATAAATCATACAACTACGGATTTACACTGAATCAAGATGGTGTTATTGAAGAATGGCTAAATTCAAAAGCCAAAACCGCCCGGGAGTATAAACAAGTTTTTTACCGCAACGGAGATGAACTGGATTTGTCAGGAATTCCGGCTAAGAGCCAGGAACTTATCCGCATTTCTTTGAATAAGGAAGCTCTTATTGTTTCTTTGGGTGCAAAACTGAAAGTTATGAATTTGAAATCCATTCGAGATTGGTTTTATAATACGAATTTTACCAATTTCGGAAATCCTTATGAGAACGTTTTTCTTTCTTCTCTCATCCCGGATGGTTTTGCAGAAGATAAATCCGTTCAAGATAAAGTTGTCGCTTATTTTTCATCCTTTGATTCTTCCATTATAGGATTTCGTGCTGAGGTTATGAAAGGAGAAGATGAAGAACACAGGCATGTTAAAATAGACGCAATTCATCATATGGTTAACGGTGGAACAGTCTCTATACCATTGGAGGAAGAATCCGACGGTACCTTGAAAATGTTTGCGCTTTACCCTGCGTTACAGGACACTTTGGAAAATGGTGGAGTGCTTTTTGTTGATGAATTGAATGCGAGATTGCATCCCCTGTTGGTCAGAAGCTTTTTGATTACTTTTTTGAATCCGGAGATCAACTCGAAACATGCCCAATTAGTATTTACAACCCATGATTCCTGGCAGCTTTCTAATAATCTTCTCCGAAGAGATGAAATTTGGTTTACTGAAAAAGATGGTAGTGGTGTTTCTGCACTTTACTCGCTAGCGGATTTTGTGGATCAGGATGGTATCAAAATTCGTAAAGACGAAAGCTATGAGAAAAACTATCTGCTTGGAAAATATGGTGCGATTCCTACATTGAAATATTTTGACATGTTCAGGGAGGAATAAGTATGGCAAAAGCAGATAGAAAAGGAAAACGTAAAAGGAGAGAAAAGTTTCGGACAAGGATTCCGGATTTAGGATATTATTTTATAGTAACCGATACAAGGGAAACTGAAGAGAATTATATGTATGGCCTCCGGGACTCTCTCCCTAAAGATTTGCAAGGACGTATTGTAATTAAAGTTTCTAAAGCTAAAACAGATGAACTTGTTACTGCGTGTAAAGAGCAAGCTGCTATGGAACCTCAATATGGAGAACCTTGGATTGTTTTTGATCGTGATCGGGTTGTTCATTTTGATCAGATTATAGAAATCGCCAAACAGAAAGGGGTTAATGTAGGCTGGTCGAATCCTTGTATTGAGATTTGGTTTGATACTTATTTTGGAAGAATGCACGGCTATCAGGATTCCGTTACATGTTGTCGCGAATTTGCTAATACTTTTGAAAAGAAAACCGGACAGGAATATAAAAAGTCCAGCAGCCAGATTTATACTATGCTGAATCGTTATGGCAATGAGATGGAAGCTGTCAAAATAGCAGAATCCCGTTTCACACAGTATTTGAGAGACGGAACGGACAAGCCATCAGAGATGTGCCCGTGTACAACGGTACATAGGCTAGTGAAAGAAATTTGTAAAAAGACAGGAAAAATTAACCTGTAGTGAAAGAAGGATAGATATGGCGTAACCGCCAAGTGGAGGAACATACATCATGATATGGAACAAAATTAAGCGGTGGTAAAAAATAATTCCTACTACTTAACTTACATTCAATTGTTTTTTGGATTCCAATCAGCTATACTATCTATAGGATCGATCCAGAAATCGTGAAGGAGACAGTGAAACATGGCAATCGGAGACGTCATCAAAAAATATAGAAAAAATAAAGGAATGACACAGGAGGAAATGGCGACTTGTCTCGGCATAACTACCCCTGCTGTCAACAAATGGGAAAGGGGTAACACACTGCCGGATATCACGTTGCTTGCGCCGATTGCGCGGCTGCTTGGTATTACCACAGACGAGCTTTTGGCCTTTAAGGATGAGTTGACAGATGAAGAAATTAACCAGTATCTGTCAAATGTTCAAAAAGACTTGGAGAATAAGAGCTTCCATGAAGTGTTTCATTCTGTAAAAGAGAAAATTGAAGAATATCCAAATTGTGAAGGGCTAATTTGGCAGGCAGCAGTCATCCTTGATGCGAACCGGATCGCAACAGAACTTCCGGATAAAGAGAATTACGATAATACGATATTCGGATGGTTCGAGAGGTGTTTGCGCTCAAAGAACGAACAGATTCGTAACCAGGCGGCGGATTCACTGTTCCATGCGTATTTTCGGAAAGAGGATTATGAAAAGGCAAATCAATATCTGGATTATTTCTCTCTGGAGAACCCTGAACGCAAACGCAAGAAAGCGCTTGTGAACAGTAAAACAGGAAAACGGGAGGAAGCCTATCGTGCATATGAAGAATTGATTTTTACCGGGTATCAGCACATTCAAATGACATTAAATGATTTGCGTATTCTTTATATGGAAGATGGCAATCATGAAATGGCAAAAAAGCTTGTTGAGGTTTCTTCTGCTGCTGCGTCCACGTTTGAAATGGGCAAGTATAATGAGGTTTGCTTCGGATTGGAAGTTGCCGCATGGGAAAAGGATACCGCATGGACAGCGCAGCTTATGCAGGATATTTTGGATGGTATTGAGACAATTGGTGATTTTGCGAAATCCAGACTTTATCAACATATGGAACTAAAAACTGTCAGCTCTGAATTTTCAGCCGGCTTCAAACAAAAACTTTTGGAATCCTTCAGGGATGAATCGTTTCATTATATGCAGGGAAACGCATACTGGGAAAAACTGAAAAACGGCGTTTATAGTAGTTAAACCAGACCGTTGTTTACGTTGTAAGTGCACTTGTTCATTAAAAATCCGGATTTGAAGGGGGAGAATTATAACATTATGAAGGTAATAGATTTGACACATACGATTCGGGAAAAAATGCCGGTGTATCCCGGAACCGATACACCTAAATTTATTCCGGCGAATAGCTATGAAAAAGATGGATTCAAAGAAACAATGCTTCAAATGTACACTCATACAGGTACACATATGGACCCACCGGCCCATTTGTTCGCAGGCGGGACAACACTTGACCGGTTCCCTGCAAGTCAGTTTATCGGTGTTCTGGTTTAGCTGTTTCCCTTTGAAGCTTGAGGATTGTGATGGTTCCCCAATTCGTGCAGTTGCATGGTTTGATTAAAATTGTTCCGGTTTTAAAAGGCGATACGATAGCTTTAGAATCTGAATCTCATTGCTCATTAGGAATGTGGTATGCAGATGAAGCAATCAACAGGGACAGGCAAAGAAAGGGTTTGCAGGAAAACCAGGAAAGGAAGCAGCATATGTACCGAATCTTAATCATAGAAGATGACTTCGCCCTTGCCGGGGCTATGAAAAAGCAGATTGAGTCCTGGGGGAATGAAGTTCTCTGCGTAAAGGACTTTCAGAATGTCATTGCCGCATTTACGCAGTACGACCCTCATTTGGTGCTGGTAGATATCATGCTGCCGTTTTTCAACGGCTATCATTGGTGCACACAGATCCGCAGGATTTCTGAGGTGCCCGTGGTATTCATCAGTTCTGCCTCCGATAATATGAATATCATTATGGCAATGAATATGGGGGGAGATGATTTCATTGCAAAGCCTATTGACTTAGGCGTGATGACATCGAAAATACAGGCGATCCTGCGCCGTGCCTATGATATGGGCACCAGGATTCCTGTGCTGGAACATAAGGGCGCTGTCCTGAATCTGAACGATACAACCCTCGTTTACAGCGAAGAGCGGGTGGAGCTGACAAAGAATGAGTTCCGTATCCTTCAGACTCTTCTTGAGAGCAAGGGCAAGATCGTAAGCCGAGATACGCTTATGACAAAGCTCTGGCAGGCAGATTCTTATGTGGAGGAAAATACATTGACGGTCAATGTGAACCGGCTCAGAAAAAAGCTTGAAAATGCCGGATTGTCTGATTTTATCACGACAAAGGTCGGCAACGGCTATATCATAGAGTGAGGGAAGTGTTATGGATCAAAAGAAATGGTATCAGATTCTCGTCCGCTATGTGCGGCAGAACTTGTCTGTGGTGCTGGTATTCTTTGTCTTTATCGGGATATTCAGTATGATGTTCCGGCTGTATGACCTGGAGATGGAAGCTCTGTGGTATGCTTCTGCGCTTTGTTTTTTGTCCGCCATAGTCGTAGGTTCCGTTCGCTTTTTCTTTTGTGTGAGAGAGCACCGTGAGAGAATGCTGATTCTTAAAAACATTCACCTGCTTACCGATGAGCTGCCTGAACCAAAAACATTGGCCGAGGGAGATCTGCAGGAAATGCTCCGGGAACTGAAGCACATTTCGGAGGTAAGCGAAACAGGAAGAGAAAACGATCAAAGAGAGAGTATGGATTATTATACAACCTGGGTGCATCAGATTAAAACGCCCATATCCACAATGAAGATGCTGCTGGACAGCGAGGATACCGACCAAAACCGGGAATTGCTTGCAGAGCTGTTCCGCGTTGAGCAATATGTAGAAATGGTTTTGAGTTATCTCCGCCTTGGGAGTAAAACATCGGATTATGTGTTTCGGGAATATGAGCTTGATGTGATCATCCGGCAGGCAATTCATAAGTATGCGCCTCAGTTTGTCCGGCGCAGGATTGGTCTGCATTACAGTCCCGCAGATGTCAAAGTGCTGACGGATGCGAAATGGCTTTTATTTATTATAGAGCAGGTTTTATCCAACAGCATTAAATACACGTTTCAAGGCTCTGTCACTATAAAGATGACACCGGATATGGTTTTAAAGATTGCGGATACGGGGATCGGAATTGCCCCGGAGGATATTCCGAGAATATTTGAAAAGGGCTTTACCGGGTATAACGGGCGTTCGGAAAAGAAATCAACAGGGCTGGGCCTGTATTTATGCAAAATGGCCGCAGACAGGCTGTCACATAAAATCAGCGCTCAGTCCGTGCCCGGAAAGGGTACGGTAATTTTCATCGACCTGCATACCGATCAGTTACCGATAGAATAGCAGGCATCTTACAAAATTGTCACTCCTCACAGCTGAAATGTCACCTCATTCGATTTCGGGCCTTTCACCTCTTTTGCTATAATGATGGCACAAAGAAAGTAAGGAGGTCACTGGTATGGCGATTTTAGAGGCAAGAAGCCTTCAAAAGATTTATACAACACGATTTGGCGGCAATCAGGTACAGGCACTGTCAAATGTAAGCTTTTCGGTTGAACGGGGGGAATATGTAGCGATCATGGGAGAATCCGGCTCCGGCAAGACAACACTGCTCAATATCCTTGCGGCGCTTGATAAGCCCACAAAAGGCGAGGTCCTGCTGGACGGCAGCAGTCTATCGGACGTCAGTGAAAAGAAAATCTCAGCTTTCCGCAGAGAAAATCTGGGCTTTGTCTTTCAGGATTTTAATCTGTTAGATACTTTCAGCCTCCAGGATAATATTTTTCTCCCGCTTGTTCTGGCGGGCAAAGGGTATCCTGAGATGAACGGGCGCCTTGTGCCGATTGCAAAAAAGCTGGGTATCGCAGAGCTTTTATCAAAATATCCTTATGAAGTTTCCGGCGGGCAGAAGCAGCGGGCGGCTGTGGCGCGGGCGTTGATCACCAATCCGAAGCTGGTGCTTGCCGATGAGCCGACGGGGGCGCTGGATTCCCGTTCTACGGACGGGCTTCTTCGTATCTTTAACGAGATTAACAAGGAAGGTCAGACAATCCTTATGGTAACGCATTCAACAAAGGCGGCAAGCCACGCGGGCAGGGTGATGTTTATTAAAGACGGCGAGGTGTTTCATCAGATTTACCGCGGCGGCAGTACGAATGAGCAAATGTATCAGAAGATTGCCGATACTCTGACTTTGCTGGCGACAGGCGGTGATCAGTATGAGTAACAGATTTTTTCCGAAGCTTGCCGCAAGCAATATCAAAAAGAACAGTAAAACTTATATTCCATATATTTTAAGCTGTATGATGACAGTAGCAGTATTTTATATCGTCCGGTCATTGTCCCTTAATCCCGGTCTTGGAAAGATGCTGGGTGCAGATACAATGATCATGATGCTGACATTAGGAAGCATGATCGTCGCGGTATTTGCGGTTATTTTCCTGTTTTATACGAACAGCTTCCTGGTGAAACGCAGAAAAAAAGAATTTGCTGTTTTCAATATTCTCGGTATGGAAAAGTCACATCTTGCGAAAACAATGGCATGGGAAAATCTTTATGTGACGCTGATCAGTATTGCTGCCGGTCTTGTGATCGGTATTGCACTGGATAAAGCAATGTTCTTGCTGATCGTTCAGGTGATGGGTGCTAGGCTGCCTCTCGGCTTTTTTGTGTCAGGTGAGGCAATCATAACAACGGTCATTTTATTTGGCGGTATTTTCCTGCTTATCTTTTTGAACTCGGTGAGGCAGATCCGGACGGCGAATCCGATCGAGCTTCTCACCTCGCAAAAGGCAGGGGAGCGTGAGCCGAAGACAAAATGGGGGTTTACGGTTTTAGGCCTGATCAGCCTGGCCGCAGGCTACTATATGGGGCTGTCTAAGGAAGATCCCTTAACATCACTGTTTCATTTCTTTTTTGCTGTTTTGCTTGTTATCCTGGGTACTTATCTGCTCTTTACGGCAGGGAGCATTGCTTTGTTGAAAATACTTCGCAAAAACAAGAGATATTATTATAAGACAAAGCATTTCACAAGTATATCGGGTATGATCTACCGTATGAAGCAAAATGCTGTGGGGCTTGCCAATATCTGCATTTTATCGACGGTAGTTCTGGTAATGATTTCCTCCACTTCTTCGCTGATGCTGGGGCTGGAGGGCGCTGTACAAAAACGATATCCCAATGATTTCGTAATCTATTCAAGTGAAGCAGCAGAAGAAAAAGCATACGAGTCCTTTGATACGGTCCGCAGCCTTCAAAAGGAACAAGGATTAACCATTACGAAGGAGAGTATTTATCAATATCTTTTAATTCCGGCGCTGCTTGACGGAGCTACCTTTGCTGTTGGCAAAGAGGTAGATGTTGGCTCTTACGGTGCCTTAAATTATCTGATATTTGTTCCGCTGTCGGATTACAACCGGGTAATGGGGACGGATAAGACGCTGGAAGAAGGAGAGGTTTTTGTTTCTTCCAGTCACTCACAGTTTGACTGCCCGGAGATGTCGATTCTGGGGCGGCGATATGAGGTGAAAGAAAAAATAGACGAATTTGTAGGCAATGGTTATATCTCGGCAGTGGCGGTAGATACACAAGGCATTGTAGTCCCCGACGGCACAGAGCTTAACGAATTATTTAACCTGCAGAAAGAGGTGTTGGGGGACAAGGCGGCAGTCATTCAGCATTACTACGGCTTTGATTCGGACGCCGGCGAGGAAGAGCAGCGCAGCTTTTACAGAACGCTGCTGAATGAATATGCGGCAGGTCGGTACAACGGCACGGTGGAATCAAGGGCCGATTCAAAACCTGAGTTTATAGGGATATACGGTGGGTTTTTCTTTATCGGGATTTTCTTGGGCATTCTGTTTATTATGGCCACTGTCCTCATTATATACTATAAGCAGATTTCAGAAGGATATGATGATAAAGAGCGTTTTGAGATTATGCAGAAGATCGGTATGAGCCGCCAGGAAGTGAAAGGTACGATTCATTCTCAGATATTGACGGTGTTCTTTCTTCCGCTGGCTGTGGCAGGTATTCACGTTGCCGTAGCGTTTCCGCTGGTTTCCGAGCTTCTTTCGCTTCTGAACCTGTCAGATGGACGTCTTCATCTGATCTGCACCGTTGTATGCTTTATGGTGTTTGCGGTGATGTATTCAATCATTTATCTGCTGACTGCAAAGACCTATTATAAAATTGTCAGAAGATAGAGGGATAATCACCGGGAAAAAGGGTATACTTGCCTGTGTACGGTGCCGGCCAAAGCCGGAATCCGAATAAGGCGAAAGTGAGAGAGGCTATGGAGAAGATCGGTGAAAGAGATTTTTTGCTTGTGGTAGATATGCAGAATGCATACTTGCCGGGGAATCCCTGGGGATGCAGTAAAATGAAGGATGCAATCCAATACACGCTGCAGATGATTGATAAATTTCCTAAAACTCAGGCTGCATTTGCCAGGTTTCTCCCGCCGGATGATCCCCAGGGAACCTGGAAGGAGTACAATCAGACGAACAAAAATATTAACCGCAATGCCTGGATGAACGAGTTTGTAGAGGAATTAAAGCCTTATATCCGGCGGGACAATACTTATACTAAGTCTGTATATTCCTGTTGCGAAAATGAAAAATTATATCAGAAACTCCGGCAATATGAGCGTATTTTTGTGACCGGTGTCGTGGCAGAATGCTGTGTGCTGTCTACGGTGCTTGACCTGGTTGACATGGGAAAGAAGGTCGTCTATCTGCAGGAAGGGATTGCAGGTGAAAGCAGGAAAAAGGAAGAAGAAGTAGTCAGCGTCCTGAAAGGAATGTCTCCGGTTCACATTCTTTTCAGATAAACGCTGCAAGGCATAGATTATCTGATAAATAGGATCCCGGAAGGAGACGGTTTGACGGGAACCGATTCCTTCCGGGATCCTTTGTTTTATATATTGTTTCAGTCTTTTTTCTTTCTCTTCTCAAAGAAATGATCGATCTCTTTCTTGATCTCCTCAGGCTTCAGATGCTTTAACAGGTAGCCCGCAGGGTTGAGAGGCATTACTTCGATCATGCTTCCCGGGTCTCTTCTGCCGGTCAGGAAGATGACGGGAAGATCGGCAAATACATCGTCGGAGCGGAGCATTTCTAATGTCTGTTTTCCGTCGCAGACCGGCATCTCATAGTCGAGCAGTACAAGATCCGGACGGTTCAGGGTAATGGTACGGATCGCAGCCACACCGGATTCGGCAACTGCCACCTCATAATCCTCGCACAGTAGTTTCTTGATTCCTTCCCGTATTGTCAGGGAATCGTCAACCACAAGTATTTTCAGCTTTCCGTCTTCGATTTCCTGGGATTCCCGTTTCATCAGATATTTTTCAACTTCGGACATGGCATTTTCTGCACCAAGAGGGGTTGCAATCCCGTTTTTAAGTAAATGAGGTGCAATTGCACAATAGGAGAAATACCCGGCGCCGGTATTAAACAGCAGACTGACCTGCAGTTTTTCTTTCTCGAAGGCTTTCTGAAACTGCTTGTATGACAGTAGGTTTTCCTCCTTCAGCTCATAGGTATCCTCTGTGGAGAAATGTTCCATAACACGCTCAACAAACTGTCTTGCCGTATACCTTGCAGCGTGTGTCAGCATAGCATCGAGTTTATTTGTCTGGATTCCCATTATCTTCCCAACTGTATTGATCAGCAGCTGTTCCTCAAAAACCAGAAAGACTTCCTGTCGCTTCTCATCCTGTTTTGTGCCATAGACCAGACGGTAGTAGACGCCTTTTCCGAATTTCTCGCCGTTGTAGGCGTCGCTTATGAGATGTGATTCCAGGTGGAACATGTCAAATACAAGCTGGATGATCACTTTTTTCATAGCTTCGATCTCTTCACCCGGAAGAAGATTTTCCCATTTTCTTATCTGCTTTCCGGTGATTGCAAGATCCTCCGTCAGAGTATGTCCGATCAGCCATCCGGCGCAGACGCCCAGGAAATGGTCTACGGCGTCCGGAGCATAATCTGTCTGTTCCAGTTCAAGTTCCAGCGTCGGCAGGGTATTCTCGCGGAATCCTTTATGTATGTGTTTGTGCTGTTCGAGACCCTTGTAATTAATGGAGACCATATAGGATTCTTCGTCTGCAAAATGTTTTAGGGCATGGCCTTTAAAAAACTTGATTCCTTCCTGGCAGGCCCATTGGCAGTTTTTCTCTTCCTCTTTGAATGCAAAAAGTTTATTGATGATTTTAAAGAGCCTCTGGTGTTCTCTATCGATACTCTCTACTCCGATATTGAACTCTTCCTGCCAAACGAATTGGGTTTCCATGTAAATGTCCTCCTTTGCTACAAAATAACTTTTATTTCTTAATGGCCGTTTGATATCGAGCCTGTTAAGAATTAATCTATATTTTATTATACAACCAGCATACCGGAAAAGCAATGTCAATTGTGGTAAATTTCTCTTCCTGACCGCAGGACTTTATGATCAGGTGATGGGGCGGATATGCAAAGCCTGAGGCGCAGGGAATCCTACGCCTCAAGAAGTCTGTCATAATTAATTGTCTGATAAAATAATCGCCGGATCTCTGCCTGATCGGACGTCTGTCCCAGAATCCACATCATTTTTGCAACGATGGCTTCGGTAGTCATGTCTGCAGCCTGAAGGATTCCGGGGTGTTCGCTGTATTTTTTTCCTACTTTATAGACCTCCAGGTCACAGCCTTCCTCAGGGACCTGTGTGGTTACGGCCAGCGATTTTCCGGACTCTACCCAGCCAAAGATCGCTTTTTCAAAGGAATCGTCATATTCCGGGATGCCGCCGATACCGAAGGTTTCCAGTATGATGACATCATAGTGGCCGGCAAGAAGGGAGAAGATATCGGCCTTAACCTCAGGAGTCAGCTTTAATACAAAGACACGGTCATTCAGCCGGCTGTAAGTATTCAGCTCCCTTGGATCCGGGGAAGGTGCGGCGTGGTATCTCAAAATCCTGTCGTCATGGATGAGAGCAAGGTACGGGAAATTCATGCTCTCAAACGCATCAAAGCTTCTGGTACGCTGCTTGCGTGCCCGTGTCCCTGCAATGGCTTTCCCGTTAAATACAATAGATACATTAAATGAATTATCGTCCATCGCATACAGGATGCTCTGATAAATATTAATCTTTGCATCGGTGTAGGGATTGCCCATGGGCTTCTGTGATCCAGTCAAAACAATCGGTTTGGCAGAATTCTGGATCAGGTATGACAGGGCGGCAGCAGTATAGGCCATAGTATCTGTACCGTGAAGGATAACAAATCCGTCATAGTCGTCATAGTATTTGGTAATGGTATCACGCATCATCATCCACAGCCTTGGACGCATATTTGTGCTGTCTATGTTCATTAGCTGTAAAACCGTAAGGTCGCATTTGTCCTTGATCCCGGGAACACTGTCGGCCAGCTCTTCACCGGTCATGGCCGGTGTGAGGCCGTGGCCGCTTTCCCTGGACGCTATCGTCCCCCCGGTTGCTATCATAAGTATCTTTTTCATTGTTGTTTACCTCTCGTATTTATTATAGTTTTTTCCCCATAAAATAAGATATCTATGATTCGGGGGGATGTCAATAGCAAAAAGGTAAACTTAACAAATTACAATGACTTTTCTTGGCGTCGTCTGCGGAGGGATGCTTCGTGTAGTTTCAGAATAGTATACGACCAGCATCTGTCCTCCGAGCCTGCATGTAAAACGCTGGCCGTTTGCGGTGACTACATCTGTGGATGGAGCAATATTCAGTTGAAGTGAATTGTCGTCGGCGATCAGTCTGTCGTTGAACGATCCGGCATAGATCGTTTCCTGCGGATTTTTGCGGCCGATGATGACTGCCTGGTACTGGGGCGGAAAGATCAGGGGGATCGGGAGATCCGCATCATAAAAGGCCGTCACCTGCATGCCGGGGCGTAAGCGTACTTCGCCGATGACATAGGTATCCGGCCCTACGATAAAGTTATTGATTCCGTTGGGGGTCCTGACAGATACACGGTGCTGGCAGCAGGTGTTGTCTGCAGATGTAACATTTTGTATGATTCCACTGATTGGAACAAGTGTTGATGGCATAAGCTAAACTCCGGTTTTTGTTTAGTATATGCACTATTTTTCGGATTGTGCTCCCGGCTTGATGTTTGCAGCTTTTCCGTTAGGGGGAAGAAAATGGTACAGGTCTTCATAGGATTCCAGCTCTGCCGCAGATGCAGGCTGTGAAGGGATGAGTCCTGTACAGTCCTGCATGGACGCGGCATTGGACAGATAGTCGTAGGCATCAATGATTTCCTGATTTGTTTTTTGTTTTTTATTTTTTTCTGTGCTCATAATATACCTCATTTCTGTAGCAATATATAGTAACAGTTCAGTCTGCGCCATTCGCAAAACCGCACTTACGTGCTTTTCGTTGCTTTGCAACCCTTTTTGCTCATAATCAGGCGCTCCCCTCATAGCTAGTATAACGTGTTCATTCATGCAAGCATGATTCACACGTTATACTGGCTATGGCTGAACTGTTACAATATATAATCTTTATAGTTTAGAATTGGTAGAAAAAACAGAATGTATACTGTATAATATTTCCAGATCAGAAAAATAGAAAGAAGGCATTTTATGAAAATTGAAGTTGATACACATGCACATACCCTTGTAAGCGGACATGCCTACAATACTATTCGTGAGATGGCGCAGGCGGCTGCTGAAAAGGGTCTGAAGGGAATTGCGCTTACCGAACATGCGCCTGAGATGCCGGGAAGCACTAATTTGTTTTATTTTCAGAACCTGAAAGTCGTGCCGAGACAGATGTACGGTGTGAAGCTTTTACTGGGAGCAGAGCTTAATATTCTGGATGAAGAGGGGAAGGTGGATCTGCCCCAGAGTGTCATCCGCTCTCTGGATCTTGTTATTGCCAGCATCCATATTCTGTGTTTTCCGGATGGCTGTACAAAAGAGGCGGTGACAGGAGCTTACATCGGTGCGATGGAAAATCCGTATATTGACATTATCGGCCACCCGGACGACGGAAGGTTTCCTGTGGATTATCAAAAGCTTGTGGAGGCCGCTAAACGTACGGGAACTCTGCTGGAAGTAAATAATTCGTCCCTGAGGCCGGGAGGGTTCCGGGAAAATACAAGGGAGAATACGATAGAAATGCTGAAGATCTGCAAAGAGCAGGGTGCAATGGTAGTTCTTGGCACGGATTCTCATGTGGATGCAACACTTGGGGATTATGCATATGTGAAGGAAGTGCTGAAAGAGGTGGATTTTCCTGATGAGCTGATTGCCAATGTGACATATGAAAGGCTGATGTCTGTATTAAAGCACAATTCCTGATGCGGCTGTGATGATATAGTAAATATGGATGAAAATCTATGGACTTTAAAAATTTAATGTGTTAAAATGTAACAGTACCCCCAGCGCAAGAGGGTAAGGATTTCTGTTACGGAGGAGATAAATATTATGAGTAAAAAGATAAGGACAGAAGCAGTAGACTATTTGTTTAGTGCGATCTTGAGTTTGAAGGATAAAGAGGAGTGTTATACATTTTTTGAAGATATCTGTACGATCAATGAATTGCTCTCGCTGTCACAGAGGTTTGAAGTGGCAAAGATGTTAAGGGAACAGAAGACTTATCTTGAAATCGCAGAAAAAACAGGAGCCTCCACCGCAACCATCAGCCGGGTCAACCGCTCGCTCAATTATGGAAATGACGGGTATGATATGGTTTTTGAACGGATCAATAAGTAAAATATATGAAAAAAGTATAAAAAAGAAGAAATAGGGCGCCGGGCCTTATTTCTTCTTTTTCTCATGCTCCGGTTCCGGGAGTCCGTCAATTAATTTCTCTATAATCTGTTTTTTCACGTATACATCAAAACTGAGACTGCAGATGAAAGCAAAGGTCTGCAGACTGCTGCGTTCTTCTTCCGGTACCTCCGGAAAGGTATCAAGGGCAGAATGATAAGTTTTTGCCATGTCCTTCTGCAGATCTCCGATGCGGGACTTTTCAAGCTTACAGATGTCCTTGTAGATATCAGTAAAACTGAAACCTTCTTTGTCGTTAAAATATTTTTCAGTAAGCGGATATAACAGGGTCTCAATATCCTTGATGGCTAATATATTCTTAAAATAATAGATAAAGATCATTACAAGGATATGTTCTTTCGTGTACTTTTTCTTTGCGGGAGGGGGGAGAAGATTGTTCTTCGCATAGTTATTGATCATTGTCTTGGTAAGGATCTTATCTTCCTCGTGGCGCTTGGTAGAACTTAAGCTTTCCTCCATAAAAGTAGTGACCTGATCCATGTAAAGGTCAATGTTGGGTATATCGTCCGGTTTAATGTAATCAATGCGTGCAATGCTGGACAGGATACTGTTCAGCATGTCTTTTGTGTCAACTGTCATTCCATCACCTCAATTAAAAACATTATATAGTAATTAAAACTGTATGACAAGTTTTCACAACAAATTTTTTCATAGTTTTTTGGATGAAAAAGGTGAAGAATCGTGTTATACTGTATAAGCTATGGTAAAATAATTTTCATGTAAAATTTTCAAAACAGGAGGTCAGCCATGAAAAAGACAGATGAAAAATATCAGGCTTATGTACAGATATTAAATGAAGAACTGGTTCCTGCAATGGGGTGTACAGAACCGATTGCACTTGCTTATGCATCGGCAAAGGCAAGAGAAGTGCTTGGATGTATTCCGGATCGGGTGAAAATTGAGGCCAGCGGAAGTATTATTAAAAATGTAAAGAGTGTGATCGTTCCCAATACCAATCATCTGAAAGGGATTCCTGCTGCAGCTACGGCCGGCATTATTGCAGGAAAGGCCGAAAAAGAGCTGGAGGTCATCGCAGAGGTGACCGAGGATGAGATCCGTCAGATGGTGGAATTCCTGAAATCAGCCGAAATTATCGTAGAACATGTGGATAATGGCATTACTTTTGACATTATTGTTACAGTAAGCAAAGGGGATTCTTATGCCAAAGTGCGGATTGCCAATTATCATACCAATATTGTGCTCATTGAGAAGGATCACGAGGAAATCTTAAATATCCCGGTTGAGGGAGAGCATGAGGAAGGGCTGACAGACAGGAGCCTTCTTGATATGGAATCGGTGTGGGAATTTATCAATATGGTAGATATCGAAGATATCCGCGAGGTGATCGGAAGACAGATCGCGTATAATACTGCGATTGCGGATGAAGGGATGAAGGGGGACTACGGCGCCAATATCGGGAGCGTGCTCCTGGATACATATGGAGAGGATGTAAGGACAAGGGCAAAGGCGCGGGCAGCGGCAGGCTCTGACGCAAGGATGAATGGCTGTGAACTTCCGGTTATCATCAATGCAGGGAGCGGCAACCAGGGAATGACCTGCTCTCTTCCGGTCCTGGAGTATGCGAAGGAACTCGGAGCGGATGAGGAAAAGACTTACCGTGCATTGGCGCTTTCCAATCTGACAGCGATTCATCAGAAGACGGGAATCGGAAGATTGTCGGCATACTGCGGTGCTGTAAGTGCAGGTGCGGCTGCCGGGGCAGGGATCGCGTATCTGTGCGGAGGCAGTTATGAAGAAGTGATCCATACGGTGGTCAATGCACTGGCAATTGTGTCCGGAATGGTGTGTGACGGGGCCAAGGCCTCCTGTGCAGCCAAGATTGCAGCATCTGTAGACGCCGGTATCCTGGGATACAACATGTATAAGCGGGGGCAGCAGTTCTATGCAGGAGACGGGATCGTGACCAAAGGAGTTGAGGCTACTATAAATAATATCGGCCGTCTTGGCAAGGACGGAATGAAGGAGACGAACGAAGAGATCATCCGGATGATGATTGCCGATTAAAAATTAGTGTAGCAGAAAGGAACAGACAGGTGTGAGTATTTACGATACATTAAATGAGCCCCAGCGAGAAGCTGTAAATTATACCGATGGACCGCTTTTGATCCTGGCGGGGGCGGGCTCCGGAAAAACGAGGGTGCTGACTCACAGGATTGCGTATTTGATTGACGAAAAGGGAGTGAACCCGTGGAATATCCTGGCCATCACATTTACCAACAAGGCGGCGGGAGAGATGAGGAACAGAGTGGATCAGCTGGTAGGGTACGGCTCGGAAAGTATCTGGGTGAGCACGTTCCATTCGATGTGTGTAAGGATCCTGCGCCGCCATATCGGGCTTCTGGGATATGATACCAATTTTACCATCTATGATACAGATGACCAGAAAACATTGATGAAGGATATATGCAAGCTTTTGCAGATTGACACGAAGATTTTGAAAGAAAGATCCCTGATGGCCAGCATTTCCCATGCAAAGGAGGAGCTGATCACGCCGGAGGAGTTTACTCTGAATGCGGGCGGGGATTTCTCGCAGCGAAAGGTGGCGGAGGTCTACACAGAGTATGAAAGGCAGCTTCGCGCCAACAATGCGCTGGACTTTGACGATCTGCTGCTTAAGACTGTGCAGCTGTTTCAGACACAGAGAGACGTGCTGGACTATTATCAGGAGCGTTTCCGCTATATCATGGTGGACGAGTATCAGGATACTAATACAGTACAGTTTGAACTGGTGAGGCTTTTGGCCTCCAGGTACAGGAATCTGTGTGTCGTAGGGGATGACGACCAGTCCATCTATAAGTTCCGAGGGGCCAATATTAAGAATATCCTGAATTTCGAGCAGTTCTTTGAAGAGACGAAGGTAATTAAGCTTGAGCAGAATTACCGGTCTACGGGAAATATTCTGAATGCGGCAAATGCAGTGATCCGCAATAATTATGGAAGAAAGAAGAAGACTCTCTGGACGGACAATGGGGACGGAGGGAAGATCCGGCTGCGCCAGTTTGACACAGCATTTGACGAGGCAGAGTATATTGTGGACGATATCCGCCGTCATGTGGACGACGGGGAGGGGGCCTATAATGACCATGCGATCCTGTACCGGACTAATGCCCAGTCACGTATGTTTGAAGAAAAATTTGTGTCGGCAAATGTCCCATATAAGATCGTAGGCGGAATCAATTTCTATGCGAGACGTGAGATCAAGGATCTGTTATCCTATCTGAAGACGGTCGATAACGGCAAGGACGACCTGGCTGTGCGCCGGATCGTCAATGTGCCGAAACGGGGAATCGGGCTTACCAGTATTAACCGGGTGCAGGACTATGCTGCTGCGTATGAGATCGGGTTCTATGATGCGCTTCGTGCGGTGGATCTGATTCCGAATATCGGGAGAGGCGCCTCTAAGCTTGAGTCCTTTGTGGCGCTGATTGAGCATTTTAAGACAGATGCGAAGGATATGAGCATTTCTGATCTTATGCAGGAGATCATTGAGGAAACGGGCTATATTGAGAGCCTTCAGGCGGAGGATCTTATAGAGGCAGAGGCCAGAATCGAAAATATTGATGAGCTTATGAGTAAAATCGCCGCTTACGAGGAAGACTGTGAGGAGAGGAATGAGCCTGCCACTCTCAGTGGATTTCTGGAAGAGGTGGCTCTGGTGGCAGATATTGACAGTCTGGATGAGAATACGGATTATGTCGTCCTCATGACGCTTCACAGTGCGAAAGGTCTTGAATTTCCTCATGTTTATCTTGCCGGGATGGAGGAGGGGCTGTTCCCCAGTTATATGACCATCTCGTCGGGAGATCAGGATGAGCTGGAGGAGGAGAGGCGGCTCTGCTATGTAGGAATCACAAGGGCGGAGGAGGAATTGACCCTCACCTGCGCGAGACGGCGGATGGTCCGGGGCGAGACTCAGTTTAACCGGATGTCCCGTTTCTTGAAAGAAATCCCTATGGAGCTGGTGTCTACAGGTGAGCTGTTTCAAAAAGAAGAAAAGCCGGAAAAGCTTGCACAGAAGACAAATGCCTATATGCAGGCAAAACAGGCCTTCCACACGAAGCCTTTTGCGGCGGCCCGCCCGGCAAAGCAGTTCGGGAATCCGTCCGGAGGCCCGGGATATGCTGTGGGAGACCGGGTGCGCCATATGAAATTCGGGGAAGGTACGGTACAGAATATCATAGAAGGCGGCCGGGATTATGAGGTCACGGTAGAATTTGAAGGGGCAGGCGTGAAGAAGATGTTTGCCATGTTTGCGAAATTGGAGAAGATCTGACGGCCGGGCAGGTACATAAAATTTGCATATTTTGAAATAAATATATAGTAATCTGAAAATGATGGTGTTATAATAAGGGAAATAATGGAACCCGCCGGAAGGCAGGAGAAAGGATGTGGGAGCATGAGTAAAGTAGAGGAACTTATTGCAGCAACAAGATTAAATGACCTTGTGAATAAAAAGGAAGAGGATAAGCAGTGTAAGACAGTTCTCTGGGCACTCGCTATTGTTGGCGCAGTTGCAGCAATCGCAGCGATTGCTTATGCAGTATATTGTTTCTTTACTCCGGATTATCTGGAAGACTTCGAGGAAGATTTTGAAGATGATTTCGATGATGATTTCTTCAATGATGAAGATCAGGTTTAAGGGACAATAATAAAAAATTAATAGGAAGGAAAAGCAGGTTGGAAGCCTATTTAGTGCAAACTGGCTCTCTTACCTGCTTTTTATCTTGAAGGAGTAGATTATGGACGGACAATGCTTTGCATTATTGATCGATGCAGATAATATATCTGCGAAATATATTAAACCTATGCTGACGGAGCTGTCCAGGTATGGGAATATTACTTACAAAAGAATCTATGGGGACTGGACGAGTACCCAGCATTCCAGCTGGAAGGATGAGCTTCTGAAGAACTCTATTATGCCTATTCAGCAGTTCAGCTATACCCAGGGAAAGAATGCGACGGATTCTGCTATGATCATTGACGCTATGGATATTTTGTATACTAACGATGTGGACGGATTTTGTATTGTTTCCAGCGACAGTGATTTTACAAGGCTGGTGAGCCGGCTGAGAGAGAGCGGGAAGACGGTGATCGGAATGGGAGAGAATAAAACGCCGGAGCCGTTCCGAAAGGCCTGCGATAAATTTACAATCCTTGAGAATCTGCTGGCAGAGCAGACGCCGGGCACCGCAAAGGATGCCCAGGACGTACGGCGCAAGGATAAGATTGAGGAAGAGATCGTACAGATGATCCTGGAAAATCAGGATAACAACAAGCAGACAGGGCTCGGGGAGGTAGGCAGCCGTCTGGTCAGCCTGCACCCGGATTTTGACGTCAGAAGTTACGGGTATAATATGCTGTCCAAATTCCTGGAGGAATTTGAAAAGATTGAAGTTGTGAAGAAGGGCAACTTCCTTGCGGTTACGCTCAAGCAGGATAAGAACCGCAAGGCGGACGTGGATCAGTATGTTCTCGGTATCGTAAGAGAGGCCGGCAAGCCGGGGGTTGAACTCAGTACCCTTGGAAACCGGGTCTATGAGAAATATAAGGACTTTAAGATCAATGATTATGGTTATTCCCAATTCAACCAATATGTGAAGAGCATAAAGAAGGTGAAGGTTGAAAAGGCGGGGACAATCTTGATCGCGAAATATAAGGAGTAGGATGCAGAGGCAGTAAATCAGAACTGTGGGAGTAATTTCTGCATTAAAGAATAAATTTGGAAAGGTTTGAAAGAGTATGAAAAAGGGGCAGATCTATGAGGGAATGATTGAGTCTGTGGATTTTCCGAATAAAGGAAAGATCCTTTTACCGGAGGAGGATCGGACAGTTATTGTAAAAAACGGGATTCCGGGGCAGAAGGTGCGCTTTTCTGTGAACAAGGTCCGGAAAGGGAAGGCCGAAGGCCGAATCCTTGAGGTTCTGGAGACTGCGCCGGGAGAGATAGAGCCGGCCTGTCCGCATTTTGGACTGTGCGGAGGCTGTACCTATCAAAATCTTCCCTATGAGGAGCAGCTTAAGCTAAAGGAAGGACAGCTTAAGGCTATGATGGATGAGGCTGTGGAAGGAGATTATATGTGGGAAGGGGTAAGCCCGAGCCCTGCGCCTGAGGAGTACCGCAATAAGATGGAGTTTTCCTTTGGGGATGAGTACAAGGACGGCCCCATAGCGCTTGGAATGCATAAGAGAGGCAGTTTCCATGACATTGTAAATGTGGGACAGTGCCGGATCGTGGATGAGGATTACCGGCAGATCCTGGGGTGTACGCTGGAGGCAGCGGGGAAGTCCGGGCTTCCGTATTACCATCGGATGCGCCACACCGGCTTTTTCAGGCACTTGCTGGTACGCAAAGCTGCTAAGACAAAAGAGATTCTCATTGATCTGGTAACAACTACCCAGCTGCCTTATGCAGAGCAGTTTGACTGGGAGGCGTGGTGCAGAAGACTTCGGGAGCTGCCGCTGACCGGGAGGATCACAGGGATTCTGCACACCAAAAATGACAGTGTGGCAGATGTGGTCAGAGATGAAGGAACGGATGTCCTGTATGGGCAGGACTATTTCTATGAGGAGCTTTTAGGGCTCCGTTTTCAGATTACGCCTTTTTCTTTCTTCCAGACAAACTCTCTGGGAGCAGAGGTTCTGTACGAAAAAACAAGAGATTATATTGGAGAGACGAAGGACAAGGTGATCTTCGACCTGTACAGCGGTACCGGAACGATCGCGCAGATCCTGGCGCCGGTTGCGAAAAAGGTAGTGGGGGTAGAGATCGTGGAGGAGGCCGTGGAGGCAGCCCGGAAGAACGCCGGGCTGAACGGCCTTGACAATTGCAGCTTCTGGGCAGGTGATGTTCTGAAAGTGATCGATGAACTTCGGGAGGTGCCGGATCTGATCGTGCTTGATCCGCCCCGGGACGGGGTGAACCCGAAAGCGCTGGAGAAGATTATCGGGTTCGGTGTGGAGCGGATGGTGTATATTGCGTGTAAGCCTACCAGCCTTGTGCGGGATCTTGAGATGCTGCAGGGGAGAGGATACCGGGTGGAGAAGATTGGGGGAGTGGATCTGTTTCCGGGGACGGTACATGTGGAGACTGTATGTTTATTGTCCAAACTTCATGCAGACCAACATCTCGAAGTAGAGCGTA
This sequence comes from uncultured Dorea sp., assembly GCA_910578865.1. Lineage (GTDB taxonomy): Bacteria > Bacillota > Clostridia > Lachnospirales > Lachnospiraceae > Dorea_D. Next base: position 21,318 of record CAJTRM010000034.1, read on the forward strand.
GACGGATAAGCTTGATTTGATGGCGGCGGAGGGCAAGACAACCTATGAGGAAATCAAGGATTATGTTCTGACCGAAGTGGGTTGAAAGTCAGCAACTTATATATTGTACAGGTAAAGCAGAAGTACGGGATTATTTGAGAGAGAACTAGAAGAGGGCAAAGTTTGGAGATTACAGGTAACCTAAATGTTCGACGAAGAAAGAGGATTACCCCATTTTCTTTTCTACCATGAGAGGGCTGAGTAAGGGTAATTCGGACGATAAGATATATTGCACAAATGAAGACGATCCCTATATGATAGATGAGCATTTAGTTGTAAAACATGAGTTCAGACAAGCAAATAATTTTTATCAAGAAGCGGAGATATTACTGATAGAAACATTGAGATTTAAGGATTTTAGTCTTCAAACCGAGAACTATTCTATTAAATCATTCAAAGATTCTTATGAGAATACGGGGAGAATGGATGCGAAATTTTATCAGGAAAAGTATGGTGCAATAGAGAGAATATTCAGGAACTATGATGCGTATATAAAGTATTTAGATGAAGTGGTTCTGGTGATGGAAATAGCTATTGAACAAGGAGAAGGTGCAATATTAAAATGTAAATTGGAAAGGGATTTGTTATGAATAATGAGAATATCGAATTAAGAAAAGCAGCAGAACAAGATTTCAGGAATATCACATCTGTAGCACTGTTTAATAATTTGTATTGGTGGGCTTCTGGTAGTCATGAATTTAATAAGGAGGATGTGCAAAAAGCACTATGGTTGATGGATGAAATATTATTAAATGACTTTAAGGAGCAATTTATTATTTCTATACCAGAAGGTACAATTTTCTATCGTGCGCGCATTTTAGACGAAAAGGATGATAAAAGAGTTGACAAGGGAATCGGATATTCAAAAGAGCGGTTGTATGGATATAATTGGCAGGAATCCAAAGAACCGTCTGCCTCAAAAGCAAAGGCTGGGCGTATGAGCAGGGAAAATGAAGTGGCTTTGTATTTGGCATCGGATGAAATAACTGCTTGCTCGGAAATAAAACCGTCAATTCGGCAGAGGGTTTCGGTTGCGCAATTTAAATCAACGAAGGATATACAAGCTATTGATTTTTCAAAATTGAAATATTCAAGACCGTTGGACATTAATGATGAAAAATATGATGCGGATGCGCGACAGTTTTTGAAAAAGGTGCTTGCCCTTTTTACGATGCCAGTATGTAATGAGGATTATTGTATAACGCAAAAAATAGCAGATCATTTTCGTAAAAAGTGCTATACAGGATTTAGATATAGGAGTTTCTACACGAATGGGAATAACTATACTTTTTTTGATGACAGCATGAAATACTTTCAGTGGATAGATAGTCGCGTGCTTATTTACTATGCCACTGCCAGTCTGTTTGTTTCGGTGGATGAATTAGAAGACCATAAGGATATTAGACATATAGAAAGTGTGGAGCAGAGTGTTAAAAGAAAAACAAAAGATGAGCTTTTAAAACAAATAAAAATCCGACAGAGCTTTAAAGGTTAAATTTGAAATAATTCATATGAGGAAGCACAAAAATATTAGCTGTCTTTATTGCAATAATACTAGATTTGCAGAGAGTATGCAGGATGAACATTGGGTGATGCCAGACAATGTGTTTTAAGAGGATATTTACGATTGGATAGTTGGATCAATATATTGAATGAGGACGTCTTGAAATTTACTATAAAAATAAAAAGGTACAGGGTAAAGTGGAGTTGAGTAATTATGGAGAAATTCTGATATATCAGTCAGAGGATGGATTAACTAATATAGAAGTCAAGATGCAAGATGAAACAGTATGGTTATCACAACAGCAAATGGCAGATTTATTTCAAACATCAAGAACGAATATTGTAGAACACATAAAACATATCTATGCAGAAGACGAGCTTGACGAAGTTTCAACCTGTCGGAAATTCCGACAGGTTCGTACAGAAGGAAATCGTAAGGTATCCAGAGAAATGCCCTATTATAATCTTGACATGATTATTTCTCTTGGATATAGAGTAAAATCTAAAATTGCTACAAATTTCCGTCGGTGGGCTACCGAACGATTAAAAGAGTACATGATAAAAGGCTTCACGGTGGATGATGAACGACTGAAAAATCTGGGTGGAGGTAATTACTGGAAAGAGTTACTAGACCGTATTCGGGATATCCGCTCATCTGAAAAAGTCATGTACCGACAGGTACTTGACCTTTATGCAACAAGTGTTGATTATGATCCCAAGAGTAGTGAATCCATTGCATTTTTCAAAATGATACAAAATAAATTACACTAATAAAGAGTTAAAGATCTTAAATAATATTGTGGCAGGTTATTTTGATTTTGTTGAGATACAGGCTATGCGCCATAATCCCATGTATATGGCAGATTATGTGGAGCACCTTGATAATGTCTTAAAAACTACAGGAGAAAAGGTGTTGCAGGGAGCCGGAAAGATTAGTCATACACAGGAAATTGAAAAGGCAACAGAAGAATATCGGAAATATCAGGTACAGAACTTGTCGCCAGTTGAAGAAGAATATTTGGAAAACATTAAAAATATTCATAGCACAGTGAAGAAAAAAGGTAAGAATTGAACTTAAAAGTATATTTATATAAATGATGGGATAAAAAAGAGATTTTTAAGGTGTTAGTGGAAATATGAGTTTGGACAATGATGAACATATTGAATGTGTGGTGTGGATACAAAAGAAACATATCTAGAGATCCTTTGTTTTAGGCAGTTTTATAAGCATTTTGTGTTTGTGGAAGATGAAGAGGGGAATCGGAAGAAGAGGATGGAGAAGTATTTTGAGGTTTCGGCGGTGGTTGATGTGGGGTGTGTGGATACAAAAGAACCTGTTTAATGAATTATTTACGATAGAATTTCAGTTGTTCGGAATTTTTGAACAACTGAAAAAATATTTGGAACATTTAAGTGAAAAGGAGATAAGGGTTTGTAAATGCAATTACGATACTCAAAAGTTTTTGCCAAGAAGATATATTGTTGAACAAGAACAACAAGAAACTGTATAAGTGTTGCAGGAATGCGGCAATTCTATGTTGCGCATAAAGACAGGGAAAATGAAATTATCCAATCAGGAATTGGACAATTTGAACAGGTTTTTGAAAAGTTGAAATAATGAAATATTATTTGTAGGAAAAATAAACTTTAAGGGAGAAAATTATGGGCAAAGCAAATGAAAAAAATTTTGACATAAAAAATTCAAAAGTAATTAAAAGTATAAATAAATTAGATGGGTTTTTAAGAGCAGAATATAATACCGAAAAAAATTATTTGGATTATTATGCAGGTCAAGAGACCATAGATAAAGTTAATAGTATAAAGTATCAGGTCATCTACGGTAGGAGGGGTACAGGCAAAACACATTTGTTAAGGGCTTTACAAGAAAGATTGCTTGAAACAAAAGAAAAATATTTCCCTGTGTATATTGATTTGCGAGCATATAAACCTATGCTTGGAAATAATGATGATTTATATTATGCATTGATTTTGTTACAAGAAATTATTATTGAAATCTTGAAATGCGTATATGAAAACTTGGATTATATTTATAGTGAATATTCCATACAAGAACAGGAGATTATAGCAAATAGTAAAAAGAAAAAAATTGCTGTCATTTTAGAGAAATTTAATCGGCATTTTGATGGTGATAGTTTTACTAAAATGGGAGAAGTGGCATTTAAGATAAATGAATTAAAAAAAGTAGCAACCAGTTTAAAGCTAACGAAAATGCCAGTGTTTTTAGGAGAAAAAGGAATTGATAAAGAGAGTGAAACTACAGATGAAAAAGTCAAATATATCTCGTTTGCCGATATATCCAATGCTTTGTCGGAATTACTTGATATAATAGATATAGATAGATTATTTTGCTTGCTGGATGAGTGGTCAGAGATTCCAGAAAATAGCCAATATATATTGGCTGAGCTTATTAAGCGCACATTTATTACATCAAAGGTAACCGTCAAAATTGCTGCTATTCCTAATAGAACTAAACTTTTATCTGAAAACAGAATTGGGTTAGAGGATGGAGGAGATATATTTGGATATTCTTTAGATAATAGATACATATATGAATTGTATCCTGATAATACCAGAGCTTTCTTTAATGAATTACTTTTTAAACAATTATATATTATCAATCCAGAGTTATATAAAATATTTTGTAGTGATAATAAAAGCCGGCCTGTACATAAATTTATAAATAGTTTTTTTGCAAACCAGGCCCTGCGTGAAATATTAATTGCATCTTCTGGTATTCCTAGAGATTTTTTGAACATATTTATTGCTTCATATAATAGTTTTTATAATATAGCCAGATATAAACATATTGTTTTAGCAGATGTCCGTAATGCTACCATTGAATGGTATGAGGTTGATAAAAAGAAAACAGTGGATGCAAATAATAATGCGAAAATACTTTTGGATAAAATAATTAAGGATATTTTAATAAATAAGAAAAGATGTCATTTTTTAATTCCAGAAAAATTTGAAAAAGTAAAAGAATTGAATGATTTAATAGATTTAAGAGTGGTTCATTTGAGAAAGAAAGGTATATCTCATAAAGGAGTTAAAGGAGTTATTTATAACGTATATTATTTGGATTATGCTTGTTATACGAGTACAAATTTGTATCATAATAAAATAAATACTAATCTCTTATCTGAAATAGAAACCATAGATAATTTTAGGGATATTAGGAGAATTTCATTAGAAGACAAATTTTTTGAGGATTTCAATATAGAAATTGGTGATAGTTTTAAATGTCCAAAATGTGGCAAGATGGTAGATATGAATCATCCGGCATATATAAAACAAAAAATTTGTAATCATTGTTATGAAAAAATAGAGGATTAGATTATGAATTTTGTAGCCCCAAATGTAACTTTAATAGATACTTTGCGACAAGAGGTATCATATATGAAGAAACTTATTGCAGAAGAATATAAACGATTTGAGAATATTAAACAGATACGTGAGGACGGTTCGGAATTTTGGAGTGCGAGGGATCTGGCTTCAGCTTTAGATTATAATAAATGGGAAAATTTCTCCAAAGTAATCAATAGAGCAATGATTGCCTGTGAGAATAGTGGTCATGCGATAGCTTACGATTTTCCTGAGGTCAGGAAAATCGTAGAAGCAGGTGTAACAAAAAAACCCATTTTGGATTATGAATTGTCCAGATATGCTTGCTATTTGATTGTACAGAATGGCGACCCACGAAAAGAAGTGATTGCTTGGGGACAGACATATTTTGCAATCCAGACATATCGTCAAGAGGTAGCGGACCATTTTAATGAGTTAAGCGAGGATAATAGAAGACTTGTTGTGCGTGGAGACATTAAGCAATGGAATCAGATGCTTGCAGAAACAGCACATAAAGCAGGTGTTATTACAAACGAGGAATTTGCAATTTTTCAAAATGCCGGTTATATGGGATTGTATGGTGGTTTAGATGTAGACGATATTCATACAAAAAAGGGATTGGAAGTTGGACAGAAAATCCTTGATTATATGGGTAGTACGGAATTAATTGCCAATCTGTTTCGTATATCCCAGACTGAAGAAAAATTACGAAAAGATGAGGTTGATAATGCTAAAACGGCAACGTCGGTTCATTATTCTGTGGGGAGAGAGGTGCGGACTGCAATAGAAAAGATTGGCGGGACAGTGCCTGAGGATTTGCCTACTCCAGAAAAGAGTATCCAACAGATAGAAAAAGAGCAGATGGCTCGTTTGAAAGCAAAAGCCAAAAAGGGAAAATTGATGCTTGATGAGTAGGAAGAATTAGTCATGGATATAGAATTGCGAAAAATTGTATTCCTATACGAGTGACGAGACTGGATAACAACATAGTAGCTCCGACACATGTGGAAACCATCGTACTTTTGTCCCACAAATCACCAGATAGTATTATAAATGTTAAAGTGGAATTTGGGGAAGGCGAGGGCAAAGTGCCGTTGGATGCAATAGTGGAGCGTGTAAAGAAATATCAGCTGAAACCGAAAATCACATATAAAATGATACAGGAATATGTTCAAAAGAAATATGGATTTAAAGTACATACTGCGTATATCGCAGAGGTGAAAAGGTCTTTGGGATTAACAATGTATGATGCTTCTAATGCAGTAGAAGAATTAAAACATCCGAGGAAACGTCCGCCGAAAGAAAAGGTAGAAGCAATAACGGATGCACTTAAATATTTTGAGGTAATCTAATTAGGTAATTGCGAAACAAGTTCAAAATCTTGATTCCAATAGGGAAAAGGACCGGTTGAGCCGGACTTACAGGAGGTGGATG
>CAJTRM010000035.1 GCA_910578865.1 uncultured Dorea sp.
CAAAACATAATTCTGCTCACAGCATAATTACGGTTATGTTCTATAGAGCATAACCGTAAGAACTGGCTGTTTGCCGGAAGCCCGAAGGGCGCTGCCGCAAGTGCGGGAATCTACACCCTGGTCGAAACAGCCAAAGCCAATGGCCTGGATGCAATGAAATACCTTAAATACATCTTGTCAGATATGCCGGGTAGTGCATTCCTTGAAAACCCGGAATATCTGGATGACTATCTGCCATGGGATCCCATGGTACAGGAACGTTGCCGATAACCACCGCCCTTTTAGCATAGAGGGTTGGTGGTTATTTTTCTATCCACTATCTTATTTGACGCTTACGTTAAAAGTAAACGGTAGATATGTTTACGTAAAGAATAAACTGCAGAAAGGGCTTGCGTTATTTTAGGTTTAAGTATATAATTTGATTGTTCATAAAAATAAAAGAGGTGATTTATGTGAACGTTCAAGAGTATGAATTGATGAACGTAATTATGGAGAATTCAGATATGAATCAAAGAGAACTGGCACAGTGTACAGGTTTTTCCTTAGGAAAAGTAAATCATTCATTGCGGCTTTTGGTTGAAGAGGGGTATCTGGATTCGAAAAGAAATTTAACAGAAAAAGCACTTACGCAGTTAGAGAATAGAAGACCACGGAATGCAATTATTCTGGCAGCTGGTTATGGAATGCGTATGGTGCCGATTAATGTTGAGGTGCCCAAAGGTTTATTAGAAATTAAAGAGGAACCATTGATCGAAAGGCTTATTTGTCAACTTCATGAGGTTGGAATTGAAGAGATAGATATTGTTGTTGGATTTATGAAAGAGCAGTATGAGTATCTGATTGATAAATATAATGTGAATCTGATATTTAACAAAGAATATATTTCTAAAAATAACTTGCATTCGTTGAAATGTGTTTCGGACAAGTTAGGAAATACTTATATTATTCCTTGTGATATTTGGTGTAGAAAAAACCTTTTTTCTGATCATGAGTGGTATTCATGGTATATGGTTACAGATGAAGAAAATGAAATAAGCTCTGTGCGTGTCAATCGTAAGAAAGAGTTGTCGTTAGTGAAGAAAGGGGAAAAAGGCAATTCTATGATTGGTATTTCTTATATTCTTTATAAAGATGCCGATAATTTGAAGCGCAGAATCATGGATTATGCAGAGAAGATAGAATATGACCAAGCATTTTGGGAGATTGCCCTTTTTGAAAAAAAGCATATGATAATCGGACCAAGAGAAGTGAAAAAAGAAGATGTTTATGAGATAAATACTTATGAACAATTGCGGGAGTTAGATAGTGATTCGGATCATTTACAGTCAGATATTATACAATTAATTTGTGAAATTTTTGAATGTACGGAAACAGAAGTCACAGAGATTAAATCTTTAAAAAAGGGGATGACAAACCGGTCATTTAGATTCAGATGCCGGGATAAACGGTATATTATGAGAATTCCGGGTGAAGGAACAGATAAGATGATAAACCGCAAAAATGAGTATGCGGTATATGAGTGTTTGAGCGGAAAAAATATTACAGATCCAATTGTATATATATCACCTGAAAATGGTTATAAGATTACAGAATATATAGAGGATGTGAATGTTTGTGACAGTGAAAAACCAGCGGATGTGAAATGCTGTATGGCATATTTGAGAAATTTCCATGAGATGAATTTGCAAGTGTCGCACACGTTTGATTTATTTGAACAAATAGAATATTATGAATCTTTATGGGGGAATGAAATTTCCGCATATAGGGATTATTTAGGTACTAAAAAGAAAATATATGAATTAAAGAGATATATTGATGTACAGCCAAAACAGATTTCTTTAACGCATATAGACGCTGTGTGTGATAATTTCTTGATAAAAGATGACCGGATATATTTAATTGATTGGGAATATGCGGGAATGCAGGATGTTCATGTGGATATTGCTATGTTTGCAATTTATGCTATGTATGATAGAAAGCAAATAGATGAATTAATAATCATTTATTTTGAGGGTAAGGTAGAGCCAAAGGTCAGGATAAAGATATACTGTTATATTGCAATATGTGGTCTTTTGTGGAGTAATTGGTGTGAATATAAGAGGATATGTGGTGTTGAATTTGGAGAATATTCATTAAAACAATACCGGTATGCAAAAGAATTTTATAAGATTGTCCAAGAAGAACTCAGGAAGGATGGGCTGAAGAATGTATAAAGTAGAAAGAGCTATTATCATGGCGGCTGGAATCGGGAAGAGAATGCAGCCGATTACCCTGGATACGCCAAAGCCGTTAGTAAAGGTTAATGGAGTGCGTATGATAGATACTGTTATTAAAGGTCTTAGGGAAAATGGGATTACCGAAATATATGTAGTTGTAGGACATTTAAAAGAGCAATTTCAGGTATTGGAAGAAGAATATGAAGGTTTGAAATTGATTGAAAATCCGTATTACAGTAACTGTAATAACATTTCTTCACTCTATGTGGCAAGAGAGTACATAGGCAATACAATTATTCTTGATGGCGATCAGATTATATATAATCCGGATGTTTTGTCACAGAAATTTGAAAGGTCGGGATATAATTGTATTTGGGCAGAAAAAACAGATGAATGGCTGCTTAGTGTAGAAGATGGAATTGTAAAAAAATGTAGTAGGACCGGCGGGGAAAAAGGCTGGCAGCTATTTAGTATTTCCAGATGGACAAAAGCAGACGGGGAAAAATTGAAAAGGCATTTAGAGATAGAGTTTGAAGAAAAAAAGAATTATCAGATTTATTGGGATGATATTGCTATATTCTGCTATCCTGATGAATATCAGTTAGGGATACGCAAGATGCAGAGAGGAGATATTATTGAAGTAGATAACTTGGAGGAGTTGATAGAATTGGATAAAAGCTATCAAAATTATGCCGAAGGAGGTAATTGATATGGAAAAAAGGAAGATTGACTGGATGATAACATTATTACCGTTAGGAATCATTATTGTACTGTGTGTTTTGTTCTTTTTTTTACCAGAGAAATCTAACGAGGTACTTAGTCAGATTCGTTTTATGTTAGGTGACACCTTTGGCACATATTATTTAATTATTGGTCTTGGCATATTTCTGATTTCCTTTTATGTTGCTGGTTCTAAATATGGAAATATTGTTCTTGGAGATCAGGATGAGAAACCTAAATATTCGTTTTTTGCGTGGGGCTCTATGATGTTTACAGCAGGGCTGGCAGCGGATATTTTGTTCTATTCCTTTTCGGAATGGATTTTGTATGCCTCTGATCCACATATAGCAGAGCTGGGTAGTATTCAGGATTGGGCAAGCGTATATCCTATCTTTCATTGGAGTTTGATTCCGTGGGGCTTTTATTTAGTACTTGCAGTAGCCTTTGGGTTTATGTTACATGTGCGTAAAAGAGAGCGTCAGAAGTATTCTGAGGCATGTCGTCCGATTTTAGGCAAACATACAGATGGAATGGGAGGAAGAGTAATAGATCTTTTAGCTGTTTTTGCATTACTTGCTGGAACAGCTACAACATTCAGCTTAGCAACACCTCTTATGGCAAGTATAATTAATGAATTATTCCATGTGGAATTAAATCGAATTGTAGTAACAATTGTGATATTAATTGTAACATGTATTATATATACGTATTCGCTTCTCCATGGATTTAAAGGGATTAGTCTTTTGGCAAGATCTTGTGTTTATTTGTTCTTTGGATTATTAGCTTTTGTTTTAATCTTTGGCGGTGAGGCAAGATATATTATTGAGACAGGATTTTCAGCATTGGGAAGAATGGTACAGAACTTTTTCGAACTAGCGACATTTACGGATCCTGAACGAACAACTTCATTTCCACAGAACTGGACAATTTTTTATTGGGCATATTGGATGGTCTGGTGTGTAGCATCTCCATTTTTTATTGGAAGTATATCCAGAGGACGTACAGTACGACAGACCATTTTAGGTGGATATGTGTTCGGAGTCGGTTCAACGATTGTAAGTTTTATTATATTGGGGAATTATTCTCTTGGTGCACAAGTGATGGGAAAAGCAGATTTTGTAGCAATATATGAGAAATCCGGAGATCTTTATGAAGTGATTATTTCTATTATACGGACATTACCGATGGCGCCGCTTGTTCTGGTATTGCTATTTATAACGATGGTGGCATTTTATGCAACATCCTTTGACTCTATCGCATTAATTGCTTCTTGCTATAGCTATCATAGATTGAAAGAGGATGAAAGTCCACATAAGATGATTCAGTTAATGTGGTGCGTATTGTTGATTTTATTACCAATTGCACTTGTATTCTCAGACAGCTCTATGAATAATTTACAGTCGGTAAGTATTATAGCGGCATTTCCAATTGGGATTGTAATCGTATTGATTGTGGCAAGCTTTATGAAAGATGCAAAGAAATATTTAGAAAAGAAATAGTTGCAAAAGTACATAAAGTATATTAAATCATGTATAATTCGGTGATATAGCAATAATTAGTGGAACTTATAATATAGTTGATAATTACGTATAAACATTGTATTTTTTGGGGAAATTTGTTATTATAGGAAAAGTGTAAAGAATTTGTAACAAATCGAAATAAAGAGGTTATATTTTATGTCAAGTATTATCAATTTAAGAAGTTCCAAAACAAGAATGTTTTTGTTGTGTATAGTAGATATTTTTACGGTGTTATTGAATTCATATCTTTCTTTATTAATAAGATATGAAGGACATCGGGATTGGATTCTTCCAGAATATCTTGTTAGTATTGAACGATATGCAATTATTAATGTAATCACAACAATTATTATCTTTTATATTATTAATTTATATAGAAGTGTATGGACATATGCAGGAATACATGAGGTGGTTCTGATTGTTACAGCATGTGTGTTGTCTACAGCGTTTCAGGCAATGGGATTTTTGATGTTAAATCTTATTGTGCCTAGAAGCTATTATATTATTTATACTTTTTTAATGGTTATGACAACGACATTTACGAGATTTTCATATCGTTTGCTTCGTGTTGCCCAGAGAAAATTAAAGAGAACTGAAAAGCATCCGGTTAATACCATGGTAATTGGTGCAGGTGAGGCCGGAAGCATGATTATACACGAATTGCGGACTAGCCGTCACTTAAATAGAAACTTGGTTTGTATTATAGACGATAATCCGTCTAAAAAGGGTAAGTATCTTCAGGGAGTTCGAATATTTGGTGGTCGTGAAGAAATTCTTGAGTGTGCAAAGAAATATGATGTTGAAGAGATTATTCTGGCCATTCCATCTGCTACCCACAAGACAACAAGAGAAATTTTAAAGATTTGTAATCAGACGGAATGTAAATTAAAAATACTTCCTGGAATGTATCAGTTAATTACAGAGGAAGTAAGTGTTTCTAAACTGAAAGAAGTGTCTATTGAGGACTTACTTGGAAGAGACAGTATTAATATTGACTTAGACAGTGTGGCAGGATATGTAACCGGAAAGACAGTTCTTGTAACTGGCGGAGGCGGTTCTATCGGGAGTGAGTTGTGCCGCCAGATTGCGAATTACAATCCTAAATGTCTGATTATATTCGATATTTATGAAAATAATGCTTATGATATTCAGCAGGAGTTAAAGAAAAAGTATCCTCAATTACATTTAGAAGTACTAATTGGATCTGTGCGTAACACAAAGAGAATTGAGTGGGTGATTTCTCATTATAGACCAGAAGTTGTATATCATGCAGCGGCGCATAAGCATGTACCTCTGATGGAAGACAGCCCGAACGAGGCAATTAAAAATAATGTTTTTGGAACCTACAAGACAGCACGTGCAGCTGATAAATATGGAGTTAAACGTTTTGTGTTGATATCTACAGATAAAGCGGTTAATCCAACTAATATTATGGGTGCCTCTAAACGTTTGTGTGAAATGGTTGTACAGACATTTAATAAGTATTCAGAGACAGAATATGTTGCAGTACGATTTGGTAATGTTCTTGGAAGTAATGGAAGTGTTATTCCATTATTTAAGAAACAAATGGAATCAGGCGGTCCGGTGACAGTAACACATCCAGACATTATCCGTTATTTCATGACTATTCCAGAAGCAGTATCTCTCGTACTTCAGGCGGGTGCTTATGCAAAAGGTGGAGAGATTTTTGTGTTGGATATGGGCGAACCGGTGAAAATTGCAGATTTAGCAAAGAATCTTATTCGTTTATCAGGATATACTTTAGGTGTCGATATGGAAATCGAATATACCGGACTTAGACCAGGAGAAAAATTGTATGAGGAGTTATTGATAGCAGATGAAGGTTTACAAAAAACAGCAAATGATTTAATATATATCGGTGAGCCTTTAGAATTTGATGATGTTCATTTCTTAAGTGAGTTGAAGAAACTTGAAGAAGCAGCAATTGATGAAAGTGAGAAGGTAAAAGAGATTGTTGCAGGAATAGTGACAACATATCACATTAGATCAGAAGATAAGATTCGTGATGAGAAAAATCATAAAGCACTGAATAGCCTGGGAAGGGCTAGTCATGAAGGTGCAGTAGTGGAGGAAAGAAAATGAAAAATATGCATATAGCTTTTTCACCCCCGGATATTACGGAGGAAGAAATTGCAGAAGTTGTAGATACTTTGAGAAGCGGATGGATTACAACAGGTCCTAAAACAAAAGAATTCGAGAGACAGATTGCAGAGTTTTGTCATACGAGTAAAGCAGTGTGCTTAAATTCTGCAACTGCCTGTATGGAAATGGCACTTAGAGTATTAGGAATTGGCGCCGGAGATGAGGTTATTACCTCAGCGTATACTTACACCGCATCTGCTAGTGTGATTTGCCATGTTGGAGCAAAAGTGGTTTTAGTGGATACTCAAAAAGACTCTTATGAGATGGACTATGAACAGCTTGAAAAAGCGGTTACAGAGAAGACAAAAGCAATCATTCCGGTAGATATCGCTGGGGTAATGTGTGATTATGGCAAAATATTTCAAATAGTCAATAAGAAAAAAAGTTTATTTAAAGCAAATAATGATATTCAGAAAAAGATAGGACGTATTGCAGTGGTTGCTGACGCTGCACATGCTTTCGGTGCAATGAGAAACGGCAAACGATGTGGAGAGATTGCGGATTTCACTTCGTTCTCTTTTCATGCAGTTAAAAATCTTACAACTGCAGAAGGCGGAGCTGTTGTGTGGAGAGATATAGAAGGAATTGATAATGAAGAACTCTACAAACAGTTTATGCTGTTGTCGCTTCACGGACAATCAAAAGATGCTCTTGCTAAAACGCAATTAGGGGCATGGGAATACGATATAGTTGCTCCTTATTATAAATGTAATATGACAGATATTATGGCAGCATTAGGGTTAGTACAGTTTAAACGATACCCAGGTATTCTTGCCAGAAGAAAAGAAATTGTTGAAAAGTATAATGAGGGATTGAAAAATCTTCCAGTGAGTGTTCTTAAACATTACGGAGATGATTTCGCATCTAGTGGTCACTTGTATCTTGTGCGTGTGACTGGAAAGAAGCGAGAAGAGTGTAATGATATTATTATTAAGATGGGAGAATGTAATGTGGCTACAAACGTACATTATAAGCCGTTGCCGATGTTGAGTGCTTATAAAAATCTTGGATTTGATATCAAAGATTATCCTAATGCGTATGAGATGTATGAAAATGCAATTACTTTACCGCTTCATACGAAGCTTACAGATGAAGAAGTGAAGTATGTGATTGATACTTTTAGAAACTGTGTAGGATAGGAATAGAAGCATGAAAAAATGGAATGAACTTCCGGAGGATCTGAGAATTTCGGAAGTGAAAGAATATTATGATATTCTGCAATGTCATAAGATAAGTTTGCTTGCTAAGAGAATATTTGATATAATAGTAGCTGGAATTTTACTGATTTTGTTATTTCCGGTATTTTTGGCGTTAAGTCTTATGATAAAATTGGATTCTCAGGGACCGGTAATATTTAAACAAGTCCGTATTACTACATACGGAAGAAAGTTTAAGATTTACAAGTTTCGTACGATGGTAAATAACGCAGATAAGATGGGAACTCAGGTTACAACTAAAGGAGATGTCAGAGTTACACGAATTGGTAAATTTTTGCGTAAATGTCGTTTGGACGAGCTGCCACAGCTTATCAATATTTTAAAAGGTGATATGACCTTTGTGGGGACAAGACCAGAAGTAGAAAAGTATGTTGTTCATTATACAAATGAAATGAAAGCTACGTTGTTATTGCCAGCAGGAGTGACATCAAGGACCAGTATAGAGTATAAAGATGAAAAACGACTGTTGGAAAATGCTGAGAATGCAGATGAGGTCTATATTAATCAGGTTTTACCTGAGAAAATGGAATATAATTTGAAATCTATTAAAAACTTTAGTATTGTTGAAGATATCAAGACAATGTTTGCAACGGTGTTTGCAGTAATAAGGTAACAGAGGAGAAACTTGCATGAACATATGGATTGTCAACCATTATGCAATTCCGCCGAGTATGGGTGGCTTGGTGAGACACTATTACTTTTCCAAATACCTTCAGGAGAAGGGGCATACAGTTAAAATATTCACATCCAGTAAAATTCACAATACGGATATCAATATGATTAAAGATAAATCTCTTTATAATGAAAAGATGGAAGACGGGGTGCAATATACTTATGTCAGAAGCAGAGATTATAAAGGGAACGGATTAGATAGAATATGGAATATGATTGACCTTCCGTTTAAGATGTGGAAGACCATGAAAGTATTTTTTAAACAAAAAAGCCCGGATGTAATATATACTTCGTCTCCAGATTTATTTGTTGCATTTTTTGCGTTGTTATTCGGAAAAAGATATAAAATTCCAGTAGTAGTGGAGATTAGAGATTTATGGCCAGAGTCGATTGTTGAATATAATGGGATGTCGAGAAAGAATCCGATTATACAGATTTTGTATCAGTTGGAAAAATGGATATATAAGCAAGCAAATCAATTAATATTTACGATGGAAGGTGGTAAAGAATACATTGTTGATAAAGGCTGGAATAGAGCTATTGACTTAAGAAAAGTAAAGCATGTTAATAATGGTGTAGATTTGGAAGAGTTCGAGACAGATAGAAAATTATATCAAATACAGGATAAGGAACTGTCTGATGAGAGTAAATTTAAGGTAGTATATGTTGGTTCTATACGAAGAGCGAATAATGTCCAGAATCTTGTAGCAGTGGCTGATGAATTAAAGCGAAGAAAAGAAAAAAATATTTCTATTTTAATTTATGGAGATGGTACAGATAAAAAAGAACTTGAGAAAACTTGTGAAGATAAGAAGTTGAATAATGTATTGTTTAAAGGGAAAGTGGAAAAGAAATATATTCCTTATATTTTGTCGAAAAGTAATTTGAATATTTTGAATTATAAGCAAGCAAAAACATGGAAATATGGTGGAAGTCAAAATAAACAGTTTGAATATCTTGCTAGTGGTAAGCCAATTTGCTCTAATGTTAAGATGGGATATTCTATTATAGAAAAATATAATTGTGGTATAGAAGAAGACATTTTACAAATAGATCAATATGTAGATATTATAATGAAATATGTAAATATGGATGAGGAGGAATACCAGACAGAATGTTTTAATGCATCTGTTGCGGCGAAAAATTACGAATATAAAAAATTGAGTGATGATATAGAAAAAAATTTGAAACAATGTGTAAGTGATAAAAGAAAGTCGAGGAAGTAAAAATTATGAAAAATGATTTATTGAAAAAAATTAATAAGAAAGAAATTGTAGTTGGTGTCGTAGGATTAGGATATGTTGGATTACCCCTGGCAGTGGAAAAGGCAAAGGCTGGATTTAAGACAATTGGTTTTGATGTTCAAGCTGAAAAAGTAAAATTAGTCAACGAGGGGCATAATTATATAGGAGATGTTGTAGACAGTGATCTGAAAGAACTGGTAGAAAATGGGGTATTTACAGCAACTACTGATTTTGGTTTTGTAAAGGATGTAGACTTTATTGCAATTTGTGTTCCGACTCCGTTGGATTCACATCAGCAGCCAGATATTAGTTATGTAAAATCCTCTACAGAAGAAATTGCAAAATATCTTACTAAGGGAACTATGGTAGTGTTGGAATCTACAACATATCCAGGAACCACAGAAGAACTAATCAAGCCAATTCTTGAAGAAGGTTCCGGATTAAAGTGTGGAGAAGATTTTTACCTTGGATTTTCCCCAGAACGTGTAGACCCGGGCAACTTGATTTACAAAACTAAAAACACTCCTAAGGTAGTAGGAGCAATTGGAAAAGATGCGACAGAAGTAATTGCAACTATGTATAGAGCTGTATTAGAGGGTGATGTATGTGAAGTGTCTTCTCCGGCTATTGCTGAGATGGAAAAGATTCTTGAAAATACATACCGCAATATTAATATCGGTTTAGTAAATGAGCTTACAATGCTTTGTAATAAATTAGGTATTAGTATGTGGGAAGTTATTGATGCGGCAAAAACAAAGCCATATGGGTTTCAGGCATTTTATCCAGGACCAGGTCTTGGCGGACATTGTATTCCTCTTGACCCGTATTATCTATCATGGAAAGCGAGGGAATATGGTTTCCATACATCAATGATTGAAAGTTCCATGATGATTAATGACCAGATGCCAGAATATTGCGTGGAACGTGCAAGCAAAATTTTAAATCGTCAGGCGAAAGCAATGAATGGTGCAAAAGTGCTTATCTTAGGTGTTGCATACAAACAGGATATTGATGATTATAGAGAGAGTCCAGCACTCCGTGTTGTTGAAGTACTTCAGCGTGAAAAGGCTGATGTAGAATATTTTGATCCATGGGTTGCAGAATATAAATACAAAGGACAGAAATATCAGGGGATTAAAGAGATTACTCCAGAAATTATTGCATCATACGATTTAATTATGGTAACAACAGCTCATAGTAATGTTGATTATGTTATGGTACAGAAAAATGCGGCAGCAATTTTCGATACTAAAAATGTAATGAAAAATATTAAAAACAGAGATAATATTGAAGTATTATAGGAGATAAATAATGAAGGTAGTTACGATTGTAGGAGCGAGACCTCAGTTTGTAAAAGCAGCAGCAGTTTCACGAGTACTTAGAGAAAAACATACAGAAATATTAGTGCATACGGGTCAGCACTATGATAATAATATGTCAGATGTTTTTTTTGAAGAACTGCATATTCCAAAACCAGATATTAATTTAGGGGTTGGTTCGGGTTCTCATGCGAAGCAGACTGCGGAAATGTTGGTTGGAATTGAAGAAATTCTTTTAAAAGAAGAACCGGATTATCTTCTTGTATATGGGGATACTAATTCTACTTTGGCGGGTGCATTAGCAGCTTCCAAAATACATATTCCAATTATACATGTAGAAGCAGGACTTCGTTCCTATAATATGGGTATGCCAGAAGAGCAAAATAGGATTTTAACTGATAGAATATCGAAAATATTGTTATGTCCTACAGATGTAGCGGTAGATAACCTGAAAAAAGAGGGGATTACACAAGGTGTTTATAATGTGGGAGATGTGATGTGCGATGCAGTTCTTTATTATTCTAAGTTACTAGATGAGCAACCGTCAGAATGCTATTTTTCACATTTAGAAGGATTGTCTGAGGATATAAAACCTGTAAATGAATGGTACTTATCAACGATACATAGGGCTGAAAATACGGATAGTATCAATAAGGTACGAGAAATATTGAATGCCTTTGAAAAGTTAGATGCACCAGTTATTTTTCCAGTGCATCCAAGAACAAAAGGTTTAGTAAAAACCTTAAAAGAAAGGCATAGATATAAAAATATTCTTTTTATTGAACCAGTAGGATATTTGGATATGTTATATTTTGTTAAAAATGCAAAAAAAGTAATTACAGATTCTGGCGGTCTTCAGAAGGAAACTTATATTTTAGGCACACCTTGTATTACTGTCAGGGATCAGACAGAATGGGTGGAGACATTAGTTGGAAATCATAATATTTTAGCAAAACCTGTGGCAGAAGATATTGTGGATAAAGTTATGAACACGACAATTGATTATGATAAAAAAGAGTCCTATTATGGTGCTGGTAATGCGGCAGAAAAAATATGTGAACTGATAGGGTAAGAAAGAGAGGATATGAAAATGAAGTATGCACTTATTGGATGTGGGAGAATTGCAACAAATCATGTGAAAGCGGTTTTAAATAATAACCTTGAATTTGTTGCGGTATGCGATGTAATTCCGGAGCATATGGAAGACTTGCTTGCAAAACATGATCTTGAAAATGACAAAAGTATCAAGAGATATACCGATTATAAAAAAATGATTGAAGAAAATGAAATCGAGTTAGTTGGAATTGCAACAGAAAGTGGAATTCACGCAGAGATTGCCTTATACTGTATTGACCATGGAATTAATTTGATTATAGAAAAACCAATGGCTATGAGTATGGAAGATGCAACAGCAATTATTAAATGTTCAGAGGAAAAAGGAGTTAAGGTATCTGCCTGTCATCAGAACCGTTTCAATGTTGCTGTTCAGGAAATGAGAAAAGCATTAGAGGCAGGTAGATTTGGACGTCTTTCCCATGGTTCTATTCATGTGAGATGGAATAGAAACGAAGGATATTATACACAGGCGCCCTGGAGAGGAACATGGGCTCAGGATGGCGGTGCACTTATGAATCAGTGTATTCATGGAATTGATTTGCTTCGTTGGATGATGGGTAATGAGATTGATGAGGTTTATGGTGTTACCAGACAGCAGTTCCATGATTATCTGGAGGCAGAAGATATTGGTATGGCAGTTGTTAAGTTTAAGAATGGTGCAGTCGCTACCATTGAAGGAACAACAAACGTATATCCTCAGAATTTAGAAGAAACATTATATTTGTTTGGTGAAAATGGTACTGTAAAATTAGGCGGAAAATCAACAAATAATATAGATGTTTGGAATTTTGCTGATGAAACCGAAGAAGATCAGATAAATAAAGGTCTCGAAGAAGCAACAAGTAATGTATATGGTAATGGTCATACGAGTCTTTATGCAGATGTGATTGATGCAATTAAGAACGATAGAGCACCCTATGTAGATGCTTACGCAGGAAGAAATGCATTGGAACTTGTTTTGGCAATTTATAAGAGTCAGAAGGAAGGAAAAACGGTCAAATTACCATTGGGTGAATTTGCAAGTGCAGATATGGCGGGAGAATTTTAAAATGAGTAAATATTTTGTACATGAAAGCAGTTATGTTGATGATAATGTAACGATAGGAGAAGGTACAAAAATCTGGCATTTTTCCCATATTCAGAGTGGAGCAGTTATCGGAGATAATTGCTCCTTTGGTCAAAATGTGAATGTATCCAATAATGTAAAAATTGGTAATGGTGTAAAGGTACAAAATAATGTGTCTATTTATGAAGGTGTAGAGTTAGAAGATTATGTTTTTTGTGGCCCATCTATGGTTTTTACCAATGATCTTACACCAAGGGCTAAATACCCAAAAGGGAATATAGGATATAAAAAAACTGTGCTTAAGGAAGGGGCAACAGTAGGTGCTAATGCTACAATCGTATGTGGACATACAGTTGGTAAATGGGCAATGATTGCGGCAGGGGCAGTAATAACAATGGATGTACCAGATTACGCATTGATGGCAGGTGTACCAGCAAAGGAAATAGGCTATGTTTGTGAATGTGGTGAAAGATTAGGAGAATCTTTGGTTTGCGAAAGTTGCAAGAGGGTTTACAAATATAATAATGAAAAAAAGCTTGGATTAAGGGAGGTAACCTAGTATGAATAATAAAATAAAGATTGCATTAGTTGGTTATGGATATTGGGGACCAAATGTTGCCAGAAATTTGTATAAAAATGAAGAGTATGAATTTGCAGTGATTTGTGATAAGAGAGGGGATAGAGTAAAATTAGCTAGAAAAGTATATGCAAATGCGGTTTCTTATACTGAAAATTTTAATGATATTTTAAAAGATAAGAGTATTGATGCAGTCGCATTAGCGGTTGAAACGAGTGCTCACTATACATTGGCTAAGGAAGTGTTACAGGCTGGAAAGCATGTATATGTTGAAAAACCATTTACAGATAATGTAAAGGATGCACAGGAGTTATATGAACTGGCAACAGAAAAGAAACTGAAAATTCATGTTGATCATATTATGGTATATCATCCTGTTATTAAAAAGATAAAAGAAATTATAGATAATGGTGATTTAGGAGAATTAATTTATTTTGACTGTTCAAGAATTAATTTGGGCAATATCAAAAATGATGTAAGCTCTATGTGGGATTTAAGTGTGCACGACTTATCTATTATTGATTTCCTTACAGACGGAGCAGAACCATCAGATGTAATGGCAATGGGGAAAAAAGCTTATAGTTGTAAAGAATCAATTGTATTTTTAACATTGAAGTATGAAAAGTTTCTTGCAAATATTACTTCAAGTTGGTTGTCTCCAATCAAAGAGAGAAGATTAATTATTGCAGGAAGCAAAAAAATGTTAGTTTATGATGATGTAGATGTTTTAAATAAATTGATAGTGTATGATAAAGGATTTAATGTAGAGAAGCTTGCGGATATGGAATATGATGAATTTGTGGTAAAGACAAGAACTGGTGATGCATTAATTCCTAAATTAGAACAAAGTGATGCATTATATAATAGCTTAGAACATTTTCGTCAATGCATTGTACAGGATAAAGAATCTATTACAGATGCAAAATCAGCTATTAGAATGTTGAAGATATTAGAACAAGCCGATAAAAAACTTTAATACGAAAGGATGTAGAAAAATGGGTGTTAAATTAATTGATTTTACAGAACAGTATGCGGAGATTCAAAAAGAGGTTGAAGAGAGAGTTTTAAATGTAATGCGTTCCACTAATTATATAATGGGACAAGAAGTTCATAGTTTTGAAGAAAATATTGCAAAGTATCTGGGTGTAAAGTATGCAATTAGTGTGGCTAATGGAACGGATGCTTTAATTCTTTCCTTAGCAGCGCTTGGAATTAAAGAGGGAGATGAAGTAATTACTACACCATTTACGTTTTTTGCTACAGCAGAAAGTATTGAGAGAGTAGGAGCTGTTCCTGTATTTGTAGATATAGACAAAGAGACATTAAATATAGATCCAGCTTTAATTGAGGAGAAAATAACAGAGAGAACAAAAGCTATTTTGCCAGTACACATTTTTGGAAATCCGTGCGATATGGATGCTATTAATGAAATTGCTATAAAGCATAATCTTTATGTAATTGAGGATGCATGTCAGGCAATTGGTGCAAAATATAAAGGCAAACAGATTGGAGCACTTTCAGATGTGTCATGTTTTTCATTTTTCCCAACTAAAAATCTTGGTGGAATGGGAGATGGTGGTCTCGTGGCTACTAACAATGATAATATTGCTAAAATTGTGAAGGCACTCAAGAATCATGGTAGTGGTGTTTTGGGAAAAGAAGCTTTGGAATTGTTAAACCCAGATTTTAAAGATGATGCAAAGTTTATAGAAGGCTTTGAAAAGTATTATAATTATTTGATTGGCTACAATTCTAGATTGGATGAAATGCAAGCAGCTATATTAAATGTTAAGTTGAAATACATTGATGAATGGAATCAAAAAAGAAGAAATATTGCAGCGAGATATAAAGAGAAATTAAATGAAAAGTTTGTATTCCAGAAAGAAACAGATGATTCAGAGATGGTATATCATATTTTCTCTGTGCAAAGTAAAGATAAAGATGAAATTATCGAGTGCTTGCATAGAGAAGAAATTGCGACGGGTACATATTATCCAGTACCGATGCATTTGCAAAAAGTATTTTTACGTTTAGGTTATAAAGAAGGGGATTTGCCTGTTGTAGAAGAGATATGTAAAAATATTTTTGCGATACCAATGTTCCCAGAGTTAGAGCAAGAGAAACAGGATACAATTATAAAAATAATGTGTAGATAATTGAGGTGTACATGAAAGTTTTACATGGAATATCAGAAGTGGCAGGTCAGGGTACGAATTCTGTTAAGGGATTAAGAAAATTAGGTATAAATGCCAAAATGGTTACTTATAGAACAAATAGGATGAAATATGATGTGGATTATGATTTGAAAATAGGACATTGTAAATGGCTCTACCCATTTTATATGTTAAAGGCATTATGTTTTGCTGTTTTTTCTATTTTTAAGTATGATTGTTTTCACTTTCATTTTGGGCATACTTTAATTCCTTCCGGTATTGATTTGTTTTTTTTAAAACTTTTAAAGAAAAAGGTGTTTTTGGAGTTTCATGGCTCAGATATAAGATGGGCATTTTGTCGAAAACCATATTTGGATATGGATATGCCGCTAATAAATGAAAAATATAGAAAAGAAATTAAATACAAACTATCGTTTGCAGATGGAATTATACTTCATGATCAGGAATTAATTGAACACTTACCCCCAACTGATATTCCAGTATATATTGTACCATTAAGAGTTTCTGTAAATGATTTCACCCCGAATTATCCTGATACAAATATTAAGAAACCAATTATTGTGCATGCCCCAAGTTCTAGAAAAATTAAAGGAACAGAGTATATTTTAAAGGCATTAGAAGAAATAGAGTTGGATTATGAACTGATTTTAGTTGAAGGAAAAACACAGGACGAAGCATTTAAAATTTATTCACAGGCAGATATTATCATTGATCAGCTTCTTATAGGTTCTTACGGTGTGTTTGCAATTGAGGCTATGGCTATGGGAAAACCTGTTGTAACACATATTACAGAAGAAATGAGAAAAAGTTTTCCAGAAGAACTTCCCATAGTTGAAGCAGATATATTTTCTATTAAGAAGGTATTAGAAGAATTAATTATGGATGCTTCATTGAGACATGATTTAGGTGTTAAAGGACGTGAGTATGTATGTAAATATCATGATTGCAATAAGAACAGTATGGTTTTGAAAAATATATATTTGGGCAAACAAAAACCAATGCTTTCACGAGATGTGTTTGACTTAATAAACCGTATTAATTAACAGAGTTTATAAGGGAGAGAAAAATATGGACGGAAGGATATTATATGTGACTTTCGTAGATATGGACAAAAATATGAAGACAGCTTCTAGTGTTCGGCCACAAAAGATATATCATGCTTTTCAAGACATGGGGGTTGAAGTGAAATTATTATCGGGGCCAGATAATCAATATAAAGATAGAAAAGAAAATGTGAAAGATATTATGGCTTGGTTGGAAAAGAATAGACCGAAGATGTGTTATATCGAGCCACCAAGCGGTCCATTTTTATGTCCATATGATTTGAAATTATTGAAGATTTTAAAGAAAAAAGAGATTCCAATTTCTATCTTCTATAGAGATGCATATTGGAAATTCCCATATATGGGAATACAGAAAATGCATATTTTAAATAAACTTAAACAAAGGGTTGTATATTATATGCAAAAAAGAGATTGGAAAGTAATTGAGAAAACTTGTTCACGTATTTACTTTCCATCAGTTTCTCTTGCAGAATACTTTGTTCATGACAATATTTCAATACTTCCGCCAGGATGTGAATTGATAGATATTGTAGATACTAGAAATAAAGAAGATGAGATTCCTACAGCTATTTATGTAGGAGGAGTAACAGAACGTTATGGTGCTTATTTGCTTCTTGATGCTTTTTCTAAAATGAACGAAAGCAGAACATATGTTAAATTGAATATAATATGTCCTAAGGAGCAGTGGGAATGTTTACCATTAGAATATCAGAAGTGTAAATTGAAAGGTTGGCTTAAGGTAAATCATATATCTGGAAAGGAAAATTTAAAAGAATTATATCAGAAAAGTGATTTTGCGGTACTTCCTTTAAAGAAAAATGATTATAATGATGTGGCAGTGCCGGTAAAGTTATTTGAGTATGTTTCACATTTAAAACCGATAATATCTACAAATTGTGACGAAATGGCTCAGATCGTAAGAGAGAATAATGTTGGGTTAGTAGTTGACGATAATCCTGAACAATTGATAGAGGGAATTAGTAAATTGCTTAATGATAATGATCAGTTTCAAGAATATAAAAAAAATTGTAAGTTAATGAGGGAAAATAATACTTGGAATAAAAGAGTAGAGACGATTATGCAAGATGCATATCAATAGAAGGAGGATTTATGAGTGATATATTTATTCATCCGACCGCAGAGGTATCTGAAAAAGCGATGATAGGAGATAGGACTAAAATCTGGAATCAAGTGCAGATTCGAGAAAATGCAAATATAGGTTCTAATTGTATAATAAGTAAGAATGTATATGTTGATAGTGATGTAATATTAGGAAATAATGTGAAAGTACAAAATAATGTAAATATTTACCATGGTGTTACTGTAGAAGATGATGTTTTTTTGGGTCCTTCTATGACATTTACAAATGATTTTTATCCAAGGGCTTTTTCTGATGAGTGGGAAGTTTATAAAACCAAAGTTGAAAAAGGAGCATCTATTGGAGCTAATGCAACTATTGTATGTGGCATAACAATTGGGGAATATGCGATGATTGGTGCTGGAAGTGTAGTTACAAAAGATGTACCGCCACATGCATTAGTAGTTGGTAATCCGGCAAAGCAAATAGGTTTTGTTTGTAAATGTGGTTATAAACTTGAAGCAAATAAACAGTGTCCGCGTTGCGGTGAAATCTTTACTTAAAAGTTGAGAATTCCTTAAGGAGGGAATTAGTGAAAAAAAATAGACTAATGTTAATGAAAAGTAAAAAAAAATATTATGATTATTTGAAATTTCTATTTTTAGTTTTGGGAACAGCGACACAAATTACTGCACATAAAATAGACCATTTTAATCTGTTTGTTTGTGGTATTTTGTTTATTATGGTGCATAATATGCTCTTTTCATTTGAAGAGTATTCTAGAAGGGTTATTTATTTCTTATTTAATGTAACTTATTTTACATTTTTGTTATCGCGTCCAGTAATAGGTATGTTTCGAGGTGAGTTATGGTGGAAAGAAGTCACTGATGCAGATGAATATGTGTGGATAACGTTGGTTTTGATTTCAGTTGGATTATATGCTATAGTTTTAGGCGGATATTTAGCAATTTTTCTACATGAAAAATTGCTAAATAAATTTTTGATGCGGACAGAAAATTTTAACACAACTAAACTAGTTTTTAAAGAACATCTTCAAGTGGTTTCTGTGCTTGTATTTTATGTAACGCTGCCGCTGTTTTTTGTCCAAGAACTGGAGCCTTTGCTTTACTCATCTGGAAAAGATTATTTATCCTATTATTCTGAATTTCAAAGTCAGCTTCCAGGTATATTTCATACGTTAGCGTCTTTTATGAAAATAAGTTTATGTGTATTTCTTTCTACATGTCCAAGAAAAAAGAGAGCCTTTATACCATTGGTGTTGTATGAATTGTCAGCGATTCCGGCATTATTGATTGGTGTTAGAAATCCTTTTATGCTTAATAGTATGTTTATTTTAGTATATTATCTTTTGCGAGATGCAGTAGAAAATAAAGAAAAGTGGTTTGGAAAAATAGAAAAAATAGCAGTGGGTGTAGCAACTCCATTTACACTTGTTTTTATGGCCGTCTATGCTTATATTAGAGGCGGGAATTTTGTGGGTTCCATAAATCCATTTAAATATATAGTGGAATTTTTTTATTCCCAGGGTGTTACCTTTAACGTGATTCAAATGGGATACGGGTATGTGGATAGTTTGAGACTACATTTGTCACATTATACGTTTGGTGGAATTATTGATTATATATATTATGGAACATTAGGACAAAGAATTTGGGGGACTACTCCACTTCCAGCGGGTAATTGTTTGGAAAATGCAGTATATAGTCATAACTTGTCACATCATTTGTCGTATGTTTCGTTGAAAGAGAGTTATTTAAATGGAAGAGGTTGGGGCTCTTCATATTTACTAGAAAATTATGTTGATTATGGATATGTTGGTGTATTAATATTGGGAATAATATTAGGTGTGATATTAATATCTTTTGTATATTGGTTTGGAAAGAAAAATTTCTTGACAACAGTAATACTTTTATCGTTGACATCCATTTTTTTAATTCCAAGGGCAGAAGCTACAGGTTGGATAACTTTTATAGTAACTTTACAATTTTGGGTTTGTGTAGCAGGATGTTATCTTGGGGCATTTGTATTAGGACAGTGGAAGTTTTTGCAAGGACTACTTAAAAAGATAAAATTATATCCTCAGAATTAGAAGGAGAAAATAGAATGTTTAAAATTCAGCAATTAGTAACATTAGAAATTTTTAATAGAATAACTAGAATTAGAAATAAAATTATTTCGGAGGAAAAAAGAGATAAGTTGTTTGGAATAATTTTGGTTTTTCTATTTTTTATACAAATACTTATTTCTTATTTGTTTGTTTTAAATTTTATGGTAAAAATAATCTTTTTTACTATATTACTTGGTATAACATTATTTTTTGCAGTACCTTCTAAAATGGAATTGCAAGACTTCAGGGGAGTACTATTTTATCCTGTGTATATTATTGCGGCTTCATTTTTAATGACAGGAATTATTACTAAAACGAAAGGGTATATTGTTTATAGTGTCATTTTTGCTGTTATTATCCCCACTATAATTGTAGTATTTGGAAATTTAGAACGTGAGAAATTATATACAAAAATAAGTGAATCTATAACAATTGTATTTGCTATTGTTTTAACAATATCTTTTTTTGCAGCACCAATTTTAAATGCACAATATTCTGCAATATGTGGAAATCCAAATGCATTTAGTAATTTCTTGTCCATTGTATTAATAACACAGTTATATTTAGTAGAAAAGAAAAGCGGAAAAGATCGTATAGTACATCTTGTTTTTTCAGCAATATCGCTTGTATTTTGTTTGTATACCTCTACTAGAACTGGAATATTGAGTATGGTATTAATATTAATAACATACATTATTTATTTAATATTTAATCAAAGAAAACAGATAAAAGAGAATTTAATTAAAGTTGGAATCATTGCGGTGTTAAGTTATATCCTTTTCTTTTTCCTTTTCTTTTTATTTACACAGGGAACAGATTTTATATTGAATTTAGAAGAAAGGTACTTTGGAGATAGTTTTACTGTGACAGCACCTTTGTATACTCCAAAAGCAGAAGAGGCAAATGTTGCAGATGCAACGGATAGAATCGTGCAGAGATTGGAAAAAGGAAAAGATGGCGAGGCAAGTTTTACTTCTGGTCGGAT
The DNA here is from genome assembly GCA_910578865.1 of uncultured Dorea sp. Lineage (GTDB taxonomy): Bacteria > Bacillota > Clostridia > Lachnospirales > Lachnospiraceae > Dorea_D. Next base: position 21,260 of record CAJTRM010000035.1, read on the forward strand.
TGATATTTGGCGAGAGTTTATAAAGAATACGGGCATTGTCGGACATCGAACAGAGAATAGACTTGTTTTAAAGAAGTTTTATAGTGAGCCTAAGTGGTGTTATGCACATAATGCATTTTTGCAGTTAGCGTATTCAGGAGGAGCTTTTGCTGGAATCAGTCTTTTTGTATTATGGTGTACCTATGGCATTATGGCCCTTAAAGAAAAAGTGAGAAGTAAAGAAAGCATGATGCTTTTTGCGTTTGTACTTGCCAGCGGATTACAGATGATGCTCGGATCTAATTATTCGCCTTATCAAGAAATTATGCATTTAGTGGCCTGGATAGTGATGACACCTGTATTTAGAAAAAGGTGTAAACAAGATATATGTTCGTAAACGCGTGATGAAATGGAGAATTATATAATGCAAATATTATCTATTGATGAAGTAAGAGAAATACAAATTGAAATGTTGGAATATCTTGAAAAAAAATGTATAGAAAATAATCTGAGATATTATCTGGCATATGGGACTCTTTTGGGAGCAGTGCGTCATCAAGGGTATATACCATGGGATGATGATATTGATGTATTAATACCGAGAGTTGATTATGAAATCTTTTTGAAAGTAATGGAAAAAGATACTCATTCTTATATCAAAGCAGTTCATTTAGATAATTGTAAGCATTATCTTGGACCATATGCAATGCTAATTAATACTAACACTGGAATGTCTCATGATATAGTAAGGAAAGAATATATTGATAATTTGGGTGTGTATATTGATATTTTTCCGATGGATGGGAGGCCAGAAGGAAAAGAACTTTCAGAAATGTTGAAAAAACATAAGAGGCTTAAAATTTTAAATAGTTTGTTAGTGTATAAAAATCCGGGCAGCAGTAGTATATTTAAGTCTTTGCAGAAAAAAATTGGAATACCAATTTTACGGTTATATGGACAAAGGAGAATCTGTAAGAAAATTGAAAAATTGTCAATGAAATATGAATATGAGACTTCTAAATTTGTAGGAGAGCCATGGGGGCCAGAGTTAAGGTGGATTATGAAAAAATCATGGTTTGGCGAAGGTAATAGACTTTCTTTTGAAGGAAAAGAATTTGTTGTACCAGAAAGATACGAGAAGTTTTTGGAAAATGGATATGGGGATTATATGAAACTCCCGCCAGTAGAAGAAAGGAAACTTACACATGGATATACCTTTTTCAGGAAAATCTGAAGTGTAAAAGAATAAGAGGATGGAAAAGTCGATTAAGAAAAATACTGTATGGAAAATGCTGCTTAATATTTTCAATATTATTATTCCCATTATTACAGGTCCTTATTTGGCGCGTACGTTAGATGTGTATTTATATGGAGAGTATAATAGAGCGTTATCAGTAGTGGCATTCCTTGTCCCTTTTGCAGGCTGTGGGATATATAATTATGGTATTAGAGAAGTAAGTAAAGTAAGAAATAATCCTGAAAAAATTTCGAAAGTTTTTTCTGTTTTATTTTGTGTCGGTGCGGGAAGTACAGTTTCCGTATTGATTTTCTATTTCATATATGTTTTTAATGCGATTGAACTGGAACTCGTTCCAGTTTATGCAGCGCTTTCGTTGCAGCTTTTAGCCTGTATGTTTTGGGTTGAATACATGAATGAAGCTTTTGAAAATTATAGCTTTATTTTAATCAAGACAGTATTAATCCGTTTGGTTAACATTATACTTATTTTATTAATTGTAAGACGTCCGGGGGATATTTTAAAGTATGCGATTATTGTATCGTGCATTCAGTTGCTTAATTATTTGATTAGTTTTATCTATATAAAAACTCGAGTAAGGTTTATTAAAGTAAGTCTGGCAGATATAAAAGATAGATTAAAAGCACTTCTTGTCATGTTTGTGCTTATGAATGCAGGAATGTTATATACCTATCTTGATAAATTGTTTTTATCGGTTTTTTCAAAAGGCGTATATGTTAGCTATTATACTTTTAGTCAGGCGATTATTAATATTTTGACGGGTGTAATTAATGCTATAATATTGGTGACAATTCCAAGATTATCGTTATATTTAGGGGAGAATAAAAAAGAGGATTATCAACTGTTACTTCGAAAATCATCAGGATTATTTTATATGCTCTCTATTCCGGTATGTTTGGGATTTTTTGTTTTGTCTCAATCCATAATGTATATATATGGCGGCAGTAATTATCTGGGAGCAGGAGTTACTTTCGGTTTGTTTTCATTACGAATGCTTGTATGGATGGTTGATTATACATCGGCGAATCAGGTGTTATTTATTTATGGAAAAGAAAAATGGTTGACAAAACTTTATTTGATTTTTGGCATCGGTAATCTAATTGTAAAAAGTATTTTGGCTTTTGGCGGAGTATTGAATGCGGAAACAGCGATTGTGTCTACGGCATGTGTTGAAATTATGATAGTGGTAATTGAACAATATTTGATAAAAACTAAATTAGATTCTTCTATTACAATTTTGAAAGGACGTTATTGGAAATATCTGATATTTTCTATACTGTTTATTCCTATAGAACGTGTTTTTCGACATATATTTCAAGTGGAATATAAGTTTAATGTTAACTTTTTCTTTTATTTAGGCTGTACTATAAGCATATGTGCGATTTATTATTTTATAGTACTGTTCATTAGGAAAGATGAATCATTTATTTATGCGCTGTCGATGGTAAAAGAAAACAAACTGTTTAAAAAGGTTTGTAAGGTAATAAATAAAGAAAAAACAACTTAATTGTTGTGGAATCGGGGATGTAATATTGTGAGTACACTAAATGATAAAAATATTGAAAAGATATGTTTTTATGTATTACTGGGGATAACTGTTCTATGGTTTTTTTTCTTCATAAATAAAGGGGTTGATGTTACAGATTCTGCGTTCTATTTAGTAAAATACAAATATGGCTTTATGGAAAATATGGACGTTGTAAATACAGGAACTTTTCTCACAGATCTGTTGGGGACCGGTATTTATCATTTGTGTGATAAAGGGCAAGTATTTCTGTTAAATCTTAGTAGTTGGCTACTATATATGGGAAGCGGATTTATAGTATATCATCGGCTGAAAAAGTATGTGCCTAGATTATTGCTGCTCATATCAATTTTTGGAGGAAGTTTATTTTCATTGACATGGGTTCATGTCATGAACTATAATGCAACGTCTATGTTTATGCAGACGTTGGCTATTTGTATTTTGATAAAAGGAATTGAGCAGGAGAATATCCGGTACTATGCGCTTTCAGGATTTGTGTTTGCTTTGAATACTTTTTTTCGCTTGCCTAATATTTTACAGGTGTGTATAGGTGCGAGTATTTTTTGGTATTTCTCATTTTGTAAGAAAGAGTGGAAAAAAGGATTTTATGGCATTGTTTCATATGGGGTGGGTGTAATAAGCGGCTGGCTGTTAGGACAATATGAAGTGACCCCACATTTGTAGCAACGTGGATTTACCTGTATACT
>CAJTRM010000036.1:0-7412 GCA_910578865.1 uncultured Dorea sp.
ACGACCGTGTATGCCGGGAATTTGACAGCCTTTTAGAGACATACGGATACGAAAGAGATAACTGCTGCTACCGGGTGCGCAGGGAAAATACCACCACCATAGCCTGCTACTGCCATTTCGGCATCATATGCGCCCTTTTATCCCACCTGTGGAATATGTCCCCCTTCATCCTCTGGCACGGCGTCGCCCTGGCCCCCACCTCCGTGACAGAGATCGTATCGGAGGAGCGTCAGCAGGGCATTGCCTCCTTCCGCGCTCTGCGGGTGGGAGATATCTCCCACCTGTATGCCGGACAGGAGCCGCCTTCCTTTGCGGCCAGATTCTGCGAAGTATACAGCAATAAAGACCAGAGGCATTAGAACATGAGGCATTATTTATAGTAGAAACAGGAAGAGCCATCCTTCTCCATACGCTCTTCCTGTTTCTTATTTCACCGCTTTCTGCGTTTTGACCCAATCCCCTTTGTAAAGATGCTAAAAGATATGTCTTTTATTATAAAAAAGCTTGACTTTAAATGTAAAAATGTATATACTATAACTAACTCATGAGGGAAAAATTTGGTTTAGGAGGGTACTTTTTGATGAAATTTTCTGATCAATTAACAGAAAAATTGCTGACTTTTGCCAGCAAAGTCGCTTCACAGAAACATATGTGCGCTGTGAAGAATGCATTTACATCCTTAATGCCTGTAATTATCACAGGTTCCTTCTGCACACTGATCACCAACGTTGTCTGTGCCACCGAGGGAAACGGCATCAGCCTGGGGAAACTGCCGGGGATGCAGTGGCTGTCCATGTTCACGGATTGGTTTAATGCAGCCAACTATGCCACGCTGAACTTTTTCACCGTAGCGGCCGTGGTCCTGATCGGTCTGGAACTGGGCCGGCTGAACCGGCAGGAAGGCTTTATGCCCGGCATCATCGCCCTGTGTTCTTTTGTAAGCTGCCTGCCAAACGTGGTGCAGGTGACCCACAACGATGTGGTCATTGACGTATCCGGCGTCATCGGCAAAGATTACACAGCCTCCAGAGGACTGTTTTTGGGCATTGTTATCGCCCTGGTGTCTGTGGAGATCTACACAAAGCTGGTGAACAGCGGAGCTATGAAGATCACCATGCCTGACTCGGTGCCTGGCAATGTGGCCAATTCTTTTAACGTGCTGTTCCCGTCTATGGCCACCGTCCTTATCTGCGCTCTGTTTAACTTTATCACCACAAAGGTATTTGGCATGAGCCTGTACACCATTATCTACACCTTCCTGCAGACGCCCCTTGAGAAGGTCATGCAGGGACTTCCGGGACTTCTGATCCTTATGCTGGTGGCCCAAGTATTCTGGTCTATCGGAATCCACGGCAATCAGATCATCAAGCCTGTCCGCGACCCGCTTCTGAACGCGGCGATCCTGGCCAACACGGAACTGGTGGGCCAGGGCATTACGGAGATCTCCAAACTGAACATCATCAACATGTCCTTCTGGGACACCTATATGTCCCTGGGCGGCTCCGGATGCACCATCGGGCTTTTGATCGCTATTTTCCTGTTCTCAAAAAGAGGGGACTATCGGGCTATTGCCAAGCTGGAAACTGCGCCTGCCATCTTTGAGATCAATGAGCCTATGACTTTCGGCCTTCCCATTGTACTGAATCCGCTTTTGGTGCTCCCCTTTATCATCACGCCCCTGGTAACAGGCACATTTGCCTATTTCATGACAAAGATCGGCTTTGCCGGGGTGTGCGTCTACGCAATGCCCTGGACCACCCCGCCTATCTTAAGCGCGTGGCTGTCCACAGGAGGGAGCATCGGCGCCATTATCACCCAGCTTTTGTGTATTCTTCTGTCCATTGCCATCTATACCCCCTTTGTGATCCTGGCCAATAAAGCCCAGGATGCCACAGCATAGCCTGGCAAATCTTATGACATTTTCGAGGCGTGTCCACAGCGCGCCTCCTATCTATATTGAAACAGTGCGCGCCGCTGAGAGAGGAGAATGTGATCCATGAATGAACAAATCAAACTGCCCCAGGGATTTTTCCTTGGGTCCGCTGCCAGCGCATGGCAGACCGAAGGCTGGAAGGGAAAGAAGGAAGGCCAGGATTCCTACATGGACGCCTGGTACAAAAAAAACCGGGAGGTATGGCATGAGGGATACGGACCTGCCATCGCCACCAACTTTATAGAACGATACCGGGAAGACATCGGATATATGAAAGACATCGGCCTGGACTGTTACCGCACATCTCTCAACTGGTCCCGCTTTCTGACAGATTATGAAAATGCCGCAGTGGATGAGGAGTATGCCTCCTACTATTCCGACATGATCAACGCCTGTTTGGAGGCCGGGGTGGAGCCAATGATCTGCCTGGAACACTATGAACTTCCCCAGGTCCTGATGGAGCGCTACGGCGGCTGGGCCTCCCGCCATGTGGTGGACTTATTTGTAAAATACGCATCCAAAGCGTTTGAGCGTTTCGGCAGCCGGGTCAAATACTGGTTTGCCTTTAACGAGCCCATCGTTGTCCAGACCCGCGTGTACTTGGACGGGCTCCGGTGGCCTTTCCACCAGGATTCCGGCCTGTGGATGCAGTGGAATTACCACAAGGCCCTGGCCACGGCAGCCGTCATGGAAGCATACAAAAAAAGCGGGTATCAAAGGCAGGGATGTAAGTTTGGCACCATTATCAATGTAGAAACCGTTTACCCAAGGACCGATTCCCCTGACGACGTCAACGCCGCAGACAAGTACGACTTGTTCTACAACCGCCTCTTTTTGGACCCGGCCATAAAAGGCAGGTATGAGGACGGGTTTTTTGATCTTTTAAAGAAACATGGTATCCTTATGGACTGCGCTCCCGCTGACCTGGCGCTGATAAGAGATAATACCGTTGACTGGGTCGGCATCAACCTTTACCACCCGAACCGGGTAAAGGGCAGGATGACCGCCATCCGTCAGGGAGCCCCCTTCCACCCCTGCTATTATTATGAAGAGTTTGACCTGCCGGGCAAAAAGATGAATCCCTTCCGCGGGTGGGAAATTTACCCAAAGATTATCTATGATTTCGCTCTCCGCATGAAGGAAGAATACAACAACAAGGAATGGTTTGTGGCGGAAAACGGCATGGGGGTCCAGGACGAAGGCCGACACCGGGATGACACCGGGATGATACAGGACAATTACCGCATCGACTTTTTCAAGCAGCATCTGTACTGGGCTGTCAGAAGCGTGGAGGAGGGATGCGATCTGAAGGGCTATATGAACTGGGCCTTTACAGACAATGTATCGCCTATGAACGCATTTAAAAACCGATACGGCCTGGTGGAGATCGATCTGGATGATCATCGGAACCGGCGCCTGAAAAAATCCGCCTACTTTTTCCAGCAGACCATTGCCAACCGCAGTTTTTCCTATGAACACGACGAGGATTATAAATGATGACAAAACACCCGAAAAAAGAAACCGAGACCCAGACCCGCATCCGCCAGCTGCGGGACCAGATCAATGCCCTTGACAGAGATGAAGTCCGCCCTTTTACCCCTTACAAGATCATAACCTATGGCTGCACGGTCTTCTTCCCTCTGGTTCCCTACGCCCTGTACCGGCTGTGGGGGCCGAAAACGGAGTTTTCTTCCAGGGAACAGATTCTTTGGAGTCTGGTCATAGCCGCCATCGCGGTGTACGCAGCCGCTTTTGCGCTGTAGGGCTTTTACGTCTGCCGGCTCCCCTTCCCTTTTGCTGTGTCACTGTTGTGCATAATCCGGTGCATCATATCCAGGTATTGAATTTGCGTGGGATATACGGTAAAATAGCAGGAAGCGTCTTTATTTTCAGATAAATCAGGAGCCAGCAGACTATGACAAAATACGAAGTGATCTTTAATGATATACGAAAAAAAATAGAGAACGGCACCTTTCCGGTCAACGCTAAGCTCCCTACGGAGCCGGAGCTGGGCGAACAGTATAAAGTCAGCCGCATTACGGTCAAAAAGGCCATAGACCAGCTTGTGGCTCAGGGCCTTCTCATCAAACGGCGGGGATCCGGCACTTTTGTAAAGGGGCTTTCCGAGCAGGAGGGCAGACTGTCTCCACAGATCAACGGCCTGTTTAACGCCATTGATAAATCAAAGATCCAATCCGAAGTCGTTCTTTTTGAGATCATCCCCGCCGGCCAGACCGTTGCGGCAAAACTGAACATCCTGGGCGATGATTTCGTATACCATATCATCCGATACCGCTACGGTGAGCCCAACTGGCACACCCTGGATTTCTGTTACATGCCTATCCTGCTGATCCCGGGATTAAAAAAAGAACACCTTTACGGCTCCATCTACGAATATATTGAAAAAAATCTTGGTCTTAGGATCCAGAGCGCCCACCGCGTCATCCGCGCCAAAAGGCCGGACCAGTATGACAAGACGTATTTAAAGCTGACCAATACAGACCCTGTCTTGTCTATTGAGCAGGTGGGCTATCTGGACAACGGCACGCCCTTTGAGTACACAGAACAGCATTATATCGGAGATAACTATGAATTTAAGACGGTGTCCTTAAGATAAAATAAAAATATCCGATTAGCCCTTGATTTTAAAAAAAAGATATGATAAAATATGTTTTGTCAGCGAAAGACAGCGACAACATCATATTTTTACGCGCGAGTGGCTCAGTGGTGGAGTATCGCCTTGCCAAGGCGAGGGTCGCGGGTTCGAATCCCGTCTCGCGCTCTTATTTTTTAGCCGAAAAGTCATATTTCTTTCATGACTTTTCGTTTTTTTGTGCGGTTCTCCGCGCTAAATTCTTTTGGGAGCGTACACAGCATGTATAAATACGAGATCATTGCCCAGGACATCCAGTCCAAGATCCTCTCCGGCTTCTACAAGCCGGATGAAAAGCTTCCCCAGGAGCTGGAATTGTGCAAACAGTACAACGCCAGCCGCATTACCATACGGGAGGCCATGGAACATCTGGTACACAACGGGCTTATTACCAAACGGAGAGGTTCCGGAACCTTTGTCAAGGCTGTATCCGGCGGCGCTCTTAATCAGGAGGGCTTTGCCCGGTCACAGCAGTTCGGCGGATTTGCCAAGGACAAACCGGGACACCTGATCACTTCTGTTATCCATGAATTTCAGCCTTTGAAGGCTTCCGCAAAGATCGCTGACCTGCTGCAGATTCCGGAGGGGGCCTTTGTGTGCTATGTATGCCGTACCAGAAAGGTGGACGACAGGCCCTATGTGACGGAGTATACCTACATGCCAACGGACATTATCACCGGGGTTACGGATGAGGTGGTAAAGGGTTCCATCTATTCTTATATAGAAAATACCCTAAAGCTGAAAATACAAAGCGGCCACCGCATCGCCCGCGCTTCTATGCCAACGGATGACGAGCGGATCTGGCTGGAGATCGGAGACGCCCCTATTCCTATCCTGGAGGTCGAGCAGGTGGCTTACCTGGGTGACGGCCGGATCTTTGAGTATTCCAGATCGAGACACCGGGCAGACTGTTTTGAGCTGCGCACCGTAAGCGTGCAGTAATAAATTGAATAGAGCCATTTTCATGCTGCAGATCGCCGGCTTTGGCGGAAGGTCTGCAGTTTTTTATTTCCTCAAAGGCTCCAAAAAAAGCGAAAAAAGGAAAAATTCCTCTTGCATTTTTATAAAATTATGATATTATAAAAATATGATATAACATATTTATATTAAATCATGATTAATTATGTTCTTTAGAAAGGAGAAGCGTATGCAGCTATCAATTCCAAAAGGATTTTTTATGGGCGCAGCCATGTCCGGCCCCCAGACGGAGGGAGCTTACAAAAAGGATCACCGTCTGGAGAGTTTCTGGGATACCTGGTCCGATCAATCCATCTCTGACTTTTACAACAAAGTAGGCAGCTATGTGGGCAATAATTTTTACGAAAAATATGAAGAGGACATTAAGCTGTTAAAAAGCCTCCATCTTGACTCTTTCCGCACTTCCATCCAGTGGACCCGGCTTATGGATCAGAACCAGAAGCTGAACCCGGAGGGGGCCGCGTTTTACCACAAAGTATGCGCCTGCGCAAAGGAGAATCATATTGAACTGTTTATGAACCTGTACCATTTTGACATGCCTGCTTATCTGTTTGCCCGAGGGGGATGGGAGAATCGGGAAGTGGTGGAAGCTTACGCAGTCTACGCCAGGACCGCATTCCGGGAATTTGGCAAGGAGATCCGTTTCTGGTTCACCTTCAACGAGCCTATCGTTGAGCCGGACCAGGAGTACCGGGACGGGAACTGGTATCCCTTTATCAAGGATGATAAGCGGGGCCTTCAGGTGCAGTACCATATTTCCCTGGCCCACAGCCTGGCAGTTCGGGAGTTTAGAAAGGCCAAGGAGGAGGGGTATCTTATGGAGGATGCCCAGATTGGCCTTATCAACGCCTTTGCGCCTCCTTATACCAAAGAAAATCCCACGCCGGAGGATCTGGAGGCCGTGCGCATGACAGACGGCATCCACAACCGCTGGTGGCTTGACCTTTGCACCTTAGGCGCCCTGCCCCAGGATGTGTTTGACACACTGGAGGAATACTCCATGGCCCCGGAGACCCGTCCCGGCGACAAAGAGATCTTATCATGCGGGAAGGTGGACTGGCTGGGATTTAACTACTATCAGCCCACCAGAGTCCAGGCTCCCACCGTAAAGACAGACGCAGCCGGCAATCCTAAATTCGCGGAAGCCTATATCTGGCCGGAAAGAAAGATGAACATTTATCGGGGCTGGGAGATCTATCCCAAGGGGATCTATGATTTCGGGATGAAGATGAAGCGGGAATATCCGGATCTGAAATTCTTTATCTCGGAAAACGGCATGGGCGTGGAACACGAAGACCGCTTCCGCAATGAGGAAGGCGAGATTCAGGATGATTACCGCATCGAGTTTGTCCGCGACCATCTGGAATGGGTCATGAAAGCCATTGAGGAGGGCGCTAACTGTGTTGGTTACCACTATTGGGCAGTGATCGACAACTGGTCCTGGAGCAATGCGTTTAAAAACAGGTATGGGTTCGTTGAAGTGGATCTGATGAACAATTACGCAAGAAAATTGAAAAAATCTGCCCATTGGATCAAGGATCTGATTGAGCAGAGAGACAAGGAGGATTAATATGGGAGCTTCACTGCAAAATTCTAAGTTTATTGATAAGTTTACCGAATTTGCCGCAAAACTGGGCAGTCAGGTTCATTTAAGTTCTTTGAGGGACGCCTTTGCCACTATTATGCCCCTCTACATATTGGCAGGTCTGGCTGTTTTGTTTAACAACACGGTATTCCAGTGGATCTTAAGCGGTCCGGCTCTGGCCAACGCCCAGTACTGGGGCAATCTTCTGGTTAATGCCACCTTAAATGTCAGCTCTCTTCTGGTTGCCGCCGTCATCGGCTAAA
>CAJTRM010000036.1:7453-23349 GCA_910578865.1 uncultured Dorea sp.
TGGTATCGCTGGCAACCTTGATTATCATGATGCCAGGTTCTGTTACCGTGGTCCCTAACGGAGCATCTGACGGCGTATCGGTTTCGGGCGTCCTGGCATTCAGCAATACCGGCACGCAGGCCATGTTCGCTGGCATCCTCATCGGCCTGGCCGCCACGGAATTATTCATCTATGTGGCGCGGGTTAAAAAACTGCAGATCAACATGGGGGACAGCATCCCTCCTGCGGTGGGCAATTCCTTTTCCGTGCTGATCCCTTTTATTTTGGTCATGTCTTTTTTTGCCGTTATTTCCGCTGTTTTAAATAACGCGTTCCACACAGACCTCATCACCATCATCACGGTTATGATCCAGGAACCGCTCCGCGGCGTTACCACCGGGCTTTTGGGCTGCGTTATTCTGTATTCCCTGGGCAACTTTTTATGGCTGTTCGGTATCCACCAGACCGTGATCTACGGCTCCCTTTTAGAGCCGCTGCTGATCGTAAATATGACCCAGGCCATGGCTGCCTATGCAGCCGGCGAGGCGATCCCCAATATTATCAATGTGGCTTTTGTGCCTGCCTTCGGCATGATGGGCGGTTCCGGCTCAACCATCGCCCTGATCATTGCCACCCTGCTGTTCGGACGCAATAAGGCTACCCGGGCGATCTGCAAGATGTCCGCGGCCCCCGGATGCTTTAACATTAATGAGCCTGTTATTTTCGGCTACTCCATCGTCTACAACATAACCATGATCATTCCTTTTGTGCTTCTTCCTGCTATTGGCATCATCATTGGCTATGCTGCCACTGCCCTGAATTTTATGAATGAATGTGTTGTTTACATCCCCTGGACCACGCCTCCGCTGTTAAGCGGGTATCTGGCTACCGGCGGCGATTTCCGCGCGGTAATCGTCCAGATCATCATCATCGCAGTAGGCGTGCTGCTGTACCTTCCGTTTGTTAAGATCAATGACAGGGTTTTAAGCAAAGCTGCGTCCGAGGAAAATCAGTAACTAAACAGCCTCCAGCCGCGGGATTTTACTTTTAATTTGTCCCCGTTTGTGCTATTCTTATATTATATTTCAGGAGGAAATACCCATGAGCGAACTCATTTTTTTTAAACCGTTTTTTAAACAGGTTTTGTGGGGCGGCCATAAGATGCGGGATTTTTACGGTTATGACATACCCGGGGATGACACGGGGGAAGCCTGGGTCATCAGCGCCAATGACCACGGCCAAAGCACGGTCCTTGGCGGTGCCTATGACGGCCAAAGCCTGGCCAGCCTGTGGGACAGCCACAGGGAGCTGTTCGGGAATCTGGAGGGTAAGGAGTTTCCTCTGCTGGTAAAGATCATTGACGCCAACGATCATTTAAGCATTCAGGTTCATCCCGACGACAGCTATGCGTCGCTGCACGAAAACGGCAGTCAGGGAAAAACGGAGTGCTGGTATATCCTGGACTGTGACCAGGACGCGGATATTATTATCGGGCATCACGCCAAAAGCAGGGAAGAGCTGGAACAGATGATCAATGAGGGACGATGGGATGATCTTCTTAGAAGATTGCCTATCCACAAGGGAGACTTTTTCTATATCCCGGCAGGAACTATCCACGCCATTCGGAAAGGCACCCTGCTTCTGGAAGTGCAGCAAAACAGCGATACCACCTACCGTCTTTATGACTATGACCGTCTCCAGGACGGAAAGCCCAGGCAGCTGCATCGAAAGGAAAGCATGGACGTCATCGTCTGCCCACACGCAGACACGGATACCATGGGGGATACGGAAGACCGGGGGGGATGTGCGAGACGCGCGCTGGTGGAGGGACCGTTTTTTTCCGTGGCCAAATGGAACGTGTCAACCCATGCCTCCATTGATCACACCTATCCGTTTATGCTGGTGGACATTACGGCGGGCGCAGGCATGATAAACGCCTATTCGGTGAAGGCAGGGGACCATATCCTGGTTCCGGCCGGGTTCGGCCCACTGGACTGCCGGGGTGAAATGGAACTGGTGATCACTCATATATAACAAAACAGGAGGGAAAGATCATGCTGTTTGGAGCATTGGAAGCAGGCGGCACCAAAATGGTGTGCGCCATTGGAAATGAACAGGGGGAAATCCTTAAACGGGCCTCCATCCCCACAGAGACACCGGATATCACCATGCCGAAGCTGGCGGAGTTTTTCCTTGGCCAGGGGATCGCGGCTCTTGGGATCGGATGTTTCGGACCCATTGATCTGAACCGGGAGTCAAAGACCTACGGCTGCATTACTACCACGCCCAAGCTGGCCTGGAAGGATTATGATATCTGCGGGTATTTTAGGCAGCAACTGGGAGTCCCTGTGGGATTTGACACGGACGTTAACGGCTCCATGCTGGGGGAAGCTACCTGGGGCTGCGCCAAAGGGCTGGATTCTGCCATCTATATTACGGTGGGTACGGGCATCGGCGTGGGGATCATGGCTGACGGAAAGCTCCTCCACGGCATGCTGCACCCGGAAGGCGGCCACATGCTTATGCCTGTCCGCCCGGACGACTCCTACGAAGGCAAATGCCCTTATCACAAAACCTGTCTGGAGGGCCTGGCCTCCGGACCTGCCATTGAAGCGCGCTGGGGTTTTCCGGCCAGGGAACTGGCAGACCGGGATGAGGTGTGGGACCTGGAAGCTTACTATCTTGCCCATGCTCTGACAACTTATATTATGATCTTGTCCCCCCAGAAGATCATCCTGGGCGGTGGCGTGATGCACCAGACTCAGCTTATGGAACGGATCCGGAAGTATGTCAAAACCATGGTAAACGGATATCTTGTGACCAGGGAGCTGGAGGACTTGGACTCCTATATTGTCCTTCCCTCTCTTAATGATGACCAGGGGATCCTGGGGGCTCTGAAACTGGGGATGGATGAACTGGAAAGGGAAACCTTACGCAAACAAGGATAATTCGTATAAAAAAGGCGCTGGAGACGCCGCTCCAGGGCTTTTTTTGTATGTGGCGACCACGTAAGATCTGGATATTTAAGAAACAAATAAAAAAAGCGGGTGATGGGAATCGAACCCACGTATCCAGCTTGGAAGGCTGGTGTTCTACCATTGAACTACACCCGCAGATGATAACAATATTAAATTATGCAGGTTGCTTCTTAATGTTTCCTGCTTCCTGCCTTGGACCGGAATCGAACCAGTGACACGAGGATTTTCAGTCCTCTGCTCTACCAACTGAGCTACCAAGGCCCGTCATCCCTCCATACTTCCGGTGACTTCAGACTTACATAGTTTACAATACTTTTCTGCTGTTGTCAATCTTTTTTTGCTTCCTTTTTCGTATTGCGCGCCTTAACAAAAAGTAGTAATATAGTGGTATCTAAAGTCAAATAAACAGATATTTTCGGAGAATCTCACAAAATCCTCCGTCATATTACGTTTTTACCAGAAAACAGGGAGGATTTTATGAGATATTATATTGCAGATCTCCATTTTTTTCATCAGGCCATGAATACCCACATGGATAAGCGCGGTTTTGAGGACATCCACCAGATGAACACATATATGATCGAAAAATGGAACCAAAAAGTCCGCAAAAAAGACGAGGTGGTCATCCTGGGCGATCTGTCCTGGGGCAATGTCCAGGATACCAATACGCTTTTGCAACAGCTTCACGGAAAACTATACATGATCCAGGGGAATCACGACCGTTTTCTGAACCACAGGGAGGTTAACACCTCCCGCTTCGTGTGGATAAAGCCCTATGCGGAAATGTCGGACAATAACCGGAAAGTGGTGCTGTGCCACTACCCGATCCTGTGCTACAACGGCCAATACCATCTGACCGCAAAAGGCATCCCCAAAACCTATATGCTTTACGGCCATGTCCACGACACCAAAGACCAGCGGCTTGTGGAGCAGTTCCAGCAGATCACCAGACAGACCGTGATCACGGACGTTCAGGGCAATGAGCGCCATATTCCCTGCAACATGATCAACTGTTTCTGCATGTACTCTGATTACGAGCCGTGGAGTTTAGATGAGTGGATCCAATACTATGAGAACAGAAGCGGGGCGCGCAGTTGACAGGAGGGGGGGACTGCCAAAATTACTGCTCCCCCTCTTCCCCTTTCTCCTCCATGATCCTGACATTAACCCCGTTAACCTCCACATGTTCATTGATGGCAATGACCAGACACTGGCGTCCGCCGATGAATCTGGTCTCCACCAGGTCTGCCGCCTCCGGCTTCACCTGCACCACCACATCCGCCGTCTCAATGTGAAAGCCCCTGGCATTGACAATATTGGAAGCCAAAAAGGATGTGGCCTCTCCTGCGCATTGGTCGTAATGCTGGTCAAATTCCTCCAGCTTCTCATCCGGCACACCGCTGTCCTCCAAAAGACGGCGCACCTCCTGCTTGCCCAGCTCCAAAGGCTCCGGCTCGTCTTTAAATTCTTCCAGCCTGGTATTTAAAGTCTCATGGATATTTTTTATGACGTCATAATCACAGTCCTCCCCCAAAGTGTCAGACAGCAGGGCATTGAACGTCTCCTTCTGATCGTCCGCCGAAAGCGGGATGCGGCTACAGCCAAACATTTTCTGGATAAAGTCCTCCTGAAGTTCGGCAGCATTTTTCGTATAATAGAGCATGCTGTGGATGTCGGTATAGCGTTCATTAAAACAGGGGAACAAAAACCCCTTTACCGGCTGATCCACAATCCAGTCCTGGGTCCTGTTCTCAATGCAGTTTTTCTCAATATTGTATCCCAGCCCCGGCTTTGACAAATGTACCGGACAGATGCTGCAGAGTATGTAATTGTATACATTGTCAGAAGCGTCATACATCTCTATGCCGTCTGCAGCCTTGCCGGGAACATCATAGGAGACATGGATCAGGATAATATAATAATTTTCCCCGTACTCAAAGTTCTCAATGACCTTGTTGTAAAACTGATGGATCAGGTCGTCATCTTTTAGCTGGCTGTCCCGCAGCTTTAAAAGAAACTCCTGGGCTCCTCCCTCTTTTTCCTCCTCCAGAGGAAAATCCAGATTCAGCAGATTACGCCCCAAAGTCCCGGACAGCGTCTTTTTAAAAATGGTAAAGTATTTAAAGGCATCATCCTCAGGCAGAGAGAGAAATGCCTCCTTAAGTTCTGTCTTAATATTCTTTTCCGCGTCTATGTAGCATCCGCATATGCGGGAAATGGTACAGCGCTCCGGCGTGTACTGCTTGCGGATCTCAGAAACTTCTTTTTTGTTCATGCTATCTTACTGCCTCCTTCTTATACGATCTTTCTACATCCGGCTATTTCAAACGGGGGGATAAAAATAAAAAAGCCCCGGAAAACCGAGGCTTTTTTAATGCCGCAGGCCGGAATCGAACCGGACTAAATGGGATATGAAATACCGCCATTTTATCGCACGCTTTAAAAATGCCGTGTTTATCGCATTTGTATAGATTCAAGTGTATTCGAATATATCAGATGTTACCATATTTTATGAGACTATGCAACACGAAAAGAGATGAATCTGTATCTATCGCTTATTATACCTTAAAGATTCCATTTTTAATAGACTGTTGGGAAATTTCTCGAAACTATTAAAAATTGTTCTGTTTTGATAAAGGTTGTAGAGAACTACATTTTATCAGGTTTTAGGAAATTTCAAAAGTTGTAAACTGGTGTAAAATATAGTTAAAGAATTATCCATTTTCCTTTTTGACTAGAACCTTCTCTTTTTATGATTTCGGATTTTTTCATAGATTCCATATAATTCTTAACTGTACTATACTTTTCTCCAATGACATCTGCAATCTTTTTCTGAGACAACGATGGTTCTTCTTGAATCACTTTCAAGATGCGTGTAACTACAGAATTATCGTTACCTTGGTTAGCTCGGTCAGCAACTTGGTTAGCAGCTTGGTCAGCGCTACTAACCAAGCTCTTGAACATAACCATAATGTCCTCACGTTTAATTGTATATTCTGGCATAGGATTTCCGGCTTCTTTGCAGCTATCCTTGATTTTTTCAATTCCGCGTCCCCACGCTTCGATAAAACCAACTCTAAAAAATGTATTGGCAATCAGAGGATTATACGGTCTTGACCGATGTTTCCCCATTAAATCATTGATTGTCCAATCTTCCGGGAAAATACAATCATTTGCAATATAAATCCGATCTGCATACACACTGATTTGAATTGGAATTAATGCTCCGTAAAATTTGTGTGCAATCGCATTAAAAACAGCCTCCCTAATTGCCTCTTTTGGAAAAGGATAGGTTTCTACTCTTGTTAACCAATCTTGATGTATGCTCCCGGTATCCACTTTTCCGGATTATGATGGAACAGCAAAATAGCTGCCCTTTTCAAATGACTATTTTCAAGCAAATTCAAACTGTCCAGTAGCTGTTCATTCGTGGCATCAATGTCTTTCTTGTCCATTCGTTTGCTGCGTACTGCCTGTTCCCGGAAAATATCGAAACTGTCATTTCTTAAATCTTGTATAGTTACTCCCTGAACCGGCACGCTGTCCCATGTAATTCCCGTTTTCTGTAACAGAAACTGATTTAACGCCTGCCCCTTTAACTGCTGTTTAGTGCTACCGCTCCGGTAATGATATTCACCCTTGTAGTTGACGGGGTAACTATTCGAATTCACGCAAATTTCAATATAGTCTTTTCCATCTTTAGTCAGCAAATTAACGTCTACAATAATACCAAGAACATCCCGAACTTTATTCGGAATATCTTCCAATAATTTTTTACTGTCTTGGACGCCAATCACCGTACCATCATCATTTGTGCCAATATAAATCTTGCCGCCTTGAGCAT
Organism: uncultured Dorea sp.; assembly: GCA_910578865.1. Taxonomy (GTDB): domain Bacteria; phylum Bacillota; class Clostridia; order Lachnospirales; family Lachnospiraceae; genus Dorea_D. Next base: position 14,255 of record CAJTRM010000036.1, read on the forward strand.
TGGCAAAACCGCATATCCACTTAAGATACTCATCTCGCCAAGACTCTTTCCATTCTACATTTTGACTTTCTGCCACGCAATCACCCCTCTTTGCTTTTTTAGCGTTTTAATCGTATTGAAGATTTTGATAAAACCATTATACGCTAAATATCTTTTCCGTAATACACCGGTTCCTCTGCCACCATAGATAGTGTTGATTCTGTATCATAAAGATATGTAACCTTATCCGGTTCTTTTGAAGCCTCTGGGCTAACCAATCCAAAGTATTTCTCAAAGAACCTTTTCAATTTTTCAATAACTGTCTGCTTCTTCTTATCACGAGAACCTCCTCCTCCGAAACGGGAAACGGGCGGCATCAGTCGGTCAACGTCCGTGCCGGTAGTTTTGAGTACGCCATCACGGAAAGCATTCTCAACAAACTTTCTCGTTTCTTCCGGCTTCAATTTTTCTTCAGTAATCAAAGTCTGGATGTCGGTTTTTCTCTGCTCTTTGACAAAACGCTGCCAGTCAGTATTGACATTGGTGCTTGTGTTGATGGTAGCAATAAAGGTTTCAATCAGTTCCTTTTTAGACCTAAGCTGCAAGCTGGACTTGATTGCTTTATCAATCGCAACAAGGATTTCCTTATCCTCACAATTGCTATCGTGATACTTCCCAACCAGCATCAGGATATAGTCAATGTTGACTTCCACCTGTTTGACAAGCTCCATCTCAAAGACAACATCATCCATAATGCTGTCCTTGCTTCCCGGTTTCGGTTTGATTTCCCCGTACACATCATGGTATGTGCCTGTATAGTCTTGGAAATCAATCGGGGATAGGATTTCATTTCCGGCAAAGCGATCAAAGGCAGCAAGAATATTTCTCAAACGGAGAATGTTGCCAAACAGGACAATAAAATCTTTCTTGTTCTGCTCTCCGACAATCGGCTGCCCCAACGGATATTTCTGCAACAACTCGGCGATGCGTTGCTCGTAGCCTTTCTGCTCACGACCTTTATCATCGACACAGCCATAGTAATAATCCTCATAGGATTTCAAAAGAACAATGCCGTTGGCTTCCTTATCACCGAACAATGCGATCGCATCGTTGGTAGCTTCTTCAAGATCACGGAAGCAGACAATATTACCAAAGGACTTGACTGAATTGAGGATACGGTTCGTTCTGGAAAATGCCTGTATCAGACCGTGCATTTTCAAGTTCTTATCTACCCAAAGGGTGTTAAGCGTTGTTGCATCAAAGCCAGTCAAGAACATATTGACTACAATCAGCAAATCGACTTCACGCTTCTTAACCTTATCAGAAAGGTCTTTGTAGTAATCTTGGAAGCCCTTGCTTGATGTATCAAAATTGGTTTTGAAAATCCTGTTGTAGTCCTTGATTGCCATGTCCAGAAAATTACGGGAACTCTGGTCAAGGCCATCAATGTCAAAACTTTCATCGTCCAGAATACCATCTGCACTATCTGCTTCGTTTGGAGCGAATGAAAAGATGGTGGCAATGGTCAAATCTCTGTGCTCTTCTGCAATCTGTTTTTTTAGCTCCAGATAATACTTTTTGCAGACAGGAATAGAACTGACGGCAAACATAGAGTTGAAACCGTTTATTCGCTGACCTTTCAGACTGTAATAGGAATTTCGCATGGTCTTTTGGTCGAAGTGTTCCAGAATATATTTCACAACCTCTGTGATACGCTCCAGCGAACTCAATGCCTCCTCGGTGTCAATAGCGGCAACCTGTTTGTCCTGCTTTCCGTCCTTTTGCTTCACTGTATTGATATAGTCGATACGGAACGGCAGAACATTTCCATCGTTGATTGCATCCACGATGGTGTAAGTGTGAAGCTTCACACCAAAAGCCTGCTCTGTGGTTCGGAGATTCGGATTGCCGCCTGTTCCAGCATTGACAGCGAAAATAGGTGTACCAGTAAATCCGAAGATATGATAGTTCTTGAAATACTTGTCCACCTTGATTGTCTTTTCACCCTTTTTGATTTGCCCTCCCACAATTCGGGTGTGCATATCTCCAAACTGGCTGCGGTGGCACTCGTCAAACACAAGAACAATATGCTTGTTGCGGATAGGGTGGCTCGGATTTTTGGTAATGAACACATCCAGCTTCTGAATGGTCGTTACGATAATTCGGGAAGTGCTGTCCTCAAGCTGTCTTTGTAAAATAGTGGTACTCTTGTTTCCGTTGGCGGCACCTTTCTCAAAGCGGTCATATTCCTTAATGGTCTGGTAGTCCAAGTCCTTACGGTCAACCACAAACAGAACCTTTTCGATATACGGCAGGTTCGTAGCAAGCTGGGCAGTCTTAAAGGAAGTCAAGGTCTTGCCGCTTCCTGTGGTGTGCCAGATATATCCTCCGGCTTCGATAGTGCCTGTTTTCTTGTAGTTGGTGGACACTTCAATTCGGTTCAAAATACGTTCGGTAGCAACAATCTGATAGGGGCGCATGACAAGTAGCAATTCCTCGGATGTGAACACGCAGTATTTTGTCAGGATATTCAGAATGGTGTGCTTCGCCAAAAATGTCTTTGTGAAGTCCACAAGGTCGGGAATGACTTTGTTGTTGCCGTCTGCCCAATAGGAAGTAAACTCAAAGCTGTTGGAAGTTTTCTTGCTGTGCTTCTTAGAGGAATTTTCACTTTCCCTGATGTGGCTTGCTCTGGTAGTGTTGGAATAATACTTTGTGAATGTCCCGTTGGAGATAGCGAAAATCTGCACATACTCATAAAGCCCACAACCAGCCCAGAAGCTATCACGCTGATAACGGTTGATCTGGTTGAACGCTTCCTTGATAGCAACGCCACGGCGTTTCAGTTCCACATGAACCAGTGGCAGACCATTCACAAGAATGGTCACATCATATCGGGTGTCGTGCGTTCCGGCACTTTCCTCATACTGATTGATGACCTGCAAACGGTTGTTGTGGATATTCTTCTTGTCAATCAGAGAGATGTTCATCGTCGTGCCGTCCTCACGGGTCAGATTTTGAACATAGTCCTCTTGAATTTTTCGGGTCTTTTCCACGATGCCCTCATTGGCATTGGCAATCTTGCTTTTGAAAAATCTGTCCCATTCCTTATCCGTAAACTGATAGTTATTGAGTATTTCTAACTGTCTGCGGAGATTGGCAATGAGTGCATCGGCATTGTGAATGGTCACATACTCATAGCCCTGTTCGCCCAGCATTTTGATAAATGCCGCTTCCAGAGCCGCTTCACTCTGGTAGGCATCAGAGCGTTTGGTTTGTGGCTCATATTCAGTTACAACCGTACCTTCATTGGTTGAAAGTACGATATGGTAGGTACTCATAATATCACCTCAATTCTTCATCTTTTCCGTTTTCTCTAAACTAACGCTTCATAAACAAATTTTAGAATATGCGCAAACGCAAACAAGAACATGGGATTTGCCGACATTCCTTTTGCTTCGCACATGTATCTATACTCAGGAAAAGCTTGATCTTGTTCTTTTAGGCATAAGTAAAATTCTTTTTCCCTATTTTCTATACCAATATTTTTCGATATATATTCCTGCGCATTTTGTGGCAATTTTTCAAACAGTCCCTTTAATCCATGCGTCTTTGAGAAATCCACGCCAAAGCCATATAATATTGCTTTCAAAAATAACTCACACGAAAATGCTACATTTGCTAATGTTACAGGCATCCAATTTGAAATTTTTATTGTAAAACAAGATACCTCGAAATACTGAGTAGCTAATTTATAAAAGCTTTGTCTCAAAGATTCTTGGTCCTTTTTACGATCAAACTTTCTGGTTTTTGATAAATCAAAAGGCGCAAAACCTTCTTCGCTTTTCATCATGTATTCTCTCCCCTGAATGACAGCAGTTTATCACGATAGTATTCATATTGCTTCGTTCTCGCATCAATCTCTGCCGGAATACCAGCAGAAATGTCATTACACAACTGGTGGAAGTTATCAAGTATATCAGCAATTCGTTTTTGTTCTTCAAGTGGCGGCAAGGGTATGACTATCTCCTTTAGTGCCGGAACACTTGAATGAACCACCTTACTTTTTACTCTGCCCTTGCTTTTTTGTGCTTGAACTTCTGTTGTAGACAGAGCATAGGAAATGTATCGGGGTTCTTGATTGTGCTTCATAACCACGGTATCACCACCAGCCATACATTTTTCATTACCAAGATAAGCAATGGATTTTCCAATTTCCTCAACGCTTTCTCCAGTGATAGCGAAGATAATGTCTCCATACTCGAAATATTTCGGCTTAGCAACAACATCCTCGGTTGTATGGGACACGCACTCACAGAAACTAATATCGTACAAAGTGTAGATTTCACCATAGCGAACACAAGGAATACCTTTTTCGGTTACTTCATCTCGCTTGATACCTGCGCCACGATAAATGTCGGTTGCAAGATTTCCCAAAGAAACATAAGCAACACCAAAAACATATTGACAAAGGACAATCAAGCCATTAAGCTCGTCTGTCTGTCTGTCTGTCTGTCTGTCTGTTAAGATTGTCTTGCCGGTTGCGGCATATGTTAAGAGAGCATCACGATAGAACTCGTATTGCTTCTGTCTTGCTTCAATCTCAGCAGGTAGACCGATTTTGAGGTCAGAGCAGATGGCTTCAAAGTTATCCAATACTTCAACTAATCGGTTTTGAATATTGAGTGAAGGAACAGGAATTTTGTACGCAAGTACTTTCTGAAAATCTAAAGAGTCCACTGTCCCTCCCTGTTTCTTTGTAGTCTTACGAATGTCTTCTCCATAAGATTGCAGAGCATGAAACACATAACGAGCCGATAAGCCATCTTTAACGGTAAGTACCTTTATATCCTGATTTACTGTTGTTCTAAAAGGCACATAAGCAACAGGAAAAGTGTGCTTTAAGATGCCGGAACGAGTAACAATCGCAACTGTCCCATCTGGTAGTAAAGTCATACCCCCCTCAGTAAGAGCTAGTTCGGTTAAGTGGTCTTCTGTATCTTCAAGGGTGGGGAGTTTCATGTCCTTAGAGGAAATCCAAGGAATCGTGCCGTTCTCCCAATATTCCTTGTTGGCAGTAGATGGCGTTTTTCCACCGCTCCATTTTCCAAGGTCAGAAATAGCAACCATTGCACTCTCCTTTTTAGGATGTTCAAGCAATAGATTCCTATAATACTCATACTGTTTTTTTCTCGCTGTAAGCTCTGCTGTAAGCTCTGCTGTAAGCTCTGTGAAACTATCCAAAATGCGGACAATTTCACTCTGTACTTCAATGGGGGGCAGAGGGATAATCACACGCTCCATTAGCTTCTTGGAAACATTAAAGCGTGTAACACCACTTGCTGTTTTCCCGATTTGGTATCGCAAATCACTTGAACGAAATAAATGCTTCGCAAAATCTGGTAACATTATGCCCAAATCATTAAAACGGAAAATGAAACAAAAGCTGTTCAAATACAACTTCTCATCTGTCTTAACTGTCACAACAGAGGAAATACCACATTCGTCCGGAGTTTCAGAAGAAGCAGTAAAAATTACATCTCCATATTCCAAAGTTCTTTGTTTTTCTCCATCAGCGATTTTTACTCTATCCTCAACATCAATCTGCAAAGCAGGATTTGAGTAAACATTCTTGTAGGTAATAAACTTAGCATTTCCGTCCGTAAAATCGTTTTTGGATTTGCCTGTTAAACCACCATAGAATTTTCCCAATTTTCCGAGAGGCTTGAGCGGTACTCCTTTCGGGCAAAAGAGGGTAATCAGTTCGTCCAATTTACTCATTGTTGCCCTCCATTTCTGCAAGTACTGCTCTTAGTAGCTTGCCATTTTCGTCTTTCCAAGCTGTCAATCCGTTGGTACTAGCTCCTGTTACAAAATTTGCGGCTGTGGACGCACTCTTGAAATGTACATCTTTTATAACACTTGTACCATCAATCACTCCAACACGGGCTTTTTCAATGGACTTCGCACCTCTAAATTTCTCGCTATATGCAATCGTTTCAGAAATGATACTACCTTTCAGAACAATAAACAATTTATTCGCTACATCATATTCAGCTACGGCGTTAATATTGGAGCGAGGTCTTTTCAAATATAATCTCATACTCCCACCTCGATTTCTGCGATAATCTTCGCAATCTCAGCACGGAGTACCTGTTCGCGGGCAACGATTTCTTCAATCTCGGCATTGAGCTTCACAATGTCGATTTTCTCTCTGGTGTCCTCAGCTTCCACATAGGTGCTGACAGAAAGATTGTAGTCCTGTTCAACGATTTCCTCATACGGAACACAACGGGCAAAGTGGGCAACATCAGCACGAGAAACAAATTCGTCCACAATATGGGCGATATTTTTCTCAATCAAGCGGTTGTTATTCGTTACCTTAACAAACTCGCCGGAAGCATCAATAAACAGGGTCTTGTTGTCGGACTTGCTGCGCTTCAGAACCATGATGCAGGTTGCAATGGAAGTTCCGAAGAACAAATTGCTCGGCAACTGAATGATACAGTCAATAAAGTTGTTGTCAATCAGATACTGGCGGATCTTCTTCTCAGCTCCGCCACGGTACATAATGCCTGGAAAACAAACGATTGCCGCAGTTCCGTTGGTGGCAAGCCATGCCAGAGAGTGCATGATAAAGGCAAGGTCAGCTTTTGACTTCGGTGCAAGCACTCCAGCAGGAGAAAAACGGGGGTCATTTATCAAAACAGGGTTGTCATCGCCCTCCCACTTGATAGAGTAAGGCGGATTTGAAACAATAACCTCAAACGGTTCATCGTCCCAATGCTGCGGAGACAGCAGGGTATCTTCATGGGCAATGTCAAACTTGTCAAAGTCAATGTCATGCAGAAACATATTGATACGGCAAAGGTTGTATGTGGTCAGGTTGATTTCCTGACCGTAAAAGCCTTGACGGACATTCTCTTTACCAAGGATTTTTGCTGCTTTCAGAAGCAGAGAACCGGAACCGCACGCCGGGTCATAAACCTTGTTGACCTCCGTTTTTCCTGCAACAGCCATACGGGTCAGAAGCTCGGAAACCTCCTGCGGAGTGAAGAACTCGCCGCCGCTTTTTCCGGCGTTGGATGCGTACATACTCATAAGATACTCGTAAGCATCACCGAAAGCATCAATGGAATTGTCCTTGTAGTTGCCCAAGCCCATGTTTGCCACGCCTTCGATCAGCTTCACGAGGTTCGCATTACGCTTGGCAACGGTAGCCCCCAGTTTGTTGCTGTTGACATCAATATCATCAAACAATCCCGCAAAATTATCTTCGCTTTCGCTGCCCTTTGCTGATTCCTCAATGTGGTTAAAGGCAGCTTCCAAGGTCATGTTCAAATTTTCGTCATTTGCGGCTTTTTTTCTGACATTGCAGAAAAGCTCGCTGGGCAGAATGAAAAATCCCTTAGTTTTAACCAAGTCCTCACGAGCCTGTACAGCATCTTCATCAGACAACTGTGCATAATCAAAGCCCACTTCTCCGGCTTCAATCTCGCCCTCGTTGATGTAGTTAGTCAGATTTTCAGAGATATAGCGGTAGAACATCATGCCCAACACATAGGACTTGAAATCCCATCCGTCTACGCTTCCACGCAGTTCATCAGCAATCGCCCATATCGCACGATGGAGTTCATCTCGCTCCTGTTCTTTTCTAATATCAGCCATTGTTTTCGTTCTCCTTTTCATCGGGAATAAAGTCCAGAATATCATCTACCTTGCAACCAAGAGCAAGACATATCTTTTCGATACTATCCAAAGATACATACCGATCACGCCTTAGCCGGGTTAGAATATTAGCACTAAATCCAGCTTTTTCCGTCAATTCGGCGGTCGGGATGCCCCGGTCTATCAGCAAGTGAAATAGTTTTTTATATGTTACAGCCATATAGTCCTCCTTGCCATGATAATCGCTTATGATAGTATATCACGAAAAAGTGAAAAATTCAATTCATCGTTATAAGAATTTGGATAGGAATAATGTAAGAAAAAGGCTCGATGTAGCAGTTGTTACTTACATCAAGCCTTTATTTCTTTTGTAGTTCTGTATAAGCGTGAGTACATCATATTTTGTGTGGTATCTTTAACTACGGGAAACTCCATCTTCCAAAAAGGCAGGGGAAAACGGAGATAGATGCCGACTAATTATCGCCGTCTAACCACTTGATGATGTAGTGACAAGCTACACCGGCCGCAGCAGCGACGATAAAAACTAAGTATTAGGAAAAATATTGGGGAAAGCCTTGGAAATTTGTTTTGATTATCCATATTTTTTATGCATTTTTGAAAAAAATGATTGACAAAAAAATCTTTTGCATATATTATAAAAGTGTAACAATAGTTACATGTTAATAATGCTTCAGGTTGTACGTCTCTCAACATATGAGAATGACCGAACCCTGAAGCTTTTTTATTTCGGAGGTACATATGAAAACAGCGATCCTTGTGGATGGAGGATTTTATCGAAGACGCGCACAAAAAATATTTGGAGATGTCAATGCACAAAAAAGAGCCATCGAATTAGCAAATTACTGCAAAAGACATTTGAACTCCCATGGAGAGAGCAATAACGAACTATATCGTATTTTTTATTATGACTGTCCTCCAACAGCCAAACGTCTATTCCACCCATATCTCCAAAGGCAAGTGGATTTATCCAAAACTGATTTGTTTATTTGGATGAATCAATTTCTGGATGAGCTAAAGAAAAAACGAAAGTTCGCTATACGTTTGGGGAAACTTGCCGAAGAGCAAGCCCACTATACGATTCGACCAGATATTGTCAAAAAGCTTTGTAATGGCAGCCTTCCATTTGCAAATCTAACAGAAAATGATTTCTGCATCGAAATAGAACAAAAAGGCGTCGATATGAAAATTGGCCTTGATATTGCATCAATGGCATACAAAAAACAAGTAAATCAGATTATTCTTATTTCTGGCGATAGTGACTTTGTGCCTGCTGCAAAGCTTGCCCGCCGTGAAGGAATTGATTTCATTTTAGACCCTTTAGGCGCTCCAATCAAACCAGATTTATTCGAACATATCGATGGCTTACGTACCTGTGACAAAGCATATACCACCCATTAGAGACTATGTAAATATAGTTAACAGCCCAA
>CAJTRM010000037.1 GCA_910578865.1 uncultured Dorea sp.
AAAACATTTGTTGTCAAGGTTCAGTTCTTGGCTACGAGTTTTATTTTCGTAGCAAAGGTTCCGTCTTTTTTGTATTTTACATACGGATTCTGAAGGGGATTCAGATCAATGGCACATCCTCTCGCGTGGTTGGACAGATGATCTGTTCCCGGTACCACACGGTAATTGAAGGCAGATGTGTTGTTGTTCTCAATAGATGCAGTATCTGAGTCCACGCCGTTCCCCACCCAGAATCTGTCCAGAAGATACATAGACTGTATTTCGTATTCCACAGCAAAAAGCTCCTGAAAGATATTCCTGCAGTCCTCCGCAATTTTTTCATTGACGATCAATTCTCCCACCTGGATCTCATGATCATAATTGTAGTGAAGCACTTTCAGATACCTCAGATCCTGAAGGCCGATATTATTATTTTCTGTATATGATTTCCCATTTATATACAGAAAAATATCTTCGTCAATCTCCTGGACTGTAAAATACATAGAGATCTGTTCAAGATTAAGGCTCTCCTGCTGTATCAATGTTCCTGCATCTATGTCCTTAATGCTTGTCAGCGGAACAACTGCATCCGACAGGAGGGTATCATCCGTTGCTTTTACACTATTCTGCGCCTCTTTCACCTGAGGGACATCTTCCTGCCATATTTTTACGCAGGCCAATATACTTACAAGGCAGACGAAACATACAATTCTGATACCCCATCGATGCCCTCCGGCACGATATCTGCTTTTCTTTCCCCTTGCCATTCTCTTTTTCACTCTATTCTCCTGCTACTGTGTCGATCCATATATCTCTATTCCGGCAATACAAGCATCATTCCACTTTGTACTGCTTCCCTGGTAAACATCCTTGATCGTAAGCTGAATCTCTGATGTAGGGCATGGATCGGAAAATGCGATCCAATGCTCTGCCTTCGCATCCGGAAATACAATCAAAGATGTAGAATTATCTGTGCGGATCTCCAGCATTTTCGGTCTGTTATTCTGCCAGTAATAATCCTCTGTCCTCCAGTTCCCAAGCTTAAAAGACATGTATTTCACCTTACATTCACGGTCAAACCGGAAGGTCAGGCCCTCGCCGATCCCATTCCCCGGCACACCCTCCTGCCAGGAAGTCTCGTCTTTTCCATCCAGTACCATATCAGCGCTATTATCATGTCCATTCTGGTCAATCACAGAGGTGGCTGAGGCGGAAGCCACACCAAGTCTGACATATGGCTCGACGCTTGCCGGTGTACTGATCAGATCCGCAGAAATCACTGCGGGAACGTCCTCTTCTGTCGCGTCATCCTCTCTGGTCTCTGTTTCCTTCTCTTCTTCATCCATTTTTTCTGTCTGGTTTTTTACAGTTTCCTGCCCGGAGGAAGCTTTCTCTTCGGACTTTCTCCCCGACACAAAGAAATACGCTCCTACGCCCAGCAAAAGAGAAACTACCACGATCAAAATAACTATTACAACCGGCATGTTTGACTTTTTCTCACGCTTCTCATAGCCGGACTCTTCTTCAGGTTCCTCCCATACTCTGGCCCCACATTCCGGGCAGAATACAGAATCATCCTCTAATTTTTCTCCACAATTCGGACACCACATGATTTTTCTTTCCTTTTCTCTGATTGTTTTTATCAACGTTTATTTTAAGATTACTCTCCGGAAATTTTTCTTTCCTTTCTTCACGACTATCCCTTCTGTTCCTATGTCATCCACTGTAAATACTGCATAAATATCCGTGATCTTCTCACCGTCCACAGATACTCCTCCCTGCTGTACTGCACGGCGCGCCTCAGATTTGGACGGGACAAGCTCTCCTTTTACAAGCATGGTCAGTATGTCAATCTTCCCATCTGTCAGATCATCCTCCGTCAGCTCTGTTGTGGGCATATCTGCCGACACTCCCTGACTGAACAGTGCTCTTGCGGCTTCCTGCGCCTTCTTCGCTTCTTCCTCTCCATGAACCAGCTTTGTAAGCTCGTACGCAAGGATTTCTTTGGCAGTATTCAACTGGGCGCCTTCCCAGGCATCCATCTTATCAATCTCATTGAGCGGAAGGAAAGTAAGCATCCGAATACATTTCAGCACATCTGCATCTGCTACATTCCTCCAATATTGATAAAACTCAAACGGTGTCGTTTTCTCCGGATCAAGCCATACTGCCCCGCTTTGTGTCTTTCCCATCTTCTTTCCTTCCGAATTGAGAAGAAGGGTGATCGTCATAGCACTGGCATTTTTGCCAAGCTTGCGTCGGATCAACTCCGTACCGCCAAGCATATTGCTCCACTGATCGTCTCCGCCAAACTGGAGATTACACCCGTAATTCTGGAATAAAGCATAAAAATCGTAGCTCTGCATGATCATATAATTGAATTCCAAGAAGCTTAGCCCTTTCTCCATCCTCTGCTTGTAACATTCTGCCGTCAACATACGGTTCACACTAAAATGTGGCCCGACCTCCCGCAGCAGATCCACATAATTCAGATCCAGAAGCCAGTCCGCATTATTTACCATCAGAGCTTTCCCTTCCGAAAAGTCAATGAATCTGCTCATCTGTCTCTTAAAGCAGTCACAATTATGCTGTATCATTTCCGGCGTCATCATAGAGCGCATATCTGACCGTCCGGACGGATCTCCGATGTAGGCCGTACCGCCGCCGATCAGCGCAATAGGTTTGTTTCCGGCCTCCTGCAGACGCTTCATCAGGCACAGCGCCATAAAGTGCCCCACATGAAGGCTGTCCGCCGTCGGGTCAAACCCAATATAAAAGGTTGCCTTTCCATTGTTCACCAGTTCCCTGATTTCTTCCTCATCTGTTACCTGCGCGATCAGGCCCCTTGCCTGCAATTCCTCATATATTCCCATATTCTTCTCCTTTATTTGTTTATAAATTGAAAACACCCCTATCTTCTCAGATAAGGGTGAAATCTACGGTTCACGGTACCACCTTAATTTACCGGCAGATACCTGCTGCCGGCCTCAACGCGGCTGTCATTTCCTACAGCCTGTGCACGATAACGTGTGCCTGTACGTCACAGCCTACTCGCACATCCTTCTGTATCTCTATGTGCTTTCAGTGTGAAGCTCCGGGACGTATTCATAATCTGTTCCTTCATGCGCCTCTCATCAGCCGGCTGCTTTCTGTCTGGGTGTACAGGCTACTACTTTTTCCCTTCCAAGCTTTTTTCTATGTTTCTGACTGAAAGTCTAACGGATTTGTCGTCCTTTGTCAAGAGTCCTTTCGGAGTTTATCCGCCGTTGTAGTAAGGACAGTGTTTTTTCAGGCACTGCTGATTCTCCGGTGAATAATCACACAGAATATGTTCCGGAAGTTCCATCTTCACATTCAGTTTCTCATCTACAAACTCTACGGCTGCCCTGGCCGCCGTAAAAGAGTTTCTCTTACAGCATCTTGGTCCTCCAAGACCGGCAATCTCATCCAGCGCTTTTGCCGTCATTTTATTAGACAACCCCCAGGATCTTCCGGTGAGAGGAGTTGCCTTTGTAATCACACTCATAAATATGCCTGCGCTGACAGCAGCGCCGCAGCACCCCCACAAACCACAGGAACCGCCGGGATATTCTCTGCCTCTTGCTCTGACCTCCCGAAGCGCCTCCTCCAGTTCCACGCTGCCTCCGGCATTATGGTATGCGGTTAACAGGGCCGCGCCTACCATCACGTGATGCTCCGGCCCGTGCATGTAGATATACGGATCCTTCATCAGCTCCTGCATGATGAAAACCGGATTTTTAGAATCACTTTTCAGGCATCCTTCTATGATTACCTCAATCCCCTTTTTTCCGTGACATTCATCACACACGAAATGCCCTTCCTCGCAGCTTGCATGACTTTCAAACTGCTTATGGCACATCATGCACTCCATCTTCTGTGCCTTTTCATAATATACTACCGGCCTGCCGCACACCAGGCAGGCCCCTTCTCCTCTTATCATATTGTTCCTCCTCGCTATTTACTGCTGATGTCAGCCCAGATAGACAATCTCCTCCTCAGGCTTCTGTGCCGGCTCTATACCGGTCAGATACAGTACCGGCTGCCGGCTGTCCTGATACACAACCGATTCATACTCAAATCTTGCCCGGATTTTTACCCACTGTTTTTCAGGAAGTTCTGTTTTCTTATCCATTTTACAGGGATATCCATAGAAACGCATATCGTCTGCACAGCAGGTCATGATCTTACGGACAGGTACGAACATATCTTCATCTATCCCCTTGGGGCAAAATACCTGCGCCTTAAATTCAATCTCCTTATGAAGATATGTCTGCGGATGGTCATAGGCATCCACATACCAGATTCCAAAGTCCGCATCATCAATCACAATCCGTTCACTCTTTACATCATACGGAAGATCGTCCTCTGTAGGTTCGATAATCTTTCCTTCCGGATCTTCAAATATCAACTGTGCCATCGGATTCTGCACTTTCACCGCCCTCCGGAAACCAGAACGGTCCAGCCGTCTGTCACAGCGATTTACCACGATCAGCTCAGACTCCGTAAGCTGCTCCATCAGCATATTTTTCATATTTTTCAGGTACAGATCAAGAGTTTCTCCGTTAACCGTAGAATATACGCCGCTGAGCGCCCAATTCCTCGGATAACGGATACTTAACAGCTCTGCCAGTTTCCACATCCCGTTATATTCAATCACCACCTGTGCCGGACGGTAATTTCTCTCACAGTTTTTAAAAAACGCTGCATTCAACTGTTCAAATTTGTCTGCCTTAACCAGCGCCATTTCCTTCTCTTCCAGAAACTCTCGGGGAAAATCTGTCTCCCCTTCCTCGCACAGTATCAAAAGAGTCAGCCCCGGCTCAATCCAGTCCTGCTCCATCAATGTCTCTTTTATTAACGTAGACTTCCCACTGTCCAGAAAGCCTGTACAGACAAATACCGGCGTCTTCATACATCCCGCATCCTTTCCTGCTAAATCCGAAATAATCCCTGTAATTCCTTCTCATCCAGAGCTGTCCCGATGACACACACACGCCCTGCATAATCAGCCTCACAGTCCCTCAACTCATATTCCCCCGGCACAAGATCAAATTGTTTCCATCCGCCGTCAGACATCTGTATGATTCCTTTGGAGCGCAGGACTTTCCCGTATCCCTCCGCCTCGGACAACGCCTTCAGGATAAAATCAAGCTCTTCCTCTGTATATTTGCGGGCTGTCTCCCGTCCCCAGCTTGAGAACACCTCGTCTGCATGATGGTGCCCGTCATGGTGATGGCCACAGCATTCTCCGTCATGATGGTGTCCATGACCATGGCCGCAGCACTCTTTGCCGGGATGGTGTTCATGGCCATGGCCGCATCCACACTCTTTGAAAATCCCTTCAATTTCTGCACCTGCATCCAGAGCGCGGCACACTGCTGCCTTCCCCAATGCCTCCCACGGCGTGGATATAATCGCCGCCTTTGGATTGATCTCCCGGAGAAGCTTCACATTCTCTTCAATCTTATCATCCAGGAGCAGCTGTGTGCGGCTGATTACAATAGTGGAGGCATGCTCCACCTGATTTCTGTAAAATTCTCCGAAATTCTCCAGATACACTTTTACCCGTTTACCGTCAACCACTGCGACTCGTCCCGCAATCTCAATGTCAGCGTCTTTTTTAACCTTCTCGACCGCTTTTACCACATCCGATAGTTTTCCGACCCCGGAAGGCTCAATGATCACCCTGTCCGGTTCATATTCTGTAAGAACCTTCTGGAGCGCCTGACTGAAATCTCCCACCAGCGTACAGCAGATACATCCGGAATTCATCTCTGTAACCTCAATTCCCGCATCCTTCAGGAAACCTCCGTCAATACCAATCTCTCCAAATTCGTTCTCGATCAGCACCAGCTTTTCTCCGGCAAACACCTGCTCAATGAGCTTTTTTATAAATGTTGTTTTTCCCGCACCCAGAAAGCCTGATATAATATCTACCTTTGTCATCAGCTATTACCTCTTTTCTGTAATCGTCCCCCGGCAGACAACAGGCCGCACCACTCTTTGCCTACTGAGGATAACGACAGTATTCCCATATTTATCCAGGAAATACTGCCGCCTCTTTAAACTACACTATTTTAATTTTCAAATGTTTTTACAGAAGCCCGCCCACAGATAAGAACAGCGGGGCAAATACCAATGACACGATCGTCATCAGCTTGATCAGGATATTGATGGACGGTCCTGATGTATCCTTAAACGGATCGCCGACCGTATCCCCGACAACTGCTGCCTTGTGTGCTTCACTTCCCTTTCCTCCGTGGTTACCGTCTTCAATATATTTCTTCGCATTGTCCCATGCGCCGCCGGCATTGGACATAAAGATCGCCATCATAACACCTGTCACAAGTGCACCGGCCAGAAGACCTCCCAGCGCTGCCGGCCCTAACAGAAGACCTACTGCAAGCGGAGCAAGAACGGCCATTACACCGGGAACCAACATTTCTTTTAATGCCGCTGTCGTAGAAATCGCAACACAAGACTTGTAATCCGGCTTCTCTGTGCCTTCCATAATGCCCGGGATTGCCTTAAACTGACGTCTTACTTCCTCGATCATCTGATAAGCCGCCCTGGATACTGAAGACATCGTCATCGCCGAAAACAGGAACGGAAGCATACCGCCGACAAACAATCCGATGATAACACGGCTGTCCAGTATATCAATGTTCTTAAGCTGAACCGCCTCTGCATAGGATACAAACAATGCCAGTGCCGTAAGTGCTGCAGAACCGATCGCAAAACCTTTTCCCATGGCTGCTGTTGTATTTCCCACTGCATCCAGCTTATCTGTAATCTTACGTACCTCCGGCTCCAGTCCGGACATTTCCGCAATACCGCCTGCATTATCGGCAATCGGCCCATAAGCGTCAACTGCCACTGTAATGGCCGTCGTAGACAGCATACCCACTGCCGCAAGGGCGATACCATAAAGCCCGCAGAACTGATATGCGGCAAAAATGCCGATACAGATGAGCAGAATCGGAATCGCTGTAGATCTCATACCTACTGCGATACCACTGATAATCGTAGTTGCAGCCCCGGTCTCAGACTGGGAAGATATCTCTTTGACTGACTGGTAGTCTCCCGATGTATAGACCTCTGTGATAAACCCGATCAGCAGGCCTACCACAAGTCCCGCAGTAATCGCTATCGCCGCATTGAAATCTCCAAAACAATAGTTGCTGAATACAAAGGCTACGACCAGCACAAGAATACTTGCCACATAAGAGCCCATCTTAAGCGCCTTGTGCGGATTGGCATTTTCATCACCCTTCACAAAAAATGTACCGAAAATTGCCGCCAAAAGTCCGAGACCTGCGATAACAAGCGGATAAACAGCTCCTGCCGCCTTAAAATACACAATTCCAAGTGTAAGGGCAGAAATCAGGGCGCCGACATATGACTCGAACAAATCTGCCCCCATGCCTGCTACATCCCCCACGTTATCTCCTACATTATCGGCAATAACCGCCGGATTACGCGGATCATCTTCCGGAATCCCTGCTTCTACCTTTCCTACAAGGTCGGCTCCCACATCGGCAGCCTTCGTATAGATGCCGCCGCCTACGCGGGCAAATAATGCAATTGACGATGCCCCAAGACTGAAGCCGGAGAGCACGTCTACATTTTTCGTAATAAGATAAATAGCGCTTACTCCAAGGACGCCAAGGCCTGCCACACACATTCCCATAACTGCACCGCCTGAAAACGCGATGGAAAGAGCCTTATTCATTCCATTTTTTCTGGCTGCATTTGCAGTTCTTACATTGGCTCTTGTAGCAACGCTCATTCCACAATACCCAGCTAAAGTGGAAAACAAAGCGCCCACTACAAAGCATACAGCCGTCACCCAGTTGCCGATCCCGATTCCGATCAGCACAAATAATACTACTACGAAAAATACAAGAATCTTATATTCCGCAGTTAAAAACGCCTGCGCGCCGTCATTGATTGCCGCAGCAATCTCCTTCATTCTGTCTGTTCCCGCATCCTGCCTGTTCACCCTTGCTGCCAGTACCGCTGCAAATACAAGGGCAATCAGCCCCAAAGCAGGAACCATCATTAAAAACCTCTCCATAAATGAATCCTCCCACAGATTTTTTAGTTACTAATATATTAACACAGATAGGTATGCTACATAAAGATATTTTTCTGAATTTTCTAATATTTGCATGGTCTTTGTGAAAAAATTATGGTCTTTTCCGAAACAGAAGAGAAGTCAAAATTATTTTGACTTCTCTTCTGCCAGCAATGCCGCCCCCAAAGCGCCTGCATACCTTCCATATTCTGTTCCTTCTACTTTATGTCCGATCTTTTCCGACAGGATTTTACAGAAATACTCACTGTCACTCAATCCGCCTGTAAGAATCACTTTTTCCAGCAATGTTTTCCTCTGGCTCAGCTGCGCCACCTTCGACGCTACAGAATCTACAACCCCGGCGGCAATGTCTCCTCTTTTTCTTCCCTCTCCGATATAGTTGATAACCTCAGATTCCGCAAACACCGTACAAAGGGAACTGATGGGAAGCACTGTCCCGGCCTGCGCCATATTAAACAGCTCCTGCAGGGTAACGCCCAGGCGGTTTGCCATAATCTCCAGGAATTTCCCGGTTCCGGCCGAACATTTGTCATTCATCAGAAAGTCCTGAACCATGCCGTTCTCTACAATAATAACCTTCGTGTCCTGGCCTCCCACATCTATGATCGCACAGTCATTCCCCGCCATTTCACGTCCGCCTCTCGCGTGGCATGTGATCTCTGTAATCACATAATCAGCGAATTCTACCGCCACACGTCCATAGCCTGTAGCTACCACCTTCGTATGATCTGACAGAACATCAATTCCTTCTGCCGCTAATCTTTCTTTAATTGTCAGACAGGTTTCCTTGCTGCTCCAGCCGGTAGGAAGGACAAAATACATACTTTTCTCTCCTCTGACCGCTACCTTCGATGCTGTTGACCCAATGTCAATCCCTACATAATTCATGTCTCTTACTTCCTTTAACAATATTTGTCTCTTTTCGGATTAATGTCCCTCTCAATCTCTGCAATACTCAGAATATCGATCTCATGCTCTCTGATACATTCCTTTATCACGTCCAGATCCTTTTCTTCCACCAGCAGCGAGATGCCGCAGCACTTACTCGCAACCCTGGGGGTAGGGGCAATGATTGCCCGAACCCCCAGAGTTTTTAACTCTCTATAAAGTCTCATACCATTATCATGATTAGGGAACAAAACGTATTGCTCTGTCTTATGCATACAGGATCCTTCCTTTTCACATTATTTAAAAAATGTTTTTCACATCCCTATATGCTGTTAATTATTCAGCATCTCGATAAATGCGCTTACCCTTGTACGAAGCTGCTGTGCATCACTGTCTGTATAATCTGTCTCAATGCCGAGGACAGGGATCCCTGCCTCTTTCATTGCACGCTCTACAAAATATCCCTCTGTATCGTAAAGGTTACAGAACTTCAGATTTACATCAATGATACCGTCAACCTTATACTCTCTGGCAAGACGCAGGATATCGTCAATTCTTCCGGAATTCGGGGTGAAGCATGCACAGTTGATGTTCATATACCGGTTTGCAAGTGCCATGTACTGATCCTCAAGAGTCTCTGCACTCTCGTCCACCTGCTTCTCAAAATAGCGTGTTCCGGTACACATTTCTTCACAAACCACCGCACCGCCGCTTGTCTCAACAATATTATGAATCTTCCAGTTCGGAATTGCAAGCGGTGTTCCCGTAAGCATAATGCGCTTTGTACCTGCCGGAACTACACTCACGCCGTCTTCCACACGTTTTTCAAGTTCATCACACAGCTTGTTGGTCATCTGTGTAAATCTGGCCGGATCATCATAGAACGCGATCTGAGAAATCAGCAGTGCATCGCATCCGCTGATTGGAAGCGTCTCGTTCTTGCGAAGATCATATAATCTTTCCAGTGCCTTTCTCTTATTGTTGATCAGCTTAATGCTCTCTGCCAGCTTCTCTGCCGTCACTTTATTTCCGGTGAATTGCTCCACCACCTCTTTAAACGCCTCGATCTCCTCTGCCCAGGCCTTCACATCCTTGGCTCTCTTCATCTGAGGAAGGTTCATAACGTGAACCGGAACATCCTCGGCCAGAATCTCCCATGCTTTCTTCTTACCATCGCAGGTAGTCTCGCCTACATACATATCTGCAATCCGGAAAAACGGACAGGTACGGTCAACCCTTGCCCCCACAGATGCCTTGATCAGCGGACATGTATTCGTAGGAAGAACCTTTTCGCCGCCCGGAACCCAGAACTGGGAACCACCGCACAGTCCCGTCGCAATCGCGTCTGCTGCAAATACAATTTCATCCGGCACATATACACAGAAGGTTCCGAATACCTTGCCGCCTTTCTTCTGATGCTCAATAAGCTCTGCGGGACGGATGCCGTGGATGTCGGCAACTACCATATTGTAATAATCCATACCCTCCGGACGGTTCTCCTGTGATAAAAAGACATCCCCAAATGCCTGTGGCAGAACCGCACAGAGCTGGTCGTGTGTTTCCACATCCATTCCCAGATCTTCCCACATCTTACGATAATCAGCCATAATAAATTTCCTCCTTGATCCTTGTTATCTTTGCGTATAAAATACTACATTCATGGTAGCAATTTTTTCTTATCATAACAATAAGATCAGGGAGGAATGGCCATTGTTTTTTATAATAAATCCTGCTGTTTATTGATTTTTTCTATATCAGATATTGCCGATAGCTTCTATGCAGCGGTCAATCTCCTCCTTCGTATTGTGGGCACTAAATGCAAACCTCACCGTTCCCTGCGGCCAGGTATGAAGAGATCTGTGTGCCAGAGGGGCGCAGTGGAGCCCTACCCTCGTCATAATACCATATTCCCGCTCCAGCCCAAAGGCAACTACGGCATTGTCATTCTCGGTAAAATCAAGGGAAACCACGGCCACCCGGTCATGGGTATCCTGCTTTCCAGCAATCCGGACACCGCCGAATTCCTTCACCCTTTCAAGAAAATATCCGGTAAGCTCCATTTTCTTCCTGTGTATCTCAGAAATCCCCACCTGCCCGATATAGGCCAGGGCCGCATGGAGGCCGATGATCCCGGGCAGATTCATTGTGCCGCTCTCATATTTATCCGGAAGACACTGAGGCATTTCCAGAGAATCTGACTGGCTCCCGGTGCCTCCTGCAATATACGGAATCATTTTCTCATCCAGCGCCTCTGAGATCAGGAACCCGCCGATCCCCTGCGGCCCCAGCAATCCCTTATGTCCGGTAAATGCCAGATAGTCGATACCGTCCCTTTCCATGTCAATCTCCAGCGTGCCTGCACTCTGAGCGCTGTCCACAACAAAGTAAAGGTGTCGCCGCCAGCAGATTTCACCGATCTCCTTCACCGGCATGACTGTGCCGCAAACATTTGACGCATGAGAGACGATAACCGCCTTTGTCTTGGCCCCTATCAGGCTTTCAATACTTTCCGGACGCACACTTCCGTCCCTGCCTGTATCTGCTATATCATATTTCACTCCGCATCCTGCCATCTGCCGGAGAGGGCGCATCACCGCATTGTGCTCGATTCCGGTCACGATCACATGGTCACCCGGTTTCAGAAATCCTTTGATAAAATAATTCAGAGAATAAGTAATCCCCGGAGAAAAGATCACTCTTCTGGAATCCTTTGCATGGAACAAACGGGCCAGCTGCTCTCTGGTCTCAAGGACAATCCCCTCCACCTCATAAGCCCCTTCATAATTCCCACGGTTAATATTAAAGGCGCCATTTAACAAAAGCGAAGACATTGCCTGTGCAACACCCGGCGCTTTTGGCCACGAGGTACTTCCGTTGTCAAAATAAATCTTATCTTCCATACTCAATACTCACCAACACAAGACCGTTCGGCGGAGCTGTCATTCCTGCCGCAGTCCGCTCCCTTTCCTCTAATATTTCTTTTACACGCTCCGGCGTATAAAATCCTCGTCCTACACGAATCAGCGTCCCTGCAATGATCCTCACCATATTATACAAAAATCCGTTCCCCGTAACACGTATCGTAATCTCCTCCCCACTCTTAAAAACCTCAAGCGATGTGATCGTACGCACCGTATCTTCCACATTCGTTTTTATGTTGCAAAAGCTTGCAAAATCGTGCTCCCCCACAAGATACTCCGCTCCCTTCTGCATCCTCCCGATATCCATAGGGAACGACACATAAGTACTGTAGAGGCGCCTGATGGGATTGGGAACCGGCGAATTGCAGATATGGTACTCATAAGTCTTCATCACCTGGTCCTGATATCTCGGATGCCAGTCCGAAGCAACCTCGTCCGACCGCACAATCACAATATCCTCCGGAAGTCTCTGATTCAGCGCATACGCCATACGCTCCGGCGGAATTGATGACTCTGTGTCAAACACCGCCACATTCCCCAGAGCATGCACACCGGAATCCGTACGGCTTGCACCGATAATACGGATATCTTCACCCGTCAGCTTCCTTAACCGTTCGTTCAGCACTTCCTCAATGGTAATGCCGTTGGGCTGGATCTGCCAGCCGCAGTAGTTCGTCCCGTCATATGCTACAACAATTCTGACTCTTTTCATAGATCGACCTCCGGTACAGGGCATTTTTAAGTTGGGGACAGGTCATTTTGTAGTTGGGGACGTAGCATTTTTAAAAAATGCTACGTCCCCAACTACAATTTAAAATATCCAAACCCGCAATTTTACAAGCCTTCCAACCGCCACCACTGCAACCACATAAACAATTACAACAATATACGCCGCATAATCTCTCTGCCTGTAATGAAGTGGCTTCATCTTCGTCCTTCCCTCACCTCCGCGATAACATCTGGCCTCCATTGCCATTGCCAGATCATTGGCACGCCGGAACGCAGAAACAAACAGCGGCACCAGGATCGGGATCATGCTCTTTGCTCTCTGGATAATGTTCCCACTCTCAAAATCTGCCCCCCGGGCAAGCTGCGCCTTCATAATCTTATCTGTCTCTTCCAGAAGGATCGGGATAAACCGAAGCGCGATCGACATCATCATTGCAATCTCATGGACAGGGACATGAATCTTATTCAGCGGCCCCAGGAGCCGCTCAATCCCGTCTGTAAGCTCATTGGGTGTTGTGGTAAATGTCATAAGGGAGGACCCGATGATCAAGTACACCAGCCGCACTGCCATATAGACAGCGGTGCGAAGGCCGCCTTCTGTGATCGTAAAGATCCATGCCTGGAATAAGATATCCCCTTCCCTCGTCAAAAACAAATTAAACAGTACCGTGATCATGAGCAGCATGATCACCGGCTTCAATCCTTTTACAATGTAGGAAATCGGAACTCTGGACACCCGGATGACCACTGCCAGGAACAAGGTCGCCACAAGATACCCTGAAATGCTTTTAAACAGAAACAGGGAAATCAGGTATAAAAGAGTAGACACAAGCTTGACTCTTGGGTCTAGCCGGTGTATGACGCTTTTGGCCGGATAATATTGTCCTATCGTAATATCTCGAATCATCTTCTCTTCTCCAGTGCCTGCATAATCTCGTCTGCCGCCTCGCAGACGGTCGTCACATTTGCCTTTACCGCCAGCCCCCGGGATTTCAGATCATGCATAATATATGTTACCTGCGGAGCTGCAAGCCCCACCTTTTCCAGTTCCTGATAATGCTCAAATACCTTCTCCGGGCTGTCATTATACATGACCCGTCCTTTGTTCATTACAATAATCCGGTCGGCATACCTTGCAATGTCTTCCATGCTGTGGGACACCAGAATGACTGTCATGTCACTCTGTCTGTGCAGAAATGCGATTTGATCCAGAATATCGTCTCTTCCCTTCGGATCCAGACCCGCCGTCGGCTCATCTAGCACCAGTACCTTCGGGTGCATGGCAAGGACTCCTGCGATTGCCACCCTTCGCTTCTGCCCGCCGGACAGTTCAAACGGGGAGGTCTGGTAGTATTTCTCCTTAAGTCCGACCAATTTCAGCGCCTCCAGCGCACGCTCCTCACATTCTTTCTCCGTAAGCCCCTGATTTTTCGGCCCAAAGCAGACGTCACTCATAACGTCTATCTCAAACAGCTGGTGCTCCGGATACTGAAACACGAGACCTACCTGGCTGCGAAGCTCCCTCATCTGGTATCCCTGACTGTAAATATTCTCGCCATTATAATAAAGTGCTCCGTCCGTAGCTTTGATCAGCCCGTTCAGATGCTGGATCAGAGTGGATTTCCCGGATCCGGTATGACCGATGATCCCCACAAACTCCCCGTGGGGAATCTCCAGGCAAATGTCCTTAAGTGCATGCTTCTCATATGCCGTCCCCGCGCTGTATATATAATTTAAATGTTCTAGTTTAATTGACATATTGCCTCCACCAGTTCTTCCCTCCGAAGGATTCCCTCCGGTATATTAAGCCCCCGTTTCCTGAGCGTGTCCGCCAGGACCGTAACCTGAGGCACATCCAGGCGAAATGCCTTCAGTTCATCCACCCGTGCAAATATTTCCCGCGGCGTACCCTCCATCACTATATGTCCATGATCCATCACATAGATCTTATCTGCGTCGATAACCTCTTCCATATAATGTGTGATCAGAATAACCGTCACATTTTTGTCGCGCTTCAGCTTCTGCACTGTCTTAAGCACTTCTTTTCTTCCCACCGGATCCAGCATGGCGGTAGGCTCGTCAAGCACGATACATTTCGGCTCCATGGCCACCACCCCGGCAATTGCAACCCGCTGCTTCTGCCCGCCGGACAATTTGTTGGGAGAGTGGTGACGGTACTCGATCATCCCGACGGATCTCAGGCTTTCCTCCACCCGCTGCCAGATTTCATCCGTAGGAACACCCAGGTTTTCAGGCCCAAACCCCACATCCTCTTCCACCACAGTTCCTATGATCTGATTATCCGGATTCTGAAACACCATCCCCGCCGACTGTCTTACATTCCACAATTCATCCGGATCCCTGGTATTTTTTCCGTTCACCCACATCGTTCCCCCGGTGGGGACAAGAATTGCATTGATATGCTTGGCAAGCGTGGACTTTCCGGAGCCATTGTGGCCCAAAACGGCAATAAACTGTCCTTCCTTTACATCGAGATCTATCTCATCGATCGCGCGGTACGTTCCGGTCACATTCCCTTCCTCATCCCGCTTCTCATATTCAAATGTCAGCTTTTCTGTCTGAACCATATCCATAGAGCATTTGCCTCCGTCCATTTTCTGCTCTATATTGTAAATTATCAACTGTCATTTTGCAAGGCCTTCCCCGGACTGTTCACAATAATAATTCCGATGCTTACCAGTACAAGCGCTGCAAGATTCTGAACCGAAACAATACGCTCATGCAAAAAGACTGCCGACAATGCCACCCCGAACACAGGAATACTAAAACCAAAAATCGACACCTTCCCCACAGGATTGTATTTTAAAAGTGCTGCCCACAGACTGAAGGACACCGTAGAAAGCAGCGCCATATAGACAAGCAGCAGCGTGGACTTCATATGGAACCCATACACACTTCCGCCGGACACGAGCCCGATCAGAATCAGCACCCCGCCGCCGAACAATAGCTGAAACGCCGTGATCGCCGTCGGAGTCTCCCGGTCGGAAATCAGTTTCAGAGTGACAGAACTTGTCCCATAGGCAAATGAACATAAGAGCACCAGAAACTCACCGTTCAGGGCAAACCCGCTGCCCCACGCTCCCGGAGCCATGTTAATAACAACCACACCAGCAAATCCTACCAGGCAACCCAGCCCTTTCCTCCACGTCATCTTCTCGGACTTCATGAAAAAATGCGCCATTATTATAGAAAAGAACGCATTGGACGCATTGATCACAGATCCTTTTGCCCCCGTCGTATGCGCCAGCCCTATATAAAAACACACATACTGGATCGTTGTCTGCAGGATTCCCTGGCCGAACACATACGGGACGGAAGATCTTTTTATCGTAACTAACCGTCGTTCCGTGATACAGGCCGCAGCATAGGCAAATATCCCTGCAAGAAAAAAACGATACCCTGCAAACAAAATCTGGCTCCCCGCGCCCTCAATATGAAACATCTCATACCCAATCTTTATACAAGGAAATGCGCTGCCCCATAAGGCGCAGCACACTAGGGCCAGAACAGTCCTGACAGCTGTATTCTGGTAATATTTTTCCATTATTCCTTCTCTGGTTCCGGATATTCTTCACCAAATGTGTCTACCGAAACCTCCTCCATCTTTTGTTCTTCCAGAGGCCTGTCCTGAAAGTCTGTTGCAGTACCGGCAATCTTATCTACCACATCCATGCCCTCTGTAATCTTTCCAAATGCCGCATAAGCGCCGTCCAGATGCGGAGAATCCTGATGCATGATAAAGAACTGTGATCCTGCCGAGTCCGGATGCATTGCTCTTGCCATGGACAGAACCCCTCTTGTATGAGCCAGATCATTGGTAAACCCATTCTGACGGAACTCACCTTTAATATTGTAACCCGGGCCGCCCGTACCTATGCCCTCCGGACATCCTCCCTGAATCATAAAGCCACGGATAACACGGTGGAAAATAAGCCCGTCATAATACCCTTTTTTCACTAATGAGATAAAATTATTCACCGTATTCGGCGCAATGTCCGGATAAAGCTCTGCTTTCATAATATCTCCGCCTGCCATCTTAATTGTAACAACTGGATTTGCCATAATGATATTCCTCACTTTTTCATATTTTAAAGCTTACGCTCTCCATTGTAACGGATATCTGCAGGTTCGTAAAGTGGGTTTTCATTGAACCCCTGCACATTTTAAGATATAATACAAAGAGTACAGCAAAACTAATCAGGAAAGGAGATTTTCGTCATGACAGAGACCAGAAAATACAGAAGCCCATTCCATACGGCAGCAATACGT
Organism: uncultured Dorea sp.; assembly: GCA_910578865.1. Classification (GTDB taxonomy): domain Bacteria; phylum Bacillota; class Clostridia; order Lachnospirales; family Lachnospiraceae; genus Dorea_D. Next base: position 16,927 of record CAJTRM010000037.1, read on the forward strand.
GTGCTCGTATATGGATTTATCTCAGGACTGGCTTTAGAATTTATCCTCATTTTTGCATCCATGATCTTCCGGGGATTCCTGATCTGGCAGCTGTACGCACTCTTTCACTGGCCAGCGGGCCTTCTCTGGAGTATCACTGCAAGTGCAGTCATCGTTCTTTTAAGACATACTACCGTGGAAATCGGGATGGAAAAAATAAAAATCTACAGGGTAGGACATCAGGAGAGTTTTCACTTGTCACAGTTTCTCGACTCCTCCATAACAAGGAAAATGCACATTGGTTCTTACAGCAAATTTGAAACTGTGAAATGTTATCTTATTTTTAGAATATCAGAAGGAATCCAAAAATGCCGGCTCTATGGATTTAGAGAAAAGGATCTGGCACGGGTTCTAGAAGCTGTACGTAATGCCCGGGCCGGGCATTTAACAGCAGAAGAAAAGGCTGCCATAGTAGCAGAGTACACCAACGAGGCCGCCGAAGCCTTGATACACGGACGTACAGGGAACAACGAATTCCTCCTCCCTGCTTCTGAATTAATAAAAGCAGAAAAAGAAAGCCTGAGAAGGATTTCCCTGATCACAGCGGCTGCTGTGATCCTGATCGGAATTATGGATCTATATACAATTCTTATAAATCATACTTTCCATCTACGGCTTCTGTTTTTTACCATGCTTACTCTGATGCTGCTGGCATTAGTGCTCGCAATGTATATCGGTCTTTCCAGGAAACGAAGCATCTGTGCAGAACGGATTGTGATAGACGGAGAACACCTTACAGTGGGAGGGGACTATTACTCCTGCTCCTACATTGAAAAAATCCGCCTTACATCACCGCAGAAACAAAGCGACTCTATTTTCCCGGTGCAGCGGTATATGTATGTCTCAGCTAATGGAACAGTTAAAAAATACTGGCTCGGTTCAGAGGTTTCCTTTCAGGCATACGAAAGCTTATGCAGGAGTCTGGAACTTAGTATGGTTTTATATCCGTCCAAACTCAGATATTTAGGGCCTGCCGGAAGCATCAGACGCTTCCGGCGAAAATAACATTCAGTCCTATGATTTCCTATAAGCTTCTGGAGATCTCCTCGCAAACCTTCATAGCCTCAATCACCGCACTCCTGAAGCCCCGCTCCTCCAAAGTACGCACTGCCTCTATCGTTGTTCCTGCCGGCGAACATACCATATCCTTCAGTTCTCCCGGATGCCTGCCGGTTTCCAGAACCATCTTCGCACTTCCGAGCACAGCCTGCGCCGCAAACTGATAAGCCTGTGCTCTCGGCATGCCTCCGGATACCGCCGCGTCAGCCATAGCCTCAATCAGCACAAATACATAGGCCGGTGAACTTCCGCTTACAGATACTACGACATCCATCAGTCTTTCCGGTACAATCTCCACACGGCTGAAACTCTCAAGGAGTGTCTTTACATAAGCGGTCTCTTCTTCTGTCATATGCTCGTTCGGACAGGCCGCTGTCATGCCTTCTCCTACCATTGCAGGTGTGTTCGGCATCGTCCGCACGATCTTTACCGTCTTGCCAAACTTTTCAGAAAGCCATGCAAGTGTCTTGCCGGGCGCTATCGTAATGATTATCTGATCCTCTCTTACGCTGTCTCTGATCTTAGTGATCACATCCTCGTAAAACTGCGGCTTAACAGCGAGAATCACCACTTCTGCTTTTTCCACAACCTCTTGATTACTGCCTGTCACATGAATACCAAACTGTTCTTTCGCCCGCTCTCTTCCCGGCGCAGATAAATCGGAGCCGATAATCTCCTCTGCCGGTATAACTTTCTTATCGATAATTCCTCCCATAATCGCAGACGCCATATTGCCTGTTCCGACAAATCCCAACTTCATCTTACATACCTTCCTTTTTCTTATTTTCTTTCATTCACAGCCATCACGCCTCTATGTCTGCATCCGCCCACAGCATGTCACTGCCGGATGAGACCATTGCTTCCTTATATACATGGCAAGCTGCAAATTAGTATACATTTTTATAATTTGTATACAATTTAACCTTGATGTGACTATACCATGATGTCAGAAAGAAGTCAATAATATTTTGAATTCTATCTTGAGTTTTTCCCTGAAAACCGTTATAATTTGTATACATTTCACGGATAAGTATACTTTATCAAAGGCAGCGCGCCTATACCGTTCAGATTTATTTTGCAGGAGGTTTTACATGGCTGAAAAAAACAGTTCCCTTGCCGATCAGGCATATATAAAAATCAAAGAAAACATTTTAAACCTGACCTATCCGCCGGGCATGACTCTCACAGAGGCCATGCTCACCCGAGAGCTTAACATGAGCCGGAGTCCGGTCCGTACTGCCATCCAGATGCTTCAGACGGAAGGGCTCATTGTGTCTGATTACTATAAATCCATGATCGTAAAAGAAATTACAGATAAAGATATAAAAGAAATCTATCAGCTCAGAGAGCTTTTTGAGGGGGAAGCATTCAAGCTGATCTTCTCATCCGGGCGCAGTGAGGAATACTCCTTCCGAATTGAAGAGAAAGTCGTACGCATGTGTGCCGCTGCCGCCAGCCTGTATGACTGGGAAGTTGCCGATACTGCCATGCATATGGAAATTATCAGTATCTTTGAAAATGAACGCATTAACCGGATTTATGAGAACAATCTGTCTGAGTTGATCCGCATCGGACAATATTCTATCAAAAATGGGATGCGGATTCCCCGGACAAATGAGAACCTTAAGAAAATGGTGCGTTATATGCGAAAAGGGGATTATGAAAAGGCCTATGAAATCTTAAATGCCGACCATTTTAAAATCGGAAAGGACCGCGCACTAAAAGGGCGCTGAATCAGCCGCCCTTTCACCCATTCCATGCTTTGTCAGGTTCCGTATCTCTTAACAGTTTTCAAAAGTTCCAGAAAGAAAATAGCTGTGCCAGGCCTCCGCACGCCACGCTGATTACATACAAAACAACAAGAATCAGCACATTTTTTCGCCAGTCCCTGTTCGTCCGAAATAATACCAGAAGCCCGATCCCGGCGCACGACAACAGCCCCGCGAACATACACCCGACCCCCAGGATCCCATCCAGATACAGCTTCGTGATCGTAACAGATGCAGCACAGTTTGGAATGAGCCCAATCAGTCCGGATACGAAGATGCTCAGCAACGGATATCTGGAGACCATACTCACCAGCTCTTCCATTCCCACAGATGCAGCCACAATATTTAATAAAAATGAAACCAGAAAAATAAAACCAGCAATCTCCACGCAGTGCATGGCGGCAGCACAGAACATACTGCCTTCTTTACAATGGCAGTGACCGTGCCTACACCTCTCATAGACGCGAAACTTCTTCCGTCCGTTCTTTCTAAAAATACGGGCTCCCACATCGACTGCAATTCCTGCTGCCGCTCCTGTCACAATCTTCGCCCCCAAAATCAGGAAAATTGTTTTCACCGGCGCCCGCTCCGATATAAGGATGGGAAGCATCTCATCCGAGGTAGACAAAAAAACAGCAATCAAAGTCCCTGCCGTAATCACTCCCCCGGAATACAGACCTGACGCTGCCGCAGAAAACCCGCACTGAGGAAATACGCCCAGGATCCCGCCGATAACCGGACCCCCTTTTCCCGCATTCAAAAGCATTGCTGCCGTTTTCTCCCCTGCCTTATTCTCAAGATACTCCATGGCAAGATAAGTAAGGAATAAAAACGGAACCAGTTTCACCGTATCAAGGACAGTATCGGTTAAAATATCTAAAAACAAATTCTTGTACCCCATTTTCTTTTTATTCCGTATACTACTACTCTTTTTTTGCAAAATCAAGAGAATTTTGTCCGGCAGGATATATAAAAAACAAAAAATAAAGCAAAAAATTATATAAACATGCACTATGTTATTCTTCCAATGAAGGCTCCTCTGTAGTATACTAAGACATGGCATCAGAAAACAGGCTATAGTTTAGCCCGTCTGCTGTCTATCTAATTTACCGGGAGATAATCATGAATCAAAATAAAAATGCTTTTATCAATGGACTCCGAGACGGTATCCCCATTGCACTCGGCTACTTTTCCGTAGCATTTTCACTGGGAATCGTCGCAAAAAAAGCCGGACTGAATCCTTTTCAGGGATTCCTGTCCAGCCTGTTAAACCACGCCTCTGCGGGCGAATATGCAGAATTCACTGTAATTGTGGCGAATGCACCCTATCTGGAAATGGCCTTCGTCATCTTTATCACCAATATACGATACATGCTCATGAGCTGTGCGATCAGCCAGAAATTTCATCCCGATACTCCCTACCTGCACCGCTTTTTCGTCGGGTTCGGAATTACAGATGAAATCTTCGGAATCAGCATCGGACGTCCCGGAACGCTGAATCCCTACTATAGTTATGGTGCAGCCGTAATTGCGCTTCCAAGCTGGGCACTTGGCACCGCACTGGGAATCATTGCAGGCAACATCCTTGCGGCCTCCGTCGTAAGTGCCCTGAGCGTGGCACTGTACGGGATGTTCATCGCAATTATTATCCCTGCATCTAAGGCCGACAAAATCGTAGGCGGCACTGTAATCGCAAGCTTCCTTGCAAGCCTGGCGGTGTCAAAAATACACCTGTTTGACCAAATGTCCGACAGCATGAAGATCAGTCTTCTGACCGTGATCATTGCCGGAACTGCGGCTATTTTATATCCTGTAAAAGACGAAGAAGACAGAAATACTACCGATTCCATTGAGGAGGCACAAAAGCAATGACACATAATATCTATCTTTACATAATTGTTGCGGCAACGGTATCCGGCCTGATCCGGATCCTGCCGCTGACTCTGATCCGCGGAAAGATCAAGAACCAGTTTGTCCGCTCCTTCCTCCATTATGTGCCTTACGTCACGCTCGCAGTTATGACATTCCCTGCGATCCTTGCCGCTCCGCAGCTGCCCCTGGCCGGGATCCTTGCTCTGACCGCAGGTATCGCTGCTGCATGGCGCGGCATGAATATGATGGGCATTGCCGCACTGTGCTGTGTCATTGTATTTATCTGCGAAACGGTACTTACAAGGATCTGATGAATCTGTTTCCTTGTGCAGCAGGCAGGAACACTCAAAATATACCTGTCTGTTTATAAAGCATTATGTAGTTTTTCTGTCGTATGCCCTGCCCTTAATAATTTCAATAACCCTTGAGCCATATCTACATAATTCAACATCATGGGTCACCATAATGACCGTCGCTCCCTGCCGGTTTAGTTCTTTCAGCTTTTCCATTACGATGATCCCATTCTGCGGGTCTAAAGATCCTGTCGGCTCATCTGCCAAAATAATCTCGGCATTGTTGGCAATTGCCCTCGCAATTGCTGCACGCTGCTTTTCACCGCCGGAAAGCTGTACCGGATACTTGTTTTCCTTTCCGGCTAAATTCAGATTTTCCAAAAGCTCTAAGGCCCTTTTTTCACGTTCCTTTTTTCCTATACCCGCATAGCCCATCGGAACGCAGACATTTTCTAATATACTCAAACTTCGCACTTGCATAAGTGCCTATGCACCTTGAAAATTCAATAAAAAC
>CAJTRM010000038.1 GCA_910578865.1 uncultured Dorea sp.
ATAACAAAGAGAATCCCGTATTTATGCGGGTTCTGGCGTTTCGCAAACGCCTATTATAAAACTTCAGCGGAAAGGAGTCCTCGGAAAACACCGGGTATCCCTGCCCGCCCCAGGCAAAATACACCGGCCAGGAGCCAAGCAGGCATATGATCCCAAAAATCAGAAGCAGAGCCGTAAGTACATAGGCGAGCCGTTTGCTGACCAGAATCCGGCCGGCCCGGTAATAATCCTTCGCATCCCTGGGTTTCAGATATTGCATCAACTTACCGTTCAACCTGTTTCCTCCTCTACTTTTCTAAAATAAAAGAAAATGAAAAAATCCGAAACAGCGGAAGGTCTCCAAACAATACCTGTGAGACAAACAGTACAAGGGCGGCTACGGCAAGAACCGCTGCTAGCACAAAGATCCTCCGGAATATACGGTCCACGGCAGTCTGTTCCGGCCTTTTCATATGCACGAAGGGCCGCAGGCGCTTTCTTCCGTCTATGAGGTTTAAGTCCTCTATGACTTCATCAAACTTCCTATAGATGTTCCTGCGCCTTTTTTTATGAAGCAGTGCATAGCAGGCCTTCTCCTCCTTGCCGCCCTGCTGCATCAGTTCCAGGATCAGTGAAACACATGCCTGCACGCAGTCATCCTCCCGCCGTTCTCCGTCAAGTCGTTTTAGTGAGACATTATAACAAAAGGACACACTTCCATCCGCCTTTAAATTCAGGCTCTTTTCCGCCAGGAGTAAATATAGGACCGGAAATGGAAGCTTCTGTTCCCAGCATGCCTTTATAAGATTCTCATAGATTCTTTTTCTTTCCTCCCAGTTCTCCAAGGCTCCCTTATAAAAACGAAACAAAGGCCTTGGCTCCTCATAGGGAAACAAAATCCACATGTGCTCTCCCTTCTGGACGCACCGGGAATAAAAAAAGCCTCCTTCCATCTGCATCAGTTTTCTTGCCGCCTCTTGTTGTTTCATATCCCATACGGTATATCTTTCCCCGTCTTCCCCCTCACAGACACGCACTGTACTGAACATGTCCTCACGAAGTACGCCTAGTTCTCTTAACTCCATATCTTCCTCCTGTTATTGCCCCGGCGCATTTTCCGTTACTGTTCCTGTCCTACGGAAGTGAACTATAACTATTTCCCACCACGGCATACACATAGGTACAGATTTTCGGATAATCCCTGCAGGATATCCGCACCTCATACACCCCTTCCTTTGCCGGAGCCGTATAAGTCCCGTCCGGGCTGACTTTCCCCTCCCCATCTGTGGGCTCATACAGCAGAGTACAGGGCGCCATATTATGAAACTGTACTTCAAAATAATATTTCTCCCTGGGTCTTAAGTAGACTGTGGAATTCTCCAATGTAATGGACATGGCCGAGAGATCCTCCATCTGCCCTTCACCATGCCCGGCCATCCGCACCGCCGCCCACTGCAACGGAAGAATAATGTCATTCTGCTCCCCGGACACACGAACAGCTACCTGAAAACTTCCCTTTTCGTAAAATACCTTTACAGCTGTCCGCACCGCCGTATCAATCCCCGGACGCACGAACAGAGAATTATCTCCATACACCGCTGTACCGTCCTCACACAGAAGCCCTACATCCACATATACATTGCCCGGTCCAAGCCCGTGGACGACTTCCTCCGAATAGCAGACCTTTCCCTTTTTCATCTTTACATCCAGAGGAATCTCGATCACTCCTCCTCGGATCAGTGGTTCCCTCTGCTCATGGCCCCGGTTTATTTCCCCGCTTTTTTCCGGATTCTCCTGTTCCTGTCTGCGGGATACCGGGACATTTTGCAGCTCCCGGTAACAGGAACGGTATTTTTCCCGCTCTTCCTCCTGGCAAGGAAGCGGAATATACTGTCTCACACCTGCTTCCTGTATACGACCGATCTTCCGGCCTTCTTCTGTCTCCTCTAATTCCAGAAGGGCAAGCGGGACATCTGTCTGCTTCCTGTCCAGAACCGAATCAAGATTATTTTTTCCTGCCCTCCTCTGCGCCAGCATTTCGGGACTTTCTTCTGTGATCGTCACATGCAGTCTTGTCTTTTTCCGGAAGCTGCACACTTCATCACCGGCCAGCGCTCTGACGGTACCTGGTTTCAGGAAGATCTCAGTCTCTTTGAAATCTCCATAATCCGGCAGAAGCCAGTAATCCCGTCCGTAAGACTCTCCTTTTTTCAGGCGCAGCTTCGGACAGCCGATATCCAGTTCCTTTTCCCCCTCTTCTGTCATAAATGCCGGCAGCTGAAGGACTCCGTAAAATTCAAAGGGCACCTCCGCATCCGTGAACTTCCTGATCCTAAGAGAGAGCCTCACGGCGTTCTGTCTGCAGGCATATAACGGTACGCTCAGACTGACGGCGTAATCCCCATTCATTACTACCGTAGACTCTGAAAAAAAAAACTTTGCCGGCTTTTTTCTCTTCCCTTTCCTTCCAGTCTGCCACATATAATTCATACTTTTCCTGAATCCGGTTCTTCTGATACTCGCCTTGTCCGTCATGCGGTGCAGCTGCCCTGACTTCCTGCACCTCTTCCTCCCCGTAGGCAAGATACAAAACCGCACGCTCACCTGTCAGCCTGTCAGATCCTTTCATGGCGGAAACGCTTTTGACACACCCCTTCTCTACGACAATGAGACGCCCTGATCCGTCAACAGCAGCTCCGTTGTCAACCAGAAATGAATGATCGTCCAGCTGCTTCACACTCAATCCGCGCAGAATCCCAAATCCCCATGTAACGGCATTCAGGAACATCTGCTTTCTGTCCACGTAACTCTGTTCCGCGGAAAAATCTGCAGAAGTCAGCATCTTTCCGCCGTAATATCTGTTTTTTTCAAATGGAAGTCTCAGCAGACTGCTCATTTTCTCCTCCTCCATAGTTCCTGTAATTTTTAATCCTCAATCTTGTCTTAATCTCTCCTGCTACGCGCTGTGCATAAGAACAGTAGATATCCTGATCAAAATACAAAAGTCTGTTTCTTATATCCACCTTCTGCACCTGATTCAGATTTGCCAGGGTGGACGCCTTCGTTCTGAAAAGCCATGGTGAAAATTCCTGGTACAGCGGCGTTATGTCTGCCCGAATCTTGCCCACTCCTTCTTTATATTTAATCTGACAGTAATGTGTTGACTTTAATGTTTCTATATAGTATATATCCTCCAACAATACCTTCTCCCATATATGATCCTCTTTTTGAATATAGATATATTCTGTTCTGTCTTTCACTTCTTACTCCTTTTGACTCTATTGAGAAAACACGTATGATATATAAAATTACTATATTATTTTGGATAATGGTATCCATAGTCACGCTTTGTCGAAATACGTCACACTTTGTATTATTTTGTCAAATAAAATAATCAAAAAAGCAGCTATCCCCTGTCACAGGAATAACTGCTCTTTCTCTTATATTGGCTTTACTCTCCTAATCCATCCTCCACAGCATCTACCATAGCCTTCATAGCCTCTTCTTCATCCTCACCTTCACAGATCAGGATAATCCGGTCTCCTTTCTTAATACATGCCCCTAATACGCTCAGGACACTCTTGGCATTCGCTGTCACCGTTCCATATTGAAACATAACCTTGCTTTTATAATAGCTTGCTGTATTACAGAATATTCCAGCCGGCCTCAAATGCAGACCTGTTGGATTCTTGATTGTCACTTCCTGCCTGATCATACTATCCACCCGTCCTATTCTTTACTTACTCATATTCTTCCAGCACTACCTTTACAAACACTTCTTTCTCCAGTATACAATGGTCCGGAAGAGAAACCTTTATCGGAACATCATAGACTCCCGGCTCCTCATATTTTGCCATGTCAATACTGATGCTCGAACCTATATCTATCGTCTCAAGTGCCTCTTTCGGTCCCCGGACCGATATCTCCAGGGCTTCTGCCGTCTCGTAATGCATGATCATACCTTTGTTCAGATTATCCACTACAATAGAGCTTACCGTCACTTCAAATGACTTTGTTCCATCCTTCTCCACCGAAATCGTCACAACAACAGATTCCCCATTCTCTTCCACAAGCTGTATACCTTCCGGCAGATACTTTGAAATGTCTACAATCTGTTCCGTTTTTTCCTTAATCCCTTTTTTCCGAAGGACTGATGCCGGGATACGAACCTCGGTAATCTCATTCAGAGCCGAGGTTTCACCGCAAACTTTTACCTCCCGGGGTTCATATGTAATTCCGGCAAATCCATAGCCTTCCTCTACAATGATCTCTGACGTATCGAACACAATCGGTATATTCTTAGTATTCAGAAGCTGAACACTAATCCCTACTCCGTCTGTTCCGAGATTATTCATCAGTAATTGCTGGTCAATCTTGTTGCCGTCCTGATCATACAATATCAGTTCTGATGGCAGAACGGTATCTTGTGACAGACCGGAAACACTTACAGATGCCTCTACTTTACTGATCTTATCAATCACAGATTTCGGTCCGCGGATAGATACTCTCTCCGGAACAGCCTGAATATTACCAAGCACATAACCATCCCTTACCGTTCCGGTAGTCTTTGGTACAATAGGGAATTTCCTGGTCTCCTCATCCTCCAGATGAATCTGAAGATTCCTCGGATTGGAATATGCCTCTTTATATTCATGTCCTTTCACAGATACCTGAATCGGAATCTGTGATCCCAATACAAGTTCCTTCATATCGGCTACCGCTATGATATCTTCCTGGCTGATCTTACTGAGTACAGAACGCTTGGCTCTCACTGTAACATTTACAGTCTGAGTATTATCTACAATCTGATAGGTCTTTGGCGAATCCTCCGATGCAAGAACTTCTGCATTGATCACATTCACCGGAATATTACTGTAAGTCTGATCTGTAATCGGATTATCTATATTAACTACTACAAACCAGAGCAATGCTGCCACAAAGAAGGCTAATATCTTAAGACCCCAGTTATTCATTAGTCTTTTTTTCATTCTTATGCCTTCCTTTCCACAAAGGTACCCATTTCCTTGATTCAGTTTTTCTGTTCTGGATATTTTCCAGGCTTGCACGCAGTTCTTCTCTTGATACATTACGCTTCAGCCTTCCTCCCTGAGCGACTGATACTGCACCTGTTTCCTCTGACACTGCCACGATCAGGGCATCACTGACTTCGCTCATCCCAACGGCTGCACGATGTCTTGTTCCCAACTCCTTACTAAGTCCCATATTGTCTGATAACGGAAGATAACAGGTAGCCGAAACAATCCTGTCACCCCGCACAATGATCGCACCATCATGAAGTGGTGTATTATGCTCAAATATATTGATCAGTACCTGCATAGATACAATACAGTCCATACGGATACCTGTACTTTCATATTCGGTCAGGTGAATGGCCTGTTCCACTACAATCAGGGCGCCTGTCTTCACACGCCCCATACTGTAGGATGCATCGACAATACTATCCACCGTCTCTTTACTGAACCTGGCGCGGTCCCGGGACGTATCAAAAGGTACCACCGACGAAAACAGGCTCTTCTCGCCCAGCTTTTCAAGAGCGCGCCGAAGTTCCGGCTGAAACACCACGACTACGGCCATAGCCATAACTGTAACCGTATTCCGCACGATAAAAAGCACGGTATGCATCTGCAAAAGCGTAGCAACAAGAATGAATACAGCAAGTACAGTAATCCCTTTTAACAACATCCATGCCTTGGTATTCTTAATCCAGATCATAATCTGATAGATCAGAAAGGCGATGATCAGCACTTCCAGCACATCTGTAAGGCGAATATTCGGGAAATATACCTCGGCTACATATTGCTGCAAAAACTGGGAAATACGCTGCTCCATTATTGTCACCTCCTTCTTTTTTCGTAGTAAGTTTTATTTCTAGTGTGCTGACCGCATTATATCTGGCGAAACTCCGCAGGATATTCGCTCATCGGCAAGGCGGATTTTCGACGGCGTAGCGGTGGCTACGGATAGAAAATCCAACGCAGCAGATGGGCGGATAGACAAGGAGGTTTGGCTGAATATAATGCAGTCAGCACACTAACCCTTCAGGTTCAGATCCTGCTTCAATCCTTGCGTTAAAAGCATTTTGTTTACCTCGTCTATATCATGCTTATTCGCGGAAGACATATTCTGGGATTCCGGACGTTTTTTCGGAACTGCGCCTCCTTTGGCATTTTTTGCCTTTTTCACTTCCCGAAGTTCTTTCCCTTTAGGAACTTTGCCTCCTTTTCTGCTCTTACGGCGAACCTCATCTGTATCTATGATTTCTGTCTCCTGCCTCTCGTTAATCCTCTTAACTGTTTTCTCCGGGGACGCAACGGACAGCTTGGGAATCGCCTTTACATAATAATAATATTCATCATCCTCATACTGGAGGTTCTCACTCCTGGCATAATCAACAGAAAAGAAAAACAATTCCAGAATAAGTCCTATCACTACAGCCACAACATTTCCTGCCACAAGAGATGTGTAGGACGTATGCACACCCATTGCAATATCTCCCGCCGCGATTATCACAACATTAATGACCGCCCCTGCCACAATAGCAATCTTCCAGGCATGGTCTGCCGACTGACGGCGTATCGTATATACAAGCAGCAGGCAGATAACAAATGCCGCAACTACGACCCACATCTCTTTATTCTGGAACACCTGCTTCACATATGCAGGAACCTGTGTCATAAATCCGTCCTTGCCTTTGCCGTCTAAACCGGGGGCGGCTTTTTTCACATACTGCATCATATAATAGACAATGGTCCCGCAGCTGACTGCGATCAAAGACATCGGCGTAGAAACCAGGCCGTATGCAAGAGGTATTACATAAGGAATCTTAAACACAAATGCAACCGGAGTGATCAGCACTACAAATGCCATCTTCGGGGTCAGTCGGAAATAGAAGATATACATAACCAGAAATACAAGCGCTGTCACTGCCAGCACAGCCAGTGATACTGCAAACATATGTGCCAGGATCAACGCCGTTGCCGCAATAATGGTTATATTCATAGGGAAAAATGTACAGATAACTGCCAGTGCCAGCGTAACAGCCGGAGAAGATGCCATCTTCATAAACCCTACGTTATCATTGATCAAATAAAACGTCACGATTGCAACGATAAACTGAATGATCTTATCAAAAATCCTGGAGCGTTTTGCATATACTTCCCGAAGTTTTTCCCGAAATACGAATAAACTATCCATCTTACTTTTTCTCCTTTTCATATAACTTAAGCAGTTTTATCAGATCGTGGTTAAAAAGCTTTACTCTCTGCCGTGCATCCTGATGTCTCTTATTATAGATATGTCTGGTAACGACAGCAAATATGATCACTGTTGCAAGGTAACCTGCCACTGCACCGATCATCAGAGTCACCAGAAGACCCATGGACATCTTGGCCATCAGATCTTCAAGCCCTGCAAGAACGACCAGTACCCCGATGCCGACATAGCCCACAGTAACCCACAGTATGGAACAGATGATATGCATCCCGATATAGTCAGATTTATAATATTCACTGATTTTAAAGTCTTCTTTTCCTTCCGTCTGCTCATATAGAGCAAGTCTGGTCATCAATTTCACTCTGTTTTCGTCTAACATGCTACACCTCGAAATATATTTTCAGTATTTAAACATCATTTTTAGTATAACAAATATCAGTATCCTTGTCCAATACTTATAGTTAAAAAATAGACTTTTTCCACCCCGGCCTGCTTAAGCACTTTTGCCACCCCGTCTACAGTATTTCCTGTAGTATAAATATCATCAATCAGCAGTATACTTTTTACTTCCCGAAGACGATATCTCAGTGCAAATGCATCTCTCAGATTTTTTTCTCTGCTTTTATGGCCCAGCTGCTTCTGCGGACTGGTATTTCTGACTCTTGCCACTAGTTCATCGGCCACCGGGATTCCAAGTATACTCCCCAGTTCCCTGGCGACAATCAAAGACTGATTATAGCCTCTCTTTCTCCTTCTATGTACATGTAACGGGACAGGGATAATGGCCTCCGGATTCCACTGCCGAATAAGATTCCTGCAGCGAAACGCCATTTCTGAGGCATAATAGAAACCGAACCTGCGCTGGTTATGATATTTAAACTGATAAATGGATGTGCTGACAGGTTCTTTATGAAGCCATAGAGCGGCCCCTCTGTCATAATAATGATATGTATGTGCACAGTCATGGCAATATTCCTGTTCTTTATACTGTACAGGCTTACCACAGCGCATGCACTTTGGATCTTTGACGGATAATTGCTCCAGCCTTTCTTTGCAGGCCGGACAGATGCCCGTTTTATTCACCTTCCCGCAAAAAGGGCATATTTCCGGCCAGAACAATCTTAAAATAAAATTTATAACTCTTTTGCTTTTCACAGTAAAATTTCCCGGATTCGTTCTTCCAGGCTCGTGTTGCGGGCCTGTTCATCTGTATTCTGGATCATCTCCCGAAATGTCACATCACTCCCCACAAGCGTTACACACTTTTTTGCCCTCGTCACCGCAGTATACAAAAGGTTTCTGTTATATAGCTGCCGCGGCCCCTGTAAAAGAGGGATCACCACCGCCGGATATTCACTCCCCTGGGACTTATGTATAGTGATTGCATAGGCAAGTTCCAATTCTTCCAGCAGACTGTAAGGATATTTCACCTTTCGGTGTTCGTCAAATTCAACAGTAACCGACTCCTCATAGGTATTGATCTTTCGGATAATGCCCATATCTCCGTTAAAGATACCAAGGCCTTTGTCCACCGTCATTCCATACTTTGTGGAAACCTCCCACTCCAGCTGGTAATTGTTTTTGATCTGCATTACTTTATCACCTTCCCGGAACAGCCGGTCTCCGTACTCTTTCTCTTCCTTCCCCTTCTCCGGGGGGTTCAGATATTCCTGCAGAATACGGTTCAGTCTCTCCACTCCCAGAAGTCCTTTTCTCATCGGAGTCAGCACCTGGATATCATAAGGCTTTGCGTCCACATATTTGGGCAGTTTCTGACGGATCAGTGTAATAAGCACATTAATGATTGTATTGGGATCCTGGCGTTTTAAAAAGAAAAAATCTTTGCTTTTATTGTCCAGGATTACCTCTTCCCCACGATTAATTTTATGAGCATTTACTACAATATCACTTTCTTGTGCCTGACGGAAAATTTTTCTGAGCATAACAACCGGAAAACACGCCGAATCTATAATATCCTTCAGCACACTTCCCGGACCGACACTTGGAAGCTGGTTTCTGTCCCCCACAAGCACCAGTCTTGTTCCCGGAACAATTGCTTTCAGAAGCGCATACATTAACGGCAGGTCTACCATAGACATCTCATCAATAATGATGACATCTGCCTCCAGCGGATGCTCCTCATTGCGGGAAAATCCGGCATTACTTTCCTCCTCCGGATTTCCGTTTACCTCCAAAAGCCTGTGAATAGTAAGCGCCTCGCATCCTGTGGCCTCTGTCATTCTCTTTGCCGCTCTTCCGGTAGGCGCCGCAAGAAAGATATCCATGCCTTCGCTCTCAAAAAAATGAATCATAGCATTGATGGTCGTAGTTTTCCCTGTTCCGGGGCCTCCGGTGAGTATTACGACTCCATTGCGCGCCGTCTCCATCACCGCCCTCTGCTGCATTTCATCCAACACAAGTCCCGTATCCGTTTCAATTTCATGGATGCGGTGCCAAAGAGCCACATCAGCTAACTCCTCCTGTATGTTCAGATCATGGAGCATTCTGGCCGCATTCATCTCCATATAGTAATAGCGGGACGCATAAACCCTTGCACCGTCTTTTTCTTCCTTTAACACAATCTTTTTTTCCATGGCCAGATCCATCAGATACTTTTCAATATGTTCGATCTGAACGCCCAACAACTCTCCTGAACGCCACAGGAGAGCTTCTTTTTTCAAATATATATGGCCTTCTCCCACACTCTGCAGCAGTGTATAGAAAATGCCGCTTAAAATACGGTAATCCGAATCTGCCCGAATTCCGACTTTTGCCGCAATCTCATCGGCTGTTTTAAATCCCACACCGGAGACATGATCTGCAATCTGATATGGATTTTCCTCTATGACATGGTAAATATTCTGTCCATAGTGCTGATAGATCCGGGCCGCAAGCGTAGTTGAAATTCCATATTTCTGGAGGTATATCATTGCAGCACGCATCTCTTTTTTCTCTTCCACCTGAACTGCAATCTCTCTCGCCTTCCGCTCACTGATTCCCTTGATCTCTGCAAGGCGTTCCGGCTCTTCTTCTATAATACGGAATGTCTCTTCCTTAAATTTCTTTACGATTCTTCCGGCCAGAGCCGCGCCCAGCCCCTTCACCGCTCCTGAGCCAAGGTACCGTTCAATAGACACCAGGTCCTCCGGCTCGCACACTCTTGAAGACTCTACCTGAAGCTGTGAACCATACAGCTTATGCATCGTATATTCCCCTTCCAGTTCAAGCAGCTCTCCTTCTTCAATATAATGAAATTTCCCTACACAGGTCAGTTCTCCATTATCATTATTCAAATGAAATACCGTGTAACCATTTTCCTCATTGCGGTACACAATATGCTCTACATAGCCTTTTATCTTTTCCATGTGATATCTTTTAATTAATATTCCTTCCGATTGCTCATAAATTCTACATACTGCCCGGTGCCGATGGCAACTACCTTCATGGGATCCTCCGCAGTAATAGTGTTGATGCCCGTCCTCTCCTCGATCAACTCTTCCAGACCGCGAAGCATGGCTCCTCCTCCGGTAAGAACAATTCCGCGGTCCAGAATATCCGCTGACAGCTCAGGCGGGGTGCGTTCCAGCACCCCGATCACAGCCTCCACGATCTGGCCGGTCGTTTCCCTCAACGCCTCCTCTGTCTCAGAAGAGGTCACTGTCACTGTCTTGGGTAGACCGGTCACCAGATTACGTCCCCGGACTTCGATTGCCTCGTCCTCCATCAGCTGATATGTGGTCCCGATCTTAATCTTTATATCTTCCGCCGTTCGTTCTCCGATCAGAAGATTATGCTTCTTTCTCATATAGCGCACGATTGCCTCATCAAAGTCATCCCCTGCAATTTTCACGGAGGTATTCACCACCGTTCCTCCAAGAGAGATAACTGCAATATCCGAAGTACCTCCTCCGATATCCACAATCATATTTCCGCATGGCTTTGAAATATCAATTCCCGCGCCAATGGCCGCCGCTACCGGCTCTTCAATCAAATGCACATCCCTTGCACCCGCCGCATAGGTTGCCTCCTCAACTGCCTTTCGCTCCACCTCTGTCACGCCGCTTGGCACGCAGATGCTGATCCTCGGCTTCTTGAAGGTACGTTTCCCCATCGCCTTCTGGACAAAATATTTGATCATCTTCTCTGTAACTGTGTAATCTGAGATAACCCCCTGCCTCAATGGACGGATTGCCACAATATTCCCCGGAGTCCTGCCGAGCATCAGCCTGGCTTCCTCTCCAATCGCCTTTATCCCGTTCGTATCCCTGTCAAACGCCACAACTGACGGTTCTTTCAAGATAACACCCTTACCTTTTACATATACAAGTATACTGGCCGTACCCAGATCAATTCCAATATCTACCGACATGTCAAGTCTCCTTTCATCACAACACTCTCTATATCTATCCCCATCATCATTTGTGATCTTCACAATGCACCGGTCTTATCAGCCTCAATGCTTGT
This sequence comes from uncultured Dorea sp., assembly GCA_910578865.1. Lineage (GTDB taxonomy): Bacteria > Bacillota > Clostridia > Lachnospirales > Lachnospiraceae > Dorea_D. The sequence continues at coordinate 11,677 of CAJTRM010000038.1, forward strand.
ATCATTATAATCAACTTTACTGTAAATGGAAACCCCTTTTTCCTTAATTCTTTGTGAAGTGCAGGAGCATTTTGTCGGAAAAAGATATTACCTGTCAATCATTGTACGAATGTATTTTCCGGTATAGGATACAGGGTTTTCTGCCACCTCCTCCGGAGTACCGCGGGCAATCACAGTCCCTCCTTTGTCACCGCCCTCCGGGCCCATGTCAATAATATAATCCGCAGTTTTAATTACATCCAGATTATGTTCGATCACGATGACCGTATTGCCGTCTGCAGCCAGTCTCTGTAAGATCTCCGTCAGCTTGTGTACGTCTGCAAAATGAAGGCCTGTCGTAGGTTCATCCAGAATATAGATGGTCTTCCCTGTGCTTCGTTTACTGAGCTCCGTCGCCAGCTTAATCCTCTGCGCCTCCCCGCCGGACAGCTGGGTAGACGGCTGCCCAAGCCGGATATAGGACAGTCCCACATCATAAAGTGTCTCCATTTTCCTGCGGATACTTGGAACATTCTCAAAGAAATGCAGCGCCTCCTCCACCGTCATGTTCAGCACGTCATAAATACTCTTGCCTTTGTATTTTACCTCCAATGTCTCTCTGTTATACCGTTTCCCGTGACAAACTTCACACGGCACATAGACATCCGGCAAAAAATGCATCTCTATCTTCAGGATTCCATCCCCGCTGCAGGCCTCGCAGCGCCCTCCTTTTACGTTAAAGCTGAACCTTCCTTTTTTATATCCTTTTGCCTTTGCATCAGCCGTTGCCGCAAACAGATCACGGATCAGGTCAAACACCCCTGTATATGTTGCAGGGTTGGATCTGGGTGTACGGCCGATGGGAGACTGGTCGATCGCTATAACCTTGTCAAGCTGTTCCACTCCCTTGATATCCTTGTGTCTGCCCGGAATCGTTCTGGCACGGTTCAGATCTCTTGCAAGCCGCTTATACAGAATCTCGTTGATCAGGGAACTCTTGCCGGAACCGGACACACCGGTGATGCACGTCATAATTCCCAGCGGAATCTTAACGTCAATCTCTTTTAGATTGTTTTCCCCCGCCCTGAGAATCTCAATCCAGCCGGATGGGCTCTTTCTTTCCCGGGGCACCGGTATCTTTACCCTTCCGCTGAGATATGCTCCGGTAACGGAATCCTTATTTTTCATAATCTCTTCTGCCGTTCCCTCTGCCACAACTTCGCCGCCGTGTTCACCGGCGCCGGGACCGATATCTACAATATAGTCAGCCTCCCGCATAGTATCCTCATCGTGCTCTACCACCAGGACAGAATTACCCAGATCCCGAAGATGCTTCAGCGTATGCAAAAGCTTATCGTTATCCCTCTGGTGAAGACCGATACTTGGTTCATCCAAAATATAGGCAACGCCTACCAGGCCGGAACCTATCTGTGTGGCAAGACGGATCCTCTGTGCCTCTCCGCCGGACAGAGAACCTGTTGCCCTTGCAAGAGTCAGGTAATCCAGCCCCACATCTGTTAAAAATTGTATTCTGGAGCGAATCTCCTTCAAGATCTGTCCTCCGATCAGAAACTGCTGTTTGTTTAGCTGGAGATCGTTAAGAAATCTCTGCAGTTTCCCGATGGACATCTCTGTCACCTCTGCAATATTTTTTTCTCCTATGGTGACAGCCAGGGCCGCTGGCTTCAGACGCTGCCCGCTACATTCATGGCAGGGTGTGATCCTCATAAACTCTTCGTATTCTGCCTTCATGGTATCAGAGCCGGTTTCCCGGTAACGGCGCTCAACATTGCGTATCAGCCCCTCAAACGCCACGTCGTAGATCCCTTCCCCTCTCTGTCCATGATAATGAACCTTTACCTCTTTGCCGCCTGTCCCGTGGATCAGGAGATCCTGTATCTTTTTCGGGTACTCCTCAAATGGAGTGTCCAGTGAAAAATCATAGGCTTTACTGAGGCCGTCCAAAATCGCGTAGGTAAAGCTCTTCTTATCCGTGCAGGACTGCCATCCCATCACAGTAAGCGCACCCTCGGCAATACTCAGACTCTTGTCCGGGATCATCAGGTCAATGTCAAATTCCATCTTGTATCCAAGCCCAAAGCACTCCGGACACGCACCGAACGGATTATTGAAAGAAAAGCTTCTCGGCTCAATCTCGTCAATACTGATCCCACAATCCGGACAGGAAAAGCTCTGGCTGAAATTAATCGGTTCCTGGCCGATCACATCTACCGTCATCAGCCCCTCGGCGAGATGCAGCACATTTTCAATAGAATCTGTCAGGCGCTTCTCAATACCAGGCTTTACTACCAGGCGGTCAACGATAATTTCAATATTATGCTTAATGTTTTTGTCAAGGACAATATCCTCGGATAATTCGTATAGGTTCCCGTCCACCCGTGCCCGGACATATCCGCTTTTCTTCGCACGGTCAAATAGTTTGACATGTGTTCCTTTCCGGCCGCGCACCACAGGCGCTAACAGCTGAATCTTAGTCTTCTCCGGCAGTTCCATAATCTGATCCACCATCTGATCCACCGTCTGCTTCCTGATCTCCTTGCCACATTTCGGACAGTGCGGGATCCCGACCCTCGCATAGAGTAAACGGAAATAATCGTAAATTTCCGTCACTGTCCCCACGGTAGAACGCGGATTACGGTTCGTAGATTTCTGGTCGATAGAGATTGCGGGAGACAACCCTTCGATGCTCTCTACATCCGGCTTCTCCATCTGCCCCAGGAATTGTCTCGCATAAGAGGACAATGATTCCATATATCTTCTCTGCCCCTCTGCATAAATAGTGTCAAACGCCAGAGAGGATTTGCCGGAACCGCTAAGGCCGGTCAGCACCACCAGTTCATTTCTCGGAATATTCAAATCTATATTTTTCAGGTTGTGTTCATTGGCTCCCCGAATCTTAATATATTGTCTGTTATCTTTCTTCTTTGGCATAGGTTGTCTGCCTTCCTTTCGATGATCTTCCTTATCTTCGTCAAACTTTTGTATTTACTTTTTTGCTTTGAATAATCTCATTCTTTCAACAGCCTTTTTAGCTCAACCAGCTTATCTCTCAACTCTGCTGCCGCCTCAAAATTAAGTTCTGCCGCTGCTTTCTTCATCTGTTTTGTCACATCTGCGATCAGCTTCTCCAGTTCTTTCGGGCTCATAGATTCCGGATCTTTCTCAAGCCTCAGTTCTTCTGCCGCCACTTTTCTGGAAATACTGATCAGGTCGCGGACACTCTTCTGAATCGTCTGAGGAGTAATGCCGTGTGCTTCATTATACTCCATCTGCACCTTACGGCGGCGCTTGGTCTCTTCAATCGCATTCGCCATAGAGTCCGTCATATTGTCGGCATACATGATCACATGACCCTCCGCGTTGCGGGCGGCACGTCCGACTGTCTGGATCAGCGACGTCTCAGAACGCAGGAAGCCTTCTTTATCAGCATCCAGAATTGCAACCAGCGTGATCTCCGGTATATCCAGCCCCTCACGCAAAAGGTTGATGCCGATCAACACGTCAAATACATCCAGCCTCATATCTCTCACGATCTCCGTACGCTCCAGCGTATCAATATCCGAGTGGAGATACCTTACACGGATGCCAAGCTCCCGCATATAATCCGTCAGATCCTCCGCCATTCTCTTAGTCAGCGTCGTAATCAGTATTTTGTTCTTCTTTGCAATTTCTTTATTCACCTCTGCCACAAGATCGTCAATCTGACCTTCCACCGGACGCACAGAAATCTCCGGATCCAGCAGCCCTGTAGGCCTGATAACCTGCTCTGCCCGCAAAAGTTCATGTTGCCCCTCATAGGAACCCGGAGTAGCTGAGACAAACAGCACCTGGTCAATCTTGCCCTCAAACTCATCAAAGCTTAAAGGACGGTTGTCCTTCGCTGAAGGAAGCCGGAAACCATACTCCACCAATGTAGACTTCCTGGACTGATCTCCATGGTACATTCCGCCGATCTGAGGCACAGTCTTATGAGATTCGTCTATCATAAGAATGAAATCATCCGGGAAATAATCAATCAACGTATGGGGCGGCTGTCCCGCCTCCAGACCCGTCAAATGTCTGGAATAATTCTCTATTCCGGAACAAAAACCTGTCTCCCGCATCATTTCTATATCAAAGTTCGTCCTCTCCGAGATTCTCTGAGCCTCCAAAAGTTTCCCTTCTCCTTTAAAATATTTAATCTGTCCCTCAAGTTCTTCTTCAATGGCACGGATCGCACGTTCCATACTTTCCTTTGATACTACATAGTGGGAAGCCGGAAAAATGGCAATGTGGTTCAATTCATTTTTAATCTCTCCGGTCAAAACATCAATCTCTGTAATTCTCTCCACTTCATCGCCGAAAAATTCTATCCGGTATGCAATACCCTCACACAGTGCAGGGATCACTTCCAGCACATCGCCATGCACTCGGAAAGTCCCCCTCTTAAAATCCATTTCATTCCGGTCATACTGGATCTCAATCAATTTGCGGATCACGTCATCTCTGTCCTTCTCCATACCGGGGCGCAGGGAAATCACCATATTCTGGTAGTCAATCGGCGATCCCAGGCCGTAGATGCAGGAAACACTGGCAATGATAATGACATCCCGGCGCTCGGACAGCGCCGCCGTCGCAGAATGCCGAAGTTTGTCAATCTCATCATTGATGGAGGAATCCTTGGCAATGTAGGTGTCGGAGGATGGAACGTAGGCCTCTGGTTGGTAGTAGTCATAGTAGGACACAAAATACTCCACTGCATTCTCAGGGAAAAATTCCTTGAACTCACCGTACAATTGTGCAGCAAGGGTCTTATTGTGCGCTATTACCAAAGTCGGTTTATTCAGCTTCTGGATAACATTCGCCATAGTAAATGTCTTACCGGAACCCGTAACCCCCAGTAAAGTCTGACACTGGTTGCCTTCCTGGAAGCCTTTGACAAGGGCTTCTATCGCCTGCGGCTGATCTCCGGTGGGCTCGTAATCACTGTGTAATTTAAAGACACTTTGTGCATCCTGCACAAAAATCACCTCCAAAATCCATATTAAAAAAATTCGACTATTAGGCAGAAATTCGTCGAGGCACATCTTCCGTTTTTTGTAAAATTGCCTTTCGACGAATTTTGTTCACTGATTTCATTTTCCCGGACTGGTTATACCCAGCCGGACACCATGAATCTGATGTTCCAAAAAGTATTCTGATTATAGCATATGGTTCTTTATTTGTACAGATAAAAACGAGAAGTTTTAGAACAAACGTTCCGAAACATCCGTTCTTTCGCAAAAATAGGAGTACTCTCGTTTTTGACGAAAATACTCCCTTCACTTCAAATTGTCACCCGTCTTCGCAAATCTATACAGTCTGTTTTCCATACCGTTTTAAATAGGCAGATGCCTGTTCCAGAGACAGACCTATCCGTTCCTGCATTCTTTTCAGGAGCGTTGCATCATCAAGACCTTCTTCCTGCCCTAGCTCTATAAGCAACTGCGCTTTTCCCTGGCTTATCAACCTTTCCGATTCTGTCTCAATTACTGTTCCACCCATAATACTCACCAGCCTTTCCTCATTTTGATTTCCATTTGTAATATGTGTAATGATGGTATTTATAAATCCTTTTAAGTCGATCAGTTCATGATCGGTCAATTCCTCCGCTTCATACAAACGAACCAGTTCATTCCTGAAATATTCCAAATCCCGTACTGCGTTCTCTATACTTCCTTCGGATATCATATCCTTTTCATATCTTGCAATATAGAATGGAATATAAGGGAACAACTTCTTTTCAACAATATATTCCTTTGTGAATTCTTCCAGAATTACATTGGGGGATTCATAATTTACTTCCTGCCCGTCCGGAAACGTAAAAGTAATTTTCGTAGTCTTCGGAGTTCTCTCCGTCCGTTTGACATAGATTACGGAAAATCTCGGCATGGGAATCGTCGCATGCCCAATATCCCATGTTGCAAACTGCCTTGCAACAATGAACACATATTCTGCAATCCTGATTGCCATAGAGCCGTCATCATAGCTCTGACACTCCAGCAGGTAAACCTCACTCCCTATCTTAATCAGGAAGTCAGAAATCTGCTCTTCTATTTCCTTGCTCCCGTCTGCCGTCTCACTTTCAGTCAAATATCCCTCTGACGGTAAAACCTCCACTTTTGTATCTAACGGGTACTCTTTCCCGAAAACGTCATTAATTACGGATATGAACAATCTCTTGTGCTTGCTCTTCATAGTCTTAAACACATTATCGTAATCCGGTGTTTTTTTCTGCATATTTCTTATCCTTTCACAATATTTCCCTCATCTTAAAAGCAAAATATTCTGTCTTTATTATATCGTGGTTTCCCCATTCTGACAACAGCGAAATCAATGCTTTCGCCTTGAAACAAAACGTTTATTACCGTTCATTCACTCACAGTAACAATCTTTTTATTTATCCGGCAAATATTTTTCTGTTTCTATTACTGTATCCAATACCACATCTTTCAAATCCTGCCCGCTCCTTTTCTTTGGCATAACATCATTCATATAGGATACCAATTCCGGTATTTCTTCTGGAATAATGTTCTGATTGTCACCATACACATCTACTGTAATCAGTTCCTTTGCATGACCCATCAGCTTTGATACTGCTTTTGGATTAAAGTCACTCTTAAGCAGAAGCGTACAATATGTACTTCTTAAGTCATGCCATCTTATATCAGGTAATCCGGCGCTTTTAAGAAGATTTTTGTAATGTCTCCAATGAAAATCCTTGCTTCGCGGTTTTCCATAACTGGAACAGCAGATATAATCTGCATCTAAAAACTGCGATTTCCTACGGCTTCTGTTCTTTTCATATATCTTCCGTTCTTCCAAAACTGCCTCGAAAACATAATCCGGTATGGGAAGCACCCTCTTGCTAGACGATGATTTTAAAGGAAGCTCTCTTTTCGTCATAGTATTCTCGCCACTGGCATTGGGATTCCTGTCTAATTCTTTCCCCAGTTGGCGTTCTACTGTCAAGGTACGATTAATATAATCAACATCTGAATATTTCAATCCATTAATTTCTTGACGGCGCAATCCCATCAACACATTAAACAACACCTGCATATGGATTTGCGTCCTTTTGCTGGCTTCCAGTAAAATCTGTATCTGCTCCATTGTCAGTGTTTTCTGAATATCTATATTCCTGGTATGGTACGGTTTAGCTTCTACAATCTTTGGTAAATTAACCCCTTCTGCCGGATTCACTGAAACCAGCTTATGAGCCGTAGCATAGCGGAAAGACACATTCAGAACAGTCTTAACATGCCGCACAATATGGACTGAACACTCCGCGCGGTTCTTATACAGCCTCTGGATATCCCCTCTGCTTAGCTCCGTCAGTCTTTTTCTTCCAATATATGGAATGATATGATGCTTTACTGTTTGTGAATATACAGAATAAGTATTAAAGCTCCCGACTCTTTGTCTGATATCATATTCAAGCCAGTATTCCAAAAATTCTTTCAACCTTACATGACAGTTTACCACATAGGTGCCGTTACTTAACTCGCCTATCGTTCTCTTTTTAGCATCCTCTGCTTCCTTCTTCGTCTGGAATCCTGATTTCTGCTGTATATGTTTCGTGCCATCCTGATATTTCAGGATGACACGATAAGCATAATTATTTCGTTCAGGCAGTTTAAAGACTGACTTTACATCCCAGTCCACATAATTTTGCCTCTTTAAATCCAACACACTCTCACGCCCCTTCCGGCAGGAAACTATTATTTAAAAAACCGCGAATCTTCTCTGTCTCATCCATAACCTCGCAGTAATATTCAAACGTCGTATTCAGGCTTGAATGTCCAAGAAGCGCGGATACTTTTATCAGCGGAACTCCCTGCTCTGTCAAAATGCTTGCATACATGTGCCGTTACGGTATAATAACGACAAACGGAAAAAGCCTTTATTTTCAAGGGGTCCATGCGTTTGTCGCCATTTATTCAATTCCTTTTCCAAGTTGAAATATAGCGAGAAAATTATCGAATAAAGGAGGTTGTTTCATTAACGACAAAAACAAAATGGTTAGTATTTGTTCCGAATAATATGTAATATTCGGGACAAACCATTTCGATATTTTGAAAAAGCCGGGTATTATTCCGTTTCCTATTGTATTTTTAATTCATTCTACTCATTCTAACAAAATGGTTGACAAGAATGAGTAGAATGAGTAGAATGTGGGTAGAATGAAATCAGGAGGCGATCAAGTGATTTTTCAGGAAAGCGAAACGGTTGAATTAAAAGCAATTGTAGTGGAGGATATAAAAAAAGAAGTCATTGCTTTTGCAAACTGTGAGGGAGGAAAACTGTATATAGGCGTTCAGGATGACGGAACCGTGTCAGGAGTGGATAACCCAGACGAAACTTCTTTGCAAATCAGCAATATGGTTCGAGATGCAATTAAACCGGATCTGACGATGTTTCTTCATTATGAAACAGTAACGGTAGATGGAAAGAAAATCGTTACAGTTGATATTCAGCAGGGAACAGAGCGACCATATTATATAACCAAAAAAGGCTTGCGTCCTGAAGGCGTTTATGTCCGTCAAGGTTATTCCTCTGTTCCGGCTACAAATACTGCAA
>CAJTRM010000039.1:0-10301 GCA_910578865.1 uncultured Dorea sp.
TTTTGTGTGTATTTGAAATTTAAATCTAAAAAATGATATGTTTTTCAGCGGCCTCAATAAAAGAAGGGGGGTGTCAGAATGGATTATGAAAGGCTCAAAGAAACATACGGGGATTTCCGGTTCCCGGCCGTTAATATTATCGTTGAGGGAAAAAGCTTTGGAGACTGCCAGAGACAGCTGATACTCTCTGACATCCGGGTAGAGTTAAGCTGTAAGGAAGAAGCATCTCAGGCCGTATTTTCTATCTATAACTGTACGGATGAGGAGACGGGGAGCTACTGCATGGAAGTGTTGAAGCCATACATCCTGCTGGGGTCTCTGGTGGTTGTAGAGGCCGGGTACGGGGAGCGTCTCACGGAAGTATTCCGGGGGTTTATTGCAAGGGTGGAGTTTGTGAATGAGGAAAACGGGCCCTGTGTGGAGGTTACGGCTATGGACGCAAAAGGAATTATGATGTCCAATTGCTGTGCAGGGGTGCTGGAGAGTAAAAGGTACAGCGACGCTGTGAAGGAGATTTTTTCAAAACCGCCTTATCAGGAAATGAAATCCAGGAGTATCATACAAAAGCTGGAGATCCAGAAGACGCCGGATCAGAAGGACGGCGGGGGAAAAGGATCCGGAAGCATCCCTATTGACAGGGTGTATGAGAGCGATTATGAATTTGTGGTAAAGGCGGCCCGGAGATTCCACTATGAATTTTTTGTGCGCAAAGGGACGGTGTATTTCCGGGAGGCAAAGCCGCGGCAGCCCGTCCAGGGAAGCTTAAGCCCCGGGAAGGGAATTTATTCCTACCGCATCGGATACGATATCCGGGGGCAGGTGCAGAAGGTAGAGATCCGCAGCATGGACGACAGAGAAGGAAAGTTGATTTTCGGAAGGAAAAAATTTAAAAACCGGCTCTCCCAGGGCAATAAAGCAGGCGCTTTGATTTCTCAGACAGAAAAGGTGTATATCCGTCCGGCTGTATGCGATGCCCGGTCGGCGGTGAACCGGGCAGAGGGATTCATAGATCAGATTGCAGATAGGTACGGGAGTCTGGAATGTGAATGCGTGGGTATCCCGGAGCTTGAGCCGGGGCGCTGCCTGGAAATCACAGATCTTTCAGAGCCGGCAGACAATGTGTTTTATATTACAGAAGTACAGCATTTGATGGACAGCGCACACGGATACCGGACAAGGATTAAGGGAACGGCAGGCTCTCTTAAGGACGGATAGGGACAGGAGGAACAAGGATGTCGATCTATGAGGTGTTAGAAGAGGAACGACGGCAGGATTATGTACCTGTACAGGGGGTTCTGGCAGGAATCGTGACGGAGAATGACAATCAGAACCTTCCGGGGTATGTCAGGGTAAAGATCCCGGTGCAGAGTGAAGAGGCCCATGCTCTGAGATGGGCGAAGGTGGTACATATGTACTGTGGGAAAGAGTGGGGGCAGTATTTTCGGCCGGAGGTGGGGGATCAGGTCCTGCTTGCATGTGAGTACGGCAGCCTGGAGCGGGTATATGTGATTGGCTCCATCCCAAGAGATCAAGATCCGTTTATAAAACGGGCCTGCACAGAGCAGAACCAGAGGAAGGGGATTGCAACCAGACACGGGAATTGTCTGGAATTCCAGGATGCAAAAGATTCCGGCGGAGAGAAGGATCGTCTGTCCCTGTCCACGGCAAAAAAGGCCTTAAGCCTTACGATGGACAACGAAAAGAAGGAGCTCCTTTTGAAAGATCAGGAGGAAAAAAGCAGGATCTGCCTGTCAGGGCAGAAGGGGAGTATAAGTATCTGCGGGGAAAATAAAATTACGATTGCGGCAGGGGACTCGGTAAAAATTACGCTCAACGGAGCGAACGGGACTGTAAAGATTGATGCAAAAAAGATCCGGCTGTGTTCGGACGGAGCCATGGAATTTTCTGCCGGCGGTGCGTGGAAGGCAGAAGGGGTGCAGGTGGCGCTTCAGGCCTCGTCCATGTTAAAGGCAGACAGCGGGGGGATGCTGACGGTGTCGGGAACTCCTGTGAAATTGGGATAGTAAGATCAGGACAGGGAGGAAAGATGAAGCAGGGGATGAAATTTCCGCCCCAGATCGATCCGGTGACCGGGAGATTTCTGGAGGCGGAGCTGGAAGAAAGTGTGAAGGATTCTATCTATCTGATTTTGATGACGCAGAGAGAAGAGCGAAGTACAAGGCCTGAGTTCGGGTGCGATATGATGTCCTATACCTTTACAGATATGACGCCTACCGTAACCCATATGCTGGCCCAGAGCCTGGAGGACGCTATCCTTTCCCAGGAGCCGCGGATCGCGGATGTGGACATCCGGGTGGACAAAAGGGACCGAGAGGCCTGCCTGCATCTTCAGATTAACTATACTCTTTCGGAAGGCGGTGGGGATCAGGTGATGATTCCATTTTATATCAACGGCAGCAGGTAGCAGGTGAAAGATGATGGAGCAGAATCAATTAGACAAAAGAAAACTGGCAGACATACAAAGAGAGTTAAAGAGCCTGGCAGGGGCCTGTATCCCGCAGTGGCATTATTCGGCAGAGCAGCCGGACACCGGGTCGGTGATCGCAAATATTTATGCAGAGCAGACGGCGGAAAATATCCGGGCGTATAACGGCCTTCTTGCAAGGTATGAGGAAGAACTGACAGGTATTGTATCCCTTACTCCGGAAAGGGCACAGCCGGCAGAGGGCGTGGTAGTGTTAAAGGTGTCAGAGGACGGGATCAGAGAGGCAGATGTTGCAAAGGGCAGCCTTTTTTACGGAACCAGTGAGGAGAAAGAAACGCCGGTCGTGTTTGTCAGTGTCCATGACGTACATGTGACAAATGCAGAGATTACAGAGATTCTGGCAATCTCTGAAAAAGAGGGGAAGGTAAAGGATTACGGGAGCCTGGATAGATTACGGTGTCCGCTGGATCTGTTTGACGCCAAAGGAGGAGAGCCCTATAAAAATGAGCTGGTTATCTTTCATCCGTATCTTTTTGGCAAAGAGGGAAGAGAGATTGATATGGATGTGGGAGATGTGGGACTGATGGGGATGCTCTGTGATCCCGGCCATTATGAGATGGCCTGTCTTACAGAAGGAGGAGAGCAAAAGGTACATCCTAAGAAGAGACTGGGAAAGATAAGGTTTGCCGGGACGGACGGCGCTTATGCAGTGGTGATCCGCAGAAAACTGCCGGTCAGGCGGGAAGTGTTTTTCCCTCGTCTGGAATTTTGTACCGGGATCTGCAAAGACAGTCCGCAGTTCCTCACCGACGGCAGCAGAGAGCTTGATGGGGACCGGCTTGCAGTATTCGGGGAGGAAATAGCCCTGTATGCCCAGTGCTATATCGGCTTAAAGGAAGAACTGATCCATGGGGGCGTGAAGGTAAGGATAGAGGCTGATCTGGAATATGGGCGAAAGGAGCATCATGTGAGCCTTCCAAAGGAGGAAGAGCTTAAGCTGATCAAACGTGCTCCAAGACCCGGTACAGAACTCAGAGCGGCAGAAGTATACATATCTGAGACCGGGTTTTCTTACTATAACGGAACCGGATTTCGGAGCATCCGCTGCGGCGCAGACGGCAGTATCTTTTCGGGGGAACACACAAAGGGTCGTATTACTCTGGAGTTTGTGTGTCCGGCAGATATGGAACAGCTGGAGCTTGGCGGATGGAAGGGGTATGCCTTGTGCCTGCAGGTCGTCAGGGCGGAAAATTGTTATTTGCGGCCCGGTATCCATCATTATCCCATTTTCAGCAATCTGGAAGTGAGCTATGATCTCAGCGGTGAGGTGATCATCCCGGAATCGGTCCGAAGAAGGCAGGGAAACAGGGAGACGGATCTTACCAGTGATGTCAGAGAAAAACGGCCGTTTCCGGCCTTTGCCGCGTTCTGTCATCAGGGGGAGGCGATGCTGTTTGGGTTTGGGAGAAAACCGGGAAGAGGGTCCCTAAGCCTTTATCTGGTAGTTGAGGGAAATACGAAAGATTCGGAGAAAGAGCTCCGTTTTTCTTATTCAGACGGGGAAAAGTTCTGTCCCCTGCGTGTCATGGATTCCACAAAAAATCTTACGGCTTCCGGCCTCTGGCGTTTTTTTGTGCCGGAGGATATGGAGGAACAGGAGATAGAAGGAAAGCGGGCCTTCTGGATCCGGGCGGAGGCCGCGGGGGAGGAAGATCTGCATGGTCCGTCTGTCCGGGGGATTTATCTGAATGGGGTACAGGTGTGTAACACCGAGAGGAGCGCACCGAGAGAATATTTTCTGGAAACACCGCAGGATCTCATGTCTTTTCCGGTCTACGGCGGGCAATTACTGGGGGTCCGTGTGTGGGTCAATGAGATTGACCGGCTGACGTCCCGGCAGATGAGGCAGATGCTTCAGCGGCAAAGGGGCAAGGTGGAGGCTGAGTACAGCTCCCAGGGAACAGTCACCGCCTTTTATGTCCTGTGGGAGGAGGTGCCGGATTTTCTGAATTCTTCCGCTGATGACCGTCATTATGTACTGAACCGGCAGGAGAAGCGGATTTCTTTCGGGGACGGCACCTGCGGAAAGGCGCCACGCAATCTGTCAGGCCCTGCGTTTAAGGTGGAGACAGAGAGCTGCGACGGGGCGCTGGGCAATGTATGGGCGATGGCCATCAGTCAGCCGGGGATCCCTCTTGCAGATATCGGAGCGGTGTATAATCCGCTGGAGGCTTCTGGAGGCAGCGACATGGAGGGAAAGGAACGGGTTCGGTTAAAGAGCAGTATGATCCTGGAGACAGCAGGCCGCCTTGTGACGGAAGAGGATTACCTGAATGAGGCAAGGAGTTTTTCAGAGATGATCGCTCAGGTAAAGTGCCGGATCCGGGATCAGCAGCTTATGGTCTGTATCCTAATGAAAGATTTTATGGCAGGAGGCGCATCATTTGGCCGGATTCAGGAGCCGCTCGAGAGGCATTTGAGCCGTCAGGGTCAGGAGAATGGGTTCGGGGAGGTCAAAGTCTGTGAGCCTGTGCCTGTGAAGGTAAACATCCGTCTGTGGGCGGAGGCAGAAGATCTGCACCAGGCGCTGGAAGAGAAAGCGGCACTTCTTTCCTATATAAAGCAGCTTTTTCAGATACCTGTCCTTGGCCGGATCCCTGAAGAGGGAAAGATTCTGGTCATGATCCGGTCCAGGATGCGTGTATTACGGCCTGTCTGTCATCATGTCGTCGTATCTTACAGAAAGGAAGGCAGGGAATATATACAAGAGCTTGCAGATCTTAAGAGGGAACCGTTCCTCCTGTGTGTGGGCGGAGATCACGAAATCATTGTTTTATAAATCGGTAAAAAAGTCTTTACAGAGGGCAGGGGGGAACAATATGACAGATACTTTCAGGAAGATGCTGGCGGAGGCAGAAAAAAGAATCCCTTTTTATTCCGGAAGCTGGGTAAATTTTCTGCCTTCGGATCCCGGGATGACGATTCTCGAGATACTGACATATTATCAGGCGGCCCAGAGGGACAGGATGGAGGAACTCCCCGGGGAAGTGACGGAAAATCTGCTGCAAATGGCGGGATTTTCACGGAAAAAGGAAGAAAATGCGACGCTGTATGTAAAGCCGGAGAATACCGGCCGCGGAATCAGGATTGAGAAAGGGCAGAAATTCCGGACCTGCGGGATTTGCTTTGAGGCCGTGGAAGAGATCGATTATTTCAGGGGGCGGCTTTCCGGGGTATTTCGGATGATGGAAGGGAAACCAAAAGAAATTCTGGAGCTCAGAGAAGGCGTTCCGCTTCATGCAGAGATTTTCGGAAGGCATCCCAAAAAAGGGGACAGCGTATACTTTCTGTTTGACGATCTGCCGGAAACGGGAGGAAATTTTGAGGTGCTCCTCTATGTGGATGTCTGGAAGGATGATTACAGGAATTCTTTTTTGCCCGGAGATAAAGAGGAGGAGTTCTGTTTTGCAGAACTGTCCTTTGCCTGTTATAACGGGAGGGAATTTGAAGCGGTGGCCTGTGAGGATGAAACTTATGGGTTCCTGAAAGACGGCGAGATCCGGCTCCGGCTCAGAAAGGAACAGGGGCAGACAGTGGAGGTTTCGGGCAGGAGGGGGTATCTGTTCCGTTGTACTCTTGTACAGGCAGACTATGACATTCCGCCCTCTGTTACGGAAGTTTACGGGCCTTTGATCCGTTTAGAGCAGAGGGACACGAAGATCTGTACCAGAGACAACGAGACCTGTTTTGTCACTCCCGATATGTCGGTATACGCAGAGCTTGGCATTTTATACGGGTACGACGGACAGGAGTTTGACATTTCCGGGATTGGCGTGCTGGACGGAGCTTCCCTCCGCCTTATGACAGAGGGAGGTGAGAGAGAATTTGCGCCGGGAGATCCAAAGTTCTGTTATGAGTATGACCGCGGCAGGAGGGAAATCAGGATCCTGGATGCAGGCGGCTATGAGGGCGGCAGAGTATGGATCAGCCGGTGCGCGGTTACTGCCGGCGCCCTTGGAAATATCCGGAAGGGAAACCGGCTCTCTTCCAGGTGCGGGAGAGAGGAAATTTACTTTTTTAATCCGCTGGAAGGAAAGGGAGGGCGGGACTATGAGACGCTTGAGGAGACCAGAAAACGGTTTCTCCGGGATCTTTGCACGCCGGTATCTGCAGTCACCAGAGAGGATTACGAGTATCTGGCAAAAAGGGTTCCGGGGCTTTGCATACGTAAAGCCCGTGCCTGCTGTGACACGTCGGACAAGAGTATTCAGGTGGTCATTCTTCCTTACGGCAGGGAAGAGTATCCGTCCCTTCCACAGATTTATCAAAGAAGGATTCTGAGATATCTGGAGGGAAGAAAGCTTTTAAATACAAAGGTGAAGGTAACCCCGCCCATTTACCTGAGGGCAGATGTCCGGGTGAAGGTCAGGCAGAAGAAGAGAGGACAGGAAGAGGAAAGGGAGGCAGAGGTTCAGAGGATGTTTAAGGAAGCCCTTGACTATCGGAGGAACAAAGCCGGGATCGGAGATCCGATCCCCTATGCCGGATTGTTTGAGAAAATAGAAGCTCTGCCATGGGCCGCCGGTGTCTGTGAACTCGAGATCCTTCCGGAGGGAGAAGGAGGAGGCGCAAGGTATCCGGGGGATGACATTCTACTTCCGGAGCGGGGGGTATGCGTGCCGGGAAGAATATGTGTGGAGCTGATATAACATGCAGGAAATTAGAAGATATACCATTGGGAAAAAAAGAATGACGTCAGAAAAAGCAGGAAAGGTCTGCCGGATCCGGATCCGAAGGCTGGATGGAGAAAGGCAGGGGAATGTATGGGGAAGGCTTTTTCTGGATGTCAGACTTACGAAGGGAAGCATCTGTGCAGTATATGGTATGGCGTCCGATCGAGACGGACTGACGGAGGAAGAAGAAGGCCGGAGGTGGCAAAAGGAATTCCATCTTGGAAATAATTGCCGTCATATCCTTCTGGATTCATTAAGAGGGAGATACCTGTGGTTGTCCATGGAACTGCTTTATGCCGGAGAAGAACAGATCCGTGAAATGTATGTGGAATCACCGGGGAGAGTGTTTCTTGAGAAATTTCCCGAGGCCTATCGGGAAGGGGGAGACTTCCTATGCAGATATCTGGCTGTATTTTCTTCTCTGTATTCGGATCTTGACAGAAAAATCACAGAAGCCCCGGAGCTCTTGAAGGTTTCAGAAGCTCCGGAGAAGCTGCTTGATCTTTACCTGGAGTGGATGGGGATGTCGACAGAGGACAGATACTATCCCGAAGAAATCAAGAGAAAACTTCTTATGCAGCTGTACTGGCTGAACCGGAGAAAGGGGACGCGGCAAGCATTTATAAGGCTGACGGAGATTGTCCTTGGAGAACCGGCGGCTGTCATAGAGCAGGAAGGCCGCAGGATTCTCGTTCTTGTCCGTCAGAAACGGATCCGGGAGCAGGCGGAACTTCTGCTTCGGCTCCTTCAGGAATTTAAGCCTGCAAGGAGCAGCGTCCGGCTTGTATTTCCCGGAGAACCGGCTTATCTTGATGATGCAGCGTATCTGGATATGGGGAGCGCTTGTTATGCATGGCCTGACGCCGTGCTGGACGGGGAGGTTTTGCTGGATGAGTGTGTGCTCAGGGCAGGGGAGACTGGGCCGGACCGAAGTGAGCCGGCGGAAAGGAGAGGGACGGATGGCATCGTATACAGGAATTGCGGCTGTCAGTGAGAAACTTAAGAGAAGCCTGCAGGAGGCGCTGGTGCCGCAGCTTGCCTCGTCGGAGGGGCGTATTGCGCTCTGCAGTCCGGCGGATGAGGCGGATGTGGCAGCCGGCATCTTTTTGTATGATATCCAGGAGTGTGAGCATATGCGTTCCCATACAATGGTCAATGTATCGGACCGGCAGCAGATGAGACCGCCCTTGTATCTGACTCTTTCTTATATGATCACTGTCTATGCTGCGGGAGATATCCGTTTCCGGGGGATTCAGGAGAAACAGATGCTGGGGCGCGTGATCCAGTATCTCTACGACCATCCGGTGTTTGAGCATTTGGGGGAACAGATTGTCATACAGATGGAACGGATTTCCACAGAGGATAAGATCAAGCTGTGGAATTTCCCCAATGTCCCTTACAGGGCATCCCTTTTTTATCGGCTGTCTCCGATACCGGTGGAATCAGAATTTGTAAGAGAGGTGGATCGGGTAAGGAAGGCAGAGATCCGGGTGAACTGATGGAAGAGAGGATTAAAAGCATCCTGTGGGTGCAGGAATATCAGGAGCAGCCGGGAAGGATCCTGATTTATGAGAAGGAATATGAACAGATGCTCCATATGGAAGAGCGGAACCGGGGCAATCTGCCGAGAGCCGTTGCGTTAAGGGGGAGAAACGGAAGCGGCCGGAAATTTCTTATGGGGCATCTGGCGTATGCCCGCAGAAAAAGAGTGGCTTATGTGTATATGGATGCACTGTATGAATGCTGCGCGGATCTGGGGGAACAGACGGCAGAGATTTTAAGGGCTTTTCTGGAAGGATACGACTCCTGGCTGTGCCTGATGGACACCCGGGAAGCGGAAAACAGGAGTGAGGAACGGTGGAAGAGCCTGCTTGGCCTGTTGTTCGACGGAGGGATCTCCTGCTATGTGATCACAGACCGGAAGCTTCCCATGCCGGATGACGGGCGCGGCAGTTATGGGGAGATTCGGCTGCCGGAGCCGGGACTTACGCAGCGGGAACGGTTGTGGGAGTATTTTCTCGGACAATATGCAGTCTCTGCGGAGGTAAAGGCAGACGCACTGAGCGGCCGGTACCGCCTCAATGCAGGGGACATTGCCCGTGTGCTCGTATCGGCGGAATTGTACCGGGACGGGGCAGAGAGAGAACAGATGTGCCAGGAGGACATCAGGAGGGCTCTCTTCGGGTATCAGGAGGAGAACCTGGGGGCGTACGCCCAGCGGATCCCGGTGGTTTATACGTGGGACGATCTGATCGTGGACGGCCAGGTACGAAAAAACTTAGAGGAGATCTGCAGCCAGGTAACCTATCAGAGCCTGGTGGGCGGCCGCTGGGGATTTTACAAAAAGAAGCCCTGCGGAAGAGGGATCAGTGCGCTGTTCTACGGCCCTCCGGGCACCGGAAAGACCATGGCGGCACAGGTCATTGCCGGGGAGCTTGGACTTGAGCTTTACCGGGTGGATCTGTCGCGGATGATGAGCAAATACATTGGGGAGACTCAGAAGAATATCAGCAGTCTGTTTGAAAAGGCCGCTTATATGAATATTGTTCTGCTGTTCGATGAGGCGGATGCATTTTTCTCAAAAAGGACCAGTGTGAAGGATTCCCATGACCGCCACGCCAATGGAGAGGTGGCTCATCTGCTTCAGCAGATGGAAGACTATGAGGGAGTGGCCATACTGACCTCCAACCTGAAGGATCACATGGACGACGCCTTTCGCCGGAGGATTAAACGGATGGTGGAATTCCGCCTTCCGGGGGTGAAGGAGCGGCTTCGGCTCTGGCAGAAGGCAATCCCTGAGGAAGCGCCGAAAATGGAAAAACTGAGGCTGGAGATCTTCGCAGAGCGGTTCGAGATCTCGGCGGGCGAGATTCAGGAGGTGGCCCTGCAGGCCGCCTTTCGGGCGGCGGCCGAGGGCAGCGGTATTGGAAACAGACACATGGAAGAGGCAATCCGGGATTGCTATCTGAAATACGGAAAAATATTGCTGGAGGAAGAGTTTGAATAAGGAGGAAATGATGATGGCACTGGCAGTTGTGGCAGGGGCTGTCCTGACCTGTCCGTTCGGCACCATGCCCGGACAGCTTATGGTGACGTCCCAGTTTCGGGTATTGGCAGGGGGG
>CAJTRM010000039.1:10396-20023 GCA_910578865.1 uncultured Dorea sp.
GCCACGGCAGCGGCGCTTGGGGTGCTGACGCCCCAGCCGTGTGTGTTTCAGCCGGCAGGTACATGGGTCCAGCCCGGGGTGATGCCGATGGCCGGGGGGATACCCTGCCTGTGCAGTGACTCGAAGATTGTGTGTGCCTTGGGGGCCGGGATGGTCTCTGTTGCAGATCCGGGGCAGGCGAAAGTGGTGGTGTAGATGGAAGGAGAAGAGGAATGTATCAGTATGAAGCCATACAGAAAAAAGAGTCCGGAAGGAAACTGAACCGGACAGGCATCCCGGATGCCATGAAGGAAAAGGCCGAGGAGAAATCCGGTTTCTCTTTTGATGATGTGAAGGTGCATTATCATTCCGAGAAGCCGGCTCAGTTCGCAGCACTTGCGTATACCCGGGGCAGCGATGTTTATATCGGGCCGGGGCAGGAGAGACATCTTGGGCATGAACTGGGACATGTAGTACAGCAAATGGAAGGGAGAGTGAACGCCAGTACACATCTGGGCGGGATGCCTGTGAATGATGACAGAGGGTTGGAGCGGGAGGCGGATGATTTCCTGTAGAGAGAGGCCATGGTATAAAGCAGTATTCATAAATTCTTAATGTTTTTACAGGCGTGCATTATTTGCCTTTCCGGCAGTTCCTTGTTATAATCAGTGTGTGCGGCACTGACAGGCAGGTCTGCCGGAGAGGCATTTGTTTGTCTGTGCCGGTGTCCGCAGGGGCGGACGATGCCTATGGCAGAGAACAGATACGATTGAGAGCAGGGAATTATATGGAGTACAGAGACCAGTTAAAATACATCAAATCACACCCGGCCGGCGGAAACGGGAAACGTCCGGACAGAAAGAGGAAATCCGGCAGGAAGCAGGAGCATACGACGGACAGAAGATCCGGCCGGTATTCGGAACGAAGGCGGGACAGAAAGCAGGACCGGCAGGAAGAAAAGAGACGGAAAAGATACAGGCAGGAAGAAAGCAGGCCGTCAAGAGTCAGGCCGGTGAACCGGCTGCTGTGGAATGTGCAGCTTCTGGCGTCCGTGTTCCTGTTTGTCTCTATAGCTGTGCTGGGGATACTTCCTATGAAGTATATGGCCGGGCTGTTTCTCTTTCTGGCGGCATTGCTGCTGCTTGTAAAGGGGATGCAGAAAAAAGCGGCAAGAAGCAGGAAAAGAACATCTTCGGGGAAAGGGCTGTCTCTGGCGGCCAGTGTGATCCTGATCCTGCTCGGCTTTTATTCGTTAAAAGTAAACGCGGCTCTTGATCAGATTGCAGTGGGGGAAGAGAGCGGCAATTATAAGGAAGAGCATGCACTGTCTGTGACAGACAGGCCCTTTAACGTATACATCAGCGGAATTGACGTGTATGGAGAGATTACGAAGGAGAGCCGCAGCGATGTGAATCTGATTGCCACGGTGAATCCGCAGAAGCATAAGATCCTGCTTACCACAACCCCCAGGGACTACTATGTGACCATCCCGGGTATATCCGGGGACCAGAAGGATAAGCTTACCCATGCAGGGATCTATGGAATCGACGCATCCATAGCCACACTTGAGAACCTGTACGGAATCGACATTCCGTTCTATGTGCGGGTGAATTTTACCTCTGTGGAGGAGATCGTGGATGTGCTGGGAGGAGTGGATGTAGAGTCAGAACTTGCATTTACCACCGGGGAGGAAGCAGGCGTCGTTATGGACGTAAAGGAAGGCAAAAACCATTTTAACGGGAAAGAGGCCCTGGCCTTTGTTAGGGAGAGGAAAGCGCTCGCTACCGGGGACAACCAGAGGGGGAAAAACCAGCAGGCTCTGCTTTCAGGGCTGATCAGAGAGACCATGTCGCCCAAGATCCTGTTCCACGCAAACAGCATGATCAACAGTGTGGCCGGAAATGCGGACACGAACATGTCGGAGAAGCAGATGAAGGCCTTGATCCGTATGCAGCTGGGAGATCTGAAGGGCTGGGAGATTGAGTCCGTGGCGGCCGCCGGGGACGACACCGGGAAGAAGAGGTGTTATTCATACAGCGGAGGGCCGCTGTACGTGACGGTGCCGGATGAAGGGTCTGTGGAAGCGATTAAAGGGAAAATGAGGGAGAATCTGTAAGAACTAATTTTTGGAAACATATCAGTTTAGCCTTCCCATAGTCAAAAGGGAGAAATTTAATGTGAAAAATATGTCATAGACTTACAGACAGAACCAGTCATAACGGAGATACGGGGTCACTCATCCGTAAATACCTCAAAGCAGGAGTCATGACACTGCAGGGATATGAAGAAACAGGAATCGGAACGCCGCAGGGTGGAAATTTATCACCGCTGCTATTACAGACCCCAGAAGCTTGGGGTTAATCAAGACCTTGCACGGCAAACAGCATACTGTGGCGACCGATATCAGTCAGTCGTAACTAAAACCTGTGTTAACAGAGCAATTTCTCAAAAAGTATTGACAAAAGCAGGACTTATAAGCTGCCTTGTCTGGGATTAAATACTTTGGGGTGTTGTATGCGATTAAAAATTATGATAAACTATTGAAAGTGTACAAGAAATATACGAAGGAGAATGTGCATTTATTTGCGTTGATGTTCAGATGGTATTTAATTCGATACATTTTATGGTATTTTTCCCAATTGTAGTATTGGGATATTATTTATTGCACATAAGTATAGATGGATATGGCTTTTGGTAGCAAGCTTCTATTTTTATATGAGTTGGAATCCTAAATATATTTTTCTGATTTTAACAACAATTATCATTACTTATTTTAGTGGAATCGGAATTTCAAAAGCACATAAAAAAGGCAGCATAATAGAAAAAAAGTTTTTTGCTACTGTATCTATTGCTTTAAATTTGATGATTTTGTTTTTCTTTAAATATTTTGATTTTGCAATTGATAGTATTAACAGAAGCTTACAGATGGGAGATTTTAAGCTGTTAAATCCTACTTTTGATGTACTGCTTCCAGTCGGAATATCCTTTTATACTTTTCAGGCGTTAAGTTATACAATGGATGTTTACAGAGATGAGAATTTTAAGGTGGAGAGGCATTTCGGACGATATGCTCTTTTTGTGACTTTCTTTCCTCAGTTAGTAGCTGGTCCAATCGAGAGGTCTAAAAACTTATTGTCTCAATTTTATGAGGAGCATTATTTTGATTATCAGCGGGTGAAAAATGGATTACTGTTAATGATTTGGGGCTTATTTCAAAAGATAGTAATAGCTGACCGCGCAGCCATTGTCGTGAATACAGTATATAACAATTTGACAGCATATACAGGGTTTGAAGTGATTGTAGCGACAATGTTCTTTGCAGTTCAGGTTTATTGTGATTTTTGCGGTTATTCAGATATTGCGATTGGAGCTTCAAGAGTTATGGGATTTAATCTTATGACAAATTTTAGACAACCATATTTTTCGCAGTCGATAAAAGAATTTTGGCGTCGCTGGCATATTTCATTAAGCACCTGGTTTCGAGATTATGTATATATTCCGCTAGGCGGAAGTAGATGCTCTAAGATTAAAAAGTATAGAAATCTAATGATTACATTTTTGGTCAGTGGTTTGTGGCATGGAGCTAATTGGACTTATGTAGTGGGGGGTGCACGGACTCTATCAGATTTTAGGAGAAATTTTGGAACCAGTAAAATCAAGGATAATAAAGGTTCTTCATGTAGATGTAAATACATATGCACATAAGCTTTTTAGAGTATTAGTTACATTTGTGTTAGTGGATGTTGCATGGGTATTTTTTCGTGCTGCAAGCTTAAGCGAAGCACTGTTAGTATTTAAGCAGATAGTTTCAGAACTGAATGTAGAAATTTTTTGGAATGGAGAGTTGTATGCTTTAGGCTTGTCGCAGGCTGAATTTAGTTTTCTTTGTCTGGCAATAGGCGTTTTATGGCTGGTAAGTTATTTGCGGAATCGAGTGTCGTTAATAGGAGAATTGGAAAAACAGCATGTTATATTTAGATGGTTTGTCTATCTGGGACTAATATATAGTATTGTTGGAATCTTGCTGATTCAAGGTTTTGGATTCGCATCCCAGGAGTTTATTTATTTTCAGTTTTGATGAAGAGAGGAAGAAGCTATCATGAAAAAGATGTTTTTAAGAGGTTGCTTGTTTTCGCTTCTGCTTGTTATTCCATTTGGATATTTGAATTATCGATACAAAAATACAAATTATTACAAACAGCTTAATGGTTTGGGGAAATTTTGTACTGTTCCCGAAGATATTCAAATATTAAATTTGGGGAATTCGCATGAACGAATGGGGATTGTATATGAAAAAAATACAGATTTAAAAGGCTATAATATGGCGTTGGATTCACAGCCTTTTGAGTATGATTATTACATATTAGATTATTATTCAGATAAACTGGCAGAGGATGCTATAGTGATTATACCTATCTCGTATTTTGATTATTACTATAATTACGAAGAGATTTTTATGGGTGATATATCAGTTTATAATGAACGGTATTATTCTATACTTGATAAAGAGCATATTATGAATTATGAGATTGATAAAGATATTTTGTATTATAAAATACCATTATTAACTGCTGGAAAAAGCATGGGGTACATTTTTCAAGATGTTCAATGGAAAAAACAAAGTGGTAATAGTACAAAAGTGCAAAATATAATTAGTGAAGCAGATTATAAATATAAAAGTTGGACTGAAGAGGTCATGGCTACAACAACTGGAACGAGAGAAAAGTGTAAAAAAATGAATCTCAAGTATTTGAAAAAGACAATTGATTATTGTTATAACAATGGTTATACGCCTGTTCTGACTACATTGCCTATGACCGAAGAATTAATTTCAAGATTTTCTGAAGAATTCAAAAAAGATTTTTATAATAACTGTGCTTTAGTGCTTGGGGAATATCCTGAATTAGAATATTTAGATTATTCAGCAGATGATCAATTCTCTATGAATTTAAATTATTTTAAAGATTCAGACCATTTGAATATATATGGTGCAAATGAGTTTTCCAAGCGATTATTTTCCGATTTAGAAAAAATAAGAGTATTGCCAGAAGGTTCGTTGGGTAGATTTTGATGAAAAATTTTATAATGTATGGAAAAGTTCACAAAAATGTATTAAAATATAACCTGTTAGGCTGATAGAGAGATACGTAGTATAAGTGGGAATTTTGGGAAGGAGATGAAACGGTAGTGAAGAAAAAAGTTATTGCATTGTTGTCAGTGCTAATAATGATATTGATGTTTTCAGCTATTGTTTATGCAGAAGAAGATATTTCAGGAGGAGCTGGGCAACAGACGAAAAGTATTGTTGAAAATGGTCAAGTGTCAAAGGAAGATAGTGATTCTGGCGAAGAGACAGATAGCGCAGTGGAGCCGGAAGAAACCTTAGATGGTAGGAATGATTTAGACAGTCATCCAGAAGGCAGTAGAGAAAATCTGGAAGAAGGTGGCGATACTCCAGAAGATAAAGCATCGGATACACAAGAGATGGGAATGCAGCAGGAAGCAGATGCCAGCGTGTCTGCTAACACATCAGATGCTTCAGTAGAGGTGATTTATGGTTGGCATTACGATGAAGTAGATCAGAAATGGTATTATTATAATCAACAAGGTGTAAAACAGTATGGCTGGCTTAGGTGGAGCAATAGGCAGGGAACTCAATGGTATTATTTAGATCCGAATAATGCTCAGTATCCAGGTGCGATGGTTGTTGATTGTAAGCTTCAAGGGAAAAGTGCTACTTATTTTTTTGATGCACAGGGCATTATGCAGGTTGGCTGGGTTTATCGTCAAGGAGAAGGATGGTATTATACCGACAGTAGTGGCGCTATGTCCATGGGTTGGAAGTATATTAATGGTAAATGGTACTATTTAGATCCAAAGAATGCAAATAATCCAGGATTAATGGTATCCAATTGCAAGATGGAAGTATATGGAGTGCCTTACTTTTTTAATAATAGCGGAGTTATGGAAGTTGGTTGGGTATACCGTCGAGGAGAAGGTTACTATTATACAAATCAAAGCGGAGCCCAACTAATGGGGTGGCACAAGGAAGGTAGTAAATGGTACTATTTAGATCCGAATAATGCACAGTTCCCAGGGCTTATGCTTGCAAATTGTGAGACAAATATTGGCGGTTTGCCTTATGGTTTTGATAAATCTGGAGCGATGTGGTCAGGATGGATAAAAAAGGCAGATGGCTGGCGGTATTATGATGCGTATTCAGGTCAGAGCGTGCGGGGCTGGAAGTTGGTTAGTGGTCAGTGGTATTATATGAATCCTTCAAATAATAATATCATGGTGTCTGGTGGCTGGTATAAAGTGGGGAACTTGTGGTATTACTTTAATGGTAATGGTTCAATGGCTACAGGTTGGTTGTATTTAAATGGTCTGTGGTACTATCTTGGTACAGATGGAAGTGCAAGAACGGGCTGGATGCTTATTGGCGGGGAATGGTATTATTTTTATAAAGCCAATGATCCGAATGGCGGGAAAGAATGTGCAATGGCACGTAATGTGACAATAAATGGCTGGCGGCTTAGCAGTAGTGGTGCAATGGTTTTACCAGAAGCGTTGAAGATGCATGAAAGAGCGCAGATTTATTCAAGTAGCACAAATTATCTTATCTTAGTAGATAGAGCAGCATGCAAAGTTGGAATTTATACAGGAAAAGCAGGATTTTGGAATCAGACTAAGTTCTGGAGTTGCTCACCCGGAAAACCTTCAACACCAACAGTAGCAGGAACATTTAAGGTTGGAATAAAGGGATATTATTTTGATTCTGGATCTTCCAGATGTTTCTGGTATACTCAGTTTAGAGGGAATTATCTGTTCCATAGTGTGCTTTATAGAAAAACTTCAAAACCGAGTCAAATAATTGATGGAAGAATAGGAATGCAATTATCACATGGTTGCGTGAGATTAGATATTAACAATGCAAAATGGATTTATGATAATATTCCACAAGGAACAACGGTTGTAGTATATTAGAAATGTGTGCTTATGAATATAATTAATACCGCATGTTAAATAGAGGAGAGGTATTTATGTGTAAAAACAGAGACATAATTCTGAAATTATTAAGAACAATAGTGATTCTGATGTTGATGACAGTTGTTATTTCTTTTCCTGTATATGCAGAAGAGGAAACAGGGACAGCAGGTTCTTCACTTGGGAAAGAAGTGTTGGAGGAGCCGGACGAAGAAATAGAAGAGAACGATAGTCTGACTCGGTCGGCAAAAGCAGCCAGAGCAACCGGCTGGGTGCAGGATAACGTTGGTTGGCGTTATTATTTTAGTAATGGACAATATTATAAAAATACGTGGTTTCAAAATCCTGGAGACAATCAGTGGTACTGGTTTGAATCCGATGGCTATATAGCTAAAGGGTGGAGAAAAGTTAAGGGAGCGTGGCATTATTTTAAAGATAGTGGTTATTGGGTAGAACAGAGCCAATACAGCAAATATGAAAATGGAACACTAAAAGGAATTGATGTATCAAAATGGCAAGCGAATATCAATTGGCAGGCGGTAAAACAGGATGGTATACAGTTTGCATTTGTTCGATTGGGTGCTAGTGGAAAGGATCAAAATTTAGATCCATATTTTGAAAAAAATATGAAGGAAGCGAAGCAAGCAGGAATTCCAGTAGGAGTGTATTATTATAGTAAAGCTACCACAGTAGATATGGCAATTAAGGAAGCCCAGTTTACGATTAATCATATGAAGGGTTATCTTGTCTCGTATCCGGTAGTTATTGATGTGGAAGATACTGTTCAACAGAATTTGGGGAAAAATAATCTGGCGAAAATTATTAAAGCATTTTGTGATGAGATACGTGCGGCAGGTTATACTCCGATGTTGTATACAAATGAAAATTGGTATAGGAATTATATTAATATGAATATGCTGGCAGGAGAGGAGTTATGGGTTGCAAGATATAATTATTATTATGATACTGCAATTCCAAGAGGAATCTGGCAGAGTAGTTCAACTAGTCGTGTAAATGGTGTTTCTGGGAATGTTGATATTAATTTCGGATATAAGGATTATACAAGAATAGTTACTCCAAGAACCAGTGCGCTTCCTAGTTATGCCAACTCGAGCGGACAATGGATAACCGATAGCAGAGGAAAATGGTATCAATATTATGGTGGAGGATATCCGGCAAATAAATGGGAACAGATTCGTGGAAAATGGTATTGGTTTGATAAAAATGGTTATGTGACAACGGGTTGGCAGTCTATTTGGGGCTTGTGGTATTATATGGACAGCTCAGGAGCTATGACAACAGGCTGGCAGTATGTTGGCGGACGCTGGTATTATATGAATAGTTCGGGGGCTATGTTGACAGGCTGGCAGAGTATTGGAGGTCAATGGTATTATCTGAGTAGTTCAGGAGTCATGTTAACCGGTTGGCAGGATATTGGAGGTCAAAGATATTATTTGAGTGCTTCAGGAGCTATGGTCAGAGGCTGGGTGAAAATAAATGGTGTATATTATTATCTGAGTAATTCGGGAGCTATGGTCAGAGGCTGGGTGAAAATAAATGGTATATATTATTATCTCAGTGATACCGGAGTTATGGTGACGGGTTGGCAGAACATTGGAGGCCAAAGATATTATTTTAATGCTTCAGGAGCTATGGTTACAGGACGCCAGTATATTGACGGAAAATACTATGAGTTTGGAAGTGATGGAAGTTTAAAAAATGACAGCTCAGGAGGTGTGAAAGCAGGCTGGCAGTATATCGGAGGAAAATGGTATTATATAAATAGTTCAGGAACTAAATTGACAGGTTGGCAATATATTGGAAACCATTGGTATTATCTGGACAGTTCGGGAGTTATGTTAACCGGTTGGCAGGATATTGGAGGTCGAAGATATTATTTGAGTGGTTCAGGAGCTATGGTCAGAGGCTGGGTGAAAATAAATGGTGTATATTATTATCTGAGTAATTCGGGAGCTATGGTCAGAGGCTGGGTGAAAATAAATGGTATATATTATTATCTCAGTGATACCGGAGTTATGGTGACGGGTTGGCAGGACATTGGAGGCCAAAGATATTATTTTAATGCTTCAGGAGCTATGGTTACAGGGCGCCAGTATATAGGAGGTAAATATTATAATTTTAAAAGTGATGGTAGTTTAATATAGTTATATTAAAGATATGAAAAAGTTCTGTGTGTGGGGCTGATGTTTTCTAACATCAGCCCCGTTTTGATTATGTGCCTGCAATTACAAATAATTGTTGTATTATATGTTAAATGTTAAAAAGGTAAATATTAAAAAACGTTAAAAGGTAAGCGCCAAATAAGAATGTGTAGTGAAATGTTTGGCTTTCTCCTGTAAACTTAGGGTTAGAGTTTTTAGTGTTTACTCCAAAAACTCTAAATCTAAATAAAGGAGAATACCTATGGACATTTCCACTTTAACTCCGGATAAGCAGATGAAACTACAGTACTGGCTAGACGTCATCCGGCAATGCAGAGCCTCCGGTCTGACAAACCAGGCATGGTGCGAACAGCATGATATCTCATTGAAAAGCTACTATTACTGGATCGCAAAAATCCGGAAACTGGCACTTGAGGAACTCCCCCGGAAGAGGCATGGATGCAGACCGGCGATGGCGCAGGCTGCGTTGGTGCCGGAT
>CAJTRM010000040.1 GCA_910578865.1 uncultured Dorea sp.
TAACAGTTCAGCCTACGCCATTCGCAAAACCGCACTTACGTGCTTTTCGTTGCTTCGCAACTCTTTTTGCTCATAATCAGGCGCTCCGCTCACAGCGAGTATAACGTGTTCATTCATGCAAGCATGATTCACACGTTATACTCGCTGTGGCTGAACTGTTACGATTATACATTCTCCTGTACTCTTTTATTCCTCTGTATATTTCTTTATATTTGAGGCGTTAACCAGCTTCTCTACATCCCCGTTCTCTCCGATCACCACTAATGTCGGCGCGCTCATAATACCATATTTCTTTACCAGATCCACATGCTCCTGCGCGTCCACGGCCTCGTAATCAATATGCGCCTCCTCAAGAGCTGTCTTTGCAATCACACAATTAGGACATGTCTTCGTCGTGAAAAGCATTTTCTTCGGCGCTTCCGACTCCTCCTTTACCGTCTCCTGAGCGTGCTTTCCGGGAGTTACTCCATGCTTCATCTTAGAATGACTGATATGATAAACCTTCCGATCCTTAAACTCCTGTGATTTGCCGTCATTCCAGTTCTGAACCGGCCGGTAATATCCTGTGATCCTGCTGTAAACCTCTGTTGCCTCGCCGCAATCCGGGCAGGTATACTGCTCTCCTTCTATGTAACCATGGTTTTTACAGATCGAATATGTAGGTGACATCGTATAATACGGAAGCCTGTAATTCTCAGCAATCTTACGCACCAGTGAAGCAGCAGACTTCCAATTCGGAAGCTTCTCGCCCAAAAATGCATGAAATACAGTGCCCGATGTGTATAAGGTCTGCAGCCCATCCTGAATATCAAGAGCTTCAAAAATATCCTCCGTATATCCTACCGGCAGATGAGAGCTGTTCGTATAATACGGCGTACCGCTGCACTCTGCTGCTGTAATGATGTCAGGAAACTGCTCCTTATCATGCTTTGCAAACCTATAGGTCGTAGACTCTGCCGGAGTTGCTTCCAAATTATAAAGATCTCCATATTCTTCCTGATAAGAAGACAGACGCTCTCTCATATGGTTCAATACTCTCTGGGAGAACTTTTGCGTCTCTTCAAACGTCATATCTTTCCGGATCCATTTTGCATTCAATCCCGCTTCATTCATACCGAGAAGACCAATGGTCGAAAAATGGTTGTCAAATGTCCCAAGATATCTCCTTGTATATGGATACAGCCCTTCTTCCATTAATTTAGAGATAACCCTGCGCTTCACATGCAGAGAGCGGGCCGAAATATCCATTAATTTATCCAGGCGCGAGAAAAATTCCTTTTCGCTTGCAGACTGGTATGCAATACGCGGCATATTAATCGTAACAACACCTACAGATCCTGTACTCTCTCCGCTTCCGAAAAATCCGCCGGATTTCTTCCGCAGCTCGCGCAGGTCGAGCCTCAGGCGGCAGCACATGCTCCGGACATCACTGGGCTCCATATCACTGTTAATATAATTGGAAAAATACGGTGTCCCATATTTTGCCGTCATCTCAAACAACAGGCGGTTATTTTCCGTATCAGACCAGTCAAAGTCACTGGTGATAGAATAAGTAGGAATCGGATACTGGAATCCGCGTCCATGGGCGTCGCCCTCAATCATAATTTCAATAAATGCCTTATTGACCATATCCATCTCTTTTTTACAGTCACCGTATGTAAAATCCATCTCTCTGCCGCCCACGATCGCCGGGAGGTTTGCAAGATCATTCGGCACACTCCAGTCTAACGTAATATTGGAAAACGGCGCCTGCGTTCCCCATCTGGACGGAGTATTTACTCCGTAGATAAAGGACTCAATACACTTTTTCACCTCAGGATAATCAAGCCCGTCTGCCTTTACAAACGGAGCTAGATATGTGTCAAAGGAAGAAAACGCCTGTGCCCCGGCCCACTCATTCTGCATAATACCAAGGAAATTGACCATCTGGTTGCAGAGCACACTCAGATGCTTCGCCGGTGAAGAAGAGATCTTTCCCGGGATCCCTCCAAGCCCCTCCTGAATCAGCTGCTTCAGAGACCATCCTGCACAATAGCCGGTAAGCATAGACAGGTCATGGATATGAATATCCGCATTCCTGTGTGCCTGTCCAATCTCGTCATCGTAAATCTCAGACAGCCAGTAGTTAGCAGTAATGGCACCGGAATTACTTAAGATCAATCCTCCTACAGAGTATGTAACCGTAGAATTCTCCTTTACGCGCCAGTCGGTAACTTTCACATAACTGTCTACAATGTCCTTATAGTTCAGCATCGTGGAATTCAGATTACGAATCTTTTCTCTCTGCTTCCTGTATAAAATATAGCCCTTAGCCACATCTGCATATCCGGCTTTGATCAGGATATTTTCTACACTGTCCTGTATGTCCTCCACCTGGATCAGAGAATTTCTGACCTTTGATGAAAAATCAGCGGTAACCTTTAATGCAAGAAGATCAATAATATCCTGATTATATTCTTTATCCTGGGCTTTAAAAGCCTTTTCGATTGCAATACTGATTTTTGACAGGTCAAAATCTGTAACCTGCCCGTCTCTCTTCGTTACTCGGTACATGATCCATTCCTTACCCTTTCCTTGGTTCTTCTCTCGTGTTTGTCAGCTTTTATATCATATCATCTCTCGCAGTTTTGGTCAATAAAAATAACAATATATTGTATATTTTTATTTTTTATATACAATATATTGTTTTATTTTCTTGTGTGCCCTTTACCTCCGCTTAGGCTTCCCTTTTATCCGCGGATTTCAGCCAGTACGACCGTCTTTTTTACAATTGCAAGTGCCTGTTCCATAATATCTCTGTTGTAACCATGCAGGCCGCCCCTAATCAGATCACCGGAATCCACAAACTGCTGGAGATAATAACTCTGCGCCCCCCTGATCCACTCTGCAATAGACACAAAATCCGACCTCTGATGAAACTCACGTACGACAGTCGTCCGAAATTCGTAAGGAACCTGGTTCCTCAGCAGGAACATAACACTTCTATGAACATTCCGGATATCATAATCCTCAATCCCTACAGTCCTGCCGTAGTTCTCCCTGGAATTCTTGATATCCATAGCTACATAATCTACAAGCCCTTCCTTCACCACTTTCTCCAGCTTATCCGGAAAACTCCCGTTTGTATCGAGCTTCACTGTGTAGCCCAGTTCTTTCACCTGCTTTAAGAAATGCTCAATCCCATTCTGTATCAGCGGTTCACCCCCGGACACACACACGCCGTCCAGAATCCCTCGCCGTTTCTCTAAAAATGTAAAAACTTCTTTCTCCGGGATATTTTCATTGTTATAGGTGTCAATGACCAAGGAAGCATTGTGGCAAAACGGGCATCGAAAATTGCACCCGGCAGTAAATACCGTACATGCAACCTGCCCCGGGTAATCTAAAAGGGTTAATTTCTGCAATCCTTGAATGACCATGCTCTTCCACCTCCGGTTCATGGAATCCATACAACTCTTATGCCTTCCTGAAATGCTCCATCATAATCGGCATACATCTCCTGCTGTATTCTCCCAGCGGATAACTGCCCTTATTCAGACACCAGTCGTATACCAATGCCCGTTCGCACATAGAATAATACTGAATAATATCCCGAACCGGAATATCATCACGGAGCTCTCCCTTCTTCTGTCCTTGCTCCACGACCTTCGTGATCAGTTTGTAATAACTGCGGTTCTGATCCAGAAGATGTCTGTGCCCGGCAGAAACCAGCTGGGTGGAATACAGTGAGGCCAGAAGATCCATACGTATCTTTTCCTCCATCATGCTGTGTGCTTCATAATTAATATCCATCAGCTTTTCAAAACAGTCCTGCTTATCATCCATCGTACGGTCCAGTTCTTCATAAAGCTCATCCAAAATCATAGAAAGCGTATTAAGAAGCTCATCCTTCGTACTGAAGTAATAATAAAAGGATCCCTTTGACGTCTCCGACAGTTCAATAATGTCATCGACCGTAGTCCCATTGTAACCTTTTTCATAAAACAGTTTCCATGCGGCAGATACAATTCTGCTTTTTACACTTTTCTTCGTATCCTTTTCCATTGTTCTCTCCATTCCGGGGTATCTTTTATTTTATCAATGCTCTGTCTGCCTGAAAATCAGTCTTTCACATCTCTGTCACCGTGAAATATAATCCTCTTCCGCACCTCTGCCATAATATCTGCGCCGCCTTTATCATTCTGTACTCTGTAAGCATACAATATATTTACACATTTTACTATACTTTTATAACATATATTATAATTCTGCCCTTTCTCCTTATCAATTAACACTTTCCGACAAAAAACCGACGGTCTGACATCATTGCAGACCATCGGTTTTTAACTCAGCTTAATCCCCGGATACCCTATCTGATTTTTCCATTAATTAAATGACTGCTCCGTCCTCTCAATAATCTCATCCTGAAGCGCCTTGCTTAAGTTCCGGAAATGATCGCTGTATCCTGCCACACGCACGATCAGATCCTTGTAATCATCCGGATGCTTCTGAGCCTGGATCAGAGTCTCTTTATCAATCACATTGAATTGGATGTGATGGCCGTCCATATTGAAATATGTGCGGACCAGGTTGGCCATCTGTTCAAGCCCCTCATCACCTGCCACCACGCCTGGCGTGAACTTCTGGTTCAACAGAGTTCCGCCGGTCTGCAGATGATCCATCTTGGCGCAGGACTTTACAACCGCTGTCGGCCCGTTCACATCTGCCCCCTTTTCGGGAGAAATTCCTTCAGATACCGGCTTGTGCGCCAGCCTTCCGTTAGGACTTGCCATCATCACATCACCAAAATACACATGGCAGGTTGTCGGAAGCATATTAATCCTGTACATTCCTCCCAGCATATTCGGGCGCCCTGTCACCTGACTTCTGTAATACTCGAACACATCTTTCATAATGTCGTCCGCATAGTCGTCGTCATTACCGTATTTCGGCGTCTTATTTCTTACAAGGTTAAGGATTCTGTCATGCCCCTCAAAATTATCATCCAGTGCCTTCATCAACTCTTCCATGGTGAAGTTCTTCTTCTCGTATACATTATATTTAACTGCTGCCAGACAGTCTGTGATCGTCCCGATACCCACACCCTGGAGATATTTAGTGTTATACCTTGCACCTCCGCTATTATAATCCTTACCTCTGGAAATACAGTCATTCGTAATGATGGAAAGGAACGGCACCGGCATATACTCAGCAAAAATACGCTCAATCACATTGCTGCCCTGAACCTTGATATCAATGAAATATTTCATCTGCTTCTTAAAGGCATCGTACAGCTCGTCATAAGTCTTGAAATCCGCCGCGTACCCAAGCTCCAGACCAAGCTGCTGCCCGGACATCTTGTCGTAACCGTTGTTGAGTGTAAGCTCAAAGATCTTCGGGATGTTAAAATACCCGGTCAGTATATACGCCTCATTTCCGAATGCTCCTGTCTCAACACAGCCGCTTGTTCCGCCTTTTCTGGCATCGTCCAGGGATTTCCCTGCGTTCATAAGCTCCTGGATGATCGCCTCTGTATTATAAAATGCAGGCTGCCCCCAGCCCTTGCGGGAAACCTCACAGGCACGCTTCAGGAACTTGTGGGGTGTCTTGCGGCTGATCTGCACATTGGAGCTTGGCTGCAAAAGCTGCATCTCATCCATACAATCAAGAATCAGGTAGCTTACATTATTCACACCATTTTCACCTGTCGGTGTAATGCCGCCCGTATTCAAGTTGGCAAAATCTGTATATGTGCTGCTCTCTTTCAGCGTAATACCTACCTTCGGCGGAGCAGGCTGGTTATTGAACTTGATCCACAGACATTCCAGAAGTTCCAGCGCTTTCCCGTCATCTAAGATCCCGTCCTCCACGTCCTTCTCATAGAACGGGTTCAGATGCTGATCCAGACGCCCTGGACTGTATGCATCCCAGGGGTTCAGCTCGCTGGTAACTCCAAGATGGACAAACCAGTACATCTGGATCGCCTGCCAGTAAGTTTCCGGCTTGTGAGACGGAACAACATCACAGTTCGCCGCAATCTGCAGAAGCTCTGCCTTTCTCGTCTCATCTTTCTCCTTCCCGGCCAGCTCTCTTGCATATACCGCATATCTCTCGCCCAGGATCATCACTGCTTCGCAGGCAAGCTTCATTCCTTCCAGTTCACTTTTCTTATCAAGCGCCTCCGGGTCATTCATAAAATCCAGCTTAGAAAGAGCCTCTTCAATATCGGCCTTATAGTCCAAAAATCCTTTTTCATAGATCTTAAAAGAACCTACCGTATGCCCAGGCCCTCTCTGCTCCATGAATTCTGTAAAAATACCGCTCTCATAAGCCTTCTTCCATTCCGGTGTCATCTGTCTGAGGATACGGCTTCTCGTACTTCTCTTATCCCAGTACGGAATCATCACCTCTTCCTGTACCCGGTAATCATCCTCCGCAACCTTGAAGTTGATCAGCTCACGGTCATTCATCACATGCATATCCTCAATGGTATGGCAGCAAAGCTCCGGGAATGTAGGAGACGCCTGCGGGGAATCTCCCTTCTCGCCTACGATCAGTTCACCATCCCCGATATACAGCGTTTTCGTTGAAAAATAGTCCTTTAATACCTGCCCACGAAGCTCCGGGATTGACAGAACCCCCTCATACTTCTCGTACGTTTTCGTCATACTTTTCGCGCGTTCAAGGTCAATATGAGGCTGCGTGTTTACACTCAGTCTGCGGAGTTTCCTGATCCGTTCGTTCATTCCTCTTTCTTCCATCTCTTTAACCTCCTATTTTTACATTATGGAATCCTGCTTCCTTAAATAACTGTGTAAAATGCTCCATTTCCTCCCCGGCAGGGGCATGAAGGCCGTTGCCTTCGTAAATCTTCCCGATTTTTTCATATTTTGCGGAACCGGTTTTATGATATGGCAGAAGATTTACATTGGCCACATGGATATTCTGGCCCTTGAGCCAGTCGATTACAGCCTCCATGGCCGTATCCGTCCCGTTCACTTCTTTGATCACCGGAATACGGATGTAAATCTTTGCCCCTGCCTCGCTCAATTTCTTCAGATTGCAGAGAATCCGTTCATTACCTGCTCCCATATATTTTTTATGTATCTCATTATCTATGGTCTTAATATCATACAGAAATGTGTCTGTATACGGCAGAAGCCTCTCAAAATTCTCATACGGAGCATAGCCGCATGTGTCGATCGTAACCGTAATACCGTGCCTCCGAAGCTTCTTACACAGTTCCTCCACATAATCCATATCCGAAGTCATAACCTCTCCCCCGGACAATGTCACCCCGCCGCCGGATTCCTCATAGAACATCTCGTCCTTACGAAGCTCCTTTACAAGCTCATCTACCGTATATTCCTTTCCGATGATCTCACGCAGGTTCCGGTTGCAATAATCCGTACATGTACCGCAGGCATTACAGAGTGCAGGGTCTGTCACCACCTTGCCGCCCTCCTCATGGATTGCCTTATGGGGACAGGCCGTCTCACAGCTTCCACATCCTATGCATTTCTCACGGTCATAAGACGGCTGCTTCTGATAGCTCTGGGTCTCCGGATTGTGACACCATACACACTTCAGCGGACATCCCTTGAAGAACACCGTTGTGCGGATACCGTCCCCGTCATGAATAGAGTATTTCTGTATACTTGTGATCAGACTCATAACAATACCTCTCATTCACACATTTAGACTGTAGTTCATACTTTAGTCTAAACATAACAAAACATAAAGGGTTTGTCAAGTCTTTGACAAACCCTTTATGTTTTTCTCTGTTTTATCTAAAAATTCATATACATTTCCGGCAGATCAAACAATGAAATCTGGTTATCCCTGCTGCTTGACACCGGCACATCCGTAACGATCTCATCCCCCTTTAACCGTCCAATCAGCAGCGGAGACTCCGGGTCGTGCAGTAAATGCTTCTTTCTGGCGCTGCCTGTGCTGTTGACCGCGTAACAATACCTGCATCCGTTAATACACGTATCATACATGCCAATATCTATACTCTTGATGCACCGGCACTCTTTTCTCTGCCCGGCATCCTTCTTCAGATCCAGCTTATATCCGATCAGATCATAAATCTTCTTTTTATCAATGCAGGCGCCCTGCCGGATCCCGTACGGGCTCAGGTCCACTTTCTCGGCACAGGTATAAAGAGGGAGCCGGTATTTCTGCGCGATCTTTCCCAACCCCTCCCCGAGCTCCATCATATCCTCCTGTTCCATCTCCAGAAACGGACTTCCTCTGTAGGCATCTGCAAAGCTGATGATGCAGCGCTGCGTAGCCTTGTGGAGCCACTCGCACATCATCTCAAACTGCTCCAGATGATAGGATACGGTATAATAATCTGTCAAAAAAAGAGGATCAAACCTCCAGTCAAGCAGTTCCTTTCCAATCTTATCGCTCAGCAAAAGAAAGGTGGCCATTGCGTTCGCCGTAGAACGGATCCCCGGCTCAATCTCCTCCCCGTAATCCGTGATCGTCATCTGAAAATAATACTGGTAGCCCATGTCATCCATTTCTTTTAAATACGGCAATAACGGCTCCGGATTCTTCGTCCAAAAGACAATACAATCCACCGTATCCGGGGATAACCTGATACGGCTTACTTTTTTCCGGTTATAGGGATTTGGCACCAGCACCTCTCCGGCTCTCAGCCGATTCACGAACCATTCCGGATAAAGTGCGGGAATATCCGTTCTTCTGCTCGCGCTGATGATCATCTTAAAGGACTCCCAAATTATATTTTCCAGGTCTGAAGCTTCCTCTCTATGCAGATATAAAAACCAGACTTTCTGACCATTGATATCATCATATACCGAAAGAAAACAGACGTCAAGCTATCCGAAATTCTTCTCAATGAGCCTGCAGTACTCTTCGTAAGCCCCAACCCCTGAAAAAGAGCCTTCAAGCGCATCACGGACCCCTTTATAATACCATCCGATGGTATTTTTATCCTTCATACGAAACCGTTTCCACAGTTCTTCCCCAAGTATCGGATAATCCCTGTTAATATCCCTCATATTCGACAGCTTGTCCGCAAGAGCTACCATCTGTACCTCTTTCGGGGCAGTCTTCATATGATCAATGGTCGCCTGTTTTCGTTCTATCCATGTTTTAGACTTGTCCTCACTTTCTGACACAACAATAAAGGCGACCCTCTCTGAAAATTCCTGCGCCAGTATATCCTTTGTGATCCCCTCGCAATCCTCAATCGTATCATGGAGCAATGCCGCACTGATAACCTCCTCATCCTCCGTCATGGTAGATACAATATTCCCCACCTCTACCGGATGTACGATATACGGCCTTTTTGTCCCTTTTCTGAATTGTCCTGCATGAGCCTTTGTTGCAAATTTGACTGCCCTGTCTGTCATACTTTCACCTCTCTGCATACCCTTACACATGTTACTCACCTTCTGACTCCACCGTCCCCTTCGTCAATTCTGCCTCTTCTTGTTTCCTCCTTTTCCTGTGAAACAGATCAAAAATACAGGGAACTACAACCAATGTTAATATGGTTCCATAAATCAGGCCGCCGATCGTGACCACTGCCATTGGCTGCACCATATCCGAACCCATACCGACTCCGATCGCCATCGTAAAGAGTCCGAGGATTGTTGTTAGGGCTGTCATAACAATAGGTCTTAGCCTGGTCTTTCCCGCCTCAACAAGGGCATCATGCTGCAACAGGCCGCCTGCTATAAGTTGATTCGTGTAATCTATATATACAATACCATTATTTACAATGATGCCTGACAACATGACAAAGCCAATCATGGCAATTACGCTGACAGACATTCCGGAAATCCAGAGCGCCAGCAGGCCGCCGGTAAATGCCAGCGGTACTGTAAACATAATGATAAATGGTGAACGCAGGGACTGGAACTGTGCCACCATGATCAGATACATGAACACCAGGGCGAGGGCAAGCATCTTGAACAATTCCGTCATAGTCTCATTGATCGTCTCATCCTCACCGGTCATTTCCACCTCATATCCCTCGGGCACATCATATTTCTTCAGAGCATCCTTAATCCGGCTGCTCACCAGGCCGATATTATCTCCTTCCTTAATCTCTGCAGTTACAGACATATACCGGCTCTGTGAAGAGCGATTAATCGATTGCGGTGTGGATGTATCTTTAAACTCTGCGACATCCGAAAGCTTTACTTCCTTAGTCGTCCCGTCCTGCTGCCTGACATTAAGTGTCATGTCCTTAATATCCGCACGGGTCAGGCTCTCCCTCTCTGCATCCCGGACGTAGACATCGTAATCCTGCGTATCGGTTCCCAGAGTCATAGCCGAGCGAGGCTCTGACAGCCTGCCGTACAGTTCCTGATATACCTGCGCTACAGTAAGCCCGTGGCCGGCCGCTTTTGTCTTATCTACGACAATCCTCAGTTCCTCCCCGTTCTTCTCTGTCCCGTCGGACACATTCTGCGTCCCTTTTGTATCAGAAACAATCTTTTTGACGTCTTCTGCCACCTGCTGCAGCTTATCCAGATCTTTTCCCTTAATCCGGACATTTACACCGCTGCTCCCAAGCGCGCTCATATCCATATTCGACATATCTACGGTAAGTTCCCCGTCAATATCCTTTGTCAGACGTTCGATTTCTTTCTGGAGCTTTTTATTTGAAAGTTTTGGATTCTCCTTTGTAATCGCATAGAAAGATATCTGGTTTGTTACTGTCTGCGAGCCCAGCATATCCGAGGAGGACACCAAAGCCCCTACATCCTCTACATCAGGGATGGATCCCACAAGATCCATGATCTTATCTGCCTGTTTTGCAGTATCCTCAAGGCTGGTTCCCTCCTCCGTCTCAAGAGTCATACTGATCTGTGTGCTTTCCATGGGCGGCATAAACTCAGTCCCCCTGGATGCCGCCAGAAAAATGCTCCCCACAAACAGAACCAGCACACCAGGCAGCACCAGCGCCTTTGCCTTAAGGGCTTTTACAAGTATATTTCCATAAATATCCTTAATCTTACCAAACAGCCTGGTCTCCTTCTGCTCCGACCTTTTAAGGAGTCCGGCAGACATCATCGGCACTGCCGTCAGCGCTACAAAAAGGCTGGCCAGCAGGGAATATGCAATCGTAAGCCCCATGTCCACAAAGAGCTGCCTTGCAATTCCCTTTGTAAAAACAATAGGCAAAAATACACATACAGTCGTCAAAGTGGAGGCAAGGATCGCTCCGCTTACCTGTCTCGCCCCCTCGATTGCGGCCTCTCCCGCCGACGCTCCCTCTTCGTTACGCAGACGATATACATTTTCAATTACTACGATAGAATTATCCACCAGCATACCTACGCCGAGAGCCAGGCCTGACAGAGAGATAATATTCAAAGTCACGCCTGAGAAATACATTGCTATGACCGCCGCCATAATACTGATGGGAATCGAACAGGCAATCACCGCCGTCGGGCGCACACTCCTTAAAAACACCAGCAGGATGATAACAGCAAGAATCGCCCCGTATACCAGGTTACTCAGGACAGAATTGACGATCATATCAATGTAGATCCCCTGGTTCATAAGAGTCACTACCTGAATACCTTCCTCTTCCTTCTCCACCTGCTTCAAACGCTCCAGTACACGGTCACTCACGTCTCCGGTAGAATATCCGGTCTGCTTCTGGATACTCAGCATAACCCCCGGTTTTCCATTGATCTTCGCATAGGTCTCGTCTGCATTATTGACAACCTCTATACCTGCAACATCCGAGAGCTTCACAGGGTCAATACCCTCCATATCCAGGAGAACAAGTTCTTTCATCTCATCAACGCTCTGAAATTTGTCGCCTACCCTCACCAGATAATCAATGCCTTCCTCTGTCACATAACCGGCGGGCATGCGGAAGTTCTGAGCCCCAAGCATTGTCTGAATAGTTTCCACTGACAAAAGGTCATCTAAGCTGACAGCCGCCTGACTCTCTGCAGCCTCCATTTGTGCCTCCTGCATAGAAAGCGCCGCTTCCCCGGCTGCCAGCTTAGCTGCGCCCTCGCCAAGACCAACTGCTGCCTCAAGCTGAGCAGATGCTAACTTGCCTCTGGCCTGTGCCAGTGAAAGTGCACCGTTATTGACCTGGGTCTGAAGCTGCTCCAGCTGCTGCTTTCCTGCACTTAACTCAGACTGCCCGGCTTTTAATTCCTTTTCCTGCTCAGAAATCTCGGCAAGGGAAGCTTCCAGTGACGCCTTTGTAACTGCATAATTCCTTACAACCGGGTCTAATTCATCAATTTGCTGAGTCAGCATTTCCAATTCTGCTTTCTCTTCAGGAGTAATAGAGCTTCCCTTCTGTTCCAGTTCTTCCTTACGCTTAACTGCCTGATCATAAACCGCCTTGCTATTCTCCAGATTTGTAAGCTGTTCCTCTATCGTCGTCTTACTTGCCTGCAATATGCCTGCTGTCTGATTGAGCTGAGTCTCGGACACCTCAAGGGCCGCCATTTTTTCTGTAATCTCCAGCTGCGCCTGCTTAAGCTCTTCACTTTTCACCGATATCTGTGATTCCGCCTGCCCCATACCCGCAGAAGCCTGCTTTTTGCCGGATGCCAGTGCATTCCTGCCGCTCTCCACCTGTGCTTTCGCCTCATCAAGCGCGCTCCTGGCCTCGTTGACCTGAGCCTCCATCTCTGCCTTAACATCATCACTGAATTCATTGATCTTATCTTCATTCAGTGTAATCTCAACCGTCTCTGTAATACTTCCGGTTGCCATAACAGAGGCGACACCCTCTACACTTTCTACCTCCGGGATCACTTTATCCTCAATGGTCTTACTGGTCTGTGCCGCGTTCTTTCCCTCGGCGCTGACAGCCGTGATCAGAACCGGCATCATGTCCGGATTCAGCTTCATAATCATCGGGCTTCCGATCTCTTCCGGCCAGAAACCACTGATCTGGTCCAGATTCTCGCGCATTTCGATGGTCACAGAATCCATATTGGCCGTCTGTTCAAATTCCAGAATGACTGTAGATGCATTCTCGCTGGATACAGATTGAATATTTTTAATATTGCTGACTGTCGCCATCGTCTGTTCTACAGGTTTGGTAACGATTTCCTCGACCTCCTCGGGACTGGCACCCGGATAAGTCGTCATAACTAAAGCATAAGGGAGATTCATACTGGGAAGAAGATCGACCGTCATATCACGAAATGAAACGATCCCAAGAATGATAATAAGCACGATTCCTACTACAACTGTGTAAGGCTTCCTGACACTGAGCTTTGATAACATGTAAACGCCTCTTTCTCATTTTTGCAAACTACATAATGTATCGGATTCTTTCTCTGTTACTAAAAGCACATGATAATATGTAAATAATATCATTTACACCTTTAAATAGCAATAATTCAAGTATATAATAATCTTATTATTCCGTAAAAAATATAAATTTTTTGTAATATAAAGTTATAAGGCTCTGCACACTATTCCTGTACAAAAACGCATTGCCTGGGGAGGAACTGCCATGAATCAAAAAACAATCCTGATCACCGGAGCTTCCAGAGGTATCGGAAGAAGCGCCGCATTTCTGTTTGCATCCAGACATTATCATGTGTTTTTAAACTGCAATACATCAATCCATGAACTAAAGCAGGTTCACGAAACCATAGAATGCAGCTGCCCGGGTGCTTCTACCCTTGTCCCGGGAGACGTGGGCGATCCGGATGCTGTGGCGCAGATCTTTCAGCAAATTTACCGTCACTGTGATTGTCTCGACGTACTGGTAAACAACGCAGGAATCTCCCACATCGGGCTCCTCAGCGATATGTCCACCTCAGAATGGAACCGCATATTGAATACCAACCTGTCCTCTGTATTTTACTGCTGCCGGGAGGCCATACCTCCGATGGTATCCAAAAAAGCAGGGCATATCATCAATATTTCATCTATGTGGGGAACCTCCGGAGCCTCCTGCGAGGCGGCATATTCTGCTGCCAAATCCGGTGTCCACGGGCTGACACGGGCTCTGGCCAAGGAACTTGCCCCAAGCAATATCCAGGTAAATGCCATTGCCTGCGGGGTAATCGATACAGCTATGAACGCACAGCTGGATGAAGAGGAGCGAAAGATACTGAAGCAGGAAATTCCTGCCGGACGTTTTGGACAGCCCGGGGAGGTCGCTGAGATGATATGGAATGTAGCTGCCGCGCCCGCCTATATGACCGGACAAATCATTGGCCTGGACGGGGGGTTTTTGTAAAATACGAAGATACCCTCAGCAGTCAAAGGAACACACGTCCTTTGTCTGCTGAGGGTATCACATTCTTTATCCTCTTATATCCAGAAACTGAGCCTGTCCATGTATACTTAGTTCTACAGAATCTGCCGGTATAAAAATACAGTCCCCTTTAAAAAATTTGAAAAACTCCTGTTCATAACTAATTGTCCCGCAGCCTCCTACACAGAGTAATACCCTGAAGGATATTTCATCCGCCTGATAGCAGACCACCTGTCTACGATCTGTATTTACAAGCATACGATATACTTCAAAATATTTGCAGCGGCAAAGGAGATCCGATGCAGCTCCCTGCCTGTACTTGATAACCCTTAACGGCTGTCTCGGTTCCAGGGAACCTTTCAGGTCTGCTACCGCCAATGCCTGATCGA
The DNA here is from genome assembly GCA_910578865.1 of uncultured Dorea sp. Classification (GTDB taxonomy): domain Bacteria; phylum Bacillota; class Clostridia; order Lachnospirales; family Lachnospiraceae; genus Dorea_D. The sequence goes on from CAJTRM010000040.1 coordinate 14,611, forward strand.
TATGCAGCGGCCGTTCCTTCCCATTCTTATCTACACGGCCATAATCATACAGACGATACGTGAGATTACTATTTTCCTGGATCTCCGCGACAAGCATTCCTGCACCGATAGCGTGAATCGTTCCCGCTTCAATGAAAAACAGATCATCCTTTTTCACCGGTATCTGCTGCAGACATTTCCCGATGGTGCCATTTTCAATCGCCTTTCTCACCGTTTCTTCGTCACAATCCCTCCGAAAGCCATAAACAAGTCTGGCGTCCCTGGATGCATCCAGAACATACCAGAATTCACTCTTTCCAAATTGACAGTTTTCATATTTCTGTGCATACTCATCGGAGGGATGTACCTGAACAGACAAATCCTTTTTCGCGTCAATAAATTTGACCAGAATCGGAAGCTCTCTTAACCCCTTGTGCCTCTGTCCCAGATATTGGGGACATCTGCGGATCACCTCGGCAAGCTCCACCCCGTCAAACGCTCCTCCCACGGCATAGCACGGACCTTCCGGATGTGTACTGCACTCCCATGTTTCTGCCAGAGGGTTTAAATCTATCTTTTTCTCAAAATCATCATTTAACCGGCTGCCGCCCCACAGATAATCTTTACCTGACGGCCGCATCAGAAAGGGCTTGTTATTCCCGGTTGTATTCGAGTTCAAACTTCTGTTTATCATGTACGCTGATCTCCTCGCCGATCTGTACTTCAATCAGTTTTAGTTCTGTTTTGGCTATTACTGTATGACGACAGCCGGCGCTCATGGCAATAACATCTCCTGTCTTAATATTTTGCACCATACCGTCAACAATTGTCTTTCCCGATCCTGCAATAACAACCCACACTTCATCACGGTTTTTATGGCTGTGATAATTCATCGAATGACCGGGATTCAAAGTCACCTTAATGGTCATACTCCCATTTTCTACATCCACGACCTTAAAGCTCCCCCACGACTTTTCAGCAAACATCGTCCGCTGCTCCAGTCTGTCCACATAAGGTTTGATGTAGGAGCTGTGCTGTTTATCCGATACCAGAATCCCCTCCGGAGATGCAGAGATGACTACATCCTGCAATCCCATTGCAAGAACCGGTACATCCATTTCATTTATAATATGAACCCCGGAGCATACGTCATCCAGAATTCCCTGACCAATCACAGGATCTGCTACCGCCTCCGTAAGAGTATTCCAGGTTCCGATATCCCTCCATTCCCCGGTAAAACGCTGGACCTCAATGTGCGCCTCCTTCTCCACAACGGCATAGTCAAAAGAAATCTTCTCCAGAGAATCATATTTGTTATACAGATCCTCATAATCTGTAAAGCTTATTAATTCATGCGCCCTTTTCAGAATATAGCTTAACTTACAGGCAAACACACCTCCGTTCCACAATGCTCCCTGTGAAATATACTCCTTTGCAGCGTCAGCCGTCGGCTTTTCCTTAAAGGATCTGACAGCGGAGACCTCACCCTCATTCTCCGGAATGATGTATCCATATTTCTCCGAAGGATATGTAGGTTCTATCCCCATCAACACCAGATTCGTTTCTCCGGTCTCCGCACGGCGGGACAGCTCTTTCAGAGCCTGGAAATATACGTTTTCTACATACGGATCCACCGGGCATATGACTACAGACGCTTCACGATCCACATTCCTGACATCCACAAGATATGCTGCTGTCAGTGCAATCGCAGGAAATGTATCCCTTCTGCACGGTTCTATCGACACGTCAATATCATCTCCGAGCTGATTGCGCACTGCAGATGCCTGGCACCTGGAAGTTGCAACTGTAATGCCTGCATTCGGATCCGCCTGTTTGATCTGGCGATGGATGCGCTGGAGCATAGACTCGTATCCGCCGTCTTCCTTTTTAAAAATCTTTATAAACTGCTTGGATCTGATATTATTTGACAGCGGCCACAAACGTTGCCCGGAACCACCCGATAACAATACAATATTCATGTGTCTTATCTCCTTTGCCCATCCATAGTTTTCAAATGTCGTTTATCTTAGCCGACGCTCCTTTTGAGCCAGCCTCCTGTCATGCTGAGCCATAATTTCCACCAGCTGCCCATAGGTGGTAGCCTGCGGATTCCAGCCAAGCAGCGTTTTGGCCTTTGTCGGGTCTCCCCATAAATTGTTAACATCTGTCGGCCTGAACCATTTCGGATTTATACACACAACCATCTGACCGGTCTGTGCGTCATAACCTTTCTCATCAATCCCTGTACCTTCCCAGCGAACCGTGATCCCATTGGCTGCAAAGGCACGTTCTGTAAAATCTCTTACTGTGTGCTGTTCTCCGGTAGCAATGACAAAATCTTCCGGGGTATCATGCTGCAGCATAAGCCACATGCACTCCACATAATCCTTCGCGTAACCCCAGTCCCGGAGGGAATCCATGTTGCCAAGCTCCAGATGATCCTGGAGGCCTTCCGCAATGCGTCCTGCCGCCAGCGTAATCTTACGCGTCACAAAAGTTTCACCGCGGCGCTCTGATTCATGATTAAACAAAATCCCATTTACTGCAAACATCCCATAAGCTTCCCGGTACTCCTTTACCATCCAGAAACCGTATTGCTTTGCAATTGCATATGGCGAATATGGGTGAAACGGGGTCGTCTCCCTTTGAGGGATTTCCTCCACCTTACCAAACAACTCCGACGTTGACGCCTGATATACCTTAGTTTTTTTTGCCAGTCCTAAAATGCGGCAGGCCTCTAATATACGCAGTACTCCAAGAGCATCTACATCACCGGAATACTCCGGAACATCAAAAGAAACCTGAACATGGGACTGTGCCGCCAGATTATAGATCTCGTCAGGCCCGATTCCCTGAATGATCCTCAGAATAGAAGAGGAATCAGAAAGATCTCCGTCATGCAGGGTAACTTTCTCTATGAAATGGCTGATCCGCTCTGTATTACAACCGGAACTGCGCCGGATAACTCCGTGTACTTCATATCCCTTCTCCAGAAGAAATTCTGCCAGATAGGAACCGTCCTGCCCGGTAATACCTGTAATCAATACTTTTTTTGCACTCATCACGTACTCACCTTCTTATTTTTATTTTTCCTGTAAGAATCCAATTTCTTCAATGATTTAGATACCATTGATATGTTTTCTCCAGCCCTTCCCTTAACCCTGTCTGATATCTCCATCCGGCATTGTTTAGTTTTGAACAATCCATCATCTTGCGCGGCATGCCGTCAGGTTTACTTGTATCATACACAATATTACCTTCAAACCCGACAACTGATCTGACGAGCTCAGCCAGTTCCCGTATAGAAACATCTGTGCCGCTTCCGACATTAACGAACTCTTTTCCTTTATAAGTCTCCAGTAAATAAACACATGCTTCTGCCATGTCATCGACAAACAGGAATTCTCTCCGGACATTACCTGTACCCCACACGATCACTTCGGAACGCCCCTCTGTTTTTGCCTCATGAAATTTTCTGATCAAAGCAGAGGCCACATGCGATCTGTCAGGATCAAAATTGTCCCCATACCCATAAAGATTGCATGGCATTACGCTGAAATAATCCGCCCCGTATTGCTTATTATACATTTCACATAGTTTCATGCCGGCAACCTTGGCAACTGCATACCCTTCATTTGTAGGTTCAAACTTTCCGTCCAGTAAATATTCCTCTTTCATGGGCTGAGGACATAATCGTGGATAAATGCAAGAAGAACCCAAAAACAAAAGTCGCTTTACTCCGTTTCTGTACGCAGAATGAATCACATTATTCTGAATCATTAAATTATCATACAAGAACATGGCAGGCTCTTGCATATTTGCCATTATTCCGCCGACCCTGGCAGCCGCCAGAACTACGACATCCGGTTTTTCTTCCTGAAAAAATCTTTCAACATCTGCCTGGATAGTCAGATCCAATTCCCCGGATGTCCTTAGAACGAAATGAGAATATCCTTTTTCCTCCAACTTTCTGTGAATTGCTGATCCCACCATACCACGGTGTCCTGCTATGTATATTCTGTCATTTTTTTCAATCACCATATTAAAGTTCTCCATTTCTATCTTCCTGTTACGATATCCCTACACTTTACGGGCTGTGGGGTTAACCACCAATTCAAGATTATAATCCATCAATGCCGCTAAATAGCAAAACGAGCTGTTTGACATAATCATTCCCCGGCACATACTTAAAAGCTGCATGTCTATGTAATTTTTTCCGTCTATATTCCCGGAAATATAAATCGTATCTTTTGCCAGATTCAACCCTAATTTTTTTTCGTTTTCCCTGCACCATTCAATATCGTCAGATACGACAAAGAAAATGGCCTCAGAATTTTCTGCTATAACATTTTTGCATGCATTTTCATAATATTCCGGAGGCATATCCCATCCAATCGTCACAAAATCTCCACGCCTGATATGGATTCCCACCGAAAAGCTGTTTTGAATCTGTCCCGCATATTTCCGGTTCTTTTCATCCTTTAATTCCGGAAACCGGAGTTCTTCCATCATTTGCTCCCTATAATGGTAAAACCAGTCCCCATTGATCCAATATCCATGATAATAAAGATTTTCATAGGGTAGCTTTATAATCTCCGGATAGAATCCATTCATCTCAGTTTTGACAACTGCTCCCTTAAAATCCACGTCTTCGCTTTCCTTCACCACAACGACCGGGAGGCCCATATTCAGAAAAATCTGGGGCATACTGAGTTTTTCCTCCTTTTGCAGACGGATAATTTCATTCCACACATCCTGCTCAAAGTAATTACTTAACTCAAACTTCCCACATTAAAAATGGGATTTGCTCCTTGAAAAATCAATACT
>CAJTRM010000041.1 GCA_910578865.1 uncultured Dorea sp.
AAGTTTATAATTTTCAAAAATTACCTCTTGACAAAAGTCACTTCATAACGGAGGTCATACTATGACAATCACGCAAATGGTACAAAATCAGCAGCAACAGCGGATTGGGGAGATTTCTCAAAAAGGCCAGGGTAAGCCCCATGTCAATCCCTATGGTACTCCTGGCATGAGTTTGAATGAGGCCGGCGATTATCGGAAAATCGTTCCGGTGGACGAGGGCGTCGTACAGCAGGTCAAACAGATCGCTTTTGACCACATGAAAAATGGTTACGGGGTAAGCGAGGGCGAGGACATCAGCGCGGTCATTCGTAACTATACAATGTCTCTTTCACCAGAAAAACGGTTGAGCGCATCATGGACACTGAATGAGATATTCCATAGCGAGGCTGTCCGGCTGGGTGAGTTTGTTCATCAGCAAGACCCCGGTTGGGACTGGGGGAAGCCTTTTGATACAAGTATTTTGGACGGCTACCGACAGGGCGTGGATATACAGATTTAGTACTTTTGGGACAAAATGTCCCCAAGCCGGGGCGGCACTTTTCGCAGGGCCGCCCTCTTTTCATGTCCGGCTCCGGAAAATGGGCGGCTATATCCGGCTTTTCCGGTTTTCCCGGAATTACAGAGGAGAATCTTAAGGTGAGTGGAAGAGGAGGGATACTATGAGCGATTTAATGAAGTTTTCAGACAGAGAAGAATTTAGAAAATGGCTTGGCGGTCATTGCCAGTCCGATGACGGCATCTGGATTTTGTTCGGCAAGGCCGGCGGGCCGAAAACAATAAAAGCAGGAGAGGCGTTAGAAGAGGCCCTCTGCTTTGGATGGATTGACGGACAGATGAAGAGCATTGACGATAAAACTTATAAGAAATATTTCTCCATGCGGAGGGAGAAGAGCAAGTGGTCGGAGAAAAATAAAACGCTGACGAAAAGTCTTGAAGAGCGGGGACTTATGACGGACTTTGGCAGGAAGAAGATCGAAGAAGCCAAACAGAACGGACAATGGGATGCCCCGAAGCCCGGAGCGGTTACAGAGGAGCAGATTGCCTGCTTAGCAGCCCTGCTGGAGGGATATGAGCCTGCCTGCACGAACTTTCAGGCGATGTCCCTCTCCGTACAGAAGACCTATACGCGGGCGTACTTTGACGCAAAGACAGATGCCGGGCGTGAGAAACGAATTGCCTGGATGGTGGACAGGCTCAATCAGAATTTAAAACCGATGTGATGACGGTAGGAGGAAAAAAGACATGAAGAGCTATGATATCATTTTATTTGATCTGGACGGAACGATCACAGATTCGGCGCCGGGTATTACTAATTCTGTCGTCTATGCGTTAAAGAAATACGGCATTCAGGAGACAGATTACGAAAAGCTGTGTAAATTCATCGGCCCGCCTCTTGCAGATTCTTTTCAGGAGTATTATGGTTTTTCAAAGGAACAGTCTCTGGAGGCGGTGAAATATTACCGGGAGTATTACAGTGATAAAGGTATTTTTGAAAACAGTGTCTACGGCGGGTTTGAGGAAGTGGTAAAGAAACTTAAGGAACGAGGGAAACAGCTTGCGGTGGCTACCTCCAAGCCGGAGCCTTTTGCCGGGAGGATTATAGAGCATTTCGGGCTTGCACCTTATTTTGACTGCGTGGCAGGCATGGAGCTTGACGGAGGCCGGGGAACCAAGGCAGAAGTGATTCAGTATGCACTGGATATGTGCCGGGTCCGTGATAAAGAAAAGGTACTTATGGTCGGTGACCGCAGGCATGATGTAATGGGAGCAAGGAGTGCAGGAATTGATTGTCTGGGAGTGCTGTACGGTTTCGGGACAAGAGAAGAGCTTGAAGAGGCCGGGGCAGATTATATCGCAGAAACAGTGGGTGAGATTTTGGATTTTATATCGGAGGAGAAGTGAATATGGCTGTATAGATGTCTGTCCGCAGAGGACCCGCAGGGTCAGTAAGGCTTTGCTGGCAGCAGGAAGCATGAAATTGAAAAAGGCATGCGTCGGACGCAAAGGAAACGAGTTGTTTTAAATACATTTGATTTTTTTGAGGAAATATGTAATAATTTTAACAGATGATTGATGGATAAATGTAACAGATTCGGAGCCATGAGGTCGCAGGGAACCTTCCCGTGGCCTTATTTGGACGTATAAAACGGACTTGGTACATAGGAGCATCCGGCAGTCTGCTGCCGGCCGGTCCGAGGAAAGTGGTAATATTTTATGAAGGAAAAACTGAAAAAATTATTTGCCTACTATACCCCATATAAATCCTTGTTTTACAGTGATATGTTTTTTGCCATCCTGGGAGCTACGGTAACGCTTGCTATACCGCTGATCATAAGATACATTACCAACGAGGTGGTTTATTTTGGGGCTGTGGAGGCAAAACAGGCAATCGTTCGTTTAGGTATAGTGCTGATAGTTCTTGTTATGTTTGAGATATTCTGTAATTTTTACATAGCATACTATGGTCATATCATGGGTGCAAAAATGGAGTCCGATATGCGGAAAGATATCTTCGGGCATTATCAGAAACTGACATTTGCTTTCTATGATAATCAGAAGGTCGGGCATCTGTTGTCCAGGATCACAAGCGATCTGTTTGAAATCAGTGAACTTTTACATCATGGACCGGAGGATCTGGTGATTTCTGTTATAAAGATCGCAGGGTCTTTCATAATTCTTCTGATGGTCAATGTAAAGCTTGCACTGATCGCATTTGCGTTCATACCGGTGATGGCAGTTTTTGCATTTTATTATAACGGGAAGATGAAGACAGCATTCAGACGGAACCGTGAGAAGATCGCAGATATCAACAGCCAGATCGAGGACAGCCTGGCAGGCATCCGCGTTGTAAAATCATTTGCCAATGAAAAAGAGGAAATGAAAAAGTTCAAAGCGGGGAATGATAATTTTGTAGCGGCAAAAAAAGTCAGTTACAAATATATGGGAATCTATAATTCCGGCCTGGGAGCCATGAGTACACTGATCACAGTGGTTGTGTTGCTTGCCGGTGTCGGGATGATGCTTAAGGGCGCAGTGAAGCTTACGGATCTGATCACGTTCCTTTTGTATATCACTAACTTTACGGACCCGGTGAAGAAACTTGTTACATTTACAGAGCAGTTTCAGAATGGATATTCCGGGTTTGAGAGGTTTCTGGAAATCCTGTCCATTGCACCGGATATTGCAGATAAAGAAGATGCAGTTTCGGTCAGTAAGGCTAAGGGGGAAATCGAGTTCAAGGATGTTTCTTTCCGGTATGAGGATCATGCGGAGAAGGTGTTAAACCACATCAATCTGCGGGTGGAGGCCGGGGATTATATGGCGCTGGTGGGGCCCTCCGGGGTAGGAAAAACAACACTTTGCAGTCTGATTCCCAGATTTTATGATGTATCTGACGGTTCCATCCTGATCGACGGCATAGATATCCGTGATATCCGTCTGAACGATCTGCGGAATAATGTAGGGATCGTTCAGCAGGACGTATACTTGTTTGCCGGTACGATTATGGATAATATCCGCTACGGCAAGCCGGATGCCGGTGATGAGGAGGTCATTCGGGCGGCGAAAAATGCCAATGCCCATGAATTTATTATGGACTTCCCGGAAGGTTATGATACGGACATCGGGCAAAGAGGGGTGAAATTGTCCGGGGGTCAGAAGCAGAGACTTTCGATTGCGAGAGTATTTCTTAAGAATCCGCCTATACTGATTTTCGATGAAGCCACATCGGCTCTTGACAATGAAAGTGAGAGGGTGGTGCAGCAGTCGCTGGAGGCTCTGGCGAAAAACAGAACCACATTTGTAATAGCCCACAGACTGTCCACCGTCCGCAATGCCCAGAAGATTCTGGTGCTTACGGAGGAGGGAATCGTGGAAGAGGGAAGCCATGAGGAGCTTCTTAAGAAAAAGGGAGTTTATGAGTCACTCTATCATATCGGCAGCCCTGTGTAGGCGCCGATAGGGGAAGGGAAAGAAAAGAATAAGGGGGAGATAATATGAATTTGAGGACAAGGATGAGGACAGCTATGCTGCTGCTTATGCTGTTATGTTCGCTGTGTGTTAGTTCCGTGCTTGCGGAGGATCAGAAGCAGGAGGAATATCACGGCCGGGAGACAGCAGAGGCAGAAATGTGGTAAAAGAGAAAGATAAGCAGAGGTAAATAATGGAAGAATTTTTTTTTAAGAGGGCAGAGTTAGAGGATAAGGATATCATTACACATTATTTTAAGCACCATACCAGCCGGAGCTGCGAGAGGACTTTTGTAAATGTGTTTCTGTGGTCCAGGAAGTATCCGGTAAAATGGGCGATCATAGAAGATACGCTTGTATTCAAGAGTCAGGATGATGAGCATCTTTCTTTTGCGTTTCCGGCGGGAGATGAGGAAGCCGTGAAAAGAGTGATTCCGCTTCTGTCTGCCTATAGCAGAGAACGGGGATATGCATTCAGCATGTACAATGTAACCCCGGATAATTTTCATCAGCTGGAGGAGTGGTTTCCGGGCCGGTACGAGATTGAGTACGACCCGGATTCCGCCGACTACGTATATGAGTCAGAGAAGCTTGCCACTTTATCCGGCAAGAAACTGCATGGGAAGAGAAATCATATCAATAAATTTAAAGCCGTGTATGAAAATCGATGGAGTTATGAGGCGATGTCCGGGGACAATCTGGAGGAATGCTTCCAGATGGCATTAAAATGGAGAAATGACAACGGATGCAATGATGACGAGGAGAAAAATGCAGAAATGTGTGTGACGCTGAACGCGCTTCGCCTGTTTGAGGAACTGGAACTGTCAGGAGGCGTCCTGCGTGTAGACGGTGAGATTGTTGCATTTACATTGGGGGAGCCTGTATGCTCTGATACGTTTGTCGTGCACATTGAGAAGGCCTTTGCAGACATCCAGGGAGCGTATCCGATGATCAACCAGCAGTTTGTGGAGCATGAATGTATGGATTATCTGTATGTGAACCGTGAGGAGGATACAGGCTCTGAGGGGCTCAGGAAGGCAAAGCTTTCCTACCGGCCTGTATTTATGGTGGAAAAAGGTGTTGTAAAAGAGAAGGAGAATTAATATGATTGCAGAGAAGATGAAAAGTATGGTGGCCAACAGTTCTGCCATCCGTGCGATGTTTGAGGAGGGAAACCGCCTTGCAGGGATCTATGGGGCTGAGAATGTATATGATTTCAGTCTTGGAAATCCGAATGTGCCTGCGCCGCAGGCTGTAAAGGATGCTATTTACGAGATCCTGGAGGAGAACGACCCGGTGGCGCTCCATGGCTACACCAGCAGCAACAGCGGCTATGCAGATGTCAGGCAGACTGTGGCAGATTCTCTGAACGGACGTTTCGGAACGGAGTTTCGCGGTGAAAATATTGTTATGACTGTAGGAGCCGCCGGCGGCCTGAACGTTATTCTGAAAACTCTTCTTAACCCGGGCGATGAGGTAATCACATTTGCACCATATTTTGGGGAATACCGCGCTTATGTCAGTAATTATGACGGGGTATTGGTTGAGATTTCCCCGAATACCGTGGACTTTCAGCCGAAGCTCGATGAATTTGAACAGAAGCTTACGAAAAAAACGAAAGCAGTTATAGTAAATACGCCGAATAATCCTACCGGCGTTGTCTATTCGGAGGATACGATCCGAAAGCTGGCCGGGATAATGGAAGCAAAACAGCAGGAATATGGTACGGATATTTACCTGATTTCGGATGAGCCGTATCGGGAACTTGTGTATGACGGGGCAGAGGTTCCGTATCTGACCAAATATTATGACAATACGATTATCGGTTATTCTTACAGCAAATCCTTATCTCTGCCTGGGGAGAGGATCGGCTACCTTGTGATTCCGGACGAGGCGGCAGACAGTGAAAACGTCCGGGTGGCAGCGAATGTAGCTACACGTATCCTTGGTTTTGTAAATGCACCGACACTCCAGCAGAAGATCGTTGCTAAATGTATCAATGAAAAGACAGACCTGTCATTTTATGACAAGAACCGGGAGACCTTGTATAACGGGCTGCTTGAGTGCGGATTTGAGTGTATCAAGCCGCAGGGAGCATTTTATCTGTTTCTGAAATCTCCGGTAGAAGATGAAAAAGAATTTTGTGAAGCGGCAAAGAAGTATCATATCCTGGCAGTACCGGGAAGTTCATTTGCGTGTCCCGGTTATGTGAGGCTTGCATATTGTGTATCGCATGAGATGATCCTCCGGTCCCTTCCAAGATTCCGGGAACTTGCAAAAGAATATTTTTCATACATAGAGGCAGGAAACGAATGATAAATACACTGGAAAAAAATATACGAAGGGTAGAGCCGTATGTGCCCGGAGAGCAGCCGCAAAATAAAGTTATCAAATTAAATACAAACGAAAATCCGTATCCTCCGGCGCCGGGGGTGCAAAAGCTTTTGCATTCCATGGAGGCGGACCGTCTGCGTCTGTATCCGGATCCGGCGGCCGGCCCGCTTGTAAGAGCTCTGGCAGAATACTATCATGTGGGGGAAGACCAGGTGTTTGCAGGAGTGGGGTCAGACGATGTGCTGGCCTTGTGCTTCCTTACATTTTTTAATTCCGGCAAACCGATATATTTCCCGGATATTACGTATTCCTTTTATAAGGTATGGGCAGAATTATACAGGATACCATATGAGCAGAAGGAGCTTGACAGACAGTTCCGGCTGGTGCCGGAAGATTATTATGGGGATAATGGCGGTGTGATTTTTCCAAACCCCAATGCACCTACCGGAATCTACGAAGAGCTTTCCGTCATTGAGGACATTATCGCCCACAACCGGGATGTAATCGTCATTGTGGATGAAGCCTATGTGGATTTTGCAGGGGAATCCGCGGTCAGTCTGATTGACAGATACGAGAATCTGATCATTGTGCAGACATTTTCAAAGGCCCGTTCTATGGCGGGGATGCGGATCGGCTATGCCATCAGTAACCCGAAGCTGATCCGATACTTAAATGATGTAAAATATTCTTTTAATTCTTATACCATGAACCAGACATCACTGTTGTGCGGGGTAGAGGCAGTAAAGGACAAACGCTATTTTGAAGAGTGCGTCGAAAAGATTGTCAGGACCCGTGAGTGGACGCTGGAGGAGCTTAAAAAACTGGGGTTTGTGTGTATGGATTCAAAGGCCAATTTTATTTTCGCCATGCATCCTGAATATGAAGCGAAGGAATTGTTTGAGGCTTTGAAGGAGCGGGACATTTATGTCCGTTACTGGGGAAGCAGGAGAATTGAGCAGTATCTGCGGATCACTGTAGGGACCAGGGAAGAGATGGAAGTATTTCTGGCTTTTTTGAAAGATTATATGAAAAAATAAAAGGAGAATTCTATGACAGAAACATTAGTTCAGGGCATTATTGATGCATTAGGAGGCAGTGTAGGGAAGGAGGTAATCGTATTCCTTATATCCATGATACCGATCCTGGAACTTCGTGGAGCGCTTCTTGTGGCCGGTCCGCTGCTGGGTGTGCCTGTAGGGACGGCGATCCCTCTTTGTATTGTGGGGAATATTATCCCGGTGCCGTTTATCCTTCTTTTGATCACGCCGATTTTCAAATGGATGAAGGGGACCAGGAGGTTAAAGCCTATGGTGGATAAGCTGGAGTCCAAGGCCATGAGTAAAAGTGACAAGATTGAAAAATATGAATTCTGGGGGCTCGTTCTTTTTGTGGGAATCCCTCTTCCTGGAACGGGGGCATGGACCGGGTCTCTGATCGCAGCCCTTCTGGGAATCAAATTTAAAAAGGCGTTTCCGGCGGTCGTTCTCGGAATCTGCATTGCAACGGTAATTATGTGGTTTATATCTTATGTACTCCTTGGAGGGGTGCAGCTGGTTCAGTAGATCAATTGGTACAGAGATGTTTCAGGAGGAATGATGATGGAGAAAATGTATGATGTAACGGCAATGGGCGAGATGTTGATTGATTTTACGATGAATGGACAGAGTGAACAGGGGAACAATCTGTTTGAGGCCTGTCCCGGAGGAGCGCCGTGCAATGTGCTTGCCATGCTCAATAAGCTTGGCCGCAGGACGGCATTTGTGGGGAAGGTAGGCAATGACCAGTTTGGCCGGCTTTTAAAAGACACGATCGAGGAGCTTGGTATTGAGACCAGAGGGCTTGTGATGGATCAGAAGATCAATACGACTCTGGCGTTTGTACATACATTCCCGGACGGGGACAGGGAATTTTCGTTCTACCGCAAGCCCGGCGCTGATATGATGCTCTCGGAGGGTGAGGTAGACTATGAGATGATCCGCCGGTCAAAGGTGTTTCACTTCGGCACATTGTCTATGACAGATGAGCCGGTGAAGAGCGCAACGAAAAAAGCGCTGGAGGAGGCAAAGAAAGCAGGGTGTTTGATTACATTTGACCCGAATCTGCGCCCGCCGCTCTGGAAATCTCTGGATGATGCGAAGGAGATGATGGAGTACGGCTTCAGATACTGTGATATGCTTAAGATTTCCGACAATGAGATTCAATTTGTTTCAGGCAAAGAAGATTATGACGAGGGGATTCGTTACCTTCAGGAGAAGTACCACATACCGGTGATCTTCCTGACTATGGGAAAAGAAGGAAGCCGGGCTTATTATAAGGATCTTAGGGTAGAGCGTGCAGGATATGAGGTCAGGGCGATTGAGACGACAGGCGCCGGAGATACTTTCTGCGGATGTGTGATCAACGGCCTGCTGAAGTACGGCATAGAGAATCTGAATGAAAAGAACCTCGGTGAGATCCTGTCCTATGCAAATGCTGCCGCCGCACTCATTACGACTAAAAAGGGAGCTATCCGCTCTATGCCGGAGCCGTCTCAGGTAGAAGAAATAATCTGACAGACAGGGAGGGTGTGCAGGTAATCAGTTGAAATGCTGCAGGAGGCGGTTTATCCGTTTTGTGAATCACGGAGTTCCAGCAGATCTATATAGCTTAAAAGCTCTTTTCTGGACTGGGCGGACAGCTTTCGGTATCGAAGGACCAGATTCTTTTCGGTGTCAGAATAGATGACGCCCTGAGAAGGATTCAGTTCAATCGAGTCTGTCTCATCCAGCAGATAGTCTATAGTGACATGGAACAGGCTGGCAATGGATGCCAGTTTTTCATGAGAAGGCTGCCTGTTTTTCGTTTCATAGCCTGCAATCGTAGAGCGAGCAACATTAAGCCTGCTGGCAACGTATTCCTGTGTCATTTTATTTTCAAGGCGAAGAGCTTTCAGTTTTTTGTCAAATGACATGGACAGAACCTCCTTTCTCAAGATGGGTATATTTTATCAATTGTTGCGTTAAAGAACACAATTAGTGCCGAATATCAACAAAATGTTGCAGAAAGGGTACAAATGTGTTGCGATATGGAACAACTATTATGAGTATTTACAAAAAAGGGGCATATTATAGATGAGGCAGGAACGTTTTAAAATGGAAAGAGAGGGTCTTGTAGAGGAAGGGCAGGAGGTAGCAATCAGCGAGAGGAGCGCCGTGACAGGACAATATACGTATCTGGTGGAGCCCTCTATTGCAATGTCCGGAATCTATCCTACAAGGCAGAGGATCAGATCCTCAAAGGGCGTGATCCGAAAGATAGAAAAGACAGAGAGAGGCTTTTACCTGCTTGTGGAAATGGATGAAGAACCAGTTTAAACCGTTGACACTGTAATAGAAAGCACATATAATTTAAGGTGAAGCCGATGGTAAAACGAGAGGGATCAGATAGATGATAATTGCTAAAAATGACGAAGCAAAAAGAAGCAAGATCTGGAGAAGAGTAGTTCTGATTTCGTCCATCCTGATTGTGGTAACGGCAATTTTTCTTTTGACAAAGCTGTTTACGACCAATCCACTGGAAGGCGTATGGGCCGACGAGGACGGCAGGCTCAATCTGGATATTAGGAGTAACGGTTTAATGGTGGTGACAGTCCTTGAACTTGCAGAGGACGGCAGCGCCAGTATTGATATGAGGTACACCATAGACAGGGATGACAAGATCATTACAATCACGGGTGATGAGGAAAAGATCCGCGGGCTGGCCGAGAAGACAGGTGAACAATATACGGAGGAAGAGCTCCGCAATATGCTGGCTTCCATCAGCACGACTTTCGACTACAGTGTGGATCAGAGACGGCTGACCTTGTCGGAGAGAGAATATGGTGAACAGCTGATATTTTTAAAAGAGTAAGAAGAAAGTAATTTCCCCTCTGTTTTTGCCGGGTAGTTTGGAAAGAACCAGGCAATGGCAGAGGGGTTTGAATATGAGCAGGCTGACGGGAACGCAGTGATTTTTATTTGTAGGAGGAAGGGACGCAGATATGAAAAGAGATGAGACGAAAAAGGTATGGATCGGAGATGTGTGTGTGGGCGGAGGAAGCAGGATTGCCATTCAGTCCATGACCAATACAAGAACGGAGGATGTCAGGGCGACCGTAGAGCAGATCCTTGCGCTGGAGCGTGCAGGCTGCGAGATCATACGCTGTGCCGTTCCGACGGCCGAGGCGGCCGAGGCTATCGGGAAAATAAAGGAAAAAATACATATTCCGCTGGTGGCAGATATTCATTTTGACTATCGTCTTGCGATTGCTGCTATAGAAAACGGTGCGGATAAGATCCGGATCAACCCGGGGAATATCGGCCGGGAAGAGAAGGTCCGGGCGGTTGTCGATAAGGCGAAGGAGTTTCGGATACCGATCCGGGTGGGAGTTAACAGTGGATCATTAGAAAAGGAGCTGGTTGAAAAATATGGCGGCGTTACGGCGGAGGGACTGGTAGAAAGTGCCATGGATAAGGTTCGCATGATTGAGGGGATGGGATATGATAATCTGGTGGTCAGTATCAAATCCTCGGATGTCCTGATGTGTGTTAAAGCCCATGAACTGATTGCAGGGGAATGTATCTATCCGCTTCATGTGGGCATTACAGAGTCGGGCACATTGCTGGCAGGCAATATTAAGTCTTCCATAGGACTTGGACTTATCCTGCATCAGGGGATCGGGGATACGATCCGCGTGTCCCTGACCGGAGACCCGGCGGAAGAGATAAAATCTGCAAAGCTGATCCTGAAAACGCTGGGGCTTCGTACAGGCGGTATTGAGGTCGTATCGTGCCCAACCTGCGGAAGGACGAAGATTGACCTGATCGGTCTTGCAAACCAGGTGGAACAGATGGCGGCAGATATTCCGCTGGATATAAAGGTGGCTGTCATGGGGTGTGTTGTGAACGGTCCGGGAGAAGCGAAAGAGGCGGATATCGGGATTGCAGGCGGCATCGGTGAAGGGCTTCTCATAAAAAAGGGCGAGGTCATTAAAAAGGTGAGGGAAGAAGAACTGCTGGAGACATTAAGATGGGAGTTGTTGCACTGGAATGAGTAAACGGTTTTTTGAAGTATTTCCAACGTTAAAGGTACCAGAGGATGTACAGATACTTTTTCAGGATGTTGAAGTTGTTAAAGTCACGACGAATTCCGGACGTGACTTTATTAAAGTGCATATTTTGAGCAGTCATCTGATCCAGAAAAAACGGATTTTTGACATGGAAAAGGTTCTTAAAGAACAGCTTTTTGCAAAAAGTCCTGTCAGAATTTCCATGGTGGAAAAATATGAGCTGTCGATGCAGTATACGCCCGAAAATCTTATGGAGGAATATTTCGGCAGTATGCTTCTGGAGCTTGGGGAAAGAAGTGTCGTGGAAAAGAGCATGATGCAGAACGCAAAATATACATTTGAGGATGAGAATATCCTGTGCCTTAAGCTTACGGATACCATAGTGGCAGAGGGGAAGAAGGAGATACTTTCCGGTTATCTGTCAGAACTTTTTGAGAAGAGGTTCTCCCGCCCGGTGGAGGTTCGGATTTTTTATGAAAATATCGGGGAGAGTAAGCTTAAGTATAATGATTTGAAGCTTAGGCAGGAGGTAGACGCCATTCTCGAACAGACGGAGGCCGCGAGGGCAGAGCGCCGGGAGGAGGAAGAGAAAAAAGCTTCCTCCAAAGAATCCGGTACAAAAGGGGCGAAGTCGTCCCTTCCACAGAAGGAAAAGAAAAGCTTTGCCGGTTATGGGAAAAAAGACAGCTATTTTACGGGGCGGAGAAATTCTGCTGACCCGAATCTGATCTACGGGAGAGATTTTGACGATGATCCGACAGAGCTTTCTTCTGTTGTGGGAGAGATGGGAGAGATTACCCTCCGGGGAAAGGTCATCAGCTTTGATACCCGGGAGATCCGCAATGACAAAACAATTGTAATGTTTGCAGTTACTGATTTTACAGATACTATTATGGTCAAAATGTTTGTGAGGAATGAACAGCTTCCGGATATTCTCGAGGATGTAAAAAAAGGAGCATTTTTGAAGCTTAAAGGCGTCACGACTATAGATAAGTTTGACGGTGAGCTTACTATAGGTTCGGTTACCGGTATCAAAAGGACGGCAGACTTTACAGAATCCCGCAATGATGCAGCGCCGGAAAAAAGAGTAGAGCTCCACTGCCATACGAAGATGAGTGATATGGACGGTGTGTCGGAGGTCACGGATATCTTAAAGAGAGCCTATGACTGGGGGCATAAGGCGATTGCGATCACAGACCATGGAGTGGTGCAGGGATTCCCGGACGCCAATCATTTTCTGGAAAGGCTTGATAAGGATGACCCGTTTAAAGTAATCTATGGCGTGGAAGGCTATCTTGTGGACGATCTGCAGGATGTGGCCGTGGGTGAGAGAGGACAGACCCTGGATGACGTGTATGTTGTCTTTGATCTTGAGACCACAGGGTTCAGTTCCATCAAAGATAAGATCATAGAAATCGGAGCAGTGAAAGTAGAGCGGGGGAAGATCACAGAGAGGTTCAGTACCTTTGTCAATCCCAAGGTACCGATCCCTTTTGAGATTACGAAGCTGACCGGGATTACGGACCAGATGGTGATGGATGCGCCGGGCATTGAGGTGGTGCTGAAGGAGTTCCTGGATTTTGTGGGGGATGCAGTTCTGGTGGCTCACAATGCAGGATTCGATGTGGGGTTCATTGAGCAGAACTGCCGCTATCAGGATATTGTGCCTCAGTTTACTTATGTGGATACGGTGGCTATGGCCCGGATCCTGCTTCCGACGCTGGCCAAGTTCAAGCTGAATATTGTGGCGGCTGCGCTGCACATTTCTCTTGAGAATCATCACAGGGCGGTGGACGATGCATATGCTACGGCAGAAATATTCGTCCGCTTTATTGAGATGCTGAAGGAGCGGAATATTAAGACACTGGCAAAATTAAACCAGTTTGGGGCACAGAGCAAGGATATGGTGAAGAAGCTGCCTTCCTACCATGTGATCATCCTTGCCAAGAATCAGACGGGGAGAGTGAATCTGTACAGGCTGATCTCCAAATCCCATCTGGAATATTTTGCGAGGCGGCCCCGGATTCCTAAAAGTGAGCTGTCCAGGCACCGGGAAGGGCTGATCATCGGGAGTGCCTGTGAGGCGGGAGAGCTTTATCAGGCCATTCTGAATGATAAGTCAGAGGAAAGGATTGCGAAAATCGTCGATTTCTATGATTATCTGGAAGTTCAGCCTGTCGGGAACAACCGCTTTATGATCGAGAGCAGCCGGATTACCAAGGTAAACAGTGAAGAGGACATCCGGGAGATAAACCGGAAGATCATAGAGCTCGGGGAGCGTTTTAACAAGCCGGTGGCGGCAACCTGTGACGTGCATTTCCTTGATCCGGGGGATGAGGTATACCGACGGATCATTATGGCAGGAAAGGGTTTTACGGATGCGGACGAGCAGGCGCCCCTTTATCTGCATACGACGGACGAAATGCTGGCGGAGTTTGAGTATCTTGGCTCTGCGAAGGCAAAGGAGATTGTCATTGATAATCCGGGAAAAATTGCAGATATGATCGAGAAACTCTCTCCTGTGCGCCCTGACAAGTGTCCGCCGGTCATTCCTGATTCTGATAAGCTCCTTCGGGAAATCTGTTATCATAAAGCGTATTCTATGTATGGCAGGGATCTTCCGGAGGTAGTTACGGAGCGGCTGGAGAGGGAGCTGAACTCTATCATATCCAACGGGTTTGCCGTTATGTATATTATCGCCCAGAAACTGGTGTGGAAGTCGAATGAAGACGGTTACCTGGTGGGCTCCAGAGGATCGGTAGGGTCCTCATTTGTAGCTACGATGGCGGGAATCACGGAGGTAAACCCTCTAAGTCCCCACTATTATTGCCGGAAATGCCACTACAGTGATTTTACTTCCGAGGAGGTGAGAGCATATGCCGGCGGCTGCGGCTGGGATATGCCGGACAAGGCCTGCCCGGTCTGCGGGGAGCCCCTGGTTAAGGATGGTTTTGATATTCCTTTTGAGACCTTTCTCGGATTTAAAGGAAATAAAGAGCCGGATATTGACTTGAATTTTTCCGGTGACTATCAGAGTAATGCCCACAAGTATACAGAGGTCATCTTCGGCGCCGGCCAGACTTACCGCGCCGGGACGATCGGCACGCTTGCAGATAAGACTGCGTTCGGATATGTAAAGAATTATTATGAAGAGCGGGGGCAGGGGAAGAGGAACTGTGAGATTGACCGGATCGTGCAGGGCTGTACCGGGATCCGCAGAAGTACGGGCCAGCATCCGGGAGGGATCATCGTGCTTCCTCTGGGGGAGGATATCAATACATTTACGCCGGTGCAGCATCCCGCCAATGATATGGGTACGGATATTATTACGACACATTTTGATTATCATTCCATTGACCATAACCTGCTGAAGCTGGATATTCTGGGACATGATGATCCGACCATGATCAAAACGCTGGAAGAATATATCAGTTCCCCAGCTATGGAGAATGAATATGACGAAGAGGAGCATCGGTTTGTGGCCACCGAAATTCCTCTGGATGACCCGGGAGTTATGTCATTGTTCCACGACACATCAGCGCTCGGCATTACACCGGATGATATTGGCGGATGTCCGGTAGGCTGCCTTGGAATCCCGGAGTTCGGGACAGATTTTGTTATACAGATGGTTGTAGATACGAAGCCGCAGAGCCTGTCAGACCTGATCCGTATTTCCGGCCTGTCACACGGTACGGATGTGTGGCTTAACAATGCCCAGGAGCTGATTCGGAGCGGCAAAGCCACAATTTCTACGGCAATCTGCACCCGTGACGATATTATGACATATCTTATTAACAAAGGGCTGGACAGCGAGGAATCCTTCACGATCATGGAACGTGTGCGTAAAGGGGCTGTGGCGAAGGGGAAATGTAAGGAGTGGCCCGAATTCAAAAAGGATATGGAGGCTCACGGGGTGCCGGAGTGGTATATCTGGTCCTGCGGGAAAATCAAGTACATGTTCCCGAAAGCCCATGCAGCAGCTTATGTTATGATGGCCTATCGGATAGCATACTGCAAGATCAATTATCCTCTGGCCTATTATGGCGCTTATTTCGGTATCCGCGCGGATGCGTTCAGCTATGAGATCATGTGCCAGGGAAAGGAAAAGCTGCAGTATTATATTAATGATTATACAAGACGCTCGGCGTCCCTCAGCAAAAAGGAACAGGATACCATGAAAGATATGCGGATCGTCCAGGAAATGTATGCAAGAGGCTATGAATTTCTGCCTCTTGACATTTACCGGGCAAAGGCGGCGAAGTTCCAGATTATCGACGGGAAGCTGATGCCCCCGTTCTCCAGTATTGACGGGATGGGTGAGAAGGCGGCGGAGGCCATGGAGGAATCGGCCAAGGACGGACCATATCTGTCCAGGGATGACTTCCGCCAGAGGACGAAGGCCAGTAAGAGCGTGATTGATTATATGGGCGAGCTGGGACTTTTGGGCGAACTCCCGGAGTCTAACCAGCTGTCGTTATTTGATTTGTAGAAGACGAAGGGATATTGCTGCGGCAGAAAAGAATGCAGCCAGGTGTATGCAGGGGAATGGAAAAACAGGAATCAGGAGGCAGGTATGGATCGAATCAGAAATCAAAAATATAAAGGGGTGCTGTATATTATATTGTCGGCGCTCTGCTTTGCGTTCATGAACATGTTTGTGCATATGTCGGGCGGCCTGCCTTCTGTTCAGAAAAGCTTTTTCCGGAATTTTGTGGCGGCGATCTTTGCCTGCGCCATCCTGGTCAAAGACCGGACACCATTCCGATGTAAGAGAGAAAACCTGAAGTATCTGGTGCTGCGGTCAGTCTTTGGAACCTTAGGGATTCTGTGTAATTTCTACGCGGTGGATCATCTCGTTTTGGCGGACGCATCCATGCTGAATAAAATGTCTCCCTTTTTTGCAGTGATCTTCAGTATGCTTATTCTGAAGGAAAAGGTGAGCCTGAAACAGGCGGCGATTATCGCCGGTGCTTTTATAGGGAGTCTGTTTGTGGTGAAACCGACAGTCGCCAATATGGAGCTTCTCCCGTCACTGATCGGTCTTTTGGGAGGAATCGGAGCCGGAGCGGCTTACACAATGGTAAGAAAATTAGGGGAAGGAGGAGAAAAGGGTCCGTTTATTGTATTCTTTTTTTCTACATTTTCCTGTCTGGCAACATTGCCGTGGCTGATCTTCGATTTTCATCCAATGACATTGACGCAGACGGCAATCCTGCTTCTTGCAGGCCTTTCGGCGGCGGGAGGGCAGTTTGCCATAACGGCGGCTTATTGCTATGCGCCGGCCAGGGAGATATCCGTGTATGACTATTCGCAGATTATATTTGCGGCGGTACTTGGATTTGCGGCGTTCGGACAGGTGCCGGATATGCTGAGCTGGGTAGGGTATGGGATTATATGTGGGATGGCAATACTTAATATTGGGACGTAGTAAAATTCAATTTTACTACGTCCCAAATTAACAAATGACCTGTACCCATTAGTCAAAAGGTACATGTTCTACCTGTTCCAGCCCGATGTTGCGGAATACTTCATCCCAGCAGGAGAATCCTTCCGGGATGCGATACCATGGTTCGGCAGCCTTTATGCCGATAATCGCAAGTTCCATACCGATTTCCAGTTCATCGTTCGTAATACCTTCTCCGCGCTCAAGATGGATCATTCCGATAGAGTCAGGGGCGGTCAGCAGCAATTTCCCGGTGGAATCGTCCCGGAGCGCCAGGTTTTCGTTTTGTACCAGGAGAGTGTATGTACCATTTCCGGTATCAAGGATTGTTTTTCCGAAATCAAAACCGTCTTTGCAGACCCATTCCTTGTCTAAGACTCTGCCCCGGCAGAAAAATTTGCCGTTCAGCACTTTCAGCACTTCATCTACAGGGTCTGTGTGTCCGGCCTTTGCCCGAAGGAGTGCTTTTCCTGTCTCCTGAAGGCTTGTGGGGGAGCCGGCCACCAGGCATTCGCGGCATGCTTTTTTGTCGAGGGGCGGGAAGCAGTACGCGATCAGAATATTATGGTAGGCAACTACGATGCTGCGACCGATCAGTTCCATGGTTGACGTGTCGCAGGGATCCGGAGTTTCGATGACGACACTTTCGCCGTAAATGGATGCGTACACCAGAGGGCTGACGGGATATTTGTACACACAGGTCAGAATATTTCCCAGGGTAGGGACCGACCGGCCGCAGGAGTCTGCATTTAAAAGAGGAAGCCCTGCTTCGGTGGCAACCTTCAGGAAATAGGGAAGCTGGATACAATCATGCTCCAGGGTGTACAGGTAGCCGATTTTTTTCCCTTTTGCTTCCATGAGCTCCTGCATTTTACGCAGGGCGATGATACCGTCCCGGGAATCATGGCAGACGGCAGCGTCTGTGGACACGGGCCCCAGTTTGCCTACAGTGACGGCATAAAGGTCGTCTTCCATTTCGTCGATATCTACCAGTTCAATCTCAATCGGCTTTTCTCTGTCGATGCGCTCAATCTCTCCCAGGGCGCACTGTAAAGGATAATCTCCGCCGTCGCTTCTGAGTACGGCGCCGTGGCACATTTCTATAAAATCCTGTTTGTGAAGAATCCGTGACATAATTTTCCCTCCTTACGCGTTGGTCTCAGGGGCAGATACATTGCTGCCTGTCAGTTTCATAATGATAAAATAAAGGATGCCCGATACAAGGATTCCGTTGATCGTGGAAAATCCGAATGGAAGGAATAATGCTGCAAGCACGCCGATCAGCAGGCTGATAATGCCGACCCAGTGGATTCCCGGGCGTTCCTTCCAGTTTTCCGGCCTGCCGTGCATCAGGATCCAGTAATCGGTAATCATAATTCCGGCTACCGGCGGAATGCAGCTTGCCATCAGGTCCAGGAAATTGGTAAAGTAGTTCATAATCCCGAATACGGCCAGCAGGATCCCTACGATTCCGGCAATGGCTGTCGCCGCTGCACGTCGTTTTCCTGACAGATGGAGAAGACTGGTAATGGCCAGGCCTCCGGTATACGCATCACAGGCCATGGTAGTCCATGTAGCCAGGACAAGGACAGTCAGTCCGATGACCGGAAGGCCTAACTTGGCGATCAATATGGAGATGTCAGATTCTCCGGTCGCCGCACCCATGATGGCCCCGGCAATAAAGAGGAACAGACAGTAAGGGATGATTCCTACAATTGCAGCAAGGCAGGAACCTTTCCGGTCACGGCAGAAGCGGTGGTAATCCGGGGAAATGGTACTGCCCACCGCCTGCATGCCGAATACCATTGCAACGCCTTCTGCAAGGCTTGACGGCTCTACCGGTGAAGCCTTGACAAGCTCTAAAAAAGACATATCCTTAAGGCATGTGATTATGCCGTAAATGCATAAGAGAATTAAGGCAGGCACAGCTACCGTATTCAGCCGGGAGATGATTTTTTCGCCCAGAATAGAGACTGTCAGCATGATAAGCCCCAGAATGATAATGGTAACCTCACGGTTCCAGTGGATATCATTCAGATTCAGGATCTGGATAAATGACTCTCCGGCAATCTGGCAGTCACTGCCTGTCCAGCAGATCAGGGTGACAGCAAGGATAAAGGAAATGATGATTCCCGCCCCCTCCCGCCCGAATGCGGAACGGGCCAGCACGACAGTGGGTAGCCCGGTATCTGTCCCGGCAGTCCCCTGCAGACAGAAAACCACGGAAAGCATTACCGTTCCGATGATCACCGCAAGGATCATCTCGGTAAAAGAAAGGCCCTTGATCATCAGGGCGCCTACCATGATCGTAGGGACGCAGATGGAACTTCCGGCCCAGATAAAGGCAGTTTTCCACCATCCGTGACGTTCACTTTGCGCCGCAGGTTTGAATGCATCGTCTTCAAAGATAGAGTTTTTTTCATGTTCGCTGCTCATTTGTTAGTACCTCCTATCTCAATATTTGAAATTTGTCAATATATCTCCCGATATATTTTTAAAT
>CAJTRM010000042.1 GCA_910578865.1 uncultured Dorea sp.
TGGATAACCATTCCGCCCATACATCCAAAGAGACTCAAAAATATCTTGTAACAAGACCGGGGAGGTTTGAATTTGTATTCACACCCAAGCATGGTTCATGGTTGAACCTGATTGAAAGTTTCTTTGGAAAGATGGGGAAGCAATGTCTGAAGGGCATCCGTGTCGATTCCAAAGAGGAACTGGAAGAACGGATATATCAGTATATTGCCGAAATCAACGAACATCCGGTATATCATTGGACATACAAAATGGATGAACTTGAGATGTGATTTTCCATATAAACTTTGAATACGCTATACTAGACGGGTACTTTTCAAACTCCCCATTCATGGCACATATCAGTCTGGATGAACTAACATATACCGTTTTCGGCGGATACTTCAAAAAGAACTGCTTTCTGCTCTTACCCTCCAAGAATTGCAGCTTCAAAAACATGGCAACCTTTCTGCCCGGTTTCACTCTCTCCAGTGCTTTCTCCACAAACTGCAATGCATACTTATATGGCGGATTTGTAATTATATCCCCATCAAAATCGGCTATCGGCTCATGCAGGAAATCCACCGGCTTCTCATTTCCATAGCCACGATAAATCAGATCCGTACTGATGACCTGATATCCATGCTCTTTCAACACCTTTGCCATGTGACCTTCCCCGCAGGCACACTCCCAGATAACAGGAGCAAAGGTTTCTTCTGCCAAAAGAAGCTCCGTTGCCTTCGGCTCAGTCGCATAATAATCATGACTCTGTCTTTCCTTATCAGAATGATTGGACGCTCCCAGTGTTGTATAAATACTGTTCCTGTTCCCCGTCCAGTCTTTATTTACATTCAAAATTCACCACCCGCTTTCTGTTTTGGGTACAAAAATGGCACCTGCCATTTCTGACAGATGCCGTAAGTGACTATATTTTCTTTTTTGATTGTCTCCGTAGAACTGAAAGTTTCTGTTGCTTAATAATCAAGCGATCCGCCATAATCGTTCCAATCACCAAACATTTTCCTGCTTCTGACTGCTCAATTAATTTTCCAAGCATATATCAAAAACAGCTCTATCCTTCTTCTTATCACGCTGAATAGAGTCAATTCTTACTCTCTGATATAATTTGGGGAAAGTCTTGAAATTTTCCCACGCAACCGGATTATCATTAAATGCCTAATATATCTCTGAATCAATCATAAATCCTTCACATTTAAATATCCCGGAGTATGATACTCCGGGATAAAATCAGTTTTCTATAATCTATTTGAAGAAGGGCCTTTATCCTTCGATGGCAATATACTTTTTGTCCTCTATCTGAGCTTTCCTTTCTTCTGGTTTTGGAATGGACAATCTCAAGACACCGCTTTCATATTTAGCATGAATATCTTCCTGCTTGATATCCTCGCCCACATAGAAAGATCTGCTCATACTGCCTGCATAACGTTCACGACGAACAAATTTTCCTGTCTTTTCTTCCTTCTCCTCTTTGTCCAGACCTTTCGTTGCACTAATCAACAGATATCCGTTTTTCAGTTCCAAAGAAAGCTCTTCTTTTTTGAATCCCGGAAGATCAATGTCTACTTCATAGCGATCTTCCTGTTCTTTCACATCTGTTTTCATCATGTTTGCTGCATGGCGTCCATACAGTTTTTTCTGTGCCTTCTTCATTTCTCGATCATCGAATACCGGAAAATCAAAGAAATCATCAAAGAATTCGTCAAATAAATTTTCTCCAAAAATACTAGGTGTTAACATAATCATCGCTCCTTTTTCAAAATAGTTTTTTGAAAC
Source organism: uncultured Dorea sp. (assembly GCA_910578865.1). Classification (GTDB taxonomy): domain Bacteria; phylum Bacillota; class Clostridia; order Lachnospirales; family Lachnospiraceae; genus Dorea_D. The sequence continues at coordinate 1,771 of CAJTRM010000042.1, forward strand.
TGGGGATGTTTAGGAAGAATCATGAACTTGTGGTTCTTTCTTTCTCCTGTTTCTAATTATGTTATATCACCATTGTTAGCACTCGTCAATAGCGAGTGCTAATTTTTCTGTGAACTTTTTGTGTCCTTATAACATCCTACGTTCTTTTGTTAGCTTCAATAATGTTCACTTTTACCTCACTAAACTTCAAATCGCCCGTTACTTTCAAACACACTGGAAGCCTGAAATTTTCGGTTTCTTATACCTTTGCACACTTTAAAAGTAATATCCCTTTCATTACTAATAGCAGAAATACTACAGCCACTGCATAGGATTCTCTGGTTATTGCAAATAATAATACTGATAAGGTACTAATCGACATTGATACGTTTGTTGCCACCTTATTATATCTTTGTATATCTAATTTTATCAGTATCAATTTTATAAATCCGATCACAACAAGAAAAACAATCATAATCCAGTACAATGAACGGTTCAATGATGTAGTCTGAATGTATGCAAATAGATTTACTGAATAGACAAATCCATCCACCACATTTGGATAAAGCGGTAAAACAATTAAAACAATTGCGAATACATCCAATAACCCAATCCCCCTATCATTAATACACTGGTCCATATGGTACTCTTCCCACACGAAATCAGAAACCGGAAATTTCTGCAATTTCTTCTGAATGGACATTTCCACTTCCACATCACGCTTATTGTATGCCTTGAACAGTTCCCACTTTTCCGGACTGTGGACAGGAAGATTTCTGGTACGTCCGCCATTGGTCTTTGTCGGCTTGCATGGAACACAGAAATATCGAATCAGGTCTTTGCCCTCTTTCAGTTTCTGTTCTTCCAATCCGAGCACACTTCCGGCTCCCTCCAACGATAATGGCAATCCCATGTAGGCAGACCAAATCATGCTACATTTCCAACTGTCCGGACACAGATATTGGCTTTTCATCAATTCCGGGAACTCACGCCTTAAATATTCTGACAGACAGATTCTTTCAAATGCAGCGTTAAATGCCCATTTTGTCACGGAATCATCCACCAGTGCCTGCAAGATATTCTCCGGCAACACATCCCTGCTTGCCATATCATACACAACAACCGGATTACCATTTATGGATACTGCAAATAACAGTATTTCAAATTCTGGTGATTCCACATATCGGTATGCACCACTCTTTTTAATATCCACATCACTGTAGGTTTCAAGGTCAATCGACATTTCTTTTATCATCATCATTTCCTCCACGACAAAGAAGCGGCAGCATATCGCCACCGCCTCCGCAATCATTATTCCTTATTCTTTTCCAATCTTGCCTTGCGTTCTCTTTCGCTTCTGATATCATCACGAATATCACTGTAGATCATAAATCCCCATACACCAATCATCAAAAGAAACCAGATAATTGCAAGAACTGTTACAATAATATTTGCCATAATCTTTTACCTCTTTTCTTGTTACAGGCGGCGGGAAACCACCGCCTGCTTATTTGTCATTTAGTTTAAGAAATCGTCCTCTTCCTCGGTTGCAAAATCATCTTCTGCACGGGACTTACCGCCTAAAGGTTCTCCGTCCTTAATCTTCTGGAGATTATTAAGACCACATGCGATTCCACGGTTTCCGTTGCTGTTGAATGCATATAAGCTGATAGAAGCTCTGCCATATACACCGCTGTACACTTCGGAACGGTCAAGAATCGGCTGACGGTCTGCATCCACGATACCGGGAGCAGCAGAACTGTTGGCATTGATAAAGTAACATCCCGCATAAGCCGGATCGTCAGGTCTTTCCGTATCACCATCACGGAGAGGTGTTTTGATAACAGACAGTGCCGGTACACTCTTACCGTTACCCTTTAACTTACTCTGCCCTTCTTCATAAGCTGCCTGAATCGCAGCCTTAATCTTTTCCACGGTCTTTGTATCAGACTTCGGAATGATCAGGGATACAGAAAACTTCGGCGCACCGCCATTGATTGACTTTGCATCCCACACATTTGCATAACTCCATCTTGTTTCAGGTCCTGTAATAACTTTGGTTGGATTGTTGAATTTTGACATAATCTTTTTCCTCCTAATTTTCCTTAAAATCATCTTGTGCTGTATTCATAGCCGGACGCTTATCCGACAATGGAACCAATACTGGTTTGCCTGAAGGTTTATGGATAAAACCACCAATCACTTCTTCAAATTTCTTCTTACCCATCAGGGCTGTCATGGCAGTAATGCCAAGCACTTTCTTCTCGTATGGGTCGAATCCGGCATCAACTGCTGCCTGGGCAACTGCCTCTTCATTCACATACTTTCGGTTGCTTCTGCCTTCCACAACCTTAAATCCGTTATAATCCGTGCCGCTGAGTGCCTGTTGCAATGCATATTCCTTTACATCACTTACCCAATTTGCCAACTCATCCGCTTTTGTCAGGATGTATGCGATCTCATCCGTATCCAAAGTGGCCGGCATCTCAAAATCATATCTGGCAAGTTCCAGATTGTATTCGGCACGTTTCCTACAGACTGCCTTCGCCTTGCAGAACTGACAGTGATCTCCGGCTTTATATTCGCCCTCCCCCGCATAAGCCAGTTTTGCAGTCGGTACCAACACAGTCTCTGCCCATTCCAAAAGTTGTTCTTTGGTCATGACACAGGTACTGACGTTTTCCCTTCGTGGCTGATAGATTGTCATGGATACCGTATCAATGTCATAAATCCCATCAAACAGTTCCAATGCTCCCAGCGCATAACACATCATCTGCGGATTTTCTTCTGCACTGACCAGAACACCGACACCATGTTTGTAATCAATCACGGATAATGTGCCATCTGAAATAATCACACAGTCTCCCGTACCAAATCCCTCTTCCACAAATCTGGAGAAATCCAGCCTCTGCTCAATCAACACCACAGGATCTGAACAGGTCTGTTTTGCTTTTTCCACCTGTTCCATCACATAAGCGGCGTACCCTTGCGCACACTCTTCCATCTCCTGATCATAAAAAGTCAGGTTCTCCGTAGGATTCTCTGCCGACATCCCTAATGCCTTTTTCAGATGATACTCACATAAACTGTGGGCATCCGTTCCCTGTCTGGCAAACTCACTGGACGTATCCTGATATGTTGCACTGAGTTTTGCAGACGGCGGACAATTCAGCCATCGGTGTGCTGAGGATGCTGACAACAATGCATGTTTAGCCATTTCCAAGCACCTCCACTTCCGCAAGCAGTGCTTCATACTCTGCCGGATTGATTTCTGACAGCTTATCTGCACCGTGCTTGATAAGAAGTTCTTTCACTTCCTTTGTAAATCCGGCACGGGATTTTTCTGCCAGGACTGCCCTTACTTCTGTAAGTGACAACTGCTTTTTCGGTGTTTTCGCTGATTCACTCTGCCCGGATGCTGAGAACATCTCTGTCATTTCCTCTGCTATGCGAATCAGTTTTTCTCCGCATCCGCGCAATTCTTTGACCATCATTTCCAGTTCACTCATTTTTCCCATTAGGCCCTTCCTCCTTCTTTGACTTCTCGGACATCCACGGATTCAACTGTCTGCCCCGGTGCCAGAAGATAAACCTGTGTAAAATCCCCAAACAGGAATCTCACCAATCTTTCCGGTATGCTTCTTTTGGCACCGCGAAGAACCGTCGTGTGTCTGCCTTTGGCATCTGTGACGTTAATCGTAATCTTGTGCTTTAATGCCATGTTGACTACCTCGCTTTCTGTAAGTCCTTATCCCTTACATGTCACAGGCAAAGGAAACACCCCTCTTTTTAACCTCATGGGAAAATTTTTCAAAAATTATTTTTGATGAACAAAATCGCCTTATCGTAATGCTTCTTCACATTAGGAATACTTGTCCCCATCAGCTTAGCAATTTCCGTAAAGGAATACCCTTCCAGAACATGCAGCTTGTACACCAACTGCTGTTTTTCCGTCATGGTATCCACAATGTCACGGAGATGCTGTACATCCGCCGGAACTTCTTCATCCATCATGTAACAGGCACTTTTTAATACGGAACTTTTGCCGGTATCCCCATCATCATCCGTAACCATATGGTCCAAAGAAAGATTCCAGCCTACTCCATAGGTCTCTCCCTCATGCTCCTGTTCCCACTGTCTCTTAGCAGCTTTTTCTGCTTCGGTAAGTGGTGGATGTCCATTTTTACAATTCAGATACACCTCATGGTCATCCAGAGAATGAAGCGTTTTAATCCATGCCTCCGTCACACCATCCGTTCCCGGTTTCAGTTCGATACACTCTTTGGTGTATTCCCCATTGTCATTTTCCAGATATGCCTCATATCTGTAAGTCTCTCTTCTGTCCTGTCTTGTCTTTCTGATTTTCATTGATTGCCTCTCTTTCTGGCCGAGAGACAGTGAAGACAGGACTTGTCCGAAACCTTTGACCGACGTACCCCATAAAAAATGCACAGCTAAACAAGGGTACCTACATCCGCACTTTGCTGTTGCTTTTATTGCAACTGTCAAAAATGCGATATGTCGTATCCTGCCTCACTGCGCATCATGTGGCCGATATGAATTTTTTATTTTGATGCCCTCTGGGCATCCATCAGAACTAACATCCAAAGATGTAAGCTCTGATCAATACCCAGAAATTTCTTTTTACTACAAGCCGGATTTTTCAATCCTCATCTTCCTAAGTAACTTATGAAAAGATTTTTCCAGTCTGTTACCTATTACTTCTCCATCCAAAAAGTAAATTGCACCGATTTTGTAAACCAGACAAAAAGAAAAAGGCCTGACAAAATACAGGTGCTATTAACACCTATACTTCGTCAGGCCTTGCTCACTACTTACTGTGTGGCGATTCGCTCAGTACGAATTTTCTTCTTATGAAAGCTGACTGCTACAACACTTCTACAAATGGGGCACTTGATTTTGATAATGCCCTCTGTATCCGGGTCTGCATCGAACAATCGCTTATTTCTGCAACATGGACAAGCAATGTGAATTTCTTCCTTCATGATTCCACCCTCCAATCACATACCGTAATCATGTGGCGAGCGAAATTTGCGTTTTTCCTCTGCTCTGGCCGGAATTTTCGTTTCTGCCTCTTCTCTGGTGGAAAAGATTCTGCTTCGTCTAAGCTGAATTGCACCACCATTCAGAAATCGGACTGTATAAAAATCCCCTCGTCTTGCTGCAACCACCACTTCTGTGATGATACGATTGCTTTCAATAATAAAAACGTGTGAGCCAACTTCTAATCTTTCTTGCATCTTTACGCCTCCTATTCCAAGAGGCCAGCCAAAGGGAAAGTCAAACTGACCATACACTGATTTATTACTGTTTCTGTTTAACATTTTTCCTAATGTAGCGATGCAATAATTATATCGAACATTTGTTCTATTGTCAATTAGAACCTGACGAAATATGAATTTTCTCCCTTACGGGACTTACGGGAGACAGGCAGGTTGATTGTCCAATCGTTCTCTGCCTGTCCTGATTGCGGAAATTACTTCTTTCCACGTGGCTTTGTCTGTGCCAATGCACTGGCTGCCACTGACTTGGAATCCTTGCCATAACGTCCATCACGAAGAATCCTGCTTGCTGTGGATGCCACTCTTCTGGAAGTTTGCTTACCGTTCTTTGCCATTGAAATCACCTCACTTTCTGCATTCAGTATAATAAAGTCCGATAAGTAATTGAAGATAGCAAGTTTAGACATAATTTCTTGAATTTAATAATGCAAAAAGTGTTGTTTTTATGTAGTTTTTCATTTATACTTCAAATATAAGATGGTTTTTACTATTACTATTTCATTGCAAAAAAATAAAGCCATGATTTAACACATGACTTTTAACAACACGAAAGGGGAAATTATGCCGCAGATTATTGAAAATTTTTTTGAAAATAATATATTTACATTTCAGAGTTATGGATGTGATTGCGTAGAAGATATAGAACACACTGCCCCTGGTATGCCACCGCTCAAAACATATAAATTTCAGGCTAATCCAGAAAAGCCCCTGCTCTTTGGCTACAGAGCTAAAACAGGACTCTCCAGAATTGCTGCCAACGGTACTACCGAAGAAGATAATATACTTGGCTCGCTGATTGCATTACCTACAAAGAAACCATCTGATTTATACAGTTTCTTTAAACGCAATGGATTCCTCTTCCCTGTAAGTTCTTCTGAGTATGAGCGCATAGATGCAGCATTGCTTTATGAATTTATATTGAGACTAAAGGCAACTGTTGAGCTTATGACAGCAATAAATGAAATTCATAAAGATTACAATAAAATAACACAATTAACCTTTTATCTGATGCTTTCAGAACAACTACAGATTGATATTACTTCTTTGGCAAAACCCTATATTACTTGCAGGCACTCCTTCATCGACACCCTCTCCAAATCCGGCACACTACCGCTTGGTTGGGAACGTCAGCAGGAGACATTTGAAAAAGCCACTTATACTGTTGCAGATACAATAAGCGGCCCTTCCTATGAACTGGATATAAACGAATATAATAATATCTTAAGCGGAACAGACATTAACGGAGTTATTTCCATCACACCTCTTTACCGCCAAATCACACAATTATATTGTAACTATGATGGAAATAATATAGAAAGAAAAACCATTGATTTTCTCTTTCATCTTCACCATGATTTTTCGCAACTCCGCACCTGTGACATGGTTAATGGTCTTACATTTTTCACTCCAACAGACCTTTCTACTATGAGTGATGAAATGAAATCAACATTGATTGAAATTGCCCGGTTCGTATTAGGTGAAGAGATAAATGCAAACCTAAATGGTATATTTCCAGTATATGATGTACAGACAATGTCTCCTTCATGGAAAGTAGATTCTCTTCTTAGTGCCATATATTTTTCCATGTTTTATTTGAAACCGGATCTTGAATTGTACCGCCAATGCGCAAATCCACGTTGCCAGAAATATTTTCTTGTCAAGACCACGTCCACAAGAACAAAATTCTGTAGTACAGAGTGCTGCAATCGTGTAACACAAGACAGATACCGTAAGAAAAAAAGAGAGCTTGGAAAATAAAATAAACCTGTGTTATACAGTCATATTGTCTGCGTAACACAGGTTCTTTTTAATCAGCTTTATTTCCGTATGGTATTTTTTCCTCTGCCACCATTGATAATGTGGTTTTTGGATTAAAATCGTACACCACCGGCTTATGAACCGGTGTAACAGGAACTGCTCCGGGAGCTGCCGGCACTTCTTTTCTACCCAATACGGCTTCTATGCAATCTGCCAATGCAACTTTTTCCTTTACCGGGTTTCCCGTATAATGGTACATCAAATACCTTGTATCCATAACAATACCCTGAATACGTTCATAGTATTTTTTATTTTCTCTCCAATCGCCAACAGCTTCTCCAATATTCCCTACAACCGATGTGAGTTTAAAATAGTTTTGATCCATATTGTAAGGCATAATAAATGCGTTAAACAATGAATTGGTATCCACGCCTTTGTATTTTTCCAAATACTCACCATATGTAATCTGCTTGTTGATTGATGAACCATTTGGAAGATGATCTGGTATGCCTGTCCACCCATACTTATAACATTTTGCGTCCAAAATATAATACTTCCCATTATAAATCATGATGGTATCCGGCATTAACGGACGTTTTTCTTTATATTTGCCATAATCCAAAAGCCAGCGTGAACGCGGGAAATACTTTTCTTTATCTTTCTCTCCAAAGGCTCTATCAATCAGTTTTTCCCAAACATAATCAAAATTATCTGTCCCGAAGTAAAACTGCTTCTCTGATGTCTTCTCATCCATATACTGAAGCATATCCTTCATGGATTGGAACAAATTGCGTTTCTTATCATCATTCGTATTTCCCAATTTTGCATTTAGAATAGCAATGGATGTTTTCACATCTGGATGTGGTCCAGGCTGTTCGGGCATATATGGAACATAAAGCCAACCTAGCTTCTTAAATGCTTCATATACACAAAACCTATTGATTAAGGTAATCTGCTTTGTATCATTCGGTGTTGTTGCCCGCACGGTAAACTCTGTATAGATAAAAGAACTTATTCCATCTCTTTGCTGTACCAAAGGAATTTGATTTCTTACTGTTCTTGGCCAGTCTTGTTTTCCCGTAGCACTGGTTCTGAATGTGGGATCTACCTCCACATAATATTTTCCACCGATTAAAAAATAATATTCGATAACATTCTTATAAGCATTGATTGGAAAATCCACCGTTTGTGGAGCAGTAAACTTATTAACAGCCAACAGCCTGTCTTCTTTTGTTGTAAATTCAGACAGAACCTGAATTAAATGCTTAATATCTGTTCTTATCTCAGCATCTGTCTCAGGTAACTGGTATCCAATAGGGAAATAGACCATTACGTTGTCAGAGTCGGCTTTAATCCCAACAAAACGATCACCATCTTCATTTGTATTTACATGACAATGTTTTGTGATGTCATCATCCTGCAACGCTGTATTCAACGCAGTATCCAAATCCATATTATCTCACCACCTTACTGTTCATCTCTTGTAAATGCGTTTCTCACATTTTCTTTGAAGATTGAAAATCGATTTATCTTTTCTGCATACATAAATGCACGAATTATTTGCTCCAAACTCTGATAGGTGTTTGTTTCAAAAACAATTTCCCTATTAAATTTGAATGCATCATCCCATAAATATTTGATAACTTTTTCAGGGAATTTACGGTTTTGTTTCATTGCATTACGGATTGCGTACAATCTACTCTTTTCCGTTTCTGTCATATTTCCTGATTGCTCTTTCTTGCGTAACGCATCATACTCGCCATCAGAAAGATTTCCCATTTCATCGTTGTACATTAAATCTTTCATATGAACAAAATATGCACCAAGACGTTTATCCTCTGCTGAAGTCATGCGAGCATTATTTCCAACGATAATACCGTTAATCTCAGTACAGAATGTCTCCCATGTTACTCCCGTATCAAGAATTTCTGCTCCAGCCAAACTACTGTCCACATGCTCAAAATTATTTTCAATCAATCTCATTTCCCATCTACGCTGGAATGCTGTATCAAGCGTAAAAACATTCTGGTCAGAAGTATTCATTGTTCCAATAATAGATAAATTCGATGGAATACGGACTTTATTTTTTACATTCCCGTAAACAATCCTTGCTATATTCGCATTTGTAATGCCATATTCACTTGTTCCTACTGGATAACCATCATCATCTACCTCTCGAAGTTCAGTTTTTCTATCAAGTAATTGGAATACTTCTCCAAAAATTGCCGGAGCATTACCACGGTTTATTTCTTCAATAATGAGGATATATTCCTTCTCTGGATTGTTATACGCATCTCGGAGAATATTGGTAAAAGGACCTGATGTAAATTTATAACTAACCTGTCCTTCCTCATCAACATTAGGCAAAATCTGTCCGATAAAGTCAGAATATGTATAATCCGGGTGAAAAACCAAACGTTCAACATTTGTACCTTTCTTACAGTATTCATGTTCTATTGTCCAGCTCTTACCAGAACCCGGTACTCCATACAATAAAACATTACATCCTGTTGTTAATCGTTCCTTTTCCGATATAAGTGGAACATAATGACCAAAAGGATTATCTATTGCATTAATAAATTGCAACTTATAAAACTCTGTGTTCAACACCCCTCTACGTTCCCCCGAAAACATTTCTTCTAAACCTATATCACAAGGCCAATTTTCTGGCATAGAAGCTGTGTTTATGAAACCGGCGTAATATTTTCTATACGTTGTTCTAATTATAAAAATAACTAAATTATCAATAATACCTACAAAATTACCATCCGATGTATATTTATCATTTTCATCCTTGATTGGTTCCGGAAAACCATTATCTAAACTCCATGCCGGATGCTTGTACTTCATATTTTGTCGGCTTATTCTATAATTATTTCTTCCACCTCTCGGTGCAAATTCAATAAATGCACATTCATTCTTTGAGTTTCCTAAAACATATGCATTAAATGTATATATTGACCTTATTTCATCTTTCAATGGACTGTTAGATACTTCCGCATATGCAAGAAAATCTACAATTTTGTCATTTGAAATTCCAGCTGCTTCTAAATAAGTCTGTCCACCACCACCATCCGGCCTATCAATGTCATACAATTTTTTAAAATCAGAGGGATTGATTTTTCTATAAAAAATTCTATCAATATATTCCATTCCCCATACCTACCTTTCTATTGAGATTAAATATTCTTTTAATTTTTTTGGCAACTTACTATCATTGCTCCTAAAACGATTATAATCTATTTCTTGAACTTCTACTGTTCCAAATTTACTAAAGCAGGCTTCCAATTGTTCCAGCGTAAACAAACCATCCTCGCTATAACTGATTAAAAATTTAGGGCAATGCATATCTCCTAAAATCTTTTCAAAAGATTGCAATCCACGTGTTTTAGTACATAATTTTGAATGCTGTTCCCACCAATCACGAAGACCACTTTTGCCCACTGCATCCGGAAAATCTCCTCGTGCAATCGTTTCTAAAATATGATAATTTGCTGCATATTGGCGTTTCATATATGGTGGATCAATATAACATAAATCTGCTGTAATAGTAGCCGCCAAATTCTCTGCGAAACCTAATTTCACCATATGCCCTTCATGATTAGCTGGATAAAATTCTACGGGTTTTAACTCTATTGCGTCATTCGCATTCTTTTTAAAGTCAGATAAAAAATATCCATAAGTTCCAGAAATATTGGCCACCTCATTTATTGCCATAATCAACGTATGCTTTAACAGGGATTCTTCCTTTGGACTTACATAACCACCATCAACCCATTCATTTATTTTTTCCCTAATAGCATCAATCTTTTTAGCATTTTCTGCTGTAAAGTATTTCCGTGGCTCGCAACCATTTTGTGGTTTTCCCTCTGGTGAAAATTCCCTAAAGAAAAAACTTTCTTTTGTCGGCAATGAATTTAAATGGCCTAACACACTATTATATGGATTAGTTTCACCCTCTGATATCACGCCAAGTAACTGAAGTTTTTCAAAAGCAGGAGTTGCTCCAAGGCAAAGATTTACCATAAGGTGATGATATGAGTATGTCATTATGTCAGAGGCAATTACAGTGTATCCTGATTTTCTTAATTCCAAGGATACAGTCCCTGTACCAGCCATAATATCTGCAACTGTTCCAGTTTTTCCAATAAGTTGCTCCACCCTATCTATAATATAAGGAGTCAACTTTGATTTATTTCCAATGTATCTATACATCTGCAGCCACCTCAACTTTCATGTCATTTACCGCCCCTAAATTAGGGAGTCTATTCATCTCACAATAAATCATATCTTTTTCCATGTCTGAAAGGCCATATTTCTCCATAATAAGCTTTTCTAACTCTATATCTTTGACATAATCGTATTTACGAGCAAGTTCTGTTGAAAGCTCAATAATTTGCTTATCCAATTTGTTTCCTACATACTTTCTAATAGGTAATGAATATATAATTTGCTTTGTTAGATAAGGGTGCGATTTCCACTCGTTCTCTCCGTATACCTTTAAATAATAATAATATACAACGCGTGAATTTAACAAAGCCAAATAATACTCTAACGGAACTCCGTGTTTATTTTCTTTTAATTTAAGAATATATACGGTTTGACTTGTCATACTTCCCGTATAATCAATTGATGCATAAATACCTAAACCGGTTTTTCGGACTAGCAATTTTGGTGGAGTATACATATTCAAATTTTTATAATTAATTCCCGTAATGTTCGGTTGAATATAATATTCTCCCGCTATTTCATATCTACGTATATTCTCGCCCACAAAAATCTGAACACGTTCCTGATCCTGTGCTTTTGAAATTACATTCTTTGCTGTTTCATGCGTTACACTTACTTTTTCCCCACAATTGGTGCATATCTTTTCTCCTGCAATCATTTGTGATTTTTTATATCCTTGTGCATAGCCACATGAAGGGCAAAAAACAACCTTACCCGCTTTAGAAATCTCTACGCCTCGTCCGAAATTAAATATTTCTTCCCACTTTATAGCTTCATCTTGAATTTTAGATATCAGCTCTTCTTCATCAGCTAGAGTATCTACATCAAAATTACAAGAGACATTGTCTATAAATCTCCTCTGTAAAACAACATGTGAACTTTCATCATAATAATCTATCAATGAACTATCAGTAGTTAAAAACAACTTACGCGAATCCGTAGTTAATCTAAAACAACGAGTTCGGCTTTCATCAGATGGTTTGTTTTTTTTACATACAATAACCGTTGTTGCCCGATTTACTTCATCAAAGATTTTTTCACCCAATCGTGCGATAACCTTTATTTCTGTGTTCTTTGTCAAAAACTCTCTCAAATTTTTATTTTGTGCATCAAATAGAGAGTCTGGAATAATAAACGCAAAATAGCCGCCTTCTTCCAAAATATTATAAGCTAACTCAATAAATAGTACGAAACTATCATACTGACCTGAGATCAAAGTAAAGCCAGCGTCTTTCAAATCTTGACGGTTGTATATTTTTTCAGAACTCCATGGCGGATTGGCTATTATAGCTGATATCGTTGGAATCTTGTTCTTCCAATAAACAGCTGTTTTCTTTTTGACATTCTTAGGCAAAATAGAATCATTAAGTAATATTTCAAACTCTTTCCCTGATGCCAAAATTGCTTCTTTATCTACATCTATTCCATAATATTTCACATTACCACCAAAAAAGTTTTTGGAGGCCTGCAATAATGCACATTCACCACATGCAGGATCCAATATAGAACCTATTTCCGTTTTGCTAGATTTTACCTCTCTATATAAAAGTTCTGCAGTAAAGTCTGCCAACCTACTGGGAGTGTATACAACCCCATATTTTCTTGTAAACATTGCCACTACCTCCTGACATACCATTATTTCAAATTGAAATTCTTAAAAATCATTGATATCAATACCTGCTTTAAGTAATCTCTCATATCTCTCATAAGAAATAACGACAGCTATAGGTTTTCCGTTTTTTTGTATAAATGCAGCATTATCTTTTTCTACTAAATTTCTTATTAATTTTGAAGATTGTCCACGGTTGAACTCTCCAATATTCAAATGTTCCATGGGTACTTTAACTTTCTTTTCGTTCAACTGTAGCCCTCCTTTCGCACACGCATAATCATACACACTATATCTTACCACTTTTTAATGTATATTACAATTAAAATTCATTCTTTTTTTTAGATTATATTTTAGATTTTAATTGTAATTACTTTTACAACACGAATACGAATTGGCTTCTTACAAATAAAGCAGGAAACATCATGAATCGATTTCCTGCTTTCAAACTACATATCTACCTTTATTATTCAATTACGAATTTATTTTCCGTTTCTCCCATTCATTTGCCACTTATCATGCTTCTTTATACTCCGTACCGCCTGTGGCAGCGTCCCTGCTCTACCATGCAGATGATACGGATGGGATGCCTTATGCTTATGAAATATCACACAATTCCCTTCTATCGGATAATCGGTATTATGCAGATACCAGTAATGCCCGGTATTTCTGGACTGTATCGTCACATCATGTTCACTTAACATAATTATGTTGAAATACTGGGGATTGATTTTCTCAAACTGTTTTATATCAAACACTCATATCCCCCGCTTTCGCAAACCATGTGGTCAACGCCTGTTCCAAAACTCCCATAATTTCATCCGTAGACTTACCCTTAAAATATTTCTTCTTTATCTGGGCAAACAACTTTGCATCCGATACCGGCTTTTCTTTCACTTCTCCCACAAGAATACTTTTCACTTTATCTGCTGTGAGAGAACCAGCTTCCTTATGTAGCTCTGTTGCCTGGGCATTTTTTATTTTACCGCCATGCTCATTCAGAACCGTACACACCTGTTTCTGTTCTTCTTCTGACAGATACGATAATTCCACCGCTGTGACCATTGCCATTGTTCCCTCATCCACCATTTCCTTAATCTGGTCTGTGGTCTGATTGAGTCTCATGTATCTTGCGATATTACGTCCGGTCATTCCATAGTCTTCTCCAATGGAATCCCTACTTTTTGACTTGTGGACATCATGTCCACAAGTCTCCGGTGCGTCCACACCATTCAGCAATGCAATCTCTTCCAGAATGTCATTTCGTCTGCCCTGACACATAACTTTTTCATATCTCTCTGCCAACACTGCTGCCTTCTCCGATGGCAAGAGGTCATCAAAAGACCTCTGCAGCATATTAGTCTCTATCACATACACATATGCTTCTCTCTCGGTCAGATTTTCTTTGATGATTGCCGGAACTTCCGTGATGCCCGCAATCTTAGCAGCATTCCAACGATTATGGCCAGACAGCATTTCATATCCGTCTGCAACTTTCTGTACAATGACTGGAATCAGAATCCCATGCTCTCTGATACTTTCCACCATATCATCCAGACGTTTTCCCTCATACAGGCGGAACGGATGATTATGGAATGGTACTATATTCTCCACAGAAATCATTGTCTGACTTCCATTCAACGAATTTATCTTTTCTGGCGGACTTACTAAATCCACCGCATCCTGAAACATTTTTCTTTTTGGTGCATTAGTTTTCATCTGCAATCAACTCCTTTGCCAAATTCTGATACATTCTGCAAGCCTTTGTTCTCGGTGCATATTCCAATAATGGCTCTCCATAATATACTGATTCACCAACCTTTATGGTTCTCGGAATCTTACTGCCAAAGATACGGAGTTTTCCATTGAATGCTTCTTCCACTTCATCTGTGATAATTTTACAAAGATTGGTTCTCTCTTCACACATAGTCAGCAGAATACCGGACACATCCAATTTGGAATTGATACGGTTCTTAATCTTCTTTACAGTCAAAAGAAAATCTTCCAGTCCAGTCATTGCCCAGAACTGTGTATCTGCCACAATAATCACTTCATCCGCAGCAGAAAGTGCATTGATGTTTAAGGTATTCAATGATGGGCATGTATCAATCAAAATATAATCATAGGTCGCTCTTAATGGTTCCAAAATACATGCCAGAATCTTCTCTGCCCCCATTTCCAATCTCAACTTTGCATCTACTGCGGACAGAACTTTTGATGATGGTATAAAGTCAACTCCATTTCTGTTAATAATGTACTCAGCCGGATTCGGCTGTTCTTCTTCGTCCATCTGATTCATCATCAAGTCACCAATACTGATTTCAATGTTTTTCATCTCCTCTACCAGACATCTGGTAATATTCGCTGAACTGTCAAAATCCACCACCAAAACATTCTTTCCTAATTTCTTCAATGAATATGCCAGGTTGAAAGTGGAGACGGACTTGCCGACTCCACCCTTCATGGCACCTAATACGATAATCTTTGCCATAATCACTTTCTCCCTTTCTTGCCGTAATATTTACAATCCTCTGCCACCATCATGCACTGACCGCACGGAGTATGATATTCCATTACTTCCGGTTCTCTGGGAGTGATAATCAGTTTCCCATCCTCGCATTCCACCTGAATCAAACCACCAATCTCAAAACCAGTTTCTTTCAACCAGTCTCCTTTAAGGATGATGGATGGTGTTCTTTTATAGTTGTATCCGCTCGCTTCATATACTTTCATTTTTCTAAATTTCTTAAATGCCATAATATTGCCTCCTTAGATTTGCCTTGTTTTAGATTAGAATTTCAGACCTTGTATCGGATGCAGAATCATCCGAGAATTTGTGTCATCAGCCCAACGGCACCACCTCCCTTAATCGGGTAGGAGGTAGATAATTATTTTATCTACCGACCTCCCACACCACCGTACGTACGGTTCCGTATACGGCGGTTCCTTAGTTTTCACATACTTTCTGATATAACTCTGTGAATGTTGGGTATCCAAGTTCACGCAGTTTCTTGTTGTTAAATGCAGTCTGCAATACGAAATATCCACCACAATACCAGTTTCCGTTCCGCATGTTGGCACATATCCATGCCTTTTCTTCTTCCACACCTAACTTCTTTAATTCCTTGAATTTCGTTCTGACTTTCTTCCATTGTTTCCAGTAGATGGTTCTTATCTTATGTCTTAGCCATTCGTCGGTTTCCCTTAACAGTCCCTTCATATCTGCAAGTGAGAAATAATTTACCCATCCTCTGACAAACTGCGTCAGTTTCATGGCTCTGTACTCATTTCCCCATCCGTTACTTCTTTTTGCCAGTTCCCTGATTTTGTCTTTCATTTTTGTCACTGACTTTGGATGCACCCGAAATCTACATTTCCCTTTATAACGGTAAAATGCGTATCCAAGGTATTTTACCTTGCTGATATGTGCCACGCTTGTTTTCTTTCGATTCACTTTCAGAAAAAGTTTCCCCTCAATAAACGGAATGATGTTCTTCAAGGTTCTCTCTGCGCTCTTTCTGCTTTTGCAGAATATCATGCAGTCATCCGCATACCGCACAAATCTATGCCCTCTGCGTGTCAGTTCCCTGTCCAGTTCATTCAGCATGACATTACCAAGTAA
>CAJTRM010000043.1 GCA_910578865.1 uncultured Dorea sp.
ATACGCCTTGCGCCGCCATAGAGAATGATCTGGCTCTCATGCTTACGGAAATATGCGTCGGGGTTCTTAGCTTTTTTGTAGGCGATGTTATAGGATTTATTTGCTTTATACTGTTCTGCATACTTGATAATCTCTGCAAGGTCTTTGATGCGGTTTTCTAACTTACGGACAGTCTGTTTTGCTTCCTTCCCGGTGGCGGCTGTGGTGGCGATTTTCTGTTCCAGTTCTTTTATAGAACCGGCTTCATTGTAAGCCTGTGCAGCAATCTTTAAATTTTCAATCGCTGCCCACCTTTTCAGTCCCGGACTGTTCTGGAATTTTTCATCAGAGGTGTCAACTAGCCTTTTGTTTGCGTAATCTTTTTTCGGGATAACAGCTTTCCTCTCCCGTTTCAATTCAATCCGTTCTTTGATGCGTTCTTTTGTGTATTCCCTGCCGAGTGACTTTACGCTGCCACGCACAAAACGGTCTTTTCCAAGCGGGCGGAATGAGATATATTTTGGCGCATCTTCCCCAAAACTTTCCCCTTTTATCTCATAGCCTTTTGCCCGCATCAGGAGCAGAAATTCCTCATAGGTGGAAGATGATTTTATGGCAGCATTGATGTCCTTTCTTATCTGCGTTTTCCATGCCGCACCGCTTTTCTCTGACTGCCATTCGTTATATTTTTTGCCACGCTCCCCGCCGGGGATAATGACGGAAAGGTTATGCTCGTTGCACAGCTCATCACTCAATTTCCGGATGCGGTAATAGGTCTGTTTGCAGTCGTGATATTTGTTATGTTCAAAGTTGTCGGCAGCACAAAAAATGATGTGGTTATGGACGTGACCTTTATCAATATGTGTGGTGACAACGTAAGAATATTTTCCCTCTAAAACTTTGTCGGCAAGCTCTTTCCCTATCCGGTGCGCTTCCTCAAAACTGACCTCTCCGGGAGCGAAAGCCTGTATCAGATGATAGGCTTTATTTGGGCTGTTTTCCCGGCAGTGGTCTAAGGTATATTTGAAGTCAATCGCTGCGGTTTCCGGCGCACAGGCATAGGAAGAAATATAGATGCTTTCGTCCGTTTTATCCGGGTTGCAGATGTAGGCTACCGCTTTATCAACGGTTGCTGTGATAGCATGGATTTTTGTGTATGCCATACCTGTTTCATCAACTCCTTTACTTCGTCCATATCTTCCTGATAGACATGGTTTGTACTGTTAATTCTTTTTGCAATCTGGTTCAGGCTGGAGCTGATCCGTCCAAGCTCTGTGTTGTACTCCTGGAGGAAACTGTAATCAACATCATAGACATATCCGTAGAGGATGAGCTTCCGGAGGAAAGCTGATTTGCTTTTCATGCCGGACAGCTTAAACTTCTCATCAAGGATAAACTGCTCTTTATCGTCTAAGTGAAATTCGTTCCGGTTGGTGCGTGTCCTGTTTGCCATTTCTGATACTTCCTTTCCTGATTTTGGGTACAAAAAAACTGCTGTAAAATGTTCGGTTTACAACAGTCTGGTTTCGTGTCTGTTCAGTTGTTTTTGGATAGAATTATCCATGTGTTATTGTAGCAAATCTGCGGAAAATGGTCAAGGACTGGCAGAGAAAAAGCAGAAGGAAAATCAAAGAGGGTTAGGGATACTTCCCTATAGAAATTTCATCATACGGACGGTAGGGATGTATGGGGAATTTTGCCTATGTGTCCGGACATAGGCAGTGCTTGCTATTCTACCCTCGACACTCCCGGAGGGTGTGTTGGTTTGTGGAGTTTTTGTGCCTTTATAATGATTCTCGACTTTCAACTTGCTTTTTGATATAATAAAAACACACAAGGCATAGGAGGAAAAACAGAAATGTTAAGACCGAAAGAAGTTGTTCAGTTATGGGTAGATGCATTCAATAAACATGATGTGGAAGCAATTACAGCCCTTTATCATGAAAATGCGACGAATCACCAAGTAGCGAATGAGCCAGTAGTAGGAATTGAAGCAATCCGTACCATGTTCACAGCCGAATTTTCAACAGCGGATATGACAGCTATCGTGGAAAATATTTTTGAGGATGGGCAATGGGCAATCTTGGAATGGCGTGATCCATTGGGGTTACGGGGGTGTGGTTTTTTTCAGGTAGTGAATGGGAAAATTTTATTCCAACGAGGCTATTGGGATAAGCTTTCATTTTTGAAACAGCACAATCTTCCAATAGAGTAAATATAGCATTAAGGAGAAAATATGGAATACCGGACATTGGAAAATACAGATTCCGTTTGTATATACGAAGCGTTTACACAGGCATTTTCTGATTATCAGGTTTCAGTTGATATGCCTTTTAAATCTTTTGAAACAATGCTGAAAAGAAATGGATTTATGCCTGCGGTTTCAGTTGGAGCCTTTGCAGATAGAACGCTTGTCGGTTTTATCTTGAATGGAGTGAGAGATTGGGATAACGAAAAGACAGTCTATGACCTCGGAACAGGAGTTATCCCCGATTTTCGGAGAACAGGAATTATGGGGGAATTATTGAATCTGGTTAGCACTATATGTATAAAAAATAAAATCAGCATGTATCAACTGGAAGTGATTCAAGATAATGAGAAGGCGCTCACTTTATATAAAAAACAGGGATTTCGAATTAACAGAATATTGAATTGTTACCAACTGACGGGCAAGATAAAAGAACCGGGCGTACATAAAGTGTGGAAACTGGAACATCCGGAAAAATTACAAGATGATCAATGGACAGCGGTCAAAGATTTTTGGACTTATCCACCTTCATGGCAAAACGCAAAAGATGCTGTTTGTGCAATCGCTAAATCCTTTTCTTATACGATTGTTAAATTTGATGGAAACTTGATTGGATATGGTATTGTGGACAAAATAAAAGGAGATATTGCGCAGTTAGCGGTACATCCCCAATATCGCAGAATGGGAGTTGCCACAGAGATTTTGTTAGATTTACTTAAACAAACAAAGAGTTTAGAGATGAGGGTAATAAATGTGGATGAACGGGATCAGGCATTGAACGCTTTTTTGAAGAAATGGAAATTTAGTGTATTTGTTAAACAATATGAAATGAGAAAACATTTTTCTGATTAGGATATTGTATAGATGAAGAAGCTGACTTTGAGGACAGTTGTCAGTAAAGGAGCAGTTATGAGATATAACAAAACAATAATATTAAGTAATGGCATGGAATGTTGTTTGAGGAATGGAACAGAGAGTGATGGTCAGCTTGTAGTGGATAATTTCAATCTGACACATAGTGAAACAGATTATTTGCTTACATATCCAGATGAAAACAGTTTTAATGTCGAACAGGAGAGCCAGTTTCTGAAAGAAAAAGCTGAGAGTGAAAGAGAGATTGAATTGCTTGCCATAGTTGACAGTGTAATTGCGGGAACAGCAGGAATTGAGGCAATCGGTACAAAATATAAGGTACGGCATCGAGCAGAATTTGGCATCAGTGTTGTGAAAAAGTATTGGGGACTTGGAATTGGTAAGGCTTTGCTGACTTCGTGTATCGAATGTGCTAAAACAGCGGGATATAACCAGCTTGAACTTAAAGTAGTTGCTGAAAATGAAAGAGCAGTTTCTATGTATGAACGGGCTGGATTTGTTGAGTGTGGAAGAAATCCTAAAGGATTTCGCTCCCGCATAGTCGGATTTCAGGAAGTCATTTCTATGAGATTGGAATTGTGATGATCGATAAATTTATTCCAGTTTCAAAATGGAGGTTACTGTCTGCTGGGGTGACTGGTTGGAGTTGTTTAGCAAAAGCCAGTATGGGGAGTAGCCAAATTTTCCTTAATGTTTTTTAAATATTATCTCCCTTTTCAGATTATGGTTTTTTCGATTAAGATTACAGCATTCTAAACGAATGCCAACGCCAAAGATACACTTGTTTTGAATTTACTGACTGTTTTCAATCTCGTTTTCTATAAAATAATTTGCTATTTCAAAAGCCCTTATCCGTCTTTTCGCCAAAGTAATCTGTGACTTATATCTCTCTGGAGTTTCTTTTGCTTCAAAGGTTATTATGGTTTCCCGCAATTTATGCAATGTTGAATCAATTTGCCGTTTTGCTTCCATTAAATCTTCCTTACTATATTCCATTGTTACCCTCCATAACTTCTGATTGTTGCTGTCTTGACTATTATGTATCTTTTCTTTCCAAAATGGTATAGGCTTTTATTTTTGTAATGCTGCAAAACTTTTCTTCTGTAAGGTATGCAAAGGATATTTCCCTTTGCCGCCGCTTGCATTAAGCCGCCGCTATTGGAAAGCCAAAAGCAGCGGCTTTTTTTGCGATATGACCGAAAAGTCCAGAAAGCAGGATATGTCATCATTTGTCACTTCTTCTCAATGTAATTACCGCATGGCATAGCAAGCCAAATACAAGAGAAAAACAGCCACCGCCAAATAGTGATGCTCCCCACCCTGCACCCGACATTGTCATAAAACCGCCAACAAAGAAAATACCAATGCCAAGAAATATCCCGACACCATAAAAAAGTCCAATTGCCATATCATACTTATTAAATTGTCGTTTCTCCTTTTTTTCACATGTTTCCATTTTTGTTATTATCTCCTTCGCAAAATCGTCCATGTGGACGCCAAAAAGAAAACAAATTTTTTTCAATGTATTTAAATCGGGTTCATTAACATCTCTCTCCCAATTCGATAGCGCCTGCCGGGTAACATTCAATTCCCCGGCCAGTTCTTCCTGTGTCATTCCCGATTGTGTTCGCAGATGACGTATTTGTTTTCCTGTTGTAATATCCGTCTGTTTCTGGTTCAAAATAGTTCCTCCTCTCTGATGCTGATTTTATCAATGATATTTCGCAATAGCCAGCAATGAACGTTTGCATTGCGCAAGATGTTACATTATCTTCTGAAACATATGCCGGATCTTGTCTAAACGGCTGTTCGGGCGGCGTGGCTGAAACACAGGCTCGCCGGAAGTTTCCTGATACCCTTTTAATTCTGTAATGCAGACACTTCTTCCATTTGTATAAAAATTCAAATCATTTCTATATTCACCGATACAACGTGCAGGGATTTCCCCCTTAAAAATAACTTCATCTTTTTCAAGTCTGGTTGATTCAATGATTGCGCAATACTTTGGTGCGTCATTATAAGCCCGTGAAAGATATTCCTGCGGTGCAAAAAGGGTAAAGGAAAGGTATGGTTCCAACAGTTGTGTTCCTGCTTTTTTCAATGCCTGCTCCAACACGACAGGCGCAAGAAAACGAAAATCAGCGGGGGTGCTGACCGGGCTGTAATAAACTCCATAATCAAAACAAATTTGGCAGTCTGTCACTCCCCAGCCATATAAGCCCTGCTCCATTCCATAACGCACACCCTCCATGACGGCATTTTGAAAACTTTGGTTTAAATAGCCGAGAGATACCTCGCTTTTATATTGTGTTCCGCTTCCAACAGGAAGCGGTGTTACCGTCAAACCAATAGATGCCCAAAACGGATTCGGCGGCACTTCAATATGAATCGTGCAGCTCGCTTTTTTTTGCGGTCTTTCCAGATAAATAACCGAAGGCTCTTTCATAGCCACGCCCACATGATATTTTTCTTCTAATAGCGAACAAATAACTTCTAACTGTACTTTTCCCAAAAAAGATAATATAATCTCATGTGTAACAGTATCAATGTCAAAATGCAAAAGAGGGTCTGTATCAGCAATCTCTGCGAGGGCATTTAACAGGGCTTCCCTTTGCTCCGGCTTTTGCGGCTCTACCGTTGTCCGAAGTAATGGCATGGGATTATCAATCCGTGTTTTGTGAGGCAGGAGTTTTTCATTTCCCAGAATGTCGTTCAGTTTCAAAGTATCATCAGCTAAAATAACAATTTCTCCCGGACAGGCATGGTCAACCGGGACGATTTCACCATTTGACGGAATACACATTTCTGTAATCTTTATTTTTTCCTTTTTTGACAGCAGCAGGGTATCCCGTAAATGGAGCGTCCCATGATACAGGCGTAAATAAGAAAGCCGTTTTTTCCGCTCTGTATACTCAACCTTAAAAACATATCCACATAATTCAGACTGAATATCGTCTGTTTCTGTAATGAAAGTTTCTGTAATCGCTTCAATCAGTTTTTCTGTTCCTAAATTGTCTTTTGCACTCCCATGATAAACAGGAAACAAAGAGCAGCATCTGGTTCTTTTGCACTTTTCATATTGTAATTCCTGTATATCCAAAGAATCCTCTGCAACATATCGTTCTAATAGTTCATCGCTTCCGGAAATAATCATATCCCATTTGTCCAAATCAGAAATATCGGTCATGGTTATCTTTGGCGACAGGGAAACCTCCTGCATGACAATCATATCACTGGTAAGTTTATCTTTAATGCTTTGGTAAACACGCCGCAGGTCGATCCCATTTTGGTCTATCTTATTTATAAAGATAATTGTCGGGATGTCCATTTTCTGAAGCGCATGGAATAATATACGGGTTTGTGCCTGTACGCCGTCTTTTGCCGAAATGACTAAAACAGCTCCGTCAAGGACAGATAAAGAGCGGTATGCTTCGGTTAAAAAATCCATATGGCCGGGAGTGTCCACAATATTGATTTTATAATCATTCCAGCAAAAAGAAGTAACCGCTGTCTGAATAGTAATTCCCCGTTGCCGTTCCAAAATCATAGTGTCTGTTCTTGTAGTTCCTTTATCCACGTTTCCTTGTTCCGCAATCGCTCCACTGGTGTACAGCAGGCTTTCCGTCAATGTTGTTTTTCCTGCGTCTACATGGGCGAGAATTCCAATATTGATTATTTTCATGTGATTGTCCTCCTTTTACAGCCCCAAAAGGGCATAAAAATCCCCAGCAGTAAAATACTTTTACCACTGGGGATTATAATTTGCGGACATACACATATACAGCATACACCTGTTTGTGATTGCTGTTTTTCGGATATGTCAAAATTGATAAGGCAAAAGTATTCTTAAATTGGGTACAAAAAACCAAGCCCCCACAAAAGGGACTATCATAATCCTTTGTTCCCACTATTTGATTATAGTTTTATTTAAGAATACCTTGCCGCATATTTTTTACTCCTTTTTTGGAATGATGCTATTATATCACATTAGTTTTAGGAAAGAAAGTACCTAAAAGAAATTTTTCTTCCCCTTATATGGAACAATCATACCGACTTTCTGGCGTTCAGAATGGTTTCTGCTGTCTGCTGTGGTGTTTGGTTGGAATTGTCCAGCCAAAAGCCGATCCGTGGTGTTGTCTGCATAAATGTATCGTATAAGGTTTCGACCGTAAAGCCGGAATAGCCTGTTTTCTCCCTGTATCGTTCCCTTTCTTTTATTGTTTCCACATCTGGACAAAGAACGATAACCTCAACAGGGTATTTATGCAGATAATTTATCATTCGGTTTAATTCATCACCGTAGTAGTTATCTTGGATCACTACAGAAAAGCCGTTATCAAAGTATGACTTTGCCGCATCAGCAGTCAATTTGTATCGAAGGTACAGCTGGCGGACTGCTTCCGCTGATGGGGTAGCTGACATATTTTCTCTGCCTGAAATAATCATTTTTCGGAACACATCACCACGAAGATGGACGCATTTTTCTATTGATTTTGCCAGTAAATCGGAAACTGTAGATTTTCCAGAAGCCATTAAGCCTGTAATGAGATAAATTTTTGGATTCATTTCACTTCCTCCGGTACAAAAAATATGTACATGTAACTAATTCAACACATTTATAATTTGAATAGGGACATTATAGCAGTTACTAAATACAAATTCAATGTATACGGAAAGAAAGGTATAAGGAGTGGGAGGGATTCCGCCGTAGTCGGCATTGTAGGAAAATCCAAAAGTTTAAATTTTCCCACAATGCTTATTTTTGGTCTTTGGTTCGGCTTTGAATATGGTGTTTATTACAGCCCGGTCAGTACTCCGGCAGATTTCCGCCTTCTTGCGCCTGTTGTGTTGGAACAGGTATAAAAAAGCGGGAACACAAGTTTTAGAACCCTATCTTTCTTTTATCCTATTTGCGCCACAGGAATATCTTTCACGAGCTTATCATGATGCTGTGAAATATGATGCGGTAATTGAAACAACTTCGTTATAAAATAATGAGGCAATTTTAACTGGAGAAATACCAGCTCGGCGGATCGGGGAATATAAAAGTGATTTGAATTTCTATACAAATGGAAGAAGCGTTTGCTTGGCAGAATTGAAAGGGTATCAGGAAACTTCAGGGGAACCTGTAGTACAACCTTGCCGCCCAAATAGTCGGTTAGATAAGGTTCGCCATATGTTTCAGAAGATAATGTAATGTCTTGCGCAATGCAAGTGTTCATTGCTGGCTATTGCGAAATATCATTGATAAAATCAGTATCAGAGAGGAGGAACTATTTTGAACCAGGAACAGACGGATATTACAACAGGAAAGCAAATACGTCATTTGCGAACACAATCGGGAATGACACAGGAAGAACTGGCCGGGGAATTGAATGTTACCCGGCAGGCGCTATCGAATTGGGAGAGAGATGTTAGTGAACCCGATTTAAATACATTGAAAAAAATTTGTTTTCTTTTTGGCGTCCACATGGACGATTTTGCGAAGGAGATAATAACAAAAATGGAAACATGTGAAAAAAAGGAGAAACGACAATTTAATAAGTATGATATGGCAATTGGACTTTTTTATGGTGTCGGGATATTTCTTGGCATTGGTATTTTCTTTGTTGGCGGTTTTATGACAATGTCGGGTGCAGGGTGGGGAGCATCACTATTTGGCGGTGGCTGTTTTTCTCTTGTATTTGGCTTGCTATGCCATGCAGTTATTACATTGAGAAGAAATGACAAATGATGACATATTTCGCTTCCTTAAAAAGAAGCGTTCTGTACAGCAAAACGAGCCACAGTTTTGCAGAGGAAGGAGGTAATTAGGCGGCTAAGGGTAGCCGCCCTTGTTTTAGAAAAGAGATAGGAGAGGGAGTGGATTTACTTTGAAAAATTTTTATATGTCCGAAGATAGGCTTCCACAATAGCGAGAATTGTTGTAATCTGTTCTTCTGTACATTGTGACAGATAAACCAACAGCCGCTGGTAGTCGAGGTTGTCTGCCGGGACAGTTGGATAAAAAAACGGATCGGCGGAAATATGTAAGGCTCGTATGAGCTGCCCTAGCTTTTCAAGGCTTGGCACGTTTCCATGATTTTCGATTTCCTTGATATAGCGTGAGGAAACGCCGGATTTTTCTGCCAGTTCTTCATAGGTCAGTTTTTGTTCAGTCCTAGCCTGTTTCAGACGAAATCCCATTTCCTTGTCAATTTTCTTTTTTCTTGCCATATATGCACCTCCATGTATAGTGTATATTGCACATTTTACTTTGAAAATGCACTAATAAATCACTTTATCAGAGGGGCATAATGCACATAGGAGAATAAAAAGACTTTGGATATTGCATATAAAAAAACGCAGTATCCAAAGGTTTTTTGCGTGAAATTTTATCCTTTGGGTACGTTTAGGGGAATTTATGTGTTCTGAACGGTCTGAGGGATATTTTTTTGACTTAGTGAACCTGTCCGGCTATTGGCGTGGGAAGGTTCTTTTATAAGGTGTTTTACTGGCAGTAAAGCAAAATCTACCCTGACAAGTGAACTATACGCTCCCGTAGCGTGTGGAGAAAACAGAATAACAGATATGAATAACGTCCAGCGGGCATTTTGCCTGTCCGGGCGTTTTTTATATACAAAAAATTTTTACTCCCACCCGAACATCAGCCTACCGCCATTTGGCAGATACAACGGAAAGGGAAAAGGCGTATGCCTTTGTCACGTCACAACGGGGGAGGAGGTGAACTCGTATGAAGAAACCTTCTTGCCATGATGAACTGACAATCAGGCATCGCTTTGACCGCCTGTGCCAGATGTCGCTCAAAGGCGAAGCAATTAACTATTACCGGCACATGGATTACCGCAGGGAGCATGAAGCCATGTTTTCTGAACTGTCTGAAAAGGAGCTGAACCAGTTGTTTGTTATGGATGAGTATGGAGTGGAAAACAGTCATTTTACAGTACATGGATATGACATTGAAGTGAAAGACACCCTGATTGCGGAAGCATTGCAGGCACTTTCAGAACGGAAGCGGAATGTAATACTGCTTTCATATTTTCTGGAAATGAGCGATGCGGATATAGCAAGGGAAATGAACCTTGTACGCAGTACGATCCACGAACACCGGACACGCTCCCTTGAGATTTTAAGAAAGATTATGGAGGAAAAAGCAGATGAAAAAGAGATGTAAGAATAGCGAAGAAAAGAATTTACTGCCTTTCCATATCATAAAGGCAGCATCAGAAGGCGATGTAATGGCAATCAACACAGTCCTGAAGCATTATGAGGGATACATAATTACCCTGTCCACCCGGAAAATGTATGACGAGGGAGGACGGCTGCATTTTTGTGTTGATGAAACGCTGCGCCGGAGGCTTGAAACAAAGCTGATTACGAAGATACTGGCGTTTGAAGCGGTATAAGGGGCGGCTATCTGCCCTTTTCCATAGCTGATTATCAGCGGTGTACCTTGAAAATTGAATATTGTATTGCATACAGGACGTGAGGATATGCAGAGCCACTAAGCAGATGCGCCATGACGTACCTGCCTTGTCTTATGACGGGGTGAACGTGAGGAAATGTTGAAACAGTACATTGAAGCAAAGGTAAGGAGCGAGTGAGATCGGGCAAAATATGTAGCAGTTACATGGGGCGATGAAGCATATCTGTGATAATGATACTTCCGGGTTGCGGGAAACCGCAATCCGGTCAATGAAATGACGGTGCAAGACCGATGTGGGCAGTGTAATGAGCTGCCACCTGTATTGCAGTTTTTATCTGCTAATAAATGGGGAGAAGCGTATTCTGCCTATTTATTAGCAGATAAGGCTGTGCAAGGAAATAGGAGGATATTTGGAAATTTACGAAAGGATGATTGCTTATGGAAGGAAAGAAGATATTAAGATATAGCATTCAATTATCTATGCTAAAACAACTATTAAATCTGAAGCTAATAAATGAGTTGGAGTATGAGCAGATTCAAAAAAAGCTAATGCGGGATTATGGGATAGTGTCCAACATTACAGCTTGACTTATGAACTGTATTGCATTATAATAAAAGCGAACACTACGATAGGAACACAAAAAAGGAGGAAGATATGGAAGTAGAAATTATAAAGGCAAACAATCCATTCGATGAATCTTCCAAAGTCCGAAAAGTAGACCGCTTGAGAGTTGCAGCATATTGTCGTGTCAGTACGGATGATGAGGATCAGATTAAAAGTTATAATTCGATGGTCAAGCATTATACCGAATTGATACAAAATAATGAGCAGTGGGTATTTGCGGGCGTATATGCGGATAAAGCGATTACAGGAACGAAAGTTGATAAAAGAGAAGATTTCCAGCGTCTGATTCAAGACTGTATGGATGGTAAGATTGATATGGTTATTGCCAAGAGCTTACCTCGATTTGCAAGAAATACATTGGATACCTTGAAATATGTCAGGATGTTAAAAGAAAGAAAAATCGCAGTTTATTTTGAGGTTGAAAAGATAAATACATTGAAAGATGGCGAATTTTTAATGACAATTTTAAGCTCTGTTGCACAGCAGGAGGTAGAGAATACCTCGGCATATGTAAAAAAGGGATTAAAAATGAAAATGAAGCGTGGAGAATTGGTCGGATTTCAGGGGTGTTTAGGATATGATTACGATGTTGCAACAAAATCAATTTCCATAAATGAAGAAGGTGCAGAAGTTGTAAGGTATATATTTGACAGGTATGTTGCTGGTGCGGGAAGCTCAATGATTGCCAGAGAATTAAATGAACAGGGGATTACAACGATAAGAGGTAATAGTTGGACATCTTCCAGTGTAATGGGAATTATCAATAACGAGAAATATAAAGGCGATATACTATTAGGAAAAACGTTTACCGTTGATCCGATTTCAAAAAGAAGATTAGAAAATCTTGGAGAAGAAGATAGGTTTTATATCAAAGACCACCATGAACCCATTATTTCAGCCGAAACTTTTGCTAGGGCGCAAGAGATTCGAGAGCGGAGAAATGGAGGAAGGAAGTCGGTTACTCCGGGGAAACGAGAGAAATATAGCAGACAATATGCATTTAGCTGTCTGTTGGAATGTGGGTTTTGTGGAGCAAATTTATCAAGGCGAAGATGGCATAGCAGTTCTAAATATAAAAAGACGATTTGGCAATGCGTTAAATCTACAAAGGACGGAAAAAGATTCTGTCCGGATAGCAAGGGAATACCGGAACAAGTAATAGAGGAAGCATTTATCGAATCGTATAAAATGCTGTGTGCAGATAACAAGGATGTACTGGAAGAATTTATTTCCAGAGTAGAAAAGACTTTGAGTGAGGATTCCATAAGAGATAAACTCATAAAGCTACAAAAGAGTGCAGATAATCTTCAAGCTAAAAGAAAAAGATTGTTGGAAAATTATCTCGAAGGAATTGTTGCACAAGATATTTACGAAGAAACAGATGTAGGTTATGAGAGGAAATTATCAGATATAAAAGCCAATTTAAAGATTTTAGAGCAACAAATGGATGATGAATTTTCTTTAAAGCAGCGAGTGGCAGATTTTAAAAAGGCATTATCAAAAAATGGTGTATTGGAGGAATTTGACAGAGGAATATTTGAGAGCATAATTGAAAAAGTCATAGTCGGTGGCTATGATGAAGATGGAAACAAAGATCCCTATAAAATCACTTTCATATATAAAACAGGGTTTAAAAATGAAATTGGAAAGGCAAAAGAGCGTTTCGACAAGTCTAAGAGTGTGAGCGATAAAGCCAAAGAATTGTGTTCCCATATCGTAGACGAGGTAAAAGGTGTGTGTTCCTATGTTAGTGACAACACATGTGGAAGTCGCATGTTGTCTACAAAGGAAGGATTCGTAGAGGTCCTTGAATTTACGCACTTTGCGAAGGTTTTTAAGTTTAACCGAACACCTGAATATCTGGAGGATAGTCATAAGACTATCCTGAAAAAAGAGATTTCTCACGAGATTAAGGTGTCCGTAGTTATGGAACTCGTATGAGTGGACACAAAAATGTATCGTTCACAAATTCAATCATTACAGAAAAAACTTATCAACAACTGAATAATAGGTAAGTCATGCGAATGTTTGGTTCGCATTTAGACCGCTTGTTTTCTATATTTTTGTGGTATGGAGCAGGCGGTCTTTTTTGATTTTAGAACTGCCAGCATTCATCAGACACTATGATAATCAAATTAAAAAGTAGGGAGGAAGCCCCCCTGAGAAAGATGCAGGCGCTCATCGTGGTCAGCAAGAAGATACTGACGCTGATCCATACGCTTGCGAAAAAGAAAGAAAACTACGATCCGGAGAAAGTATTCGGACAAGTCCGCAGGGAGCAGCTGAAAGCGGCTGCCTGACAATAGAATAAGCCGATAATGGCACGTGGACAAGGGGGAATCCTCCATCAGCCCAATGAGGCAGCAAGATAGCACAAGTCTGCCCCGTGCTTTATCCATAAAGCAGAATGAAGGAATGTGAGGGCGAAGACCCAGCGAGAACTGGTAGGGTAAGTATATGGGTATGCATCGGTAAAACATTAAGTATCAGTCATTACATTCATTTATGGATGATGATATAAACGTAAAACTAAAAATATATCGGGAGATATATTGACAAATTTCAAATTTTGAGGTAGGAGGACAAACAGAGGGAGCAGACAGGCAAAAAGAGTATATGTGGGATTTTCGACCATCACAATGTACAGACGGAAAATGTAAAGATCAGCTAACTGCATGATTTTCAAGGGCATCTGTTCAAGGTAGAGCATGAGATGCAGCTTTTTGAATTATCAAAGAGTATTGAGGATAAGGGCGTGCTTGTGCCCTTGATTGTAAGACCAAACCCAATTGGATCAGGGTATGAAATTATCGCAGGGCACAGAAGAAAAGCGGCCAGCGAATGGATAGGTATAGACACGGTTCCCGTGATAATTGTTCAGATGGATGATTCAGAAGCGACGATAGCGATGGTGGACAGTAATTTACAGCGGGAGCATATCAAGCCCAGTGAGAAAGCTTATGCCTATAAAATGAAGCTGGAAGCCATGAAGCAGCAGGGAAAGAAGCTTACTGAGCCTATGTCCCAAGCGGGGACAAAGCTGTCAAAGGATGTTGGAGAAAACGGAAAACCCATACTTCGTTCGGATGAACTTTTGGCAAAACAGGTTGGGGAGAGCCGGAATCAGATTGCAAGGTATATCCGTCTGACAAATCTTATTTCCAAAATCCTTGATATGGTAGATGAAGGAAAAATAGCGTTTACCATAGCAGTGGAACTTTCTTATCTGAAGGAAGATGAACAGTATGAGCTTCATGCGGTGATGGATTTGGAGCAGTGTACACCGTCTCTTTCACAGGCAAACCGGATGAAGCGCCTGAGTCAGTCAGAGGGGATTGATATGGATAAAATGTATGATATTTTGGGAGAGGAAAAAGCAAATCAGAGAGAACAGATTAAGATTAGGGCAGATTCGTTATCGCAGTATTTTCCCGCAGATTTCACACCAAAGCAGAAAGTGGAACTGATAGAAAAATTGGTCAGGGATTGGCATGAAAAACAAACAGGTATTCATAATCGTTCAGCTAAAAGAGCGGAAAAATCACGATAGAAACAGATGATTGGAGGATAAAGTTATGGGTAGGCAGAAAGAAGAATTATCAATATTTGAACAAATGGGTGGCACTTACACAGAAAAAGACGGTATCTTATATCCCAATATCCGTATTGGCGAAGAAGAAACAGAAGCAATGCAGAATACCTTTTCAGGAAAATACGGAGATTTATGGAAAAAGTATCTGAAAGAAAACCAGCCGGAAAGATATTATCATTTGGTACATTTAGGGCAGTTGAGACAAAAAGCGGCAGAAATCAATGAAGAAGCAAATGAATTGCTGGAAAGGATTATGCAACAGTATTTACAGAAGCATAAACCGGAGAATCCAGATTCTACAATGGAAATGTGGCAGCTTCGGGAACAAGCTAAGGCAATGGCAGAGGAAGTGGTTCTTCAAGATGTTGTCTACTGCTATCACTAAATCAAAACGAAAAGAGAGGGAAAAATTATGGCGAATATAAGAGAATATAACATGAATGGAACATTGATTTTAGGAATTGATCATGGATATGGGAATATCAAAACAGCACACAGGGTATTTCCAACAGCGCTGATTAAGAGTGAGAAAGCGCCAACTTTCAGTAAAGATTATTTGGAGTATGATGGATATTTCTATATTATCGGGGAAGGTCATAAGAGCTTTATCGCTGAAAAGCAGTCGGATGATGATAATTATATCCTGACGCTTGCGGCAATCGCAAAAGAACTGAACGCAAGGGAATTAACCTCTGCCAGAGTGCATCTTGCAGCAGGACTTCCGTTGAAGTGGGTGCAGGCGCAGAGAGAATCTTTCCGTCAATATCTGATGCAGAATAAGATTGTGCAATTTCGTTATAAAGGCAGACAGTACGAGGTTGAGATTGCCGGATGTACGGTCATGCCGCAATGCTATTCTGCAGTGGCGGAAAACTTGAAAGATTTTAAAGGGATGAATTTACTTGCCGACATTGGCAACGGAACAATGAACATCATGTATTTAAACAATGGAAGGGCGATGGAGAGTAAATCATGGACAGAGAAACTCGGTGTTTTCCAGTGCATGCAGCGTATCCGCAATAAGGTGTTGGACGAAACGGGAACCAACCTGATGAACGAGGTCATTGAAAATTATCTGAGAACAGGAGAAACGGATATTGCAGAGCCTTATGCCTCACTCATGAAAGAAGCAGCAGTTTCCTATGTACAGGAGATTTTTCAGAAGCTGAAGGATTATGAATATAATGAAAGCCTTATGCAGCTTCACTTTATGGGCGGCGGCGCAAGAATCGTGGAAGCTGTCGGGGAATATAACCGGGAGAGGACGCATTTTAATCACGATATCTGTGCGACTGCAAAGGGATATGAATATTACTGTTACATGATTTTGCGCCACAACAAAAAGTGCAGCTAGAAAGAAGGTGCAGGAATGACAGGAAATATCCGTAACCGCAATGTGCGGTTTTATGAGGAAAAGGAAGCTGACAGACGGGCATGGGAAATACTTCACTCAGAAGCTGTCAGGGCATTTCCCGCGCAGAATGACTTTATCATTCAGGCAATCAATGATTTTTATGACAGGCATCTGGCAATATCGGATGATCCTTATCTGGAAACAAGGGAAAAAGAGGATGCCTTTGCAGATAGGATCGTGGAAAAGGTGGAACAGAAAGTGCTTGGCAACCTGTCACAGCTTATCGGCATTTACCTTTTGCAGCAGAATATCTTGGCAACAGGAAATGATGCACGAGCGGAAAATTATTTGAAAGAAAATGGGGAGATGCAGGTATTAAGTTCCGGCGGTGGTATTCTGCAAAATGGCGGGGAAGCTGAAACAGAGGAACCGGAGGAGAATGAGTTCCTTGATTTCAGTTTTGGAGGATAGCCGGAATGGGGGTTCTTAGGGGGCAAAGCCCCCTGAGCAGGTAGCACCGGTGGCGCAGACAGTGAGGAAGAAATAAAAATCGGAGTGTCCGGCAGGCACTCCGATTTTTATTTTTGACGAGCTGGCAAGCCAACGGTACTACCTGCCTATATCATTCCCACCACATCGGCGGCAGGGGGAAAAGTGCCAGAGCGGGAAAGCGATGTGGAAAAGCCGGACGGAGCGTAGAGCGAGGGGAGGCTTTCGTCTGGGAGCTGCGTTCTTTGCAGCGGACAGACTTATGGGAATGATGTGCCCTGCTTACGGAGCATTTCTACGACAAGGCTACAGAAAATGCGGTGAATGGTATCGAATGGACACAAAGGAAAGAGGGATTGCAGCCAATATTTGAATTGAAATCGTGATATTGAAAATGTAGCCGCTACTGCAAATGTCAGTAGCCAATTGAATAAAGGTGGATACAGGAAGTGAGAATTTAGGAGCCATACACGTTGAGAAGAATGTGTCTGGTTCTTTTTTGATGCAAGGTTGTTTTTAGAAGATAGAGAGATCATTATCAGATTGGAGGAAATTTATGGGAAACAGGACAAGGGATAGAGTAATCTATATCCGAACCGATGAAAAGCTGCAGGCAGAGTTTGAAAAACAAAAAGAAGCCAGCGGATATGGCAGCAATGCAGATTTTATAGATTATCTATTGCGGGTAAGTGAAGGAAAACAGGCAGATGGCGTTACGCTGAAGGATGTGCGTAATTTATTGTCAGAGCTTTCGGCGGAACTCAAAAAACAGGGAATCAATATCAACCAGATAGCAAAGATACTTAATACCTATGGCAGTATGGATATGAAGCAGCCGCTTGAATATACGGAATACAGATATAAACAAATTGAAAACAGCCTGCTTCGCATATGGGAGAAAATAGCCTGAACAGGAATAGAAATAACTTCTCGGAATCTCAATGAATGTGATTCTAACTGAAAATTGACAACTAAATATCGTGCAGGAAAAGAAATTTGAGAAAAATGGACATAAACATTGGACATAGC
>CAJTRM010000044.1 GCA_910578865.1 uncultured Dorea sp.
AAGATACCCTCGAAGACTTTCCCTGTCAAGGTCTGTCTTTGAGGGTATCATACAACAAAAAAATATATTTGTGTGGCTTTGGGCGCGAACGGTAGGTTTTTGTCCGCGAATAGTAGTTCTGCCTATTTTTTAAGTGACTATTTTGATATTATGTTGTATAATTTCAGAATAGACATAAGGGGACATCCCCTGTAACCAGCGGACAGAAAGGAGACAGACAATGGGAAACTTTACAGGAAAGACAGTGATTATTACAGGTGCAGGACGGGCAGTCTTAAGTGACGGAAGATGCGGCTCCATCGGATATGGAATTGCAACAGCATACGCAAAGGAAGGTGCTAATCTGGTGATTACCGGGCGGAACCTGAAAAAACTGGAAGGAGCAAAACAAGAACTGGAAGAGAAATATGGAATTAAAGTACTAATCCTGCAGGCTGACGTATGTGCAGATGCAGATAACAAAGCAGTGGTAGAAAATGTAGTAAAACAGACCATAGACACCTTCGGCGGTATTGACGTGCTGATCAATAATGCACAGGCATCTGCTTCCGGCGTAACACTGGCAGATCACACGACAGAACAATTTAATTTGGCAATGTACTCCGGCCTGTACGCTGCTTTTTATTATATGCAGGCATGCTATCCATACCTTGCAAAAAGCAAAGGATCCGTTATTAACTTTGCTTCCGGCGCCGGATTATTCGGCAACTACGGCCAGTGTGCTTATGCGGCGGCAAAGGAAGGAATCCGCGGCCTTTCTCGTGTAGCTGCCACCGAGTGGGGGAAAGACGGCATCAACGTTAACGTTGTCTGTCCGCTTGCATGGACCGCACAGTTAGAGCAGTTCAAGATGGCATATCCGGATGCCTATGAGAAAAATGTGCATGTTCCGCCTATGGGCCATCTCGGAGATTCCGAATTAGAAATCGGGCGTGTATGTGTACAGCTTGCTTCACCGGACTTCAAATATATGACCGGTGAGACCATTACTCTTGAAGGAGGCCTTGGACTGAGACCATAACAGACGAAAAGGAGCCGCAGATGCAAGGGGGCACTGTTCTGCGGCTCCTTTAGATAATTTCTAATTCACCTTTTTCAATGTACGAAGCCTCCGGCACGCTTCTTCTACCGTATCCTCATCAAAAGCATAGCATGCCCGGAACCAGCCCGGCCTGTCACAGCCAAACAGCTGTCCCGGCGATACATTGATCATCAATTCATTGTAGATCTTTTCCCACAGCACATGTTCTGCTGCAAATTCCTGTTTTTCCAGATAATCCGAGAAATCTGCCATCACAAAGATTCCCGCCTGGCTCTTCATAGTCGGTATCCCCATATCCGCAAGGCCTTCGCTGAAGATATGATAAGCCTTTGCGAGCCTTCTCCTTGACAGTTCCATGATCTCCCCAAGCTCCGGCTCCCCAAGAAGCGCTGTCAGGAGCGACTGAGTGTGAGAGGATACGCTGGAATAATATGTGATAGATGCAAAGCCCTGGATAATGCTCGGGTTAAAGGAAAAGCACATACCTGTCCGGAAACCGGACAACACAAAATCCTTGGCAAAGCTGCTGGTTACATGAACTCGGTGGCGATAAGACGCAGGGACCAGCTTCATAGTGCTCACAAAGTCTGCCTCCGAATCAAATACCGTCTGGGCATAGATCTCATCGGAGATTACGTCCAGATCATGGTCCATGGCAAAGTCTAACAGGCCGCGCACGGCTTCTTCCTTGTATACGATCCCGATCGGGTTGTTGGGCGACGAGAACAGGACTGCCCTCACCCGTTTTCCTTCTCTTGTGAGCTTCTCATAGGCTTTCTCGAACGCATCCCTTGAAAGAGTTTCATCACAGGGAACACCCACGGCAAGCACACCCGCCCGCTCATTGATGTCATCTACAAAGCTGGAGTAATACGGCGCCGGGATCAAAAATGCGTCTCCGGGCTCTGCAAGCAGCGTTGCCAGTGTCTCCAGAGCAACCGTGCAGCCCGCACAGGTTGCCACCTGCTCCTTGCCGAGAACCACATTCCTGTCTTCCCCAAAGATAATTTTCTGCCAGTGGTTTGCGATGGCCGTGCGAAATTCATCACTTCCCTCGAACTTATTGTAATGGATGTTATAGCCGGTCAGATCCATATGTTCCGCAGACTTTCTTAACAGATTGCAGACCTCTTTGTTGACAAGATGGCTCTCTGCAGTTCCCATATTGACGAGACCTTTCGGATTCGTCTCCTTATCGTACATATTGTAAAAATTATCAAAATGAGCCTTTACCAGCGGGGGCAATGTCCTGACCCATTTCTTCCCGCGTTCGGATAAATATTCAAGCATTTTGCTCACCCCTTCCATTAATTATGCTCAAGCCCTGCTTCAGTCTGGATCCCCGGACGCACGCCAAGTCCCATGGTAGCGTCGATATTGCAGCCGTGCATAATCGTTGACTCGTCCCTCAGCAGTTCACCCAGCCAGAATGCAATCTCCTCCGGCCGGATCAGGCGCTTCTTTGCCTGTGCCGCGTCAAAAGCCTCCCTTTCTTCCGGAGACATATTTTTCAATGTACTGGAATAGAACATCGGAGTCTCGATCGCACCCGGACTGATACAGAACACATCGATCGGTGTGTGGGTATTTTCTGCCGCCACCTGCTTTGCCAGATAGGCAACCGCACACTTGCTCATACCGTCACTTAAGGTGAATTTCGGGAAGCACGCAATTCCTCCGCCCACTGACGAGATAAATACAAGCTTTGATTTCTCCGTTTTCGCCTCGAGCACCGGCAGGATCTTCTTATAGATCCACAGAGGCCCCAACGCATTTACAGTCATCATGGCAATATCGTTGGCTGCCTTTAACGGATCTCCCTGCTCGGCGTACTCCTTTACTGTCCCTGAGCCAAGCGCCGCATTGAAGATCACACCATACCATTCATGCTCCGTGAGGAAATCTGCCTGCTCGATCTCCTGCAGTTTCCCCTGATCCAGCTTGTATGCAAATACTTTGCCGGGATATTTCTTCATAAGCTCTTCTGCTTTTTCTGCCGAACGGCGGTATGTAATATGCACCTCATACCCCTGTTCTACCAACAATTTTACTGTCTCCAAACCAACACCCTGTGTACCGCCGGTCACTAATACCTTTTTCATAAAATACCTCCTCACTATATCTTTTTGATCAAAACGTCATTTTCATCGAAATCTTCATATTTTCTTCTCTTGATGTACTTTGTATAGATCATTCCTGCAAAGATTACAAGTCCTGCATATCCTGAGATCGGATAGATAATACTGATCATTGTAGAGAACGACAGCTGACCGCCGAAAATGCTGACGATTGCAGTCACGATTGCCGCGATCCGGTACGCATTGCTCTTTGAATCCGAGGAAATCTTATTGCAGACCGTATAGAGCATTGGAACTGCCGTTGTATAGATTCCGAGGAGCAGCAGGATTGAAAAAATATTTCCGAATACCGGACTGATAGATGCCGCTACAAACAGAGACGGGATCTCCAGGTTATATACCTCTTTAATATTCGCCAGCAGCCCGAAGTTCAGGATCATGACTGCGATCAAAAATGCACCGCCGCCGAACACACCGCCCCAGAAGGAATTCTTCTTATTGGTAGCAGTAGACTTCCCGATGTCTGCCAGATACGGGACTACACCTGTAACAGTATAGGCGCCGTACATCAGTCCGGACAGAAGCCAGTTATTAAAGTTGGTATTAACCTGAACCTCTTTAAGGCTCTGATCCGCCATGGCAATTCCTTCCGGATTGTTGACGATAGATACCACACCGATCACCATCGTTACTACCAGAAGTACCGGCGCAATATATCCTACGATCTTGACCAGTTTATTCAGTCCCAGAAGAACCGTCCCCAGTGACGCAATGATCATAATGGCACGCCCTATATTTCCGTTCACTCCGTAATACTCCTCAAAAGTAGAGCCTGCTCCTGAGATCATCATGGAATAAACGAAAAACAGCATAATCGGCGTAAACCATTCCAGCGCAAATCCAAGATATTTTCCCAGATAGAAATTAAACATTTTCCCCGAATTATCCAGCCTCAGTTCCCTTCCGTCTTCAACAATCACACAGACAAACCATACGTAAAGGATTAATGCTATGATCCCGGCGCCGATACTTCCAAGCAGGCCGAACTCGGTGAAATACTGCATGCATTCCTGGCCTGACGCGAAGCTGGAACCGATGACAAAGCCCATGAACGCACCGCCGATCGCTATGATCTGTCCAATGTTCATTTTTTTGTCTTCCATATCGAGTACCTCCTTTTTATTTTTCCTGAGTCCAGTTTACTGCATTTCTGCCGGATTAGTAATTGAACTATTCTGAATCTTATGCTTATATATTTGAATTTATCTGAATATTTTACATCCACGAAAATCATCCATGACTGACGGATATTAAAAAAAACGGAACATGAATTCAGGAAATTCATGTTCCGCAAACTCTGCTCTGCATCTCAAACCGTCCGCTGTCTTCATCTTGATCTTACAGATATCTCAGAAGATCCTCTGCCGTCAGCTCCAGACAGTAGGACTGTTCCAGAAGATCCTCGAAAAACCGCTGAAATACGTCCCGCATCCCGGGATAAGTAGAAATATGATAGTTGGCATTGGCCCGGTTTTTTGAGTTCTCAATATTAACAGAATATGTGTCCAGAAAAATTGACGGGGCCTCTCTTAGTTCCTCACTCAATACGATCGTATCCCGGATCACATATAATTTAAACCGGGGATTGGATCTCATAACTTCACTCAGATATCTCAGATGACTGTAAACCTGCTCCTGCGACAATTGCTGGAAACAGTTTCCAACGCTTACCATACCGTCTGTCAGATATTTGTTCAGCATAGACGAATATATGACAAGGTCAATCCTTGACTGGCAGGTCCTTTTCTCAAAAACATTTTTTAGTTTCTCAAGATATCTGGCATACCCTGCATTATCTGCATTTTCAATAAACATCTCCATAATGTCCGCCGGGAACAGCATAGCCGGAGATTCATTGAAGAACAACCACTGTCTGCGGTCTGAATAAGAATCAAGCTGTACATTGGTACGCTTCAGGCTCTCAGGATCTGCAGAATCCAGAAGCTTTTCCGATGAATCCATAATCTGGCCGCAGATATCAGTAAACTTTTTAATGACTCCTTCCTGCATAGAAAAGGCCGCGGCGATATCCCCGTCAAGAAGCCATAATACCTGCAGGCAGAATAATTGGTTAATTACAAGAATCCGCGGCTGCTCCGGTCTCTGACAGACGATGGACATCTCAACAAAATCCAGGCGCCCGATAATATTCAGAATCATAGTTGTATAGAAATAATAATTCTCCGTTAATGCCTCGGGCGCAAGAGCAAGCTTAAGCTCCACACGGTTTGCGCCCATATCATGCAGCTCCTCCATCAGCCGCCGGAAACCTTTCCCGTATAACTGGAAAAGATCAAAAGTAGCCATGACAGATATACGTCCCTCACACAGGTTAAAGGCCTGAAAGCAGGCCTCCTGTGTCAACTGCATAAGCTCCTTATGACTGTTCAGGAAGGACATCTGCCCATTCTGATGACTTTCAAAGACTTTGGATCCCCCCGCACAGTCATAGGCTGACTTGAGTTCTGCGTATACTCTCAACCGCTCTCTGGCTGTGTCACCTGCTGATTCCTCGGACAGAAAGTCTGCAATCTGCCCGATGATCCGCTCGACATTTCTCGCCGACGGCAGCTTACTCCCATTCATCCATTTACTGATATATGTCGGGTCATAGCCCAGCGCATTTGCCAGTTCGCTTTCCTTTATCCCTGCATTTTCCACCTGCGCCCGCAATATTTTCCCAAACGTATTATTCATGCCGTACCTCACATTTTAAATCATCCTAAGTCACACGATAAGTTTATCATAGATTACAGTTCCTCACAATTGCGCGCCGGAAAAATTCAAGTTATTCAACTTTCCGAAAAAATACTGATTTCGTTCAGACTGGCACCCTCTCCTCCGGCAGAGTATACTATACTTAAACGGATATACCCTGGCAGACGCAGCCGGTCCATTCACGCCGCCAAACTGTCCAGTTACGTCAACCGGCTTTATACCGGTACTTATTTGAACGAATATATTATAAGAGGGATTTCAATATGATTAGAACAGCTATTTGTGATGATGAAGAAAAAACTCGCGCCTATCTCTCGGCGCTGATACGAAAACAGCCCTTCCCCTGTGATATTATCGAGTATTCTTCTGCCGATGACTGTCTTACGGATCATCGGCAGATAGACTTGCTCTTTCTGGATATTGATCTGGGCCCGTCCGACCCGGATGGGATTTCTCTGGCACAGAGGCTCAGGCAGCAAGGCGGAAGCCCCCGGCCGGTCATCATTTTTGTCACCGGCTATGAACGCTACGTGTTTGACGCCTTTGATGTGGACGCATTTCAATATCTGCTGAAACCGGTAGATGAGGAAAAATTTGCCCGGGTCTTTGCCCGAGCGGCGGAACAGGCCGCAAAAGCACAGGCAGACACACACAACATCCGTTCGCTTACGCTTCGGTCTTCCAACAATGTCCGCACCATATTTCTTCATGACATCTACTATATTGAAAGCAGCAACCACAAAGTCACGCTGCATTTGCAGGACGGAGAATTTACCTGCTATGCAAAGATCCGGGACCTGGAAACAGAACTTGGAGAATCTTTTTTCCGCATCCATAAGGGCTACCTGGTCAACCTTTCCTATATAAAGGGGTACAGTAAAACAGAGGCATTCTTAACAAACGGGGCGAAAATATTAATTTCCAAATATAAATATCAGGATTTTGTGAAGGCTTATCTTCATTTCCTCAAAAAGGAGGCAGGTTATGAGTAATGCAGGCTTTCAGCTTTTCAATGAACTCTTCCCGGTGGGGGCAAATGTATTGTATGCCGCCTGTCTGGCTTTATTCGTAAAGTCCTTCATGCCGGGGCAAATATGCCCGTACCGAAAACTCCTGGTTATTTTTTCAGCCTTTATGACTATTTCTCTGCTCTGTAATGCCATAACCGCTCCGCAGGGACTCACAGGGCTGCTCATGACATTCTTACTGATCGGCGGCTCCGGAATACTCGGACTGGAAAAAACGACGGCCTTTCTGTTAATGATCTTATTCTGGAACTCCAGAGTCTCCGCCGGTTTAATGATCGACAGCCTGTCCTTTATCCTGGAACAATTATTTCCTCTTCAGGCTGAATCACCGGAGCTGCTTTATCTGCATACCGCTGTTCTGGTCGTCTTATTCCTTCTGTCCCATGCCGCCCTTCTGGCCTTCATGCTATATTTTCTCCAGCGGCAGCTTAAAAAACGCCAAATACCGCTCCGGCGGCAGGAGGTCTGCTGCATCAGCCTGATTCCGGCGGCGGGTATCCTGTTCGGACAGATCATTGCTAAGCTGCTGTTTGAATTCAAAGACGGCATTTTGCTTGAGCTATATGAACGGCATCCAGAATTTCTGGCTATTGTGCCTCTTCTGGCCATATTTTTTTATACAGGAACCCTTCTGACTATTATGTTTCAGCAGGAAATGGCCGTACTGCGTAAGGAGAGGGCCGGCTGTCTTGTAAAGAAACAGCAGACACAAGAGATTCAGGCGCGGATCCGTGAAGTAGAACAGCATTACGCCCTTGTCCGCCGGCTGAAACACGAAATGCGCGGACATCTGACCAACATCATGGGCCTGGCTCAAAGTAAAGAATATGAAAGCCTGAAGGATTATATTTTGCAAGTCAACGGAAGCATTCACGATATTGACCTGACATTGCAGACAGGAAATCCTGTCACGGATATCATCCTCGGCGACATAAAAAAGCAGTGCCGGAACAAGAACATCAGCCTGCAGATGGATTTTCAGTATCCGCAGGCCAGAAACTACAACGCCCTTGATATAGGAATCATCCTCCAAAATCTTCTTCAAAATGCGCTGGAAGCATGCGAAAAGGTATCGCCGGAAACACGCCGGATCACACTGACAGGTAAACGGAAAGAAAGGTTTTTCCTGATCGAAGTAAAGAATTCCTTTACAGGAGATGTAAAATTTGACCAAAACGGTATGCCTGCCACGACTAAAACAGAGGAGGCCTTTCTGCACGGTATCGGTCTGTCTAATGTCCGTCAGGAGACACAAAAATATATGGGTGAACTGGAACTAAAAGTGAATCAACAACAATTTTGTGCAACTGTTTTGTTGCAGGAAAGGAGCAACTATGAATAAGATCATTCAGCCCGGCCGCAATACTGCACCTTATAATAATCACCCGGCCGCGCCTTATGGCTCAAAACAAAATCAAATAAAGCCCGGTCAATTTCTCGAAATGGCAATGCAGGCCGGCAAAGCCAGAGCAAACACGAAATCCTCCCCCGCTGCTTACGCTGCGGGAACAAAAGCCGCCTCTATGGAAGGCATTACAGGTACACAGGCCCCCTCTCTTGAGACTATGCTCAAAGCCAAATACCCGAACCTGGCCTATCATGTCTTCGACGCAAGCAGCAGCTACTGGAGAACCAGAAATGATTATCCTCATTATCTGTTGTATCAGCCCGGAGAGAAAGCAGCAGAAACTATGGAAAACTGGCAGCCTTCCGGGGCAAACCCCTTTTACGGCTCTGTGGACGGCAGATTCATGGCCCCAAAGGAGATCCATGCTCTGGGCAATGTCCCCCCGGGAAGTAAAGCCGTCGTAATTCATCCCAAGGTACAGCAGCGTATGGAACAGGATCCGGAATACGCCCGGGAAATCCTGGCCAGAATCGACGCATGGTTTGCCTTCGATGTGGCACGGAACGAATCACTCTACGCAGGAAGTACTATCGGCATGTCCCAGGCAGTCGCCATCGGCGAGGACGGAAACATCTGCAATGCTGTCTCCTCCAAAGGAGGCGGAGAGATCACCTACAGCGGAGACGAAATGGTGCGCGCCTATTACCTGCGTCTGGCAAAACGGGCTGACTTCATGCGGTGGCTTGCAAAAGAGCATCTGTCAAAAGAACAGTTGAAAGCCGAAATCCAGGATTCTCTGAGGATAGCAGATCAAAATGCAGCATCAACCGCAAGATCTGAACTTTTCCGGATGATGAATAATAGCTGTCTGATGGAGATACTTGGCAAAGAAATTGCCGGCATGCCCACAGAAACTGTACTTGCCATAACGCGGGCACAGATTGGGGGATCTTATTGAATTATTTTTACAAAACCCCCATTTTTTCTGATGCAATTTATAAAAATGTATAGTATAATCCCTTATATAAATAATCCGTAAATTATTAAAAATATGAATGGATTGGGAGGCGTCTCTATGAAGAAACTATGGATCGGTATTTTAGCATTCGTTATTGTTTTATCAATTGAAACGACAAGTGTACTTGCCGCAGGTTCAGAAGTCCGGCGAAATTATATTGATGCAGATAATAATGGCGTATGCGACTATTTCAGAACTGTCTGTGAGCATATCAATACAGTCCGTGATAATGTCTGCCGTCACTTCAGGAATGATGGCTCTTATATTGGGGCAAACGGCGGCGGCTTCTGCGGAAACTACGTTGACACAGATAACGACGGTTTCTGCGACAATTGTATACACATCCAAAGTCAGGGCAGCGGCCAGGGCTATGGGAATGGCAGCGGCCAGGACTACGCCAACGGGAATGGCCAAAGCTATGGCAATAATAGCGGCCAAGGTTACGGCAATGATAACAGCCAGGGCTATGGCAGCGGAAACGGACAAAGCAATGGCGATAATAACAGCCAGGGCCAGGCTAACGGGAATGGCCAGGGCAACGGCTATGGCAGCGGCCGGGCAGGCAGACACAACAGCGGACACGGCCATCACGGCAGACACCATCAATAAATGCAAAAATTCAGGGACATATTTCAAACATTGCTTTTGAAATATGTCCCTCATTCTTTTTTAACAAATCAAGCCGATATGATTACCTCTTATTTCAGATATTTTTTTAATTTACGAATCACAGCCTCAATGTCAATCGGTTTTGCCAGATGGGCATTCATACCACATTCCAGACACCTTTGAATATCCTCTGAAAAGGCATCTGCAGTCATAGCAATAATCGGGATATCTGCATCCTCCCGCTCCAGTCCCCGGATGACCCTGGTGGCTTCATAACCATTCATCACAGGCATACGCACATCCATAAGAATTGCGTCATAATATCCGACCGGAGATTTCTCGAATTTTGAAACACAGATTTGCCCGTTTTCAACCCGATCCAACTCCATTTCAAGAACAGAAAGCAGCTCTTTTGCAACTTCCCAGTTAAATTCATTATCCTCTGCCAGTATAATATGCTTTCCCTTAAGCGTCAGATCAGATTCTTCTTTACTTTTGTCTGCCGCCCTTTCTTCTGGGATATCGGCAAATACTTTAAGAGCATCAAACAGCACAGATCGAAACAGGGGCTGAGAGATAAATCCTGAAATCCCTGCTTCTCTGGCTTCCTCTTCTATTTCGCTCCAATCACAGGCCGAGAGCAGCAGCGCCGGACTCTCTTCCTTGTATTTCAGGCGGATTTCCCGTGCAACTTCAATCCCATTCATTCCGGTCAGTTTCCGGTCCAAAAGAATCAACTGATACCCATTATTCTGACAATGACGTTCAGCTATCATTTCCAGAGCGTTTTCGGCACTCAGGCACCAGTCCGGACAAATGCCGATTGATTCTAAAGAATGAACTACATTTTTACATAACCTCTCATCCTCATGAACTACAAGCAT
Source organism: uncultured Dorea sp. (assembly GCA_910578865.1). GTDB lineage: Bacteria > Bacillota > Clostridia > Lachnospirales > Lachnospiraceae > Dorea_D. The sequence goes on from CAJTRM010000044.1 coordinate 10,786, forward strand.
ATCCCAATCAGGAAGTACCGTATCAATTTCTCGTTCTTCTGCCTTTACTAAGTCAAGGATAATATGGAATTCACTGCCCTTACCCTGCTTGCTCCGGACAGAGATCGTACCGCCCATGGCATCTATAATATACTTGGTAATAGCCATTCCAAGCCCTGAGCCCTCTGTTTTCTGTACACGGGCGTTGTCCTCTCTGCTGAAAGAGTCAAATATTTTCTCCTGATATTCCTTTGACATGCCAATACCCGTATCCTTCACTATAAAATGTGTACGGACACGGGAAGGCTCCTCCGGCAATGCTTCCTGATACAGAATCACCTGAACCGAGCCATGATCCGGCGTAAATTTCACGGCATTCCCCAACAGATTAATCAATACCTGATTCAGCCGTACGCTGTCACAGCATACATCTTCCGCAAGAATCTCATAGGCGACTATATCAAACTGCTGATTTTTTCCTTTCACCTGCGGATGGACGATATTTGCAATGCTGTCCATGACTTCCCTTAAGGATACCGGCATAACATTCAACGTCATCTTTCCGCTCTCAATCTTAGACATATCCAGGACATCATTGATCAGGCCCAGCAGATGATTACTGGATAATGCAATTTTACGCAGGTATTCCTGAACCTGCTCCTGATTATGTGTATTGGCTATGGCTATTGATGTCATACCGATTATGGCGTTCATAGGAGTTCGTATGTCGTGGCTCATACTGGACAGAAATTCCTGTTTTGCTGCATTAGCCTGCTCGGCTTCTTTCTGCGCCTTTTCAGCAATTTTACGCGCCGTATCCATTTCCGCATTCATTCGCTTTAATTCCGATACTTGTTTTCTAAATACTCCCGAATACTGAAAAAATACATACAGGAGCATGGCAACTACCGCAAAGGAAGCAGCATAAACGATCATAAGCCATCGGTTGCTCATACTTGTAATTACATCATCCAAACCGTCGAAAGGAAGAACTGTTACCAGATACCATTCGCTATAGGGCAGACTGGTACAATACAGATGAGCGTATGATTTCCCGTTTTTCAGAATAACGGAGTAATTTTCATCCGCATCCATGGCAGCTGTCATTTGCCCGATGTAGTAATCTGCCTGCTCATTCTGGCTGTCGAAAATACTATAAAGCCTGTCAAAATAAGTTTCATTTACACTGTCCTGATCCTGAACGACATAACTGCCGTCTTTACGTATCACATATGAGTAAATTAACGGACTATCTGAATCAAGAAAAAGAACCTGACTCATATACCGGGTAGAAAACCCTGCAATGACCGCAAGACTGTTGTTTCCGTCTGACATAGGATACTCACAGGGTACACCGAACAAAATAACGTCATTACCGCTGCTGTCAACAGCGGAAACCACTTTACGTTCTCCGCTTTTCAAACTATTCAAAAACTGTTCGGAATTGTTCGGCTCTGCATAATCTCCGTAAATCATTTCAATTTTACCGTCAGATGAATATAAACCGGCACATGAAAAGTGCCTTGCTTTTGCAGCATATGCTATTTCTTCTTTCGCTCCATAGCCGGCATCATCTGCTGCAATATTTGCTATCGATTCTGCCATAGCCAGGCGGAACTCAATAATCGTTTTAAAATGCAAAGATACCTGCTCATTCATTCCGACCATATAAGTAGTACCTATTTTCTGAATTGCGTTTTCGCTCATTTTGGAAACAGACATTCCCAAAAACGAAAAAATAAAAATATTTATACAGATAATAACCGCTATACTAATTTTTAAAAATCGCGGTAAAGCCTTATTTTTCATACTTTTTTCCATCTCCATTCCTTTTGCTTTGTTCTGAGCATAAAGCAAAAAGGCACGTCACATCTGCGGAAAGAACGCAGGCACAATGCGCCTATGAAAACAAAATTTACTTAGTAGAAGAGGTAACAAAAACAGACTGCTTCTGTCAGCCATTTATGCTTCATATCAGCACAGACGGCGCATGACCTGAAACATTTTTCTTATATCTACCGGCTTCGCCAAATGTTCATTCATGCCAGCATCCTTTGCCATTGCAACGTCTTCTTCAAATGCATTGGCCGACAGCGCTATGATAGGCACTGCTTTTGCATCCGGCCGATCCAGACTGCGGATGACACGGGTAGCTTCATATCCGCTCATCACCGGCATCATCAGATCCATAAGGATGCAGTCAAATGCTCCCGCGTCAGATGCTGCAAATGTATCGACGGCTGCTTTTCCGTCATTGGCAGTCACCACATCGGCGCCTGCCTCCTTAAGCATGAACTCCACAATTTCACAGTTGATCTCATTATCTTCTACCAAAAGAACTTTCACCCCGGCAATATGGCTCTCTACATCCGGCTCCGCATCTACAGGCTGATCACCCTGCGTCATATCAATAAGAAGGGGCAGATTGACCCGGAACACGCTCCCTTTTCCAATCTGACTGTCAATTTCGACGGTCCCCTTCATCTGATCTACCAGTTTTTTCACAGTAGACATACCCAGCCCGACACCATTATAATGGGTTCTTGCATTTTGATGTTCCTGAGTAAACGGCTCAAAAATATGCCTTTTAAAATCCTCTCCGATGCCAATTCCGGTGTCTTCCACGACGAATCGGAAGTTTGCAGTCCCGTCCTGGCAGCCGGTTTCCTTTACCCGAACAAATACAAAACCATGGGGACGGTTATATTTCAGAGCGTTATCAATGATATTCATCAAAATTTTCTTCAAATACATCGGGTTTCCGATCAGTCTGCTGTGCTGCAGGTCAACTTCTTCCAGTACCACCCGGATTTCTCTCTCTTCTGCCTGAGCAGACAAGATTGCGATACAGTTTTCTAATATATTATGTAGATCAAAAGGTTCCTCTACCACTTCTAACCTTCCGCTTTCCAGCTTACTGACCTGAAGAACATCGTTCACCAGAGACAGAAGATGCTCCGTTGACACACGGATCTTCTCCCGGCAATCACTTTGCCGCTCCGGTTCACCCTGACGCTTCTCCATAATAGCCAACATTCCCAGAATCCCATTGATAGGTGTGCGCAGATCATGAGACATATGGGAAAGAAATTCACTTTTTGCCGAATTTGCCTGTCTGACCTTTTCAAGCAGTTCCATGATGGCCTGCTCTTGTTTCTTCTTTGTCAGCATGATCTCTGTAATATCCTGATGATACCCGTTCAGGCAAACCCCCGGCTTTTTGAAATTTTTGTCCGGCACACCACCGCAGCGGACATAGATCTTCCCAAGCTTTGGATGACTCCATGGATAGATTACCTCGGAACGCCCGGTTTCCAGCATCTCACGAACTGATTCCTGCACCATCTCCACATAATCCGGCTTAATATTTTCGTACCAATGCTGATAACATTCCTCCGGTTCAATCTCATCCGTTACTCCCAAAAGACTTCTCATAGTACGATCGGTATACATTCTTGGCTGACAGCCTTCCTCCAGTTCAATCGTCCAGATACCGGTCCTGGCCCCCTCCAGAATGTTTTCCAGGCTCTGCCTGGCTTCCAGCTTGTACTTCTCTTCCTGTTCCACCACGGCATTAATATCTCTCTGGGCAAAGATCGCACAATTTTCTTCCCCTGTTTCCCCCGTAGCAGAAAAGTGAAACTCCATATACTTCAATCCATACGAACTGTCTTTCACCTGATACCGGACATAGAATTTCTTTCTGCTCTGAAGCTGAGCAAGCACATAGTCTTTTTTCGTCACAGCACGGAGCCGCTCCTGATCCCTGGATACCACATAACGGGATATATACCTCTCCATAGCTCTTTCATAGCCGTCCTCAAATTTGACCGCCCAGTCCATGCTTATCTGTTCGCTGTCCCGGTATATTTCACATTCACCTGTATCGAAATTCACCCGATAGATTCCCAGATAATCTACACTGAGGGCATGAAGAACATTATAACTCCTTTTTTGAAGTTCACGGACCAGATTACGCCGTTTCAGGGATGACACGATAAAATATGCCGCCGTCTGCAGCATATTTGATGCATATTCCAATGACTTTACCGGCGGATTGTCCACACCGTAAAAGCCGATAAGCTTTTCACCGTCATAAAGCGGAACCACTACAAGAGTACAGATGCCCTGCTCTTTCAGAATCTCATATTGCTGTGGAGAAGTTTCACGGATCTCTTCCAGGCTTCCAATAACAATATGCCTGCCGGTGCTGAAATTCTCATACCAGCTCGCACACACCTCCGCAGGAACATTCTGCAGATTTTCCTTTTCCGGCTTCACCCCGTCAGCTGCCCATTCGTAGGTGTTGTCGTCTCCGCCCAATTCATTCTGTTCAAATATATAAGTACGTTCCCCGTTCAGTGCTTTTCCCAGATGCTCCAGCAGCACCTCCAGTGACTGATCCGGAGTCTCCTCCAGCAATGCGACACGAAGCCCCTCATTGATGATGGTTTCCAGATTCTGAACACTCTGCATATCACTGCGCTTCTCACAATTTCCAGCGACCGGCGCACTTCTACCCGTCTGTTCAAATTTTTCCTTTGAATAATCCATACGCCTGTCCTCCCGATATGCCGATTCCCGGCCATTATCACTGCGCCCGCGGATTGGATTTTGCCGCAAAGCCACTAATATCTGTGTCATAATACCATATGCCCACAATCACGTCAATATAGGAAGATGTTGAGTTTCCGAAGTTTTTGCTTAACTTTTTGCTTCTGTTAATAAATCTCGTATAAGATACCGAATAAATTCTTTACATTTTCCACACCCGGTACCAAAACGGAGCTGCTTTTCTACATCTTCGTAAGAATCAGCCCCGTTTTTAATACAATCTTCTATCATACCGTATGTTATATTTTTGCAATTACAGGCAAATTTATCTCTTTTCATAATCTCCTCCTTAGAAACGCTGTATAAATCATATACTGATTATGCCCGTATAACGACATTTCTACTATATAAATTACAGTTATATGTGATTATATCACAGAACAATCAAAAATTTCCTGATAGATTAAAAGCACAAAAGAGCAAAACGAAGGATGCATTACATGCGTTACTCATATGCTGTAAGCATTCCTATAGAGAATGAAATTTGAACTTTGAAAAAATAAAATCTCCCCGTA
>CAJTRM010000045.1 GCA_910578865.1 uncultured Dorea sp.
GGGGATGCGCATTTCGGAATTCTGCGGACTGACGCTGCGAGATATTGATCTGGAAAACAAGGTCATCAATATCGACCATCAGCTCCAGCGGACTTCCGATATGCAGCTTGTTATCGAATCCACCAAGACGAATGCGGGGACAAGGAAGCTGCCCATGACGGAGGACGTGGCGCAGTGCTTCCGGGCAATCATTGAGGACAGGGAGCCGCCGAGGTTTGAAAAAGTGATCGACGGGTATGGCGGATTCCTCTTTGTGGATAAGGACTGCAACCCTCTGGTAGCGATGCATTGGGAACACCGCTTCAACCACATGGTCAAGCGGTACAACGATATCTACCGGGTGCAGATGCCGAACATCACGCCCCACGTTTGCCGCCATACCTACTGCAGCAACATGGCGAAGTCAGGCATGAACCCCAAGACGCTCCAATACCTGATGGGGCATAGCGACATCGGGGTGACACTGAACACTTACACGCATCTTGGCTTGGAGGATGCCACGGATGAACTGCGGCGGATGGAGGATTTGGAGAACGCCAGAAAGGAACTGGAAAAGAACAAGGAAGAGAAGCCCGTCTCGCAGAAGATGTTCCGGGCGATCTGAATAAAGAGAGTTTTGCGCCCTGCTTCGGCAGGGCATTTTTTTATATCATTTTATTTCTGTTTATGGTATGATAGTTCATACTGGCACAAGTAAAATTTGGAATTTGAAATATTGTAGTAAACCATATTTATTTAGTATATAGGTAGAGCGGAGTTGAAAAGTGGAACAAAAATACAAAACTAAATCAGCAGTAGTAGCATTTATTGATGTATTAGGTTCTTCAGAGGCTATACGAAACAATGTGAATGAATCCTTAAATGCAGTACATATAGCATATGATGAAACTATAATGCAATTTAAAAAATATCATTCCGAGCATATGAATGAACCTAAAGTAGATATATTTTCTGATAATATTATTTTATCAAGTGAAATTGTAGAAAATAAGGAAGAAAGGGCATTTGTCTCAATTATATTTTTTAGTGCATTGTTGCAAATGAATATGTGGATAAATAGTCTGCTGGTTAGAGGAGGCATATCATGTGGGAATTTTTTCTCAGATGAGAGGATGATATGGGGAAATGCCTTAGTACAAGCATATAAACTGGAAGGTCAGATTGCAATTTATCCGCGGATCATTGTTGAACCAGAAATAGCAGAGATTATTAAGTCTATAATGAAACCTGAAAAAGGGAAATTGTTATGTGAAGATTTTGACGGCATATATTTTGTAGATCCATTTGGAATCAAACAGAAAAAACAAGATTTATATTTGATTAATCAGTTTATTGATGATAACGTAATCAGATTAAGAAATAATCAAAAGGATTTGAAGATATATCAAAAAATAAATTGGCTACAACAATATTTTTGTGAAAAGCGCAGGGAAATGCTAGATACATAAAAACTCATGTGTATAAATGCCGGGGCTATTGCTAAAACACCATTGTAGTTTCCAAAAAAATCTTTTCTGTATTATTACTTCTTTTGACGGAGGAGAAGCCTGTTTCACAGAAAGTGTTCCGAGCAATATAAAAATAGATAGAAATGGAAAATAAATGTTGGAGAGTTATAAAGATTATGAAAGTCAATATATTTTACTCTTGGCAATCCGATTTACCTAATGCTAAAAATAGAAATTTAATTGAGGCTTGCTTGAAAAAGGCAATAAAACTGTTAGAAAATGAAATTGATGAAGTATCGGAGATTTCTATTGAAAGCGATAGTCGCAATGATACTGGTACCCCTAATTTAGTAGAGAGTATTTTTGAAAAGATTGAAACGTGTGATATATTAGTTGCTGATCTTAGCATAATTAATGCAGAAAGTAATTGTAGACCCACACCAAATCCTAATGTATTATTAGAAGTTGGGTTTGCGGCAAAAGCAATTAGTTGGTCAAATATTTTATGCATATATAATTGTGAATATGGAAAAGTGGAACTTCTGCCGTTTGATATACGGACTAGAAAACCTATAATTTATAATACCATAGAAGGAATTCCTAAATCAAAATTAGCATTAACAAAAGCGTTTAAAACTCAAATTAAAGATATTATATTTAATCGAATTGTTGATAAGAAGGAATACCTTTCAACAAAGCGCAGTATCGATTTAGCGATGCAAAGTATACTGATTGACTTGTGTGATATTGTATTTGATAGAAATTCAAAGGATAAGTATAATTATGATAAGCTATTACATATATCAACAGAATCGTTGATAAAAGTTTTATTACATAAACAGTTTTTGGGATTTTTTCTATACAGAAATATAGAGATTAATATAGATGATTTTGTAAATCTTTTTAATGATAAATTAGAAACTTATTTTTTAAATGAAAAAGAAAAGAGGATTCTTGCTAAGTTAGTATTTTCATTGAGAAATTATAAAGAAATAATTCATTCTGACAAAATTTTTAATTGTATAGATGCAAATGTAGAATATGTGGTCAAACAAGGAAAGGAAATCAATCCACAGAATCCAGAAGATTCGTATTTGCTTTTGAAACCCATAGAAGATAATAAAGCAGTTGTAATAGCAGGGGGAACATTTAACAATGTTTCACCTGAAACAATGATAGATGTATTTGAACTTATAGATGAAGCTGTACCAGTTTTCGCACACCATATAAACAATCTTATTGTGTTAATCAATGACTGGATAGCAATAACTGGCAAGTATTTTATAATTAACCCCAAAGAGCTCCGTGAGAATAATTGATAGAAAAATTTTATGGGTAATAATATTGGAACAAAGAAAGATAAATCAATTTAAAAGAACAAGCAAAATTTATGCTAAAATACCAGAGTAGTAAAAACCCCCAATTCCTACTACGTTTTTACTACGATTGACGGAATCAATATGCCCCGTTTTGCCCCGATTTGCCATTACCGTTACATTTTTAACAATCTTCACGGAAATTTCAAACCTCGCAAATCGTGCCAAAACACGGCAAATCGGGGCATTTTAGGAGGAAAATTTATTATGATAAAAATACTTTTTGTGTGCCACGGCAGGAAGCGAACACAAACCTTGAAATGCTGATATTTTCTTATAAAAATGCTAATTGTCAGATGAATTTACAGAGGTTTTACAGAGAATCAAAAAATAGATAAGAAGTCCAGTGCAAAAAATTGAAAAACAGGTTGATTATTTCTCATAATCTGTATATACTATGAGTAGAAGTAAATGTTTGCCGCTTGCTGATGGTGCGGGGTATAAGTGATTCAGTTCGTAAATTATGCCACTTGCTATACAGGTGGGGTATAAATGGTATAGTGCGTAAATGCTCCCCATCGGCTGATGTCGGTGGGGATTTGCATAATATGAAGTTTGCCCAAAGGAGAATATTACAGTATATGGAGATACGGCAGGGATATTCTTATCATATCAAAGATGAGTTTTTTGATATGGTGCAGGATAGATACTTGATGAGCAATAAAGAAAATGGAAATTACCGTCCTCATTTCTATGCAATACAAGATAAAAAGAATCACTCTCTTTATTGGATGATCCCCATAAGTTCACAGGTGGAAAAGTATAAGGTCATTATAGAAAAGAAGAAAAGAAAATATGGAAAATGCAATACAATAATCATTGGTAAATTTGCAGGAAAAGAGAATGCATTTTTGATTCAGAATGCTTTTCCCATTATTGCAGAATTTTTTGATCATATACATACAGTCGAAAATAAACCAGTGACAGTACATAATGAATTAAACAGGATGCTTTCGGAAAATTTAGGGGAAGTGCTTGCATTGTATAACCGTGGGATTCATTTGATATTTACGGATATTGATAAGATAAGGACTATTATGGAACAGAAATTAGAAAATACTGGATGTCAGTAATGCCATTGCTTGTAAAGGTGTGAGTAATGGCATTTTATAGTCGGGATAGTTTACATTTGATCTGGCAGCAGTAATTTACAAAAAGTACATATCTATTACATTCATGTATCCGCGTAAAAAATGGAATGTTAAAGTGCTAATAATATTCTTTTGCGTGGTAGTTCTTAAAATTTTACCGAACACTGATAAAATGTATCAATATTAAAAAAGTAAAGAAAATCAAGCTTTTCCCAAATTGCTTACAATAGTATACAATATAAAAAAGGGCAGAAAGTATTGAAAATAAGGGATTCTACCGAACTTTCATTAAAAATATTGTTAATGTAACGTAATAGCCTTAAAATCTTATAAAAATGTCTAATATACTGATTTTGTCGAACGTATATTTTGGTATATGGAATTGCGGATAAATGGCGGCTTTAGCCATTGTCGAACACATTCCCGAAGGCATATTATTCTTCAGGACGTTTGTACTCGATTAACTCCCCAACTTCTATATTGAGATACCAACACAACTTACAAATTAGTCCAGTATCAAAGCGACTGACACCATCGCGACAGTATTTGTTGAAGTTGGTTCGGGGAATATCAAGGTCTTTACAAATCTTGTTTTTGCTGATATCTTTTTCCTGTAATATTTCGTTTATACGCATATGCAAATTACCATATTCCATATAAGATTCTCCTTTACTTTTCTCTCATTATTTTATATAATGGGTAACAAAAATATAATTCACAGATATAACATTCATAGAAGTGTTAGGCACTTAGGGGATAAGCATGGAGAAGAACGAAATTAAGGACAGATTATTTGATGTATTGAATGATACGGATAATCTGCCGATACAGGATATTGTGGTTGATGACCGGAACAATATAGTGAATGTTTACCTTACAGATGGCACAAGATTTTCAGTTTATGTAGAAAAATGTGGAAAATGGTGGATTTGTGGGGTATAATAGAGAAGAATTATATTTTATGGAGGATTTTATTATGGCACTGGTTAAATGTCCTGAATGTGGCAGAGAAAATGTTTCTGATAGTGCTGAAACATGTCCGAATTGTGGTTATCCAGTAAAAAAATATTTTCAGGAAGTAAAAGAAAAACAGCAAGAAGAAATTTTACAAAAACAGATAGATGAATCTAAAAAGAAATTTCTCGCGTTGATAAAAAATAAAAAGATTCAGATTCCGATAATTGCTTTAATTATATTAGTTTTGGTAATGGTATTCTTTTACAAAGAATCTCATGTTGAAGTCATACATGGTGTTAGATGGGGAATGGGTTTAGCGGAAGTTGAAGATAAAGAAAGTAAATATAGTGGGAGTTCGGGTTATTATGACGAGGATAATGGGTATTACGCCATCTCAAATGTGGATTACTTAGGCGAAAGCGTAACGTTAATGTATATTTTTGAAGATGAAAAACTGGCATCTATTTGGATAGCTCCTACATACGATTCCTACAAAAACGTTTATAATATGGCACTTGAAATATGCAAGGAAGATGGTTTGCCAGTGTCTTTTGAAGATAATACAGATGATGAATATGCCCCCAGATCAACATTAACGTGGAATATTAAGGGTACTACGATTGATTTAATAGGAAATTATGCTAGTAAGTATTCAACGGAGTATTATTTTTCCTTAAAGCCATATGATGGAAAAGAATTTGGTAAAAAATACGAAGAAAAAGGAATATGCAAAGTAGGCAGTGCATTATCATGGGGCGGTTGCAAAAATGAAATTACCCCGTGGTGTGAAGTTTCTAAAGATGGAGGATATTGCTATGAGCATGGATGTTATGTTATAGGTTGCCCCAATGGGTTTGCCAATGTACATGACCAAGAAAGTTTATGTTTAGAACATCATTTTTTATGCGAATAAATTATTTATTAGGAAAGAACTCGGTAAAATGCCGAGTCCTTTTTTAGTGCATATTTTTTATAAATAGAAAAACACCGGCAAGTTAAATTTGACCACTCGGAAGGAAAGGGGTTCAACAATGCAAATATTAAACAGATTAAAAATGGAATTATCCAATCAGGAATATTTTACAGACGAGCAGTATATCCAGTCCTGCATATAGGATAATTTACTTGGAGTGTCATAACTCAAAAGTATTGACACCGAAAATAAAGTGTAGTAAAATCAGGACATAGAGAGGTGTCATAACTTAGTGTCAAATATAAAGGGAGATTTTACTATGATTTATGGATATTCACGAGTTTCAACTAAAGGACAGGCAAAGGATGGAAACAGTTTAGAATCACAGGAGAAAGCGTTACGAGAAGCCGGGGCAACAAAAATATTTACAGATGCATTTACAGGAACAAAAACAGACCGCCCGGAATTTGATAAACTGATAGCAGAAATAAAGGCAGGGGATACACTGGTAGTTACTAAGTTAGATAGATTTGCCAGAAGTATGTCACAGGGCAGTGAATTAGTATCGGAATTGATTGAGAAGGGGATAAAAGTATATATTCTTAACATAGGTATTTTAGATAATACTCCTGCATCAAAGTTGATTAGGAATGTATTTTTTGCTTTTGCGGAATTTGAGCGTGATATGATTGTGGAACGTACACAGGAAGGAAAAGCGATAGCAAAACAGAATCCAGACTTTAAAGAGGGTAGACCAAAGAAATATAGTAAAAAACAGGTGGAACATGCTATAGGGCTATTGGATAACCATTCGTATAAGCAAGTGGAAGATTTGACAGGAATAAGTAAAAGCACATTAATCCGTGCGAAAAATAAATTAAAAAAGGGTCTTGAAAAAACAGAACATATGTGCTAATATAACATTGACAACTGAATACTCCATCGATGGGTATCTGTTCACTAATATTGAAATGCTGATGTGTCAAAACATTCAAGTAGACAATAACCGTGGGATGGGGAATCTACAGGTATTTTACCACTAGGCATTAGGCTTGGTGGTTTTTTTATCCAACAATTCAAAAAATTCCAATTTATTTTGCAGGCAATTGAATACTACGGTATTCCAGTACCATTTGTCAAAACTGGATGGAACACAGGCTAATCCATGAAAAATGTCTAGGGTGATTCACTAAGTATCAAAATATAAAATGAAAGGATGTAAAGCAATACGAGCGGAGTAATTAATCGTATAGGAATTGACAGAACAGTTGTTGCAGGATTCAGAATTATTAGAATTGATTTTGAAAAATTGCAAAGACACGAAAATGCTATTGTTGAAAGGGATGGGAAGTATACCTATCTTTTGGAAGATGGCAGCAGCTTTAGAAGGCTGAAAATTGAAGATTATAAGTTGTTTGGTGTAATGTGTGCCGGAACTAAGAAAACAAAACGGATGAAACAAGATTATTCCAGAATGGATATTACAATAGGGAATAAATCACAAGGGAATTTACAGAATAAAATGGTTGTGGAATATCAAAAAATGATAAAACTAATATTTCAATATCTCAATGAAGAATATGGAATTACTGTAAATTTGCAAAATCTTAAATTCAGTGAAATGGAAATAAACTGTACATTTGAACTGAAGGAAGAATTTTATAAGTACCACAGAGTTTTGCAACTATTGATGTTTAACCTACCGAAAAGCTATAGGAAGTTAGGGCAAATATCGGGAATCAATAAAAAGGAACAGAGAATAGAATCGGAAACATTTTACCGGGGGAACTCATCAACAGAAGTAAAAATATATGATAAGAAGAAACATTTAGAGCAAACGATTCAATTCAAATTAGAAGAAAATATTATGAGGATTGAATTTATTCTGAAAAAGTCACAGAAAATCAAAGAAGTTTTTAAATCAACGCTGGTATCAGATTTGACGGACGAAAAAATAAACCAATTCTATTATCGTCAGTTTGCCAGATTATTTGAGAAACCATATAGGAAATGGCAGATTGAAAATGGAAACCAATTAAGAAATATGATTACATATCATAAATGTAGAAATAAGAGATATTGGAAAAGCAATTTGCTAAGAGAATGCAGCAACAAGGAACAGTTAGGCCAGATACCATTATTATTAGATGTAAAAGATTTGCTTATACAAGTAAAAATATTAGATAAAGATGGGCATTACCAAAGGGTGGCAAAAGGTATCTTGGAACAATGCAATTATAACGATGTTTATTTGCAGAATGATTCCGACAAAGCAGAAGAAATTATTATCAGGGTGCGTGAAGCATATGAGAATTATTTAAAGGGAATACGGCTGGTATCAGCGCCATATTCGGCAATATGTGGCGAGACTGCATAAAAAGATAAATCCCACAATATTTGAGCTTTTAGGGGGATTCTGGTGCGGTTTGGCATATAGAATCTTCCTAGAATAACAATAGATGAACAAAGGAGATATGTATTGCTTGAAAGAAAAAGATGTATATAGCATAGTACCGATTTGGGAACGATTCTTATTGACAATTAAGGAAGCGTCATTGTATTTCAATCTTGGTGAAAATAAAATGCATAGAATAGCAAATGAATATGTAGATTCCGATTATAAATTCGTAGTTCAAAATGGTGGACGGACTATGATAAAACGTAAAATGTTCGAGGATTTTCTAAACCAGACCACATCAATATAAACATGGAATAAAGGTAAATATCAATGGAAAAATAGCCCTGGGTGTGGTATCATAATACTGCACTAGGGCTTCTTCAAACGAAAGGAGCAGATAGCAGTAATGATTGAGAAAAGAAGGGATAAGAAAGGCAGGGTTTTAAGAAACGGGGAATGTCAGCGTAAAGATGGGTTGTATCAATATGATTATGTTGATTTAGATGGTAAAGCAAAATGTTTGTACAGTTGGAAGCTAGAGCCGGGAGATTCATTGCCGCAGGGAAAAAGAAAGTGTAAGGCACTTAGGGAAAAAGAGCGTGAGGTACAAAGAAATATTGATGATGGAATCGTGCCTTATGGCGGTCAACTTACCGTATTGGCATTGACAAAAAAATATATCCTGCAAAAGAAAGGTGTAAGGGAATCTACAAGGGCAGGATATAAGACGGTTACAAACATTCTTGAAAGGGAAGAATTTGGGGCAAAAAGAATTGACAGGGTAAAGCTGTCGGATGCAAAGGAATGGTTGATTAAGTTGCAAGAGAAGGATGGGAGAAGCTACAGTTCCATTCATACAATCAGAGGTGTGCTTAGGCCGGCTTTCCAGATGGCGGTAGAAGATGATTTATTGAGAAAGAACCCATTTCAATTTGAACTGGTATCGGTTATTGTGAATGATAGTGTTACCAGAGATGCAATTACGCATGACGAAAAAAGGAAGTTTTTAGAATTTGTTAAGAATGATAAGCATTTCTGCAAATACTATGATGGTATCTATATATTGTTTTACACAGGAATGCGTATCTCTGAATTTGTGGGGTTGACAATAAAAGATATTGATTTAAAGGAAAAGACAATCAACATAGACCATCAACTACAGAGAACAAGCCAGATGCAGTATATTATAGAACAGCCGAAAACAGGAGCAGGAATCAGGGTTATACCTATGCAGGAAGAAGTTTGCGAGTGTTTCAAGCGCATTATTCAGAACCGCAGGAAACCCAAAGTAGAGCCTATGGTGGGCGGTAAAGTTGGATTTTTGTATCTGGATAAGAATGAAATGCCGATGGTTGCGCTACATTGGGAGAAATATTTTCAGCATATTGTTGAGAAATATAATAAAATTTATAAAGTGCAAATGCCGAAGATTACGCCCCATGTATGCAGGCACACTTATTGTTCCCATTGTGCATCAAGCGGCATGAACCCAAAACATTTACAGTATTTAATGGGGCATTCAGATATTAGCGTTACGCTGAATACTTACACACATGTAGATTTTGATAATGTCAAGAAAGAGGTTCAAAGCCTTGAAAAAGCTGTCCTGTAAATTCAGAAAATGGTGGTGGTTTTACAGAGATTTTTACAGAGAATGACCATAAAGATATGTGGCAAATCGTGTCAAATCATGGAAAAATAGATGAAAGCGGTATGCCACATAAAAGGTGGAAACCCTTAAAAATACAGCAAAATCAAGCATTTACGGAGGTTTTAGCAACATGATAAAAATATTATTTATTTGCCACGGCAGGATTTACTGTTCAGAATAAAAAGTCTCAAATCGTCTTAAATACTTCTATAAATAGCAGTTCTTGTGTTCCATTTTCAATTTTACCAATGATTTACCAATATTTCTGGAGAGCCAGACTTGCAGAAACAACAAACCAGAATGAGGAGATTAAAAATATGAGCGAATTAAAGAAACATATTTATGATGAAGAGAATGGTCTGCATTTTACTTTGATTGGCGATTACTATATCCCGGACTTGAAACTGTCGGAGGAACACTGGCTCATTGGAAAGTACGGACGGATGCACCGGGAATATTTAAGAGAAGTCCACCCAGCCAGATTGAACACATTGATACTAAACGGAGAATTGTGGACATATCTTTCAGATCTGAACAAACAGGCACAGGAACGGTTAGACACCATTATGGAACAGATGAAAGCTGCCGAGGGTGTGACCGCGGAATTGAAGCGTACCCGTCAAATGGAATGGGTGCAGCGTTGCAATAGCATTCACAACCGAGCAGAAGAAATTATTTTGCATGAGATGATTTATTCATAATGGTATGGTAGAATGGTCATTGCAAATATAAAATCGTAACGGAGAGGAGATTAAATGGCTTTTTCAGAAAAACTTAAAAATGAAATACAACTATATTGTACCAATCATTTACCCCCAGATTCATGGTATGAAAATGAATTTTCTTTTATTCAGGATATAGAGTTGAAAAATCGAATTATTGCAGAGTTTAAAGCGATTAGGTTTGCATATAAACTTTATGAGGGAATTGAAGCAAGCAATGAAAATTTAGTATTTGAAGTGCGTAACCAAATACTTGCCTATGCATCAATATACGAAGCTGTAATAGAAAATGTGTTAAATACATACTATTCCGACACTGATGAATTCGATTGCTTAATTCATCATACAATTCCAACAAAAATATCAATTCCTCAAGATAAGCAAAAGATATTGCAAGATACATTATTACACGATGGAAAAGTAATTGTTCCTTTTTATTATGCAAGAAAGAAAAAAGAAAAACCACAAATTAGATTTGATGATAAATGTAGAACAGCAGAACGATTGGGATTGATTCACAAGTTTGTTAATACAGACGGTGAGGAAGTGGATTTAGCTTCTGAAATAATTGAGATTTATTCATATCGAAATGGTATTCATATTATTGCGGAAAGGAGAAAAGGTATTAGTTATGAGTTAGAGTTAAGTCGAAAAGCATATCGCAGAATGAGACCATTTATCGATCAAATAAAGGAAAAACTTGTTAATGATAGAAAGATAGAGATAAATAACTATTAACTTGTTATCCTTTGAAATTTAACTGAATAACCATAGCACAAACCGCTGCAACATGGAAACTAACGCACCATGCAACAGCGGTTTTTCTTTACCGTTTTTTCCTCTGACTGATAGGCGTTCCCATTTTCTTTGATTTTTGGAGAATCCGAATCAGCCAGCGAAATTCTTCTTCCGATAAATTTTTGTAGTTGATACCGAGCTGCTTGCAGTAAAGCATTGCCAGTTTTTCCAAACGGCTGCCCTTGAAATTTTCGACTGCTTCCAGATTTTCTTTCAGTTTATCGGCAACGGTGGTCTGGGGCGCACTCTCACTGTCCTTTTTGTGGGCTTCCCGAATATCCCGGATAATCAGGTTGAGGTCATCCAGAACCATGTGACTGAAATACTCATCATCACTGATATGGGCGGCTTGCAGCACCTTCAAATGTGGGTCATCTTCGCCGGGGCGATACCGTTCAATGATTTCATGCCGGACGGTATCGACAAGAGCGTTGAGATTTTGAATCTGCATGGTGGCAATCCCGTCCACATAAATCTCAATGTCTGCAAGAAACTTGATAAAATCTTTATGTGTGGCAAGTTCGCAGAGCAGACGGTTGTTAATCCGACCGCTTTTCAGAAGTGCAACCATTTCATCATTTAAATGCAGTTCCGTCAATGGCGTGTTGATCTGCTCCTTGTTCTCTGTCCGGCATAGCAGATAATCGACGGAAACCTCATAGAAGTCTGCCAGCGTGATAAGGTTGCCATGATTGATTTCCTTATAATCCTCTTTTTCATAACTTCCAAGAGCTGATTTGGAAATGCCCGTCAGCCTTGATAGTTCTTCCAGATTTAAGCCTTTGTCCTTGCGGAGTTCCCAAAGGCGTTCCTGTATGCTTGTTGCTCCTTTCATGGGCGCACGCTCCTTTCCAATGGTTTCATTGCTGCCGCTTATCTGGATTATATCACACTTTCCGCAATCGTGGAAATTTCTGATTTTTACCCCTAATTCCTACTTTGTGGACATACGGCACAGGGCACAAAAATGTTCTATGATACAGGTAGTTCATCGATGGATTATTCCAATCGAATGACCAGCCTGTGTGGGATATGCTTCCCCGGCGATGTAGCGCCATGACTTTTGGCAGGGATGTGGAGGAACCCTGACCGAAACGAGCGTACCAAAGGGAGCGATACGCCGCTGTGAGATTCAGGGGAGGAACGACACCGGGGAGAACTGGCGAACTGACACCGAAATGATACCGAAACACGACAATCTGATAGGGGGATAGTCTACCCTATCGCTGATACTTCGGGAGATTTTAATCGGCTCTATGACCGTAATTTTGCCGAAAATCGCCCCGAAACCATACACTAAAACGGGAGGAAATACAATATGCCGAGAATGAGCAAAAAGAGGAAGCATGAGCTTTCCTTTTACCTCAATGACCGGGGGCGTGTCACTTACAACGAATTATGCCGGAAATGCCAGCATGGGTGCAAGCAGAGCTTCCGGGCGGTTGTGATTGACTGCCCCCGTTATTTATTCAAACGATCAAAGAAAAAGGAGGAACACACCGAATGAATTTTGAATTTATGACGATAGACACACCATTGCCGCCCTGTATGCCATTTCCCAGAGCGTTGACAGGATTTCCAGTCAGCAGCACCGCAAAGGTCATGTACTGCCGGATGCTGGACGCTATGCTATCCAAAGGGCAGGAGGACGAGAACGGAATCCTGTTTGTCTGCTTCCCTGTCACAGCCATTGCCGCAGTCCTGTCCCGCAGTCCCATGACGGTCAAGCGTTCTCTGAATGAACTGGAAAACGCCGGACTTATCATGCGGGTGCGTCAGGGCGTGGGAGAACCGAATAGGATTTATGTGCTGATACCGGGAAAGGAGGACGCTGCCCTTGCCTGATACCTCGAAGCTGGAAAAGCTCAACCGGGAGCTGGAGAAAAGCGAAAAGAAACTGCGGAAAGCCATCAATGATGAAAAGGCATTGCAGCACCAGTTAAAGCAGCTTACCCGAAAGGAACGGACGCACCGGCTCTGCACTCGTGGCGGTATGCTGGAAAGTTTTCTGCAAGAGCCGGAACGCCTAACAGATGATGATGTCATGCTGTTGTTGAAACTCATTTTTCACAGGCAGGACACGCAGGAACTATTGAAAAAACTTCTGGAACGAGAGAAGCCGTAAACCCCTTAGTTTACTAAGGGCGCAATTATACACCACCCAGAGGTTGGTGCATTGCGTTCTCCGAAGGCTCCTCGCCGGAGGGCTGTGATTTTCCGCAGTCAAGGTCTGCTCCAAATCAAACAGGGGACGCTACGCTTCCCCTGCGCTGGCTGCCGCCAGCTACCCTTTTGTGGACTTGCCATCTGGGGACACCTTGCAATGCAAGCTGTTCCCAGCCGACAAGTTTCATAAAATATGCTATCTTTTCGATAAGCAATAAAGTATAATGAAGTCAGTAATAAATTTAGAAATTGAGGTAAAGTTATGGCATCCAGCAAAGAATATTTAGAATTTATTTTAGGTCAGTTATCTGGCTTGAATGAAATTACCTATCGAGCTATGATGGGCGAATTTGTCATTTATTATCGTGGTAAGATTGTAGGCGGTATCTATGATGATAGATTACTTGTTAAACCAGTAAAATCAGCAATAAGTTATATGCCAACGATTTCGTATGAGTTACCTTACGAGGGAGCAAAAGAAATGTTGTTGGTAGATGAAGTTGATAATAAAGAGTTTTTGACAGGATTGTTTAATGCTATGTATGAGGAATTGCCTACCCCTAAATCGAAAAAGAAGAAATAATAAAATAATAATTTGAGAGGAAGTGTTACTGATGGAAAAGTTTAAGCCGTTTATTATACCTGTGGCATTATTGGTTTTAATTGACCAGACGGTTAAAATAGTAATTTCAAAAGTATTTATGAAATGCGAATTTGATATAATAGCCAAAGTTTTAAGATTTAATCCAGAACTAAATACTCGTTTATCTTATGCTGGAAATTTCTTCGAATTATTATCAAGTCCGTTTGTTACCATTTTATTGAATGTGTTTGTTTTGTTCCTCTTTTTTTCAGGATATATGCTATATCAGGCAAAAAGAGCACATATAAGTTTTTGGGTAAAAATAATAATGATTTGTGGCATATCGGGATGTTTATGTAGCTTGATTGATAAGCTGTTTTGGGGTGGAAGTTTAGATTTTTTGCAGATACCTACCCTTTTTATTTTTGATTTGAAAGACTGCTATCTTACAGTTGCAGAAGTTATATTTGTTGCTATTGGAATTTTGAATAGCAAAGAAATATCGGTTAAAGAGTATTTACATTTTTGTTGTAACAAATTTAGCTTGTAAACTTCTGGTTTATTATTTCTTATACATCGGGTCAACTTGCCCCGAACTTTTACAACTAAATACCCGCCGCCCACACAGCGGCACACCGAGCAGGAAATCTGAAAAGGTCTCCTGCTTTTTTTCTGCCCTCTGCCCCAAATGAGGTGGTAAAACGCCACCCCATCCACCAATTACCGAAAGGAGGGACACGAAATGCCCTGTCCACACAACGAAATCACGATTGTTCAGCGCAGCCAGCGACAGTCTGCGGTTGCCGCCGCTGCTTACCAGAGTGGCGAAAAGCTGTTCTGTGAATACGACCAGCAAGTGAAGCACTACCCAGAAAAGCGTGGTATCGTCCACAATGAAATCCTGCTCCCGGCAAATGCCCCACAGGAATATGCAGACCGCAATACCTTATGGAACGCCGCCGAAGCGGTGGAGAAGCAATGGAACTCCCAGCTTGCAAGGCGGTGGGTGCTTACCATCCCCAGAGAAATACCGCCAGACCAGTACGCTGTCCTTGTCCGGGAGTTTTGCCAGAAGCAGTTTGTTTCCAAAGGCATGATTGCTGATTTTGCTATCCATGACCCCCATCCGCCGGGACATAATCCCCACGCCCATGTCCTGCTCACTATGAGGGCAATGGACGAACATGGAAAATGGCTTCCCAAGAGCCGCAAGGTTTATGACCTTGATGAAAACGGGGAACGGATAAAGCTGCCGTCCGGCAGGTGGAAAAGCCATAAAGAAGATACGGTTGACTGGAACGACCAGAAGTATTGTGAAATCTGGCGGCATGAATGGGAGGTCATCCAGAACCGCTATCTGGAAGCCAATGACCGCCCGGAGCGTGTGGACTTGCGTTCCTATGCCAGACAGGGGCTTGATGTTGTCCCTACTGTCCATGAGGGGGCTGCTGTCCGGCAGATGGAAAAGCGTGGTATCCAGACGAATATCGGCAACCTGAACCGGGAAATCAGAGCCGCCAACAGTCTGATGAAGTCCATCCGGCAGCTTATCCAAAACCTCAAAGGCTGGATTACCGAGCTGGGAGAAAAACGGAAAGAGCTGCTTGCACAAAAAGCGGCGGAGGAAGCGACACTTCTTCCCAATCTGCTGATGAAGTATATGGAGATACGCAAGGAAGAACGGAAGGACT
>CAJTRM010000046.1 GCA_910578865.1 uncultured Dorea sp.
AAAAATAGGTTCTGAAAGCACCATGAAATAAGGGCTGAAGATTCCGAGAAGTTATAAATGTATCAGGGAGGATTTATCTGGGATTTTATTGACCAGGCATTGTGGAAGAAGGATGAGGTGACCGGGGGCCGAATGCTGGCATATGGAGGAGATTTTGACGACCGTCCGTCGGACTACGAGTTTTCCGGAAACGGGCTGGTGTTTGCCGACCGCAGAGAGAAGCCGGCTATGCAGGAGGTAAGGTATTATTATGGATTGCACAGATAAAAGGATCAGAGTCATATATGGAGATGTGACACTGGGAGCGGCGGGTGAAGGTTTTCATTATATTTTTTCCTATCAGACCGGCGGGCCTGAGTCTCTGGTAATCGGAGGAAGTGAGTGGCTTTATCGTACTCCGAAGCCTACGTTCTGGCGTGCCGTAACAGACAATGACAGGGGAAATCAGTTTCCGCTCAAGTCAGGGATGTGGATGGGCGCGGATGTGTTTATAAAATGTACCGGAGTTAAGATCCGGGCAGACGGCAAAGAAGTGACGACCTTCCTGGCGCCTTCTAATAATTGCCATAGCAATCACGAATATGTACAGTCGCTGGAGATTGCTTTCACATATGAGACTATTACAGTTCCGGCTGCAGAGGTGGAGGTTACCTATGAGGTGGACGGATCAGGGAGGATTCTGGTGCGTGCATGGTACAGGGGGCAAAAAGGGCTGCCGGAGCTGCCGGGATTTGGGATACGGTTTATTATGCCGGACAAGGCATGTGGATATGAATACTGTGGATTGTCAGGGGAAACTTATCCGGACAGGAAAGCCGGAGCCGTGAGAGGAACATACTGTGTGGAGGGGCTTCCGGTAACGCCCTATCTTGTTCCGCAGGAATGCGGCATGCATGTAGAGACAGAGTGGGTGACGGTGTATAGAAAAGCTGCTGTCGATGCAGCCGGGCAGCAGCCGGAGACGGCAGAGCTTACAATCTCTATGGCCGGCGAACCATTCGGATTCTCCTGTCTTCCCTATACGGCCCTGGAGCTTGAAAATGCGGCCCACCAGGAGGACCTTCCTCCTGCCAGAAGGACGGTTCTGTGCATTATGGGGGCAGTGAGAGGTGTGGGAGGTATTGACAGCTGGGGAGCCGATGTGGAGGAGGCGTATCACATCAGCGGTGAGAAGGACATTGAGATGTCTTTTGTTATAAACGGAGTAAAATAGTGTGTAAAAGCAGTAAGAGTAAAGAAGAGCCGTAAATGCAGCTGGAGGACCAATTGCATTTACGGATCCGGGTTTTTAGACAAGGATTTTCCGATGCCATTCCGTTTGCTTTGAGCTTTCTGATTTGGGGGCTATGCTTTCACCCAGTTGCCAATCCATATGCCGAGGTCATGACTATACAGCCTTTTGTATAAGACTCCGTTGATAATTTTGTATTTCCATTCGTAACCGACCTTGCGGGGAGCGATTTCGGGTGATGAGGCAGCAGCGCCGCCGGCAGTGTTACTGTCAGAGGCATGGACATCCATGCCGAATGGCAAAGACATGGTTAAACTTATTGCAGCAAATAAGATACATAGTTTCTTTTTCATTTGATTTGTTCTCCTTGTGTATATATTTTGTAGTTTTTAAAATCTTCCGGAAGTTCTACAACTGTTCCTCTGTAATTTCCGTTCACATAGATCTCATATCCTTCAGAAGTATGTATAAAATAAGTGTCTTCCTGATTCATATAGAATGTTCCGTCATCGGTATGTGGAGGCAATGAGGCTGCGGGCTCTACCACTAATATAAGAGAAAGCAGTGTTACGGTGCAGATCAGGGCTGTGTGAACCCGAAGCGCTGACAGTTTCTTCTTTTTTTGTGTGGCCGGGTTCTTCAATATAAAGGATATCCTTGTCCTTAGGTCAGAATTCTTGCTCCTGACGAGGGGTGTCACTCCGGAAGGAGTCTTTGCAGAGGAGGCAGTTTTCTTTGCCACCTTTAGTAAGAGATCTGCATAGTTTAAATAATTGACTCCGGAATGTTCATCCATTAGGGAATAGTCATTGGAAAGTTCCAGTGCTAAAGCGTATTCCCGGCGCATCAGATATACGAAAGGGTTCCACCAATGGAGGCAGGAGATGATATCCAGAAGCAGGCGGGCCCAGAGGTCGCGGTTTTTATAATGGCGAATTTCGTGCAGGCAGATCCAGTCTAATTCTTCCTCCGAAAAAGAGTCGGGACTGTCAGGGAAGATTAGAATAGGATGCAGCGTACCCGTGATTGCAGGCGAGATGTTCTGGTGGAGCACTGCAATACGTATCGGCTTTGTACAATGTCTTTCGACAGCGTCAAACAGCCGTGGGTATTGCTGGCGGTTTGTAACGATATATTCATCCAGATAATTATAAAGCCTTTTTCTTCGGATAAACAGCATGATCAGCTTTATAACGGCGATAAGGTATATCAACATCATCCCGATATTAAGGAGTTTAAAGTCACTCAATCCCACTATTGCCTTATTTAATTCTACAAGAGGCAGAAGAAGCCGGTTTGATTTTATCGTGTAGGTAAAAGAAAAATTTACCGGAATACACATCCGCAAAAAAATAATAAAGATACCGGCAAAAATTATTTTTGCTCCATATATATAATGATGGTTTAAGTGATATAAAATCACATAAAGGTAAGCAGCGAGAAATACGATCCCTATAAAACATGTTATAAAAGGCCCTAATGACAGCAGGCTAACGAACCATATATTCATTATTTATCCTCAACTTCTGTTCTTTTTTCTTTGATCATTTCCTCCAGGCTGTTTAATTCCTCAAAGTTTGTTTTGCTTTCAACAAATGAAGCTATGAGAGAGAAATGTGTGATATCTCCTATAATCTTGTTGTAGGTACCGTCAAAATACTCGTCTTTGGATATGAGAGGGCGGTAACTCCTCGTCAGGACAGTTCCGCTGTATACGATGTCTGCAACCTCGACCACTTTTGATTTTATAAGAACCTTAAGGCAGGTCTGGACAGTGTTAATGTTCAGATCGGCATAATAAGTGGCAATGTCGGATGCAATAAGGGGGACATCACTGTTCCAGAGAATGCTCATGACTTCAAGCTGTTGTTTACTGAGTTTCTTTTTCATGATAGCAGCACTTCCTTTTTGTTTTGTTGTAAGTAAAATATAGTGATTTTGTTTATTATACTAGAAATTGGGGGATGAATCAATAAGTTATCAATATTTTTTGAAGGTATGAAGCTTTGTTTTGATTGACAAAATTAATATAGATTGATATAATTTAAATATAATTTATCAATCTTAATAATAATTATGACTAAATAAAAGATAGAAAACTAGACTAATTAATTAAAAATAAATTTAAAAAGTTATTATATAATGAAACAATTGTAATAAAACGAAGAAGATGGTTAAAAGAGAAAAATATTAGGGATTCCTCTTATTATAATATAATAATTACAAATTTTTACGAAAGGAGAATGAATGTACATATAGTAACTGTGCATTATGCAAAGAGATATGGGAAAGAAATATACAGTTGGAGGGCAGATGGAGTCTTGGCAAGGGAATATGGCTCAATCTTTAACGTTTATTGTTACCGCGGATTGCAATTTACGCTGTAAATACTGTTACATTACACACAAATCTGATGATAAGAGGATGAGTTTCGGAACAGCGAAGAAATTTATTGATTATATTTTACGTTCACCTATAAAAAAACAAAAAGCAGTTATTTTGGATTTTATTGGCGGTGAACCTCTGCTGGAAACTAAATTGATAGATCAGATATGTGACTATTTTAAAGTAAAAACATATGAAATAAATCATGAATGGTACTGGAACTATAGAATTAGTATAAGTACTAACGGAGTAAATTATTCTGATGAAGAAGTGCAAAACTTTATAAAGAAAAATTATGGAAAGCTTTCTATTGGAATTACTCTTGACGGGACAAAGAGGAAGCATGATTTACAAAGAGTTTTTCCGGATGGATCAGGTTCGTATGATGTTATTAAGAAAAATATACCGTTATGGTTAAGCCAATTTGATGGGGTGACAAAAGTTACATTTGCGAGTGAAGATTTGTGCTATTTAAAAGAGAGTATTATAGATTTATGGGAAAGTGGTATAACAGAGGTTGCGGCCAACGTAGTTTATGAAGATGTTTGGAAACCCAAAGATGAATTGATTTTTGAAAAACAATTAATGGAACTTGCAGAATATGTTGTGGAAAATGATTTATATGACCAATATAAATGTACACTATTCGATGATTATATTGGAAGCAATTATTCGGAAGACGAGTTGATAAATACCAGTTGTGGAGCTGGTAAAATGATTGCAGTAGATCCGTACGGAAATCTTTATCCATGTATGAGGTATTATGATTATTCGCTTAATAATAGAAAAGGATATATTATCGGAAATGTGGAGGACGGTATAGATTTTGAGAAAGTTCGTCCCTTTGGAACCTTAATGTATAGATATCAGAGTGATAAAGAATGTCTGGATTGTGAGGTGGCTACGGGATGTACATTCTGTCAAGGCCATAATTACGATGAAGCAAAAACAGCTACGAATTTTGTTAGAACGAAATATATTTGTAAGATGCACAAAGCAAGAGTGCGAGCAAATGATTATTATTTTTCGCTTCTTTTAAATAGAAAAAATATCCGAAGGGAAAGGGCACTTAATCGAAAAAAACAAATGATATTTTTGCTTAATGAAAACGCTCCGTCTATTTGCTCATATCATAATACAAATGTCGTAAACAAAGATATGAGTGAAAAAGATATTATGCGAGGGTTAGAATATTGCAGAAATAATTTCATAACACCTATTTTTATACACGGAACAGAGAAGGATGCTTATAAATCATCTGAAATGTATGATCCATATACTATAACACATGTTTTTAGTATTCAAAGGTATGAAGATGCAAAATATGAAAAAAATTATATGCTTGTATGTGATCAAACAAATTATCAAGAAGTTATTGAGGGTCAATCTAACCTTATATTTAATGTTGAATCAACAAAAATTGAAAATTTAAGTAGTCAAGTAGTTAGTCTATTAAGAAAAGTAAATAGGATTAATGTTAATATTCAAAATTTAACATCTGATTTCAAATTTAATGTGTACAAAAGAGAGTTAGAAAAGATAGCGGCTGCGATTGAGGATTATATTTGTATGCAGGGTATTTTGAAAGAAGTAAATGTTATTACAGATGTAATGTTTATGAAAAAGCACGATAAATGTCCTGCTGGCAGTAATTCCATTACATATGCACCAAATGGACAAGTATATATTTGTCCGGCAACCTATTTTGAGAGGGAATTTTGTGAGAAAGTGATTTCGGGAGACTTTGAAGAGGGATTTGATATTGCCAATCAGCATTTATATACAAACGAATACGCCGCATTGTGTAAAAATTGTTCGGCTTATCAATGTGAAAATTGTTCATGGATTAATAAGTGTACAACTTTGGAAGTAGGTATTTCTCCTAGTTTCCAATGCAAGAAGGCTATAATTGAGAATGAGGTAACATGTCAACTACAAAAGAAAATAGGTGATAAAATAAATTGTTTGAATAAAGTGATAGATGATGGATTCAAAGATCCATATTTAAAAATGGAGGCGGCTTCCGTAAATGCAGGATATTATGTGGTATGAAGGAGGATGAAATATGGTAAGAGTTGGGAAAGTCACAGTAGAAGAACGTGACGAGATACGTAATATATATGAAAAGATAAATGCATTAAGGAATCTCCAGTTAATTGTTGAAGAAGAAAATTTATATAAGAAAGTGGAGAAAGATCTACAAAATGTGGAAAAAGAATTTGATGAGTGGTGGGGGGAAAAGGCGAGAAAATATCAATGGAAGTCAAAAGATGATGCAAGTTGGATAATTGATTTTAGTTCTAATGATATTTTTCTAACAACAAAATAACATTTATCAAATATATAATGTTATTTTTCTGGTTCGATAATCATAGAAAGGAGGGATTAGTATGAGTAGATTTGAAAGCAAAACAACAGGAAAGGTATCTTTAGGAGCATCAACATATTGCACATGTTCAGGCGGATGCAATTTGACATGTTCAGGTGGTTGTAAATATGGCTGTACAAAAGGATGTCAGGCTGTATGTTATGTGGGCGTTTATAAATTTTTATAGAAAATATTAAGTTGGGAATACGATATAAAAAAATGAGTTATCACGAACCAGAAGGAAAGGAGAATGTATGAGTAGATATACAAGCAAAATACAAAGTAATTATGAGGTATCCGTTAGTCCCAGATTTTGTATTACTTGTAGTGGGAATTGTCTGAATACATGTAAGGGAACGTGCTTCGGAGATTGTGCACAGACTTGTAAAGGCGGTTGTGCAACAGGGTGTAAAGGTGGTTGTACAGGAGTGAGTAACAAATTATAGTAAAAATAGGGAAAGTTCTACTTTCCCTATTTTTGTAAGGGGAAGTGATAATGAGAATACTTTTGAAAATATTTAGAAGCAATATGTGGAATTTCAGTTTGTGTTTTATAAGTGCTGTACTTGTTTCTACAATTTTGTTTTTATTTGGGGGAATAAAAGAATTAATATTTGGAACAATGAGTGATTTTGAAAAAGCAAGTTCACCGTTGGGAATTTCTCTACAAATATATATTTATTTATTGTTGTTTATTGGCCTTATCCTAATATTATATACAGTGAAAAATTATAGTAGAATCAGAATCAGAGATTATGGCATTTTTATGGTATTAGGGAGCGAAAAATATAGAATTATCCAGTTAGTGGTTATAGAGTATGGGATAATTTCTCTGTTATCTTATTTGGTTGGCTGTATATTAGGAACAATTTTTTTGCTTTTAGTAAAAAAGATTATTATATTTGAGGGAATTATAGTTGTATTGCAGCTAAGGATGTTTCTTTTAATTGCTTTGAAAACGTTTCAGTATGTCTTCGCAATATTTTTTGTTGCAGTTATGCTAAACATAATTAGCCTTCAGAGGAATTCCTTGTCCTCTCTTTTACAATATGAGGAAAAAAGAAGCAAGCTACCATCCCTTAGAGTAAGTATGATAGGTGGTGGGTTAGGAATTATTGCTATTGTAATTTCATGTGTATTGCTATGTAAACAGCCTGTTACCTATAATCAGATGAAATATGGGATTATATCTGGACTATGCGGTACATATTTATGTTTTACATGTTTTGGCGGTATGGTACTATATCTGTTAAAGAAAAAAGAAAGATTGTATTATGCATATTTGTTAAAAACAAAAAATTTGTATTATCGCTTTTCTGAAAGTAAAAATATGATTTTGCTTGTTTTTGTAATCAATTTTTTTGTTTTTGTTTTTATTAATTTAAATATTGTCGAGTATGGAAACACAACCTCCCAATACATATGGAAATATCCGCATGATTTTGTATGGCTGACAGAGAAAGAAAATATAGATGAAATAAGCAACGTCACAGAGAAAAATCAAGGGGAGACAAAAGGTTGTCAGTACACAGTTTTATCCAGTGCAGATGGAGGGTCCTATTTTGGTATTTCAATGACTTCTTATAATCAATTTTCTGGCGAAAAGTTGGATTTAAAATCAGGAGAAATCATTGCCGTAATGCAAAAGGCACGAAGTGATTCTGAAACAATGTTTCAGGCTGATCAGGTTTATTTGCGGGATAAAGGAACAGTAAGACCGTTTAAAATAAAAAAGGAAGTAAAAGAAATTTTATTTGTCGCACAACAGCCGGAATGTATATTTATTTTAGTTTTAAATGATCAAGATTATAATACGTTAGAGAGCACTCAAAACAGCAACAAGGTGATTATTACTCAAAATTTCGAGAAAGATGACGAATCACTGGAAAAACAGTTACGGCTGCTTGCTGAATCTAGTGGTGCGACGTTATATGCGAAAAATGAGTTGATGTTACAAGATAAGAAAGAAGACATTATTACATTAATTTTTTATATATGTATGGGAATTTTCTTGATTATAAGTAATATGACAATTTTAGCAATAAAAGTATGGGCTGAAATACCGGTGTTAAGTGGTAAGTATGATTTTTTGAGAAAAATAGGAATGGATGCAACAGACGTGAAGAATAACATTAAAAGCGAGTTATCAATGTATTTAATGATTCCCTTTGCACTTTCTAGTATCATAGGACTGATTCCCTTAGTTTATTTGGCGGGGAATGCAGAAAAATATCTCTTTATGCAGAGTATTATCATGTTTTGTGCTTTGTTTTTGTTGCAATTATTCTATATTTTGGGGATGAGAAATTATGGATATCAATTGATTGCCAGGGAAGTAAGCAACATGGGAAAGGTGATAAAATGGAAGTAATTAAGGCAGAAAATCTTATTAAAAATTATCGGAATACAAAAGTCCTTAGAAATATAAATTTAGAGGTTCGTGAAGGTGAATTTATTGGGATTATGGGAAAATCGGGAAGTGGAAAAACAACGCTTTTAAAGACATTGGGTATGATTGAACCGATTTCTGATGGAAAGTTATTTTATAAACATCATGAAATAAACAAAATTTCAGATAAGGAAGCATCCAGAATTCGCCGAGAAGAGTTAGGTTTTATTTTTCAGGAATTCTTTTTAATGCCAAGCCTGAACGCTATAGAAAATGTTATGCTTCCTCTTTTTCTCAGCAAAAGCGCGAATGATAATGGAAAATCAAAAGCCAAAGAACTTATGAAAAATTTTGAAGTTGATGCGTTGGCAGATAAAACTCCTGATGAGTTGTCGGGAGGAGAAAGGCAACGCATAGCTATATGCAGAGCCCTGATTAATAATCCTCAAATTATATTTGCTGATGAACCAACAGGTAATTTGGATTCAAAATCAGGGCAAATTGTGATTAAGGCATTGCAGGAAATTAATAGTGAATTAAGCAAAACGGTAATTATGGTAACCCATGATCCACAAATGGCCAGTTATTGCGAACGAATTGTATTGCTGAAGGACGGAGAAGTCCTGGATCAGCTAAATAAAACGAATGCACAAGATGAATTCTATAAACAGATTATAGAAAGTATGATTAAGCTTTAATTATGGAAAAATTTTTATATAAAAATTATTTGAAAAAGAGACTTAATTTAATAATTCTTTTACTTATATGTATATTTTTAGGCATTCTTGTAGACAGTACCAACCCATATATTTTTGGTAAAATAATTGATTCGATTAGCAAGAATGAGAAAAACATTGTAGGAAAATATTTAATCTATTTTGCAATAATATTAAGTGTTGTACAGATTTTAGCATACATTGAGAAATTACTTGGAAGGTCTGTTGTATTAAAAACAATTAATGAAATTAAAGCGAATTTGTTTTGTAATGTGTTAAATATGCCTTATAACAAAATTTACAAGTATGGAAGTGGAGAACTGTTAAATAGAATAGAATTTGATGCATCAATTATTGTAGACTACTATATTGATTTGGTTAGTAGTCTTTTTATGATTGTAGGGAATTTGCTTATTTCCCTTTACTTTTTATTTAAAATATCAAAAGTATTGTCTGGTGTTTCTTTTGTTTTAGTATGTCTTATGTATGTACTGAACTTTATTTTTAAAAATAAAATAGCAATAATACAAAACGAAATTAAACGGTTTTCTGATAGGTATTATAGTTGGTTGCAGGAAAGTATATCAAATGTTTTAGGAATTAAAGTGTTCTGGCAGGAACATAATGTGTGTAATAAATATGACGAATATCTTGATAAAGATTATACTCTGCAAATGAAAAACATGAATGTTGAAACTCAAATTGAACTGGGCAGGGGGATTATTAGTATTTTTCTTGATGTTTTGATATTATATATAGCAACGATATATATATCAAATGGTAAATTGACTTTGGGGAGCTTGGTGGCATTTAATACATATCTAAGTAAACTTTTAACTGCCATTTCGAAAATATTAGATATAAATATAAATAAGCAGGCTGTAAATGTCAGTTACGAAAGAATCCTTTCAATGTTTAAGGCTGAAGAAAAGAGAGGACGAGAAGTAAAAATAGGGAATATAGAAAATATTAATTTTGGAGATGTATATTTTAGATATGGTGAAAAGCAGGTTTTAAATGGAGTTACTTTTTTCTTGAATGAGCCAGGAATATATACTTTCGTTGGAGCGAATGGTTGCGGGAAGACAACAATTTTTTCGTTGATAGAGAAGTTGCATTTTGCAGAATACGGGGAAATAAAAATTAATGGTATTAAGATTGAGGAGATAGATACAAAATGTTTAAGAAGAAAGTTATTGTATTTGACTAAGGAACCTTATTTAATAAATGGCACAATATTAGAAAACTTAAAGATTGGAAATGAAAATGTATCAATTGATATAATACAACATGTGAGCAAGATGATAGGAATTCATAATGATATAATGAAATTAGAGGATCAGTATAATTCAAGAATTGATGAAGCGGGGAAAAATTTTTCAAGTGGGCAAAAACAGAAATTGGCTTTTGTAAGAGCATACATTAATAATGCATCAATGATACTATTAGATGAGGTAACATCTGATATTGATGGAAGAAGTGAAAAGGATATATGTGAATTAATTAAAAAAATGGGGGAACATTCAATTGTAATCAACATTAGTCATAGACAATTAAGTATAGAGATGAGTAGAAATGTATTTTATATGGAAGATGGGAAAATTGTAGATATGGGCAAGCATATAGAATTGTTAAATAAAAATGATAAGTATAAAGCCTTTTTTAAATAAATGTCGTTCAAGTGATGTTTAAAATAAAATTTAAATACATGTATAAGGATATTAAGAGAAGATGAAGGAAATTATCAATAGATTCAGATTCTCGCGAAAATGAAGATTTATAACGAACTACCGAATTACGTGCGGACAAGCCACATTTTTTATAAAGTAATTTTTCTTTTTCATGCAAAATGTGATAATATATCATGGAAAGGAGAGATGAAACATGAAAGAATCGTATATCCGGATGGAACATATCTCAAAAACCTACGGAAAGACACCAGTGTTAAAAGACTTGAATGCGGTTTTGCAGAAAGGGGAGATCCTTGGATTCCTGGGGCCGAGCGGGGCAGGAAAGACTACGACCATCAAGATCCTGACAGGGCAGCTTAAGCCCACGAAAGGAGAGGCCTTTGTTCTGGGAATTCAGGTGGATCAGATCGACGAGAGCATTTATGAGCAGATAGGAATTGTCACAGATGCGTCCGGCGTTTATGAGAGAATGAATGTTTATGATAATGTGAAATATTTTGCAAGGATCCTGAAAGTGGATAAGCAGGAAATTGATTTGCTGCTGAAAAGAGTAGGGCTTTATGAATACAGAAAGCAGCCGGCGGGCAAGCTGTCCAAAGGGCAGACGCAGCGCCTTGTCCTTGCGAGGGCCGTGCTTCACAGGCCGCGCGTGCTGTTTCTTGACGAGCCTACCAGCGGTCTTGATCCGGCCACTGCACAGGAGATCCACAGGCTGCTGCTGGAGCTGAAGGAAGAAGGGATGGCTATTTTCCTGACGACCCATAACATGGAAGAAGCGACAAAGCTTTGTGATCATGTGGCGCTTCTCAACGATGGGCAGATCGTGGAATATGGGACTCCGAAGGAGCTTTGCCTGCGGTATAATCAGGAAAAACGGTATCGTGTCCTTCTGGAAGACGGAGAAACAGCAGAGCTTACCCAGAGTGAAGAGGATATTCAGAGACTTGCAGGGTGGCTTAAGGATAACCAGGTGGCAAGCGTCCATTCCTGTGAACCGACGCTTGAAACAGTATTTTTGAAAGTGACAGGGAGGGGACTGCAATGAAGTTAATACATGGAAATAAACTGATGGCTGTCATGGAAATGAAATGGAAGGCATTATTTTCCAAAAATTTTATCGTCATGCCGGTATTTACGGTCGGTTTCACCTTTATCATGAAGCTGATTTATGGTTCTCTTTCAGATGGAGGGCTGAGTGACGGGGGAAAAGTAATGGCTCTTGTGTATGGTTTTCTTATGAATGTATCAATGACAGGTATCTATTGTGTATGTGGTGTACTGGCCGAGGAGAAGGAAAAGCATACGCTTCGTGTACTGATGACGTCTTCAGTGAATGGACTGGAATTTTTTATCGGAAGTCTTGTTCCCGTGATCGTTATGATGATGGTGGTGAACGGAATCCTTGCGGTAGTTACAGAGGTGGCTATGGATCCTGCTCAGTGGGGCGCGTATCTCCTGGTTTCTCTTCTTGCTGCACTGGCAAGTGCAGTGATCGGTATGGTATTTGGAATATTTTCCAAAAATCAGGTGAGCGCCGGGACAGTTACGCTTCCGGGAATCTTGATTTTGATGATGGTACCTATGTTTTCGGGCTTGAATGAGACGATTGAGAAGATATCAGATCTGTTGTTTACCGGAGTTGCGGCCAATGCGCTGACAGCGCTTGTTACAGGACAGGGATCGGCGCTGGAGACAAAGGGGATGCTGGTGATGATCGTAGAAATCGCGGCGGCAGTTATATGTTTTCTTGTGGTATATAAAAAGAACGGCTATGATCCGGAATAAGAAATGAGTAACATAATCTATGTCTCCGGTATTCCGGTCACAGTGGAATACCGGAGAGTAAAAAATATTAATCTTTATATCATGCCGCCTGACGGCCAGGTTCTTGTGACGGCTCCAAAGCGGATTCCGATGGATACAATCTGCGGATTTGTGGAAAAGAAAAGTGGATGGATTGAGAAAAACCGGGTGCGGATTCAGGAGGCATCCCGGCAAAAAGAGACAGAGGTACAGAGGGTGCTTTCACCAAAGCAGCAAAGGAGTCTGGAGGAAAAGATCAGGTTTTATGCAGAAAAATGGCAGCCGGTGCTTGGTGTACATGCCGGGGGCTTTACGCTGCGAAGTATGAAGACCCGCTGGGGAAGCTGTACTGTACATACCGGGAAGATCCGGATCAATACAAGGCTTGCATTTTATCCGGAAGAATGCCTGGAATATGTGGTGGTGCATGAGTTGTGCCACCTGATCGAACCGGCACACAACCGGCGTTTTTATGAATGTGTGGAAAGGTGTCTTCCTGACTGGAAGCTTCGCAGACAACAGCTGGCCGAAAAAGGAGAGGGTACGGAAGCCTCAGAAAACAACCCTGGAGAAATTATTTCTGGTTAAATTATCGGAAAAGTGTGGTACAATATATGAACAGCCGCATACACTGATAAAGGAGGAAGCAGTCATGAATGAAAACAGGGTAAAAAGAAATAAATTGTTAGGTGAACGCATTGTTAAGGGGTTGGAATCGCGCAATATGGAGGGATACTATGCAGAGTCAAAGGAAGAAGCTTTGAAAAAGGCGCTTCAGTGGATCCCGGAGGGCAGCAGTGTAGCGTGGGGCGGCTCCATGTCTATTGCCGAGATTGGCCTGAAGCAGGCGATCTGCGAAGGCGATTACCGGGAATATAACAGGGATGATGCCAAAGATCGGGAGGCAAAGAGAGAAATTGAACTTGCGACCTATGACTGTGATTATTTCCTCACGAGCGCTAATGCAATCTCTGAGGACGGTGTGATGATCAACATTGACGGGTTTGGAAACAGGGTGTCTGCTATTGTGGCCGGTCCAAGGAATGTCATTATGATCATAGGCATGAATAAAGTGGCCAAAGATGTGGAAAATGCCATGTCAAGAGCGAGAAATGAAGCGGCGCCGATCAATGCACAGCGCTTCGGCCTGGATACTCCATGCTCAAAGGCAGGAACGTGTTTTGACTGCAAAAGTCCGGATACTATATGCTGCCAGATTCTGATCACCAGATTTTCCAAGATTCCGAAAAGGATTAAAGTGATTCTTGTTAATGATGAATTAGGATTTTAACAAAATTTGTTATTTGATGTGTTGACGAATAAGAGAGCATTTGTTATAATGAACAAGTGCTCATAGCAAGGCGCCATAGCCAAGTGGTAAGGCAGAGGTCTGCAACACCTTCATCACCAGTTCAAATCTGGTTGGCGCCTTTTAGAAAAAGCCTGGGAATATAAGAGTTTCCAGTTATAAAATGTAAATTCAGATTAGGCGATATAGCCCCAAGTGAAAGGGTTGTATCGTCTTTTTTTGTGTTTTGCAGGAAAGATACTTGTCCGCTTTGTTCCAGAAAATTTTTCTGAGGGTTATTAAAAATCAACAAAAATATTTAAATTATTTTGTGAAATATTCCATCTTGCACAAGTGAAAGCTGTGAGTTAATATAACAACAACACAATTAGTAAAATGCTTTTGCAAAATATATTTGCAAAACAGGTATCGGAAATGTTGCAGATGATCAGAGCAACGGAAACCGAGCCGGAAGGAGGACGACAAAGATGGGAATCATTGAAAAAATGAGGCTGGATGGAAAAGCGATCTATGTAACAGGGGCAGCAAGCGGAATCGGTAAAGCGGCAGCCCACGCATTTGCAGAGGCAGGTGCAGATGTGGCAGTTGTGGATATTAACATCGAAGGTGCAGAAGCAGTTGCAAAAGAGATTGCGGAGGCAACAGGATCAAAGACGATTGCGGTCCAATGTGACGTGACCAAACAGGATCAGGTAGAAGCAATGGTTGCGAAGGTTGTGGATACATATGGGAAGCTGGACGCCTGCTACAATAATGCCGGGATCGCACTGAACGTAGCGGCAGAGGAGATGACGTACGAGCAGTGGAGCAAGGTCATTGACATTAACTTAAACGGTGTGTTCCTGTGTGCGACAGCAGCAGGGAGACAGATGCTGAAGCAGGGATACGGCTCCATCATCAACACCGCGTCTATGTCCGGACATATCGTCAATGTGCCGCAGCCGCAGTGTGCATACAACGCATCGAAAGCCGGGGTGATCATGCTTACAAAGTCTCTGGCAGTTGAATGGGCGAAAACAGGCGTGCGTGTGAACAGCATAAGCCCGGGATATATCGGAACCGAGTTGATTATGAATGCAGAGAACCTGAAGCCATTGATTGAACAATGGAACGGAATGGCGCCTATGGGAAGACTTGGGAAGCCGGAAGAACTTCAGTCTGTTCTGGTGTATCTTGCAGGAGATTCCAGTACATTCACGACAGGGTCTGACATTGTGGTTGATGGAGCATTTACTTGCTTCTAGAGAATCACTCTTATCTTACGATAGCCATAGCGCAGGCTATAAAATATAAGTCAAGCATTCCTATAGAGAATGAAATTTGAACTTTGAAAAAATAAAATCTCCCCGT
>CAJTRM010000047.1 GCA_910578865.1 uncultured Dorea sp.
ACAGCAACTATGTGGCTTTCAGACACTTTCACGGCTGTGCCGTGAATAATCTAGGTAAAATTAATTTAGTGAATGATGAGGATGAGATTGGAGAAAGTTTTAATGCAAATAGAAAAAGTGAAACATATATTTCCACAGCATTAAAGTCAGTTGTAAGGTGTGGCATATGTGGAGGAGTTGTTCATGTTAATTCGACTTCTGTAGATCATATTGTTAGAAAACGTGATGGAGGATTGGGAAGTGCAGAAAATGGGCAGATTACACACCCATATTGTAACACCGGATACAAAAATTAATATCTAATGGGCAAAAGGGAATGAAAAGATAAAACATTCCCTTTTCTAGGTTTACAAATTATTAGATTTATATATAATAAAAGATGTAACAGAACGATACAGCTATAACAGAAAGGTAACACTATGAACATTGCAGCCTATTGTCGAGTCTCCACCGACAAAGCCGATCAGCTCAACAGTCTGGAAGCCCAAAAGGAATTCTTTTCAGAATATACCAAGCGCACAGGGGACACTTTAGTAAGATTATATGCAGATGAGGGCATTTCTGGAACTAAAATTAAAAATCGTAAAGAATTTCTTCGCATGATGTCTGATGCAGAGCATGGATTATTTGATATGGTTGTTGTAAAAGACATCTCTCGTTTTGCAAGAAATACTGTAGATCTTTTACAAAATGTCCGTAAGCTAAAATCATTGGGAATCGAAACGCAGTTCTTAACCGCAAATATGACCAGCATGGGAAACAGCGAGTTCGTACTAACCATCTTTGGAGCTCTGGCACAGGAAGAAAGTGCCAATACTTCCAAGCGTGTAAAATTTGGAAAGAAGATGAACGCAGAAAAAGGACGAGTTCCGAATATTGTATATGGATACGACAAAACAATCGGAGATTATTTTAATCTTGCAATCAATAAAGAAGAATCTAAAGTTGTACAGCAGATTTACAAGTGGTACACAGAAGAAGGTTACGGTGCTGCTAAGATTGCCAATATGCTAAATGAAAAAGGTTATAAGACAAAACGAAATTGCAAATGGAGTCAGAATGCAACTTGCCGTATTTTGACAAATGAAATATATACTGGAAAAATTATCAATGGCAAGCAAGAAGTCAGTGATTTCCTGACTGGTCAGAGAAGAGACAAGGACGAGACTGAATGGATGGTTGTGGAGCGATCGGAACTTCGAATCATAGAAGATGAGACATTTGAAAAAGCACAGGAGATTTTAAGAGGCAGACATGATGCATTTAATCTTAGTCACGAACGGCAGAGTAATAAACATCTGTTTTCGACACTGATTAAATGCAAAGAATGTGGCTGGTCCTTCCGGAGAACAGTTCGTACTTATAAGAACACGTATGTACGTTGGGTATGCTCTGGGCGAAACGGCCGGGGAGCAGATAGTTGCCCAAATAAAACGGTTGTGGACGAGGAAGAACTCATTGAAGTTTTGCAGGAGTATTTTACAAATGTATTGAAACAAAAGAAAAAAGTGATTGCTCATGTGGTAAATGAATTTCAGCGTGTATATAAAGCCAAAGACGAAAATGTAGAGTACGAAAAAGAATTAAATGCAGAACTTGCTAAATTACAAAAGACAAGACAAAAATATATGGATATGTACACGGATGATCTAATCTCCCGTGAAGAGTTGAATGAGAAGATTGGCGGTTCTCGTCAGGAGATGGAGCGGATAGAAAATGAACTCAAGATGGTATCTTATCATTTAACCAAGGGAGAACAGTTAGAGAACATTTTAAATAATACATTTAAGGAGATTGAGGACATCACAGATGTACACCAGATGACCAATCAGCAGTTAAAACGATTGATTCAGAAGATAGAAGTAGATAAGGAGGGAAATGTAGATATTTATTTACGCTTGCTTGGTGATCTTGGGTTAGATGAGTCTGTATTAATTGAAGAAAATGAAACCGTTCTAAATTATAACGACCAAACACAAAGATGTAACGGAACGTCTGCAGAAGATCAATCCGCCGCTGGCTGCAAGGGCACGTAAGGTGCTGGATCTGAATAAGTCTGAGCGGCATATACGCGGTGGACTTGCTACCCGGGAGAAATATCTTCATCTGGAACATCGATAAAGAAGTGGTTGGGAAATGCGCTGAATTCCCAACCACTTCTTTATTGTAGGCTTACTTGTCAGACAAAGGCTTAAAATCACTTGCAGGGTGCTTACACAATGGACAGATAAAATCTTCCGGCAGAGTATCCCCTTCATAGATATACCCGCACACAGTGCAGATAAAACCCTTTTTGCCGGTCTCTATCCTAGGTGCAGTTTTGATGTTTTTTTGATAGTAGGCGTAGGTTACAGATGCTTCATCAGACAGAGTGCATGCGTCTGTCACATCTGCCAGGAAGAGCGTATGTGTCCCCAGGTCTGTAGCGGAAACCACCTTCGCAGAGATGTATGCGTTACACGTTTCCTCAATATAGGCAATTCCGTTTTCGGCCCGCCGGAAGGTGATAGACTGCATTTTATCAACCTCTGCACCGCTTTGGAAGCCCCAGTGTTTGAAAGTGTCGAATTTAGAACTTTCTGTCAGTATAGAGACATTGAACGTCCCGGTCCTCTGGATCATATCGTGAGTATAATTCTTTTTATTGACTGCCACTGTGATCCGGTTTGGCTCAGTCGTAACCTGAGTTACAGTATTTACGATACAGCCGTTGTCTTTTTCCCCCTCTTTTGCAGTAAGGATAAAGAGTCCATAGGTGAGATTGTACATTGCTTTTTTTTCCATTTTCGTTCCTCCTTTATGATCAGAATCCAGGAATAGATATTCTGTACAGCATTCTTTGCTTTTTTGAAAATGTTCTTTTTGAAGCATTTCCTATGTTGTAAGTATGATATTATCATAATCATTTTACGTGCTTTTTGCAATGGAGAATCTTAAAAGCGGGTAGGCTGAACTGTTACAAAATGTTAAATAAGGCACATAATAAGGCTTGTCTATTTAAAATATTTAGGATAAAATATATACAGGAATCAGCATAGTACGAGGCGGGCAGACGTTTTTTGCCTGTCAGAATAAGCGGAAAGATAAAGATATGAAGAAAAAAAGGAAGAATTGGAAATAAAAATCCGGTAATACTTATAGTAGCGTAGGGGATGTTGCAAATGTTGGAATTGACAAGGAGGCGGAAACATAGTAAACTAAGTGAACACATGGAGTGTGTATTTTGAAACTGGATAACAAAAAATTTTAAGGAAAGATTATTTATGAAGGTAAGTTTAAAAAAGCGAATACTGGCGGTCATTGCCTGTACCTGTGCATTTTGTTTTCTTTGTCAGACTTCCGTTAGTTATGCAGATAATTTAGACAAGCTGAAAGGACAGTCTTCTGATTTAAAAAATGAGTTGAGTAATATCAACCAGGAACTTTTGGATATTGGAAAACAGATTGCAGATAATGAAGTCAAGATGGAGTCAATGGAAGGCGATATTGCCAAGACTCAAGAGCAACTTGCAATTGCTAAAAACAATGAAAAAGCGCAATATGATGATATGAAGGTCCGAATCCAGTACATTTACGAGAATGACGATGAGACAATGCTCGGAATGATCCTCTCGGCAAGCAGTCTGGCTGATTTTGTTAATAAGATTGACTTTGTCCAGACATTGAATGATTATGACAGAGAGATGCTGGATGAGCTGGTGACTCTGAGGGAGAATATTGAAGCTGAAGAAAAGCGCCTTGGGGAACAGAAAGAATCTTATGTCAAGCTGGAAAAAGAGTTGACAGAGAAGAAGGAGCAGCTGAAAGTTAAGGCTGCGGAGACGTCCACGGATCTTGAGGCTTTGAATGCGAAAATTAGTGAAATGAAAGCGCAGCAGGCAAAAGAAGAAGCTGAGGCTGCGGCGTCAGCCAACAGTAACTCAACGAATCAGACTTCAACCAATAATAAACCTACGATATCAGGAGGATCCAACAGTTCCTCCGGTTCTGGTAATTCGGGTAGCTCCAGCAGTTCCGGTTCGTCCGGAGGCGGCTACAAATATCCGTCAGGTCCCGGAGTCCTGACTCCTTCCAAAGGGGTGAATTACTATAATGGATTCAGGGAGACCTATTATTCTCAGAAAATTCTTCCGGGATATGGACTTAAGATTCCGGGAAGGCATATAGCTTCTGACGGGACGATTCGCGACGGTAACGGATATCTCTGCCTGGCGGCCCATAAGGATGACTTTGCAAGGTACAGTATTGTTCAGACATCACTTGGTCCGGGAAAGGTGTATGATACCGGATGTGCGAAGGGAACCATTGATATTTATACTGACTGGTAGGAGTTTTGTACGTACAGCTTTAAATGAATAATGGACTTAGATGGCACTGTGATCA
Source organism: uncultured Dorea sp. (assembly GCA_910578865.1). Lineage (GTDB taxonomy): Bacteria > Bacillota > Clostridia > Lachnospirales > Lachnospiraceae > Dorea_D. The sequence continues at coordinate 4,384 of CAJTRM010000047.1, forward strand.
TTTTGACTGAAAATGATGCAGTGTCATTTTTTGTAAAATTTTTTCAGAATCTGTCGATTTGAGAAGAATTTGTTTGAATAATTGCAAGAAAGGTATTACACTAGGAGTAGTGCGTTATATTTTATGGTTTGAGGGAGGGGACATTTTGGTCTTTTCAAGTCTTTTATTTGTATTTTTGTTTTTTGCGGCTACGATGCTGGTATATTGCCTGTGCGGTTCGTTAGATAAGAAGAATATGGTTTTGCTCGTGTCTTCTTTGATTTTTTATGCATGGGGCGGCCCGAGATATCTGGTACTTTTATTGCTTATGTCACTGATTAGCTGGGGATCTGCGATTTTGATCTATCAGTATCGGGATGACAGGAGAATGAAGCGGGTTTGGCTGATTGCGGGGGTCGGACTCCAGCTTGGGCTTTTGGGTTATTTTAAGTATGCCGGATTCATTCTGGACAATATAAAGGCTATTACAGGTTTTCCAGAGAATGTGCCGGAGATTATATTGCCGATCGGTATTTCTTTTTACACGTTTCAGCTCGTGTCATATGTAATAGATGTATATTGGAATGATGTGGAACCACAGAGGAAATACTGGCTGGTTCTTTTGTATGCGGGATTGTTTTTCCAGTGTATCGCCGGACCGATCGTGCGGTATAAGGATGTTGCATACGAAATTGAACATAGAAGGACCAGGTTATCCGAAATTGGCCAGGGGATCAACCGTTTCACAGTTGGTCTGGTGAAAAAATCAGTATTTGCCAATTCCTGTGCAGAGATTGCAGACACTATGCTCCCTGTGGGGCTTGACAAGCTGGACGGGATACCTGCGCTGGGTCTCTGGCTGGGTGTGTTGATGTACATGCTTCAGATTTATCTGGATTTCTCCGCATATTCTGATATGGCGATTGGAATGGGATGGATGACAGGCTTCCATTTCAAAGAAAATTTTAACTATCCATATATTGCAAGCTCTGTTACAGATTTCTGGAGGCGCTGGCATATATCCTTAAGTTCATTTTTCAGGGATTATGTATATATTCCGCTTGGGGGCAACCGCAAAGGGCAGCGCAGGACGATGATAAATTTATTTGCCGTGTGGGCGCTGACTGGTCTCTGGCATGGGGCGCACTGGAATTTTGTGCTGTGGGGTCTGTTCTATTATGTATTTCTGGTTATCGAAAAGAATGGATTTCTGGATAAGCTTCAGAAACTGCCGAAGGCTGTCGGTCACATTTATACCTTGTTTGTAGTATACTTCGGGTGGATTCTGTTTAAATTCAGTGATATGTCTTATCTTGGACATGTCCTTAAAGGAATGTTCGGATTAAATCACAATGGTTTTACCAGTATGGACGTCGGAATGACATTTGAAAATCATATGTTTTTTATAGCAGCGGCAATTGTTGCCTGCACCCCTCTTTTGAAGGTATTGTATGGCTGGATCAGTAAATGGCAGGGAAGAGTTGTAGTTGTGCGTTATTTGTGCAATGCTGTGGAAGTCGTCGGTCCGGTAGCTCTTTTGATGCTGGCAACAATGGCTCTTGTAGGAAACAGTTATAATCCATTTTTGTATTTTCAGTTTTAGAAGGATGCGGTCAGATATATGGAACGAAGGATAAAAAATAAGATAGAGAATAAAGTAGATAATAATAGAAGCGGAAAAATTAAAAACAGGGTCAAAAGCCGGGAAAACAGCGGTATCAGAAGCAGAGTCAGGAGTTTGGAAAATGAAGAGACCAGAGGAAGGATCCGGAACAGGAGAGGCAGTAAAAGGAGCAGAATCGTCACAGTCTGTAAAATATATGCATTTGTTGCGGTTCTCGGGTTTCTTGCGTTTGTGGCATTGATCATACCGCTTCGCCCCAAAGAATCCCAAATTGAAAAGCGTGTGCTGACCAAATTCCCAAAGCCTACCGTAGAGACGTTGTGGAACGGTGAGTTCTTTGAGGGTGTAAATACCTGGTATGCGGATACATTTCCATTCCGGGAGAAATTGATTTCCGGAAATATGGAAGTGCGGGCGGCATATGGAGTGCAGAAAAATCAGATATACGGGGATGTCCAGGCGGTAGCCGAGGTGTCTGAGGAGGATATTGCAGAAGAGGAAACGAAGGAAGACGAGAAGGAAAAAACAACAGTAAAATCTGGTGAAAAGCAAAGAGAGATCCAGGAGATCCAGGAGAAATTCGGCGCTGTGTATGTGGCGGAAAATACTGCATTTGGCTTATACGGATTTAATCAAAAGGGAGTGGATAAGTATGTGGAAGCGCTTAATACACTGGCCAATAAGGTGGATGAAGATGTAAAGATCTATGATATGGTCGTGCCGATCAGTTCAGGGGTATATCTGGATGCAAAGCTTCAGAAGGAGCTGGGCAGCAGCGACCAGCGGGAGGCTATCCAGTATATATGCGATAAGCTGGATAAGAAGATTACTCCGGTTGACGTATTTGCCACACTGGAGGATCACAATGACGAGTATCTTTATTTCCGGACAGATCACCACTGGACGGCGCTTGGAGCATATTATGCGTACCGCGAGTTTATGAAAGAAAAGGATATCAAGCCAACTCCGATTGACAGTTATGAGACGAAAACTTTTGACAATTTCCTGGGGACGATGTATTCCTACTGTAATCAGTCGGCCGCATTGGGAGAAACGCCGGATACGGTGACGGCTTATATTCCTCTTGCCACGAATGATATGACTTATACGGACCGGAAAGGAAACACGGTGGATTATGAGATTATATCAGATGTGTCTGAATGGAATGCGGCGTCAAAATATAATTGTTTTATCGGAGGAGACCAGCCTATTAGTGAGATTCATAATCCAGAGAAAAGTGACGGCAGTTCCTGTCTGGTAGTAAAGGAATCTTTCGGCAATGCATTTGTACCGTTTTTGGTGGATCATTATGAGTACGTATATGTTGTGGATTACCGTTATTATCCATCCGGCCTGACGGCTTTGATCACTGAAAAAGAGATTCAGGATGTACTTTTTCTGAATAATATTTCTGCGGCATCTGCGGATAAGCTGGTGGCTAATGTTGCAGAGATTATAAATTATTGATGTCAGGTTGATAGTAGTCGGTGCATTTTGCCGGTAGATAATACCGGAAAACAGAATAATTACAGGTTTACAAAAAACTTCCCGGTGTATCATAACGCCGGGGAGTTTTGCTGTCTGATGGCTGGCGGCATTTTGTTATGAAGATATCCCTTGTAAAGGTATAGGCGGTATTGTATAATAATTTTGTTTTTGGAATCTATATTCGTGGGGCCTGAATGAGGGGTTATGTTTCAGGGCTCATAGATTTTGTTTAACCATTGTTATAGTAGGAGGAGTTCTGTGAAGAGTGAGTTGGTAATTGTGATTGATTTTGGAGGCCAGTATAATCAGCTGGTGGCAAGACGTGTCAGGGAATGCAATGTGTACTGTGAGATCTATTCTTACAGGACAGATCTTGAAAAGATCAAAGCTATGAAGCCAAAGGGGATTATCCTGACCGGCGGCCCTAACAGTTGTTATGAAGAGAAGTCACCGACGTGTTCCAGAGAACTGTTTGAACTTGGCATTCCGGTACTGGGACTTTGCTATGGCGCGCAACTTATGCAGCATGTGCTTGGCGGCAGAGTGGCCCGGGCCGATGTAAGAGAATACGGGAAAACGAAGGTATTAGTGGATAAAAGATCTTCCCGGATCTTCAAGGATGTCTCAGAAGAGACAATGTGCTGGATGAGTCATTTTGATACGATTTTTGAGGTTGCACCGGGCTTCGAGGTTACAGCGCATACGGCGGACTGTCCGGTGGCTGCTGCGGAGAATATAGATGCAGGATTATATGCTATTCAGTATCATCCGGAGGTTATGCACACTGCCGAGGGGATGAAAATGCTCTCGAACTTTGTACTGGGGGTATGTGGCTGCTGCGGAGACTGGAGAATGGAATTTTTTGTGGAGGAATCTGTAAAGCAGATTCGTGAAAAGGTAGGCAGCGGCAGGGTACTCTGTGCTCTGTCCGGTGGCGTGGATTCTTCTGTGGCGGCAGTTATGCTGTCAAAGGCCATAGGTTCGCAGCTTACGTGTGTATTCGTGGACCACGGGCTTCTCCGTAAAGACGAGGGAGATGAGGTGGAGTCGGTATTTGGCCCGGAAGGTGCATATGACCTGAACTTTATCCGCGTGAATGCACAGCAGAGATTTTACCACAGATTGTCAGGGATTACAGAGCCGGAGGAAAAGCGGAAGATCATTGGTGAAGAATTTATTCATGTTTTTGAGGAAGAGGCGAAAAAGATCGGTGCAGTGGATTTTCTTGTCCAGGGTACTATTTATCCGGATGTGGTTGAAAGCGGGCTTGGCGGGGAATCGGCAGTTATCAAGTCTCACCATAATGTAGGGGGCCTGCCTGATTATGTGGATTTTAAGGAGATTATTGAGCCTCTCAGGAATCTTTTTAAGGATGAGGTCCGCAAGGTGGGATTAGAGCTTGGGATCCCGGAGTATCTGGTGTTCCGTCAGCCATTTCCGGGGCCTGGCCTCGGGGTTCGTATTGTAGGAGAGGTTACGGCAGATAAAGTGAGGATTGTGCAGGACGCAGATGCGATATACCGTGAAGAGATAGCAAATGCCGGTCTGGATCGCAATATCGGCCAGTATTTTGCGGGGCTGACCAATATGCAGAGCGTCGGTGTCATGGGGGATGAGAGGACTTATGATTATGCGGTGGCGCTTAGGGCTGTGAATACGGTGGACTTTATGACCGCAGAGGCGGCGGAGATCCCGTTTGAGGTGCTTCAGAAGGTGATGGGGAGGATCATTAATGAGGTTAAAGGGGTTAATCGGGTGATGTATGATCTGACGAGTAAGCCGCCGGGGACGATTGAGTTCGAATAAACAAAAATGTTTAGTGAACCCAGTGTTTATGCGGGTTTGCGGCATTTCAAAAGGTCTTTTGATAACAAATTGATAACAGTCGTTTGAGTGCGATTATTCTTACTGTCTGATGGTTTACAGGTGGGAGAATGATTTTTAAGTGGTTTGGATGACTGAAATAAATCCATATTAGAAACGCCCTTAGCTGTGGGTAGGAACTCATGGCTAAGGGCGTTTTTTCGTCTTTATCAATCTTTAGGAAGTCGGTCTTTGAATGCTTCGACTAAGGCATCGCTTAATTCCTTAGAGGGAGCTTTCTCCCAATGTTGTGTAGTGTCAAATTTTGGATAATTGTACCGCCACTGGTCGTATTCCTCCTTGCTGATTTCCTCGGTGGAGAGTTTGTCTGCCTGTTCTTTCCAAGCAGAGAGCATTTTCAGTAACTCGGCGGCATTCTTACTTTTATCTTTGTTGACCTTTAAGCAGACTTCTCCGTCTGCTTCAGTGATGGTAAGACCGTAATTGTCCTCAAGGGCAAATAGGGTGTGCATAAGCCCGATATAGCTGTCAATGTCGGGTATGTCCAGAGCCTGCGGCACAACGTCAAGAGCCTGTGCCAGTGCAGCCGTTAGGTCTGTTTTTGGCTTACGAGAGCCTGTTTCGTACTGTGCCAGACGCACATCTGCGCTCCGTTCGGGAAACCCGACAAGCATACCAAGATATTTCTGCGTCATGCCCCGCATGATGCGGAAAAAATGTATTCTTTCGCCAATCGCCATAATGTTTCACTCCTTGTTCCTATGTTTGCAAAGAGTATAGCATATATGTTTAGAACAAGTCAATAGAAACGAAACAAAAAAGTTTAATATTTTCTCGAAATCCTATTGACAGAAGCAAAAATGTTTAGTATTATGAATTAAGCAAAAACGCTTAGAGAAGAAAGGAGAAATTGTATGGACAACAAATTTATCCGTGTGGATGAAGTGGCGCAGGAGCTTTCTGTGTCAAAGCCTTATGCCTACAAACTCATCAAGAAATTGAATGATGAGCTGAAGGAGCAGGGGTTTATTACGATTGCAGGGAGAGTGAACCGCCAGTATTTTCAGGAAAGGCTCTACGGAGCAGGAAAGGGGGAAAGTTAAATGCCAGTATTTAAGAATGAGGGCAATGGCACTTGGTATGTGATGGCTCGGTATGTGAACTGGAAAGGGGAGCGTAAGCAGAAATGCAAGCGTGGGTTTGCCACAAAGCGGGAAGCGCAGGAGTGGGAGCGGAAGTTCCAGTTACAAAATTCTGCTGACCTTGACATGGACTTTGAAGATTTTACGGAGCTTTATAAAAATGATGTTAAAAATCGTTTAAAGGAGAACACTTGGCTGACAAAGGAGCATATCATTCGGACGAAGATTCTTCCGTACTTTGGAAAGATGAAGATTAGCGAGATTGGAACAAAGGAAATTATCGCATGGCAGAATGAGCTGCTTGCCTACCGTGATGAAAAACGCAGTCCCTATTCGCAGACGTATCTGAAAACCGTCCACAACCAGCTTTCCGCTATCTTCAACCATGCGGTACGGTATTATGACCTACGCTCCAATCCTGCGGCAAAGGCGGGGAACATGGGGAGCGAGGAACACAAGGAAATGCTGTTCTGGACAAAAGAGGAATATAAGAAGTTTGCAGATGAAATGATGGACAAGCCGGTTTCCTTTTATGCTTTTGAAATGCTTTACTGGTGTGGCATCCGTGAGGGAGAATTATTAGCATTGACCGCCGCAGACTATGACTTTGACAAGGAAACGGTCACGATTAACAAGTCCTACCAACGCCTGCATGGTGAGGATGTGATTACCTCTCCGAAAACGAAAAAGAGCAACCGCACAATCAAAATGCCGAAGTTCCTCTGTGAGGAAATGCAGGAGTATATCAGTATGCTTTATGGGTTAAAAAAGAAAGACCGCATTTTCACAGTGACAAAGAGTTATCTTCACCACGAAATGGACAGGGGCGCAAAAGCCGCAGGGATAAAACGTATTAGGATTCACGATTTACGCCATAGTCATATCAGTTTATTGATTGACATGGGGTTTTCAGCGGTGGCAATTGCTGACCGTGTAGGACATGAGAGCATTGAAATCACTTACCGTTATGCACATTTGTTTCCGTCAAAGCAGACGGAAATGGCAGACAGATTAGACGATTTAGGAAAGGGGGATTTTTGACATGTCGGCAAAGAATTTAGACAACTGTAACCGTTGGAGGAACAAGACTGTTGCGTTTCGGGTATCTCCCGAAGAAAACGAGCAGATTAACAAAGCTGTGCGGCTTTCGGGGCTTACCAAGCAGGACTATATCACAAGGCGGCTGTTGTGCCAAGACGTGGTTGTGCAGGGCAATCCGAGGGTGTATAAGGCACTCCGCAATGAGCTTGCCGTTGTCCTTGCAGAATTGCAGAGGATTGAAGCGGGTGAAAGTGTAAATGAAGAACTGCTTGACACAATCGAACTGATTGCTATTATCCTCGGCGGTCTGAAAGGAGAAAGTGAAGATGGCGAATAAAAAAGAAACGGCTGCCCCGAATGTATCTGTTGGCGCAGATACGGAGCAACCGTCTGATGTAAACAAGAACAGTATAACCAATTACCCACCGAAAAACAATAGCAAAGTCCTTGAAACTGTTTCTATGGCAGAATTGTACGATTCTGTATATCCGAGCAAGCCGCCCTTGATTGACGGGCTGCTCTACCCTGGAACTTATCTTTTCGCAGGTGCGCCAAAGCTCGGCAAGAGCTTTCTGATGGCGCAGATTGCCTACCATATCAGCATGGGAGTGCCGCTGTGGGAATATCCCGCCCGAAAAGGAACGGTCTTGTACCTTGCCCTTGAAGATGACTACCGCCGCCTGCAGGAAAGGCTGTACCGTATGTTTGGAACAGATGGGGCAGACAGTTTATTCTTTTCTGTTTCGGCGGGTAATCTTGGAAACGGATTAGATGAACAGTTGCAGGAATTTATGAAACAGCATACCGATACAAAGCTGATTATTATTGACACGCTCCAAAAGGTGCGGGAAGTCGGCGGGGACAATTACAGTTACGCAAACGACTATGAAATAATTACAAGGCTGAAACAGTTTGCAGACAGTTATGGTATCTGTCTCCTGCTTGTTCATCATACCAGAAAGCAGGGCTCTGATGATAAGTTTGACATGATTTCGGGGACTACTGGCTTGCTCGGTGCGGCTGACGGTGCGTTCCTGTTGCAGAAAGAAAAACGCATTGGCAACGCCGCCACGCTTGAAGTGTCGGGCAGAGACCAGCAAGAGCAAAAACTCTATCTTCTCCGAAATCCCGAAACATTGTTATGGGATTTTCAAAAGGCAGAAACAGAACTTTGGAAAGAGCCGCCAGAGCCTTTACTTGAGGAAATAGACAAAAGGATTACTGCCGACTGCCCCTTGTGGCAGGGGACGGCGACGGAGCTTGCGGCTTGGCTGAAAACGGAGTTACAGCCGAACAGCCTTGCACGGAAACTGAATATTCTGTCGGGACGTTTACTCAACGAATACGGCATTTTCTATAAGCGGGAGCGGTGTCACGAGGGGCGTATGATAAAGCTATACCGTGGGGAGCGTGACGGTATGTGACGGTGTGACGGTATTTTTAGGAGCGGGGTGCGGTACTGAAATAACTGTCACATCGACGCAAACCGTCACGGATAAAGTTTTTGCGGGGTGCAGGGGGCTTTTTTCAAAAAGCCGCCCTTGCCCCTCGGAGAGCGCAAAACCTGCTTGCAGGTTGCATTTTTGTTGGCGTAGCTGACAAAAGTGCTTTTGCGTTACTTTCGGGAAAGTAACAAAGCCTACCAGCCGAAAAGAAAGGGCGTGATTTTATAAGACGGACGATTAGCGCAATGGTGGGGAAAGGCTCGGTCAACCATAACAGCCGCAAATTCAAGGCTGAAAATGTGGATGGGGAGCGTTCACACCTTAATGTAGATTATTGTAACGAGAACATTAAGAAAGTGTACCATAAGCTATTTGATGAAGCGTTACAGAGATATAATGAGAAACAGACGAGGGCAGACCGCCGCATTGCCGATTATTACGAGAAGATACGGAACTCAAAACAGGAAAAGCCGTTCCATGAGCTGATTTTGCAAATTGGGGATAAGGAAAATATGGGTGTGGGAAGTGAAAACGGACAGCTTGCAAGGAAGATTTTAGATGAATATTATCATGGATTCCAAGAGCGAAACCCTAATCTTTATGTATTTTCTGCTCATATCCATATGGATGAAGCAACGCCGCATCTGCACATTGACTTTGTTCCGTTCACGACTGGCAGCAAGCGTGGACTTGATACAAGGGTATCTCTGAAACAGGCATTAGCGACGCAGGGATTCAAAGGCGGCTCCCGTGGCGATACGGAGTGGAGCCAGTGGGTACAGTCCGAAAAAGAAAATCTTGCAGCCGTCATGGAACGCTATGGCATTGAATGGGAGCATAAAGGCACGCATGAAAAACATTTGTCTGTCCTTGATTATAAAAAGCAGGAGCGGGAAAAAGAGGTCGTTCATCTTGAAGGGCAGATTTCAGAGAAAAAAGAGGAATTTCAAGCATTGTCGAATAGGGTGAAGAATTACGACAAAGGCATGGAAAACCTAAAGACGCTGGAGCAGGTGCTTGACACTTCTCCAGAATACCAGTTGCCAGAGCCGCAGGGGTTCATGTCGGCGAAGTCATATAGGAATAAAGTGGCAGAGCCTTTGATGCAAAAGCTGAAATCGCTTGTTAAAACAGCTCTTGTAAGCTGCTTTGAAGCATGGGACAGCTACTATCGGTTGAATGCCACAAACAGTAATCTTTATCGTGAAAATGAGGGGTTGAGGAAAATCAATGAGAAACTGGCAGGGCAAAATGAAAACCTCCGTGCGGAAAACAAAGATTATAAGCTGCTCCGAAAGGCGTTTGGAAGTAAGCAGATGGACAACCTTTTGGAGCGGGCAAAAGCAGCACAAAAATCAAAACAGCGTGAAAAACGCTTTAAAAACAACAAAGAGGAAAGGTAGGAAACATTATGGAAAACAGGATTTATGACGAAAATAACGGTCTTTGGTATGCAAAGCAAGGGGACTATTACCTCCCAGAGCTTGCATTACCTCCCGAAGAAGAAAAGCCGATAGGTATATGGGGACAGCGGCATTTGCAGTACCTTAAAGAGCATAAGCAGCTTGTTTATATCAATTTATTGACAAGCGGCAGGCTGAACGAATACCTTGTGAGTATAGACGAGCAGGCAGAGGATATGTTTTCTCGGTTGGTAAAGGAATACGCCGGCAGGCAAGGAGTGACGGAACAATTAAAGGCAGAAAATCAGCTTTTATGGGTTCAAAGGATGAATATTATTCGAGCTTGTGTGAGAGAAGTGTGGAGAATGAGTTAATCTATTCATAAGTGGTATATGGCACTTCTGCGGTATGTGGGAGTGCCGCTCAATTAAGCAAAGGCAGTTCGGGGAATTGAAAAATTTTATGAATTCTTGTATACTTAGAAAAAAACAGAATGAGAAATCGGTATTTTTTAGGACAATATGAAGTGACCCCACATTTGTAGCAACGTGGATTTACCTGTATAC
>CAJTRM010000048.1 GCA_910578865.1 uncultured Dorea sp.
AAAGTATTGATTTTTCAAGGTTCAGCACACCAACTGGTGTGGGAAGTTTGAGTTACTTAATAAATTCGCCTTAATCCCAAAAACCTTTTCTAATTCATAACCGTTATGTACATTCTCTGTAAAGAAAAAAGAATCGTCCAGATACCAAGGTTCGCCCGGACAATACCTTTCTCCGAAACGGGCAAAAATATACTGAAAAACCTGATTTCCCAGCCCTCCATTCAAAAGTGATATTTTCATTGTACCGTGTACCTCCTTATTCACTCCAAATCATTTACCCATCCAGTTCCAAAATCAGCTTCAGCCCTCCTGCCAGCTTGTCTTTCTGTGCCTGGGCTTCTGCAAGATCTTTACCATGGGTGGTATAGTAAATTTTAATCTTCGGCTCTGTGCCGGAAGGACGGATAATTACCGTCGCTCCTTTTTCCAGTCTGTACATCAGTACATTTGCCGCCGGAAGCCCTGTCTCTTCTGTATTCTGGTAATCAACAACCTGCTCAGCCTTAATCCCCGCGATCTGTGCCGGCGGTTTCTCACGCAGCCCCTGCATAATCTCTGCCATCCGACTCATCCCGTTTAAGCCAGGAAACTCAAAACTGTCAGTCTTACTCAGGTAACGCCCATATTGTTCATAGATTTCTTCCATCCTCTGCTTCAGGGAACTGCCAATACTCCTGTGGTACGCAGCCATTTCACAGATCAGCATGGAACCGATCACTGCATCTTTATCACGCACATAGGATCCCGCCAGGCAGCCATAACTCTCCTCGAATCCAAAGATGAAGCGATCCGCCTCGCCGGCTTCCTCCAACTGTGCAATCTGATCACCGATCCACTTAAAGCCTGTCAGCACGCTGCGAAGCTCAACGCCATAATGCTCTGCAACAGCATCTGCCAGCGGGGTAGATACAATAGATTTGACAGCGATCGGCCGCTCCGGCATGATCCCATTTTCCTTACGCCCTGCACAGATATAATCAAGAAGCAGAACTCCCATTTCATTGCCGCTCACCAGCTCATACGAACCATCCGAACACTTCATTGCGATCCCCACACGGTCTGCATCCGGATCTGTGGCCAGCATCAAGTCTGCATCCATTTCCTTTGCCAGGTTAATCCCCTGCTCCAAAGCTTCAAAAACCTCAGGGTTGGGATAACTGCAGGTAGTAAAATACCCGTTTGGATACTCCTGATCTGGAACAATAGTGATATCGGTAACACCAATATCATTTAAGACCCGCGTTACCGGAACCAGCCCCGTTCCATTTAAAGGACTATATACTAATTTCAGCCGGACAGTCTTACAAAGATCCCGATGCACCTGATAAGACTCAATCGCTTCGTAAAAAGCCTCCTTACAGTCATCTCCTATAAAGCGGATCAGCCCATTCTCCACACCTTCCGCAAAGGACAGATATTTCGCTCCTGTGAGAACGTCTGTTTTCAGAATCTCCTTATATACAGTTGCTGCTGCTCCATCGATCATCTGTCCGCCATCAGGCCCGTAAGTCTTATAGCCATTGTATTTTGCCGGATTATGAGAGGCCGTGATCATAACGCCCGCATTACACTTATAGTAACGTGTAGCAAAAGAAAGAGCTGACACAGGCATAAGCACATCATAAATCCTTACATGGATCCCGTTGGCAGCCAGTACGCCTGCCGCCGTCCTGGCAAACACATCGCTTTTCAGACGGCTGTCATAGCTGATTGCCACCGTCTGTCTGCCCCCCTGGGTTTTCACCCAGTTGGCAAGTCCTTGTGTAGCCTGACGGACAACATAAAGATTCATGCGGTTTGTTCCCGCCCCTAATATTCCGCGAAGCCCTCCTGTCCCGAACTTCAGGGCTGCTGCAAAACGCTCCCTGATCTCAGCGTCATTGTCTTCGATCTTCAACAGTTCCAGCTTAAGATCTGCATCCTCCAGATCTGCATCCATCCAGCGCTTATACTCTTCCTGATATATTTTGACCACTCCCTAACATTCCTTTTCAGGTTTCAAGATAAAAATTATCAAATTAATTTTAATATACCACGATGAAGAGTAGATAGCAATGATACATTTGCCTGAGTTTCTGCGTCTGAGTTTCTGCATCCTGAGTTTCTGCATTTTACCCGACACTCCAGTTCTCCCCCCTCTCCTCACATATACAAAAAACCATTAATATCTGCAAAACGACCAGAGCCACGGATGCAAATGACCGCCCATCTGCACCCGCGGCTCCAACAGATCTCGCATGATGATCTATATATCATTAATCGTGCTTATTCAGCCACTCTTTCATCAGTTCAACATATCTGTCGTTGTCCTCCACAAAGCACATATGCCTGCACGTACGGAACAACTTCCACTCAGAATTCGGGATCCTGTCATACATATATTTCGCTATGTATGGCGTACACAGATCATTTCCTCCGCTGATGACAAGTGCAGGCTCCTTGATGTCCTTCAGCTGCTCTGTAACATCATAATCCTTAAGGGTTCCCTGAGGAGTATACTCATTAGGTCCCCACCCTACAACATACGCCTCGCCGCCTTTTTTCACCGGACGCCTTAAGCATTCGGGAGAATCCTCTGTCACTGCACCGGCTGCATGTCTGAGCATATATTCTGCCTCTGCTGCCTGATATGCCGGGTCACTGTAGTCTCCGGTAGAGGTTGCCTTTGCGATGGCATCCTGCATCTCCTGAGGCAGCTCCTTGATCATACGGTGCGCCTCAATCCCCCACATCCATGAAGCCGGAAGTGTACTGGAAAGAATCAGGCTCTTAAGCCCTTCCGGTTTATAATTACATACATACTCTAAAAGCTGCATTCCGCCCCATGACTGTCCGAGAAGGTGAATCTCGTCCAGACCCAGATGCTCCCTTAAAGCAATCAGCTCATTAATCCATGTTCTGGCATTCCACAGCTCCGGATGTCCGTCAAGATAAGACTCTCCGCATCCGATCTGATCATACATTACCAGCTGACGCCCATCTTCCTCTGCAAGCCTGTCAAGAACCTCAAAATAATTATGGGTAGACCCCGGCCCGCCGTGAAGCAGCACAAGCGGCTTCTTATTTCCCGTGTTTTCCCCAACAATACGGTAATATGTTTTGTACTCTAAATATGGCATATAGCCTTCTTTGATTTTCATTTTGAAAACCTCCTATCTCGTTTGTTTTATTATAGAACAAAACAGCAGCGAATGTCCACCGTTTCCCTTAAGAGGTTTTTAAGAATTTTTCATTTTCTTTAAGGGTTTGAACACATTTTAGACATATTTATCTTTTATACTAAAAGCCAGATAGTTGAAGAGCATATCAACTATCTCCCCCCTCATAAAGTAAACACCGGGAATCAATACTTTCCCGGTGCAACACTTTACTCTCATTCCTTTAAACAAAATATAACACTGAGAACCCGTTAGCCATAAGGTTAGCGGGTTCTCCCTGTGCATAGGTACATTTGAGAATGCTTTTCCTCTCTCACAGCCTTGACATTTTTCTTATAATTGCCAGATAAAAACTTTTATGAGCACCCTCCTTTTTCAATTCATCCAGGATCACTCCATCCTTCAATAACAAAACCCTGTCACAATAGCTCGCTATTTTAGGATCATGTGTTACCATGATGATTGTTTTCCCGTAAGTTCTTTTAATCTCCTTTAATGTTTTGATCACCTGGAGCGATGAGTTGGAGTCCAGGTTTCCTGTTGGCTCATCCGCAAAAATAAGTTCCGGATTTTCCGCCATTGCTCTGCAGATGGCAGTCCTTTGCTTCTCACCTCCAGATAATTCATAAGGTTTTTTACCAAGGAGCTGCCCAATTCCAAACTGCCCTGCAACCTGAACTGCTGTCCTCTCGCTCCTGCTAATATTCTCCTCATTTAAGATCAATGGCAGCATAATATTTTCCTTCACCGTCAGGCTGTCCATCAAATAATAGTCCTGAAAAATAAATGCAATCTCTGTTCTTCGGATTCTTGCAAGCGTTTCGCCGTATATATCCTCAATTGACTCCCCTTTATAAAAGACTTGCCCTCCGGTGGGTTTTTCCAACATCCCAATAGTTTTTAACAATGTCGTCTTTCCACAACCGGAAGCCCCCATGATTCCGATAAATTCTCCCTGGTACACATCAAATGAAATTCCCTTTAAAACAAAATGGCTGACTTCTTTTCCTTCTGGTGTGACCATGCTGTAGCTTTTCTCCAAATCAGTAACCTCTAAAACCCTTTTCCGTCCTGTCTCAGTCATTTTTCATTCCTTCCCCTCAGCTTCAAAAATTTACCTCTGGAAATACCTCTCATGATAAGCATCAATCCCCCCGAAAGGACCAATGCCGTTCCGATTCCCTCAGCCAGATAAATCAGTGTCCATTTTACCTCCATTTTTTTATGCAGTGCTTTCGCCATCATAAGCAGAAACCCATATGGTATACCCCCCAGCAGTCCGATTTTAGCTGTCATATTAATCTCTCTGTAGAAATTCCTTTTCTGTTTCTTTTCTGACATTCCCATCCGGGATAAGTATTGGAATTTCCATTTCTGTCTCTCACTCTCACTTTCTACCGCCTCGATCAAAATCATTAAAATACACACAAACAATATAACAGCATTCATAATGGCACTGCAAAGGTTAAAAATCTTATTTTGCCTGTTTTCAATCAGGCATTCTCTTCGTTCATAAATCAGATTCCCGCCCTCAGAATCAAAAAAATTCACCTGAGAAAACTTTTTCGCATAGGAACGGATACTTTTTACTACCTTATCATAGGATTTTGGTATATCCATCAAAACTGTAAGATTGGCTCCTTGTGTATTTCCACAGATTTCATCATATTCCCGGTCAGAAAAGACAAGAATCTCCTCAAATACATCCGTGTACCATGCCGGCAGCGCTCTGCTCTCAAAGTTCCCGGTTATGATCCTTTCATCCGATCCTGCAATCTGATATTCTCTTGTAAACAAATTACCCGGGAGTATATTGGTAGGAGTCACAACCCAGATTCCCTGCACTGCACTTCCGATATAGATGTCGGGACGAAAATCACCGTAATCAATTCCCGACTCTCCTGTCTCGGAGCGATCCCTTTGATATACAACATAGAGTTCTTTATCTGAAAGCTTTATCTTCTCCCCGGTGAGTTTCTCATATTCTGAGGCAGAGATCCCTGTATGCTCTCCACAATCTCCTGTTGCAACTCGGATACATGAAATAGTCTGATATTCAATCCCATATGTTTTCTGTAACTCTTTAAGGAACACCTCATCCCCCTGATTTCCATGCCACACAAGATCATATGGATAGTTTTCAGGCTGTATGACCGGAAGATTATTAATCAGCATCAAATTAAAACTAAACATGATGATAAGCAAAAAAACGGCAATGATAAATGACTTATTCATATGCTGCCTGAATCTGTTATACCAACCGTCCAAATAGAGAATCCGTCTGTAATATTTCTTTTTTATTCTCTGCAGTGCGCTCAGATAACTTTCCCCTCCAAAATATACAGTCAGCCCAATTGCAGTCACCGCAGTTACGGATATTGGTATATCGCTGATCTCACCCCAATAAGTCAACATCAGGATGAAGCACAGGAGAAACAGACTGCTTAGTGTGAACGCTATTTTTGCAGTATTTTTGTACGTTTTAATTATTTTGCTTCCGCCTGATGAAACTACATATTCCAGCCCCAGACATGAAATAATCTGATCGCAGATCATAAACCCTAAGCCAAACATAATCCCGCATACAATTAAAGTAATCTTAAACGGAGACGTCCCATAATAGACCTCTTTTACCACATCTTGAAAAATGTATTCCAGAACAGGCCTGACCGCGATTCCCCCTAAGAAGCCAAGAGACAGCCCCAGCAGTATGGAACCGATAATCAGGCTTATATATTCTCCTGCCATAAAAAGATAACGATGCTTCTTTTTCATTCCCAAAACAGTCAGCATGGCATAATCCTGTGCCCGTTTCCTTATGTAATCCAGCAGAATCAGAATCTGCAGAAACATAAGAAAGATATACGGTATCAGAAACATTTTTTCCATTTCAAAAATCAAAGGCGTCATCTTAGCCGTCTCGTTTTGCGACACATAGAGCAGCCCGCTCCCAATCATAAGAGAGAACAAAATGACAGCAATAATAAACGTTTCACTCAGCAGGGCCGTCAAATAATTCTTCCTGCTTTTCCACATCATTCTATAATATAACTTTCTCAATCTTTCCCACACCTTTTCTTATCTGCCACCTGGAATCCTACACCGGAAATAAAAATGAAGTCAGATCCATTCCCAAGAAACGAGCTGCAATGAAAGCTACTAAAATTAAAATCTTTCCAAAAATCCACCCATTCGGCCACCGGCTCACAATATCCATATCATTAGGCATTTTGCCTCTCAGTCTGCCAATCATATAGAAAAGCTGGCAAAAAACAGCCAAAAGATCAATGACGATTGCAAAGATTGCAATTATCCCACTATTTGTAAGAATTCCGCCCATCATAGACCCGGATACCCTGTATGAATTAAGAAAAATAAGAACAAGCACGCCAATATTTACAAAAAAATCTGCTAAATATACAACATCCTTTGTATAAAACCTGTTTTTCCTTTTTTTCATAAAATTTTTCCTCCTCTACCTTTTTGAGAAACACAAGTACAAATCAATATTTTTGTTTTTAATTTCAGAAATTTCACTCTTTATAAATCAAGTAACTCCAATCAACATTGTTTACTTATAAGTTATCACTTATCATTTGTATAGTCAATTAAAATAACTGTCAACTCAAAGTTTCTTCTCTAAAAAGCGAGGTCTCCAAAGAGACCTCGCTTTATTCATCCATTATATCTCCAGTATGTCAAGTACAAGACAAAAAATTATTTCTTTATATATCACCAGTCTGCCTTCCCGCAAGCGTCTGCCGATTCAGCACCGCAGCTTTATGGAACAGCACAAACCCGATCACAAACAACACTGCAATAATCGCAACGCCTGCATTGGCTGCATTTGTAAGCTGTGCCACCACACCCACCAGCGTGGTGCCCACAAAGGAAGCCCCCTTGCCGCAGATATCATAGATTCCGAAATATTCCCCCGACTTCTCGGCGGGAATGATCCTTGCAAAGTAAGATCTCGACAATGCCTGAATCGCCCCCTGAAACATCCCTACCAGCACCGCCAGAAGCCAGAACTCCCACTGCTTGTCAAGCTGGATGGCAAAAAGGGCAATTCCCGTATAGGCGACGATACATACCTTAATCAGGACATCTGTCTCATACTGCTTTGACAGCTTCGAGAAAATAAGTGCACATGGAAACGCCACGATCTGTGTTACCAGAAGGGCAAGCAAAAGCCCTGTGGAATCCAGACCAAGCGCACTTCCATAAGCGGTTGCCATCTCTATGATGGTATAAACGCCGTCAATGAAAAAGAAAAACGCCAGAAGATACAGGAAGATATGTTTTTCCTTCTTGATAGAGGCAAGTGTCTTCCCCAGGCGCCGAAAGCTCCCCCGTATAGGATGATCCGGCAATTCTGCATAATGCTTTTGCTCATAGTTTTTAAGAAGCGGAACTGTCACAAGAAGCCACCAAGCTGCATTTAAGAAAAATGCAATGGCCATCGCAGCCTTCATTGAGATTCCTATACTCTCATACATCAGCACAAATACCAGAGAAATCACAAACGGAATACAACTCCCGATATACCCCCATGCATACCCGTGGGAAGATACCGTATCCATCCGCTCGCCTGTCGTAACATCTACAAGCATAGAATCATAAAAGATCAGGCTGGCATTGTACCCCACCTTCGCAATTACAAACACTGCCAGAAATACGATCCACGAAGCAGGCACTGCCAGCGCCGCACAGCCGATGACGCCAATCATCATAGTGACTACAAACAACGGCTTCTTATAATTCTTAGTATCTGCCACAGAGCCAAGGATCGGTCCGATCACAGCTACGATCACTGTCGCCACTGATGCCGCGTAGCCCCAGTACGCCAGATAATCCACCTCCGAGATGCCTGCACTTCCCGCAAGATAATTAAAATAAATGGGAATAATGGTAGACACCAGCAAGATAAACGCTGAATTTCCCACATCATAAAGAATCCAATATTTTTCCAGTTTCGTCAATTTCTTATTATCCATCGCACACCTCTTATTCAAACGTCCGGTCAAAACGAAGATTCAATTCCAGGCCTTCTCTCACACTCTCGTCAAAACTTTCAATCATTTCCACTGCAATCTCTATGGCCTGCGTAAACCTCCGGTAAAGCCCCTGATTGCTCCCGGCGCATTTGGGATTGTCCACACGCTGGTGCATCAGTCCTTTACTGTATGCGTATCTTCCGCGCATCTTCATAATCGTATTAATCAGCCCCTGCTTCACTCTCCCCGGCGCGCGCAGCAGATTTTTAATAAATCTGAGCCACCTGAGCGAGCTCCGGGCTACCTGCCATGAGATGCCCGGATAGAACGGCGCGATGGCCTTCGCCGTATATACATCCGTAGGCACAAGCCTTCCCAGGCGGTAAGCCAGCGGATGCAGCCCATCTCTCTTAAGAAGATATTTTTCAAATTCCTCCTCGATCTCCAGATGCTGAACCCCCGTTTCCTCAATCATCTCTGCCACATAAGGGTGGCATTCACTGTCCAGAATAAAATGACAGATAAATCCAAGGAGATAAGCGTACTGCGCGCTGTCCCTTCCCGCCCTTTCTGCCGCCTTTACTGCACGCTCAAAAAAGGCTCTGGCAGAAACCGAGTGAAGACGATTCCCATATTTCACAACCTTATTCTTAGAGTAAGGACGGTAAAAGAAAAAGATATCCGGCCCCTGAAGTCCTATCTCAAACTGTTTATAATGCTTTAAAATAATTTCCCTGATCTCCCCGTCCGTCTTCTTCCAGACCTTCTCTCCAAAACGGTCGTGTGCATAAAACGCCGGCATACGTCATCCCTCCTAATCAACTCTCTGTATAATTCCTTATACTAACTATAAAATTATATCCCGGAAATGTAAACATAAAACAGGGGGAATCCCCAAAAATATTTCCCTGCCGCAGACAAAGAGCCATACACGGACACAGCCGCCGCTTAGCTGCATCTGTATATGGCTCTGTATTTCACTGCTTTTCACCTTTACATCGTCCACTTAAGCAGATATTTCTTCAGCATCTCAAAGAGCTGCATCACGATCACCAATATAACTACCATAAATACAAAGCCGACCCAGGTATTTGCAAAAATACCAAGCTCTGCATATTTCTTTACAAAATATCCCAGGCCCTCCCCCGCGCCGTACATCTCTGCATATACCAGCATGACAAAGGAGCTTCTGAGGGAATTGACGAACCCTGCCAGAATGGACGGACTGGCCGCAGGCAGGATGACCTTCGTCACCCTTTTTAATCCTTTGAGTTCCAGGGTCGCGGCCTTGTCCAGATATCTCTTGTCTATAGTCATAATACCTGTGATGGTCGCAAACAGTGTCGCCCACACAATATTGTAGACAATCAAGAACACAGAAGCCGAAAACAATGTCGGTGCCAGCAGCAGCACAAACGGCGACAGCAGGATGGACGGAATCAC
Organism: uncultured Dorea sp.; assembly: GCA_910578865.1. Lineage (GTDB taxonomy): Bacteria > Bacillota > Clostridia > Lachnospirales > Lachnospiraceae > Dorea_D. Next base: position 9,599 of record CAJTRM010000048.1, read on the forward strand.
ACTGAACGCATAGATCACCGGGTGAAGGATCTCGCGGATCCTTTGATTCAGTCCCATGACCGTGCCTAACACCAGCGCAATCACAAGCGAAAACAGGATGGACGGAATCAGCAGCTTAAAGGAAGCCACTGCATTTCCGAACATCATATCTTTACTGTCAACAAAGGCAGCCTTAATCTTGTCTGTCGGCGGAAACAGATACGGGTTCACCAGGCCGTTGGCCGTCAGGAACACATACAACGCCGCCAGGCCGATAAATATACCGCATGTAATCCAATATTTCTTTATAAATCCCTTTATTGTATCCATCATCCCGTCTCCTGCTGATTCTCTGATATTCATTGTGTGTTATTATTTGTCGTGCTCTGCAAAGAAAGATGCCATTTCCTCATAGAATTCCGGCGCTTCTTCCCCATATTTTTCTGTAGCTTCTGCCAGTGCCTCTTCATACAGCGCTGTGTTAATGTGATCCTCGATCTTGACCTGGTTATCTTCTCCAAGGTAGCCGGTCTTATCCAGAATATCCCATGCACGGACTACTCCGTCCTTCAATGGGTCAGCGCTTACAAAGTAGTGTTCGTCGTCCATCATGTAAGCCGCTACGTATTCCTCGGTAGCCTCAATAGCCGCTGCATGCAGCTTAACAGCCTCCTCCTTGTTTGCCTCATAGTAGGACTGTGCACGGAGCAGTGCACGAAGGACTGCTTTTACAGTATTTGGATTCTCATTGATCCATTTTGTCTGTGCCACCATACGGCAGCAGGAATAATTTTCCATGATCTCGCTCTGATAGCTTACAATATCAATTTCTCCGTTAGCGGCCATCTCCTGAACTGCAAGATTCTGCCCGGTCCCCATCAGTGCATATGCAACGTCCCCGCGTACGACTGCTGCCAGGGCATCATTGTAATCAGAATATACTTCCCACTCTACAACCTCGAGAGGATTCTCATATCCAAGGTCCATCACTGCACCTGTAAATGCAAAATAGCTCGGGTTAACGGCCACTTTTTTTCCGACAAAAGACTCGATCCCGTTCCACTCTGCGCCCTTCTTTGCAACCACCGGCATACAGCCTTCGATCATATGGCCGCCGAATACAGAAATATCTATTCCGGATGCAATCTGCTGAAGCGGATTGGAAGTACCGGCATTTGATACGACATCCACCTTGCCTGTAGACAGCAGTGTCATAGCATCTGCATTAGCATTTGCCTCCACCGGCTCGATGGAGATACCCTCATCCTCAAAGTATCCCTTCTCATTGGCAATGGTCACCAGGACATTTCCGCTTGTCCCGTAGTTCCATTTTACAACGTCCTGTTCCGGGGCGCCTTCTTCCGCCTTCTTTTCTGTGTCTTTTTCTTCAGCGCCTCCGCCGCCGGAACATGCTGCAAGGCTGAATGACACAGCTAAAATCATCATAGCGGCTAAAATTCTTTTTTTCATTTCGTTTTTCCTCCTGTAGAAAACATTAAATAATCGTTTGAAAGCCGGATCCTTCGGCCTTCATCTATATCAAACAGTAGAACCTGTTGATATCCCCGGGTTAACACCTTCTAGGAAATGTGAGTTGCAACATCCTTATTAATCTGCCGGATCAGTTCATTGCGGAGCTTTAACGTCTCCGGATTGTCAAACTGCGTCTCCCGCGCAGGCCGCTGCTCCTCAGAGAGTCTGCATTCATAGATAATATTACTCGGCGACTGACCCAGCACTACAATACGGTTCCCGAGAAGCAATGCCTCATCCACGTCATGGGTTACAAAAAATACGGTCTTCTTCGGATCCTGCCGGGACCACAGCTCACCCACCAGATCCTGAAGCTTTGCACGGGTCACGGCATCCAATGCTCCAAAAGGCTCATCCATCAGAAGGATAGGCGGATCAATACTGAACGCCTGCGCGATGGCGCACCTTTGCTTCATACCGCCGGATAATTCCTTCGGCAGCTTATGATATACGGATTCTTCCAGGCCGACTGCTTTCAGCATCTCTATTGCAATCTGCTTCAATTCCTTCTTATCCTTCCCCGGAAAACGCTGCCGCAAGGCCAGCATAATATTCTCTCCTGCTTTCATCCAGGGAAACAGGCCATAATCCTGAAATACAACCCCCTTATCAAGACCTGCGCCGCCAACCGGGCGGCCGCCGACAGTTATCTCTCCCTCTGTGGGTTTCTCAAGCCCGGCAAGCAGACGCAGCAAGGTACTTTTCCCGCACCCCGACTGTCCCAGTATACAGACAAATTCCCCTGTGTCCACGCCCATATTTATATCCTTTAATATCAGTCTTTCATCTCCTGTATAGGAAAAGGAAAGATTGCTGACTTTAATACTACCCATTGTCTTTTAATCCTCTCTGGTTATCACCGGTTTTCCTTACAACTGTATACTATTAGTTTACAATTGTAATAACTATATTTCCAATCGTTATTATTGATAAATAAATAAACTTATTTATTTCGTCTATAAGTATATTTTCAATCTGGTCTTTTGTCCTTTTCACATATTCTTGTACGCTAAAAATAAAGCCACACAGGGCACATGCCGAAGGTAACCTCTACCTCCGGCATGTGCCCTGCATAGCTTTTTATATCCCTAAACGCACAATGCTTCAATTATCTTTCTGGCTGCCAGCTCAATATTCTCCTGCCTGGTCGCCAGGTTCACACGGATAAATGTATCATATCCTCCTTCACCAAACCAGGCGCCATAATCTACAGCCAAACCACACCTTTTCTGGATGACCTCCTCCATATCCTCCGCTTTCACATATTTTCCAAGATCAATCCACATCAGATAAGTGCCCTGAAGTTCTGAGATCCATACATCAGGAAGCTTTTCTTCAAGCATAGATTTCATGAGCCGATAATTACCCTCTACAATCTCCAGCACCTCCTCAAGCCATTTCCTCCCGTTCTCATAGGCGCTCTGCACGGCAATATACCCGAAGGAATTGCCTCCCTTGACCCGCAGACGAATCAGATAATCATCATACAGCGTCCGCAGCCTTTCATCCGGAATAATCAGTATTGCATTCTGGCATCCGGCCAGATTGAAGGTCTTTGTTGCTGCGGTCAATGTTACTAATATATCATCATAATTTCCCACTGTTGCCGCCGCAGGCTGATCATAGCCTTTCATAACAATATCCTGATGGATCTCATCCGCAATCACATAGACATTGTATGTTCTGCAGATATCAAGCACCCGCCGGATCTCTTCTCTGCTCCAAACTCTTCCCACCGGATTATGAGGTGTACAGAAAATAAAAAGCTTCACGTCGTTCTCCCTGATTTTATTTTCAAAGTCCTCATAGTCGATCTCATAACTGCTTCCCTTTTTTCTGAGGGGACTCTCCACCACCGTACGTCCATTATTGACAATCGCCTCATGGAATGGATAATAGACCGGCGGCATAATAAGAACACCGTCCTTCTCCTTTGTCAGAATGTGGATCAACCAGTTAAATGCCGGAACTACACCTGGAGAAAACCGCATCCACTCCTGCTCAACCTGATATCCATGATAGGCCTTCTCCCACCGGATAAATGCGTCGTAATAGCCCTGGGGCGCGATGTAATAGCCGAACACGCCGAACTCAACATATTTTTTCAGCGCCTCTTTCACACAGGCCGGAGCTTCAAAATCCATGTCCGCAATCCACAGCGCAAGCAGTTCCTCCTCCCCGAAACGCTCCATACAGCCGTCCCATTTACTGCTGTCTGTATTTTTCCTGTCCTTATATATTACTTCACTGCTCATAGTTCTTCTATATGCTTCCTCTCTCCAATATTACCCCTCTTTTTTGCCGGGGCCGTCAACTCAAAAACTGCGATTACTTTTCCAGATACTGTTCTTTCAGTTCTTTGACTTTTTCATTATAGACGTCATTTTGCTTCTGCCCCATCATGCTCTGGTAGATCTGACCTTTTACCTCCTCAAAGGACGCTGCTGCCGCTTTATTTTTCTTCTCCACCTTGATCAAGTGATACCCGAACTGTGTTTTTACAGGGCCCACGATCTGGCCTTCCCCTGCGCCGAATGCCGCCTCTTCAAACTCCTTCACCATCTGCCCTCTTCCGAACGCGCCAAGAGCTCCGCCTTTAGCTCCGGACGGGCAGGTAGATGCTTCCTTGGCCGCCTCCTCAAAGGTTTTCTCTCCATTCTCTACAGAAGCAAGAACCTCTTTACATTTCTCCTCTGTTTCAACCAGAATATGCTTTGCACTTACCGTATCACCTTTTGCAAATTTCCCCTGGTTTGCCTCATAATAATCTCTTATTTCATCCTCAGACACCTTCACGTCCTTCATCGTCTCCCGCATCGCAAGCTGTGCCAGGATATCCCTTCTTGCACTCTCCATGATCACCGCAAAGTCCCCGGTCTCATACAGCTTCGTATCCTCACCCAGCTGTGCAAACATATGCAGGGCAAGAAACTGCTCCAGATACTGCTCCCTGTACTGTGGATTCGATGCATATGCCTGCTGCTCCCTTGGTATCCCCTCAAGGTAAGACGTAAATTCAGATTCCATAATCTCTCTTCCCGCTACTTTTGCCAATACTTTATCCTAGATTATTCACGGCACAGCCGTGAAAGTGTCTGAAAGCCACATAGTTGCTG
>CAJTRM010000049.1 GCA_910578865.1 uncultured Dorea sp.
GATACTGAACGTCAATTATATCCATTTTATTGGCGTTACCCCCGGCTGCGCCGAAGATATTATGCTTACATTCCTTTGGCTTGATGAAGATAACCGCAGCACGATCCATTTATTTCAGCTTGTACGCAATCCCGGCAAATGCAACGCTTCTGATGATAAATCGGTGCGTTACTATGACAATGACGATTGGCCTGCTCATGCCCCGGTGGGTATGTGGCTAGAGTACGGTTTAGTCAATGATTTCATGCGAGAGTGGTGTCTGCGGAAAGAGCAGTTGAAGAATGGAGAGATTTCAGAGGACGAGTATTTTGAGTGGAAAATCAACTGGCCTGCTACGAGCAGTAGTGTTGATGAAAAAGGGCATGATAAGAAAAATAACAGTTACAAGTGGAGGTCATAAAATGAATTTTAATGATATGCAGGCTTTATCGTTTGAAATCAAGAATTTACATGATAGAATAGAAATATATTCAAAAAATAATGAATATGTATATGCTGATGTTTATAAATCATGGGTTAAAGAATATAACTATTTATTAGATAAGTATAATACACTTGTCAATCTCAATATTACGCATATGTCATGCAATACTTATGATTTATCCTCTACACAAAAAACTGTAAGAAATGCCACTATCGAATACTTTCTAAACACCTTAACTGGCTTAATTGAGAAGATCAAGTCTGATATAGAAACTGAGCGTTTAAAGATAACAGAAAAAAAGATTTTACCACACCAAATGCGCAAATGTTTTAAAATAGGTTCAGAAGGTTGCCCTCTCAACCCAGACTATCAAAATAATAAAATATTTATTGCTATGCCTTTTTCTGATGAATACAAAGACAGTTATAATTATGGTATCGTTCCTGTTCTAGACGGATTGGGATATCAATACTATAAAGCCGATAACGAAATTACTAACAAAGATATTATGTGTAAAATATGCCAACAAATACAGTCTTGTCAAATGGCTATCATCAATATATCTGGACTTAATCCTAATGTTATGTTAGAGCAAGGGCTTGCCTATGGATTAGGTAAACCTGTAATTATACTTAAAGACAAAGCCACTAAAGCAATTAGTGATTTAGGAAGTATAGAATACATAGAATATAGTCATGCAGGAGATTTACAGCAAAAACTATATAAAGCCTTAGATACAAAATAAATATGCAGATTGTGTTAATGAATACGAAATAAAGATTGATATAGAAAAGGCTACCATTTAGGTAGCCTAATAACGTAATGGAGTGCAGGGGATTTGAACCCCTCGGCGTTTAATCCTTATCTAAATTGACTTAGCAGGGCACACTCCACAAACGCCCACAGCCACCATTTCAATACACGCAATCATCATTGTCATAATCATTCTTCCCTCCATACAAATTTTTGCTTTTACTTTTTCTGAAAGATTGAACTCAAATTCAAACGAAGCGCACGAAAAAATTGCCAAGCCAACAATCAAAGGCACTCTAATCACGATTCATATTATAAGGTATAATAAGAAAATAATCAAGATATAGGTATCAAAAAGGTATCACGCCCCCTATCAAAAGCCGGAAAGTCCGCCATTTATGCGGCTTCCCGGCTTTCTGTTTACTATTCGAACTCGGCGTGTTCTTTGTTGTTCCTAACTATTTTTGCTTAATTTTCACACAAATACACACCTATTTTTACTTCAATTACATCAATTATTCTGGCTTGCTGATTTTCTGTTGCCAAAATGTTGCCGCGTAATTTTTTACCTAGATATTTTTATTTAGACATGTTCTGGCGAATTGCTCTCCATAATTTGTAATAATAACTGCATGTCGTCCTACTTTAATATCAAACTTTTCTCCAAATGATTTAAATAGTGTTTCTCGCGATTTGACATAAGGATGCTCCTTTATGCTTTCATAATCTGCTCCTTGAATACCGCCCTCTGTTATCTTAATTAATGCAAGTCGATCCAAATTATCTAATGACGATGAAATCAAAAAAGGATCTGATAAATCGCATAATTCAGCAACAAAGTAATTGGGCATTCCTTTGCTATAAACCTTTGTAGAATTCGTTATGGCAAATTTTATGTCAACACATTTCATCTGTCTTAAATCTAAAATTTTACTTAATACTTTTGCATCTAAAGTACTCATTTGTTTAATTGCTTCTACAAATGCTGGATGCACCTCTATATCCGTTCTATTATCCATTGAAGATGCCAATAAATTCTCGAACATTTCTCGAAGTTCTTCCTCATCATACGCATATCTTAATGCTTCAAGGGTTGGTCCTGCCACCCTCGTAGGAGGAACTTGTAAATTTTCCTCTGGAATATCCTTTATTTTTTCTTTCAAGTCATCTTCAAATGCTTCTAATTTATATCGAAATGTTATATTAGCTTTTTTTACAGGATATAAAACAACATTATTAAAAAAGCCCACAACTGTTGATAGTGTTCCATCTGTTTGCCTTACAGTTTCTGGAATATTTTTCTGTGCCGCCTCAGATACAGAGGTAACAACATCAGGAAAAATAGATACTTTATCTTCACTCATTACAATATCCTCTTCATCATTTTTGTATAAGTCAGTTACTAATGGCAACATTCTTATAAACACAATAACACACTCAATACACAACAAGTACTCCTATAGACTACCTGCCATATAATGTAAATAATGCACCCTCGTACTATTCGAACTCGGCGTGTTCTTTGTTGTTCTTAACTGTATCTGTTTAAGTTTTGTGCAAATACACGCCTTTTTTTACTTCAATTACACCATTTATTCTGGCTTGCTGATTTTCTGTTGCCAAAATGTTGCCAATTTTACTTATCTCTATAATGAGAACCACATTGAACAATCTTTATCATATTATCTTCTATCCGATAAACGATATGATTTGCATCATCTATTCGTCGGCTCCAATAAGATGCCAAGTCACCACTTAGTCTTTCTGGCTTTCCTATTCCCTCGTATCCATTTCGGTCAATATCCTTCAATAGCTGAAGGATACGCCTCAACGTCTTTTTATCCTGCTTTGTCCAGTATTCAAAATCTTCCCACGCCGCATCTGACCATGACTTAATCATCAAAATTCACCTCATGTATCGTACCACCTGTCGCTTCCATTTGCGCTACAGATTCCCTAAGTCTGGTCATATTCTCCTGCGAATAAAACGGATCAACAGATACTTCAAACGGTATCCGTTTCTCTCGTCCAAGTTTTTTAAGATAAATATTTATAGCCGTAGATAAAGACATGCCAATATCGGCACATGCCTGCTCTGCCTTTTTCTTTACATCATCCTCTATGCGCAAACTAATTTGAGCCATTATATATCACCTCTTCCTTTTTGATATTACAAGCATATCACACGTCACAGCATTTGTAAAGCATTTTGCTATATATTTGCTTATTTTTTACTATCTTTTCTATAATCATCCATAAAAATACATAGTTACACTGGCAACAATTCACTACGTTAATTTCTCTAAAAATAATATAAATCGAGTAGGAGGCTAACCATTAGTTGGTTAGCCGACCTCTCAGTCGAGTAAGTAAGAGGAATTTCACCTCAAACTTCTCACAGAACCGTACGTGAAAGTCTCCTTTCATACGGCTCCTATCATTCAACAATACGAATACAAAATACTCCAATGAGCAAAAAGTTTTGGCTCTCGCTTTCTTATAGTGCAGAGCCATTTCTCTGCCCTGCGTCTTCTTCCACGAAGATTTTTGTACTTGCACATTGCCCACTTTATAATTCTTCTTTCAATACATTGTAGTGTCCCTCTCATGGCTGATGGATTGAACTTTCCAAAGTAATTCATCCATCCCCGCACCAATGGATTAATCATTTCCGCTATAATGTCTATCTTACACCCTGTCTTCTTATGAATTTCCATTGCTTTTATCTTTTCCCGGAAGTTTTTGGAGGAAGTCTTACTTACTGATGCAATAAAGCTATTCCTGATTTTACCATCCCTGCATTTAATGTATACTGCTTTAAACGTATATCCAAGGAAGTCAAACTCTGTAAGTTCTTCATTTTTATTTCTGTCCTTGTCTTTACAATACACGATTCTTGTTTTTGCAGGATGCAGTTCCAGTTTACATTCTTCAAATCTGCATGTAAGCTTTTCTTTTATCCACAATGCTTCTTCTTTTGTTCGACAATGAATTACCCCATCATCTGCATATCTTTCAAAGGGTGCTCGGGGGAAGTTTCTTACCATCCACATATCAAATACATAGTGCAGAAACATATTTGCTAATACTGGACTTATCACTCCGCCCTGTGGTGTTCCAGACGTTCTTTCAATTATCTGTCCATTCCTTGTTACAAAAGGTGTTTCCAGCCATCTTTTAATATATAGGCAGACCCACTTCTCTTTAACGTGTCGCTCCACCACTCTCATTAACAATTCGTGGTCTATGTTATCAAACAATCCTTTGACATCTAATTCAATGACATAATCATATCTCCAACACCGTTTTCTTGTAGTTTCAATCGCATCAATAGCCGACTTGTTTGGTCTGTATCCATAAGAATCTTCGCTAAACATTGGTTCTACCACAGGCTCTACATACATTCTTGCAACCATTTGCGCAATTCTGTCCGAAATCGTTGGTATTCCGAGTCTTCTTGTTCCTCCAGCTTTCTTTGGTATTTCTACTGCCAGTACTGGAGAAGGAAAATAGCTTCCGGAACTCATTCGATTCCATATCTTGTATAGATTATTGTTGAGTTTCTCCTCAAAGATTTCAAAATCAACACCATCTATTCCTGCACTGCCTTTGTTGGCTTTTACCCTTTTATATGCCTCAATGACTACCTTTTTGGGTATCTCGTATTGTTTGCTCTCGCCCATCCAATCCTCCTAGTTTCCCAGTTGTTTTCAGTATCAAGCAGAATGATGTTACCCCTTTGCTCCATTGCCATTACAGCAACTTCATCACTACTACGGGCAACTCCGCCCCTATAGAATACCTTTCTTCTTTCGACCTCATCGTTCTGTGACTTGTATCTTTTCGATTTTTATTACTCTACAGGTTCCCATGTTTCACACAGAAGCCTAATACATGCTCATGCCACCTTAATGCCGTTCCACAGATAGCCAGCTTTACAGGTCTCCTCTATCCTCTTCCCTATCCAGTGGTGAAAGATAGGTTTTGCAGAAGTCTTACGCTTTCGACACTTCATCAGTGGTTCACTTTCGTTCATCTTCATGTATCCTATCTGGTTACTAAAATAACCTTTTCTCTAATCGCTCACTACCATGACCTTAACCACAGCAGCATTAGAGTGATTTGACAGGCTTGCCTGTTCAATTCCTGTCGAAGGACCTTCCTTCATCTTCTGTGTGCCTTGCATGGCACACCACCACCGTGCGTACGGTTCCGTACACGGCGGTTCCTTAGTTTTCACAGACTATCAGATAATAGTCAAGCATGGATGTATATCCTAACTTGGCTATTATTTTATTTGAAAAGATTTGATTTAAAACTTGCGCCATTCTCCAGCAGCCTTTTCTGCTGCATGCAAGTTCTTTCGCTTTCCAATGTTCAAGCCCTAACGCTTTGAGCATTCGGTACTTTGTCTTGATTTTCTTCCATTGTTTCCAATAGACCGCCCTGATTCTTCGCCTTGCCCATTCGTCTGTTTCTCTGAGAAGTTTCTTCATGTCTGCAAGTTTGAAATAATTCACCCATCCCCTCACAAACTGTTGGTATTTCTCTTCTCTTTTTGCGTTACTCATGCCATTTTTCCTGTCTGTCAGTTCCCTGATTTTATCCTTCATCTTTGCAACTGACTTCGGGTGTACCCTGAATCTGCATTTTCCCTTGTACCTATAAAAGGTATAGCCAAGGTATTTGACCCTGCTGATATGTGCCACCCCTGTTTTCTTCCGGTTTATTTTAAGGAATAGTTTCCCTTCTATAAATGGAATAATGTTTTCTAAGGTTCTTTCTGCGCTTTTCCTGCTCTTGCAGAAAATCATGCAGTCATCTGCATAGCGGACAAATCTATGCCCTCTGCGCTCTAATTCCTTGTCCAGCTCGTTTAGCATGACATTGCTTAGTAACGGACTAAGCGGACCGCCTTGGGGCATTCCTGTTTCTGTACGTTCAAACATCCCATTCGCTATAACTCCCGCATTTAGGTATTTGTGTATCAGTGAAATAACTCTGCCATCCTTGATGGTTCGTGACAATACCTCAATCAGTTTACTTTGGCATACAGTGTCAAAGAACTTTTCCAAGTCCATGTCAACCACATATACACAGCCATCATTTACATTCCTTTGGCATTGCCTGAGGGCGTCATGCGCTCCTCGGTTCGGCGGAAACCAAAACTGTTTTCTGAGAATTGCTCCTCATAGATTGGTGTGAGTTCCTGCGTGATTGCCTGTTGGATTACCCGGTCAACTACCGTGGGGACTCCAAGCTTACGAAACTCGCCTTTTGTTTCTTTGGGTATCTCTACCCTTCGGACGGGGTTGGGTTTATATTTGCCATCCCTTATCTCTTGGATTAAGTTCATCTGGTTTTCTCTTAGGTAGGGCAGAAGTTCATCCACCTGCATTCCGTCAATTCCACCACTTCCCTTGTTTGACTTTACCTTCTTATACGCCTTGTTAAGGTTTTCTTTCCGCAGAATCAAATCCAAAAGATTATCCATCCAATAGTCTGTGATGACACCGCTCTTTTCAGTAATCTTAGAGTAGTCGAACACTTCTGCATACTCTCTCTGTTCCGCAGATACCATTTGCAGATAGTCTTCCATATGAAGTTGTCTGTTCTCAAATCTACTTTCAGTTACATTCATTGCTTGTGTCTCCTAAAGTTCAGTCCTTCCCATGACGTTTGCAACCGTCTCGGTACTATGACCTCTGCTGACTTCTCGCCATTCGTTGTTACTCACGGGTTTCATACTCTGTTTCCGTCCGCTGGCGAGACCTCCCTTGGTACCACACGTTTCTTTCTCTCCACATATCTGCCACATTTACTATAATTAATTCCGAGTAGTTATTGGACTTTGGTTTGTACAGCAACCTTATCCTTAACTATAGCCTGATGTGATTTCTGTTCGTCAGACCAGAGATTTGCCTTCACCTTCCTTCAGATTCCACCTCACGATGGACACCCTTGGTGTTCGGCTGTATCCTTCCCACTACTAGGGCGGATTGGGGACTTTCACCCGTTAGAAACGTGCGCCGCAAGGCGCACTGTAAATATAGCAGGCAATCTCATAGACTACCTGCCATATAAAATAAATAATATACTCTTGTACTATTCGAACTCCTCGGCGAATAGTGTGAACTGGACATTTCTGTTTGATTTTTAATGGATTTATTATCCATATTCTTTAAAAATCACTCTCATATTTGAGTCGGCTAAAATTTTTAGAGCCAAAATAGAGCCATAGCCAAAGCCGCTACTTTCTCCTTGTCTGCATCATCTACATGGTGCTTATATTTCGTTCACAAAAACATATGCACAAACCGACTACTTATACTGATACTTCTTTTCTCTCTTACGGAATGCTTCTTCCCCTCCTTCCATAATATCACATATTCCTTCACGAATTACTTTTTCTTCTATACATCCTGCCTTTTTACCTTTTCTAAAAGTAACTTTTCCATCTGAGTTTCTTTCAAGAACAATAATAGCTTCTGCATCTCCCAATACTGGAATATTAGGATTATGAGTAACTATAATTATTTGGCGCTTATTTTTCATTTTTCTAATGGATCTAACTACTAAATTATATATCAAACTATTGTCTAAGTCATCTTCTGGCTGATCAATAATCAGAGGATTTTCCCCACTGTTTAAAATAAACGCTAGTATTGCAGCACTTTTCTGTCCTGGCGAGCCTTCATTTATATCTATTTCTCCAGTTTCTTCTATTATTTTAATCTTCAATTTATCTTCAGGGATAACTTTTACTAAGGCACTCAATGTATCATTATTAAATTTATCCCTCCATAGTTTTCCAAATCTTATATCAGAAGGGGTAATTCCAATAGATTCAATTTCACCTAAATCCGTTGTAAGCAAAAATTTCAAAAAATCTTTATAATGCTTCCAATTATTATCATTCGACAAAATATAATCTGAGAGTCCTTGAAAATCATTATCAAAAATACCTTCTCTTCCAAATTCTCTTTGCATATTTGCTTTCCATCGCGCAATATGTCCCATTGGTGTTATAGAAATCATAATATTTTCTAAATCCATCTTTTGAATAACATGTTCTCTCTTTTGAGACAAATCCAGACGTTTTTGAACAAAAGAATTTATGCTTTCTTCAATTTTTTCTACTAATTTTCCTTGTTCTTTCTGCACATTAAGCAACTCCTCATATCTCTGACGATTCTTTTGGAGTTGATCTTGAAGCAGATTTATATCTTCTCCACCAGTATTTTGAATGTCCTCAAGTGCCTTGATATATTCTTTATGCATTTCTTCACGTTTAATGTATGTAGCAGAAACAACATATTGCTTTTCAATTGTTTCTATGGCTTCTAATTTCTGATTTAAAAATGCACTAATTTCATTATTACATTTCAAAATTTCCTGCACTGTTTCAATTTCAATTTTGTTGGTTTCATCATAAAGTTTCAATTCTTCTAATTGGTTATTTATCTCTTCTCCATGCTCTTTATATTGAGAAATTGATTCTTCTAATAAGTTTTTCTTAGTACTGAACAATTTCTCTATATTCTTAATTTTTGCATCAATTGTTTCAAAATTTGCCCTCGCCTTTTCTACTCCACTAGCCTTAAATTTCTTTAATATTGCATCTGCCTTTTCTATTTCTGCTTTAATAGTGGGCATTTCTCGAATTTTTTTCCTATTATTTTTATACTCATCAGAATATTTAATCATTTCCAATAATGCCTGATCAATTTCATCGGAATATGAATATATTTCTGTGCTTACCTTATCATCAATCATCTTAACAAGTGGACTAATCCCTTGATTAGAAATACTATCATCTCCATCTATAAGGTTAAAAATCTCCTTTTGTCCATAGAAATCAACCTTAAACTCCGGTGGATTCTCAACAACACCATCATCATCAATAATTTTACTTTCCAGTTGTTTTCCTTTACGACTCATTTCTATCTTGTATGGCTTATTACTACCAAAATTATAATATGTTGAAAGTTTACCACCTTTATCCAAGGTTTTGTCCAACAATTTACATTTTGAAAGCTCTCTCTCATTTCCCACACCGTAATTTATTGCATCAACAATTGTAGATTTTCCTGTTCCCCTTCCACCAACAATACAATTTAAATTTGGTGAAAATCGCATATTCATTTTTGTCATATGGCTAATACCTTCTACTTCTATGCCACTTACATAATTATATGTTATTTCATTTGGATTAAAATCCACTCCAATCTTTTGAATATCTAACCAATTGAGACATCTATGCTCTGGATCAATAAAAACCTGTTTAAGTCCCTCAAACGAAAGTGAAGATAACTTAACCCAAGTAAACATCTTCCCAAATCCATCTATAGAATGCTGAGATTCATCACTTGCTGATGGATTATCAGAACCTGTAATTAGTACTGCATTGTTTATTACATTAGCCTTTACCTTATTATCATACTCTCTTATATCTTCTTCATTTCTAATTTCTACTGCTGAAAACTTTAAAAATTCTTGATATTTTTTTATTGCATTTATAGTACTTTTTCCTAACCCCTTATTTGATGCAAAATGAGCTGGAATGACAAAAATTTTGTTTTCAAGTTCTATACAAAGATCTTTTAATCTATCTTCAGATACATTAATTTCTGTATCTGCCCAATCACTTCTTTTCAACTTAAGGTTGCTAATAACAGCATCTTCAATTTCAGTAACCGTCATCTTATCATCAAATATAATCAAAAAATGAGTGAAATCTGCCGAAACACATAGTTCTATTCCATAGAACACCTTAAAATTATCATCTTCATATTGTTTTTTTACGTTTTCGATTCTACTAATATATCCTACAGAGTTATGATCACTTACAACTACAGCATTAATTCCTGATTCTTTAGCTTTCTTCAGCCACATATCTGGAGTAACTCTCTTATCCGGAAAGCATCTACTTTCAGGAGTATGTGTATGAAAATCAACTTTATACCACCTAGCTAACGCCATATCAATACCTCATTTCTTTCGTAATTATTAATTTACTATCTATTTTCGTCAGTAATATCAAACATTAGAATAATTTGTTTGATTTATTAATTAAAAAAGATATAATACCAATTATAAATTTACCTGCCCTTATGCTTCTCTTTCCTTTTCTGCTGTTTCAGTTCAAATTGCCGCTGTTTCTCCGCTTCCCGCTGTTCCCGACTCACAATCTTACGTTCAGTTTTCAACTGCTCCTGCTGTAATTTCAAAGCCTGTTGCGACTTTGTACCTATTCCTGTACTCTGTACTTGTTTCCGTACTTCACGCTGTACCCGTTTAGGATTGCGACCAGCTTCTTTTACATCGGTTGCCACAGCCGGACTAAACCGTAACTGATAGTAATTTTTCAGAACGAAATCATATACCTCATAGTCTTTTGGTTCTGCCCCAAACGTAACCTTACACACAGCTAACTTTCCATCTGATACTCGCTCAAACACTCCCACCCAAAAGGGAGCTTCAAAAAATACTGTCAATTTTCCTGATACTTTGTCCATGACAATTCCTCCTTAAAATAATTGTAATGAACAAAGAACGGACGACCCTAAGGAGGGAGGGCTACTTACACCAGATCGGTGCGACTGGACTACCTACCAGTTCTGCAAGATTGCCTTGCGTTGTGTTTTTATCTTTGCTCCTATATATTACCATATAAACGCCCATTTTTCCACAAAAATATGGCAATCCACATATAACTGCAAACTGCCATTTTACCATTTTCCTTATCTGCTTTAAATTACATGGTGCTAGCACCATGTAATAACTATCATCAACGAGAACTTTATCTTTGTCACAGCCTATTTCCTATAACCATACTCCCCAATCCCCATAATTAAATGTTCCACTGCCATGATGAAGTTTTCCGTCCATCTTGAGATTTCTAAACGCTTCCCGCATACGGATTAAGATTTCCGGTTCTATATCCAGTGAGTGGTGCGCCGGAAACACTTTCTTCACAGGCAATGCCGCAACTTTTTCCAAAGAATCGAGGTATGCCTCCGGGTCAGTAGACGGATAATAAGCAAACAGAATATCTTTATATACCAAATCGCCTGTAAATAAATATCCCCTGCTTTTTTCCCAAAAGCACAAATGCCCCGGAGAATGTCCGGGAGTATGCAGCACTTCAATTTCCCTGCCGCCAATATCAATGATGTCATGGTCTGTCAGCACTTTTGTTGGCATACCCTGAAAAAACTCATAATTGTTCACACAAAATCCTTCGGGCAAATCACAGCGGTCTATGACCATCTCTCTTATCGTTTCAATTGATAAAGGGAATTTACCATTCAGCCAATCCAATTCATCAGCATGGGCATAAAAATCCGTGAAATACTTATGCCCGCCAATATGATCCCAGTGAATATGCGTAGCTACTGCCGTAATTGGCTTATCGGTAAGCTTCAGCACTTCCTCATAGATATTGAAGATGCCAAGCCCCGTATCAATAAGCAAACTTCGGGTATTTCCATTCAACAGATAGCAATGCGTTTCCTCCCAATGCCGGTATTCACTGATAATATATGTATTTTCATCAATCTTATCTATTGTAAACCAGTTATCCATTACTCTATACTCCTTAAAATCTCAATAAATTTATAGCTTCTCTATCTCTGCCAAAGAATTTTGAATATCCTTATAAACCAATGGTTGCATACTGTCTGCATAAATAGATGTATCTGCTTTTTGCAGTGCGGCAACAATATCACACTTTAATTCCGGCTTATTCTTTGCAATCATAGTCAGTAATTTTATACACTGTCTTGCCGTTATCGGCTTAACATCTTCTATATGCTTCAAATATTCGTCTATAATTTCATCAATTTTATTATCTATATCCCATTTAGCGTTATAGGCAATCAGCGTAAGCCCTCTTGTCCGAATATAGGAATTATCACTGTCAATCATTTCGGCTAATTTATCCATATAACAATATACCTTGTCCGATTCCTCACATTCTTTTTGCAACGTCTGTAATGCTTTGTATGCCGTATTATTATTTTTATCAAATAACAGCGAAAAATTATCCTCAATCTTTATTTCCATGCCGTTTCATCTCCCATATCTTAAATCATGCTTTCGATTATAGCACTTTCTCTCTGTATCTGCCACTATAAAATACAGGGCATAGCAACCGCCACGCCCCACATCTCTTATCGTTCCAACGACTTTTCAAGCTTCTGTTTCTGCCCTTTCAAATCGTTCTGTTTCTTATACAGATTATTGCGCTCTTTACAGAGTTCTTTCATTCGCTCCAACTGCGCCCGCACTCCCTCCCTGCAATCCGGATCTATCTTTTTATATTCCCCTGTCAGATTGCGGATTGTATTATTGTTTTCCTTTATCTACTCCGAAAGACATACCCAGTCTATCAGATTTTGCACTTCCTTGTCCGTTTCGTAAAGGTCTGTATCTGCCACGATTTTAGCACACAGCCGCACCATAACTTTCTTTTCCATATCGGTCATATCCTATCAATCCCCTTTCCTATCGGCTCATTTCAAAAGCACGTTTCGGGCATTTCTTTTCCCTTTCTGCCTGTTCTAATGCCTTTGACCGTTCCACTATTGACTGCACCTGTTCCCTACCGAAATAACACTCCAATCGCCCCAAATCAACTGCTTTTTCCTGCAATCGGTCTATGGTGTCGCTCTGCTCCATGACCTTATCCGTCAAACGGCTAATCTGCTTTTGTTGCCCGTCCACCTTGGCGGTCAGCTTCCTGCCCTGCTCCGTAAGCTGTACGCATTTGATAGTCAGATTTTTTACCACTTCTTTTAATTTCTCTACAAGAGGAAGTGCTTTTTTATCCCGATAATTCTTTGCGCTCATCAATGCCCCCGGCTCTGCCAACTGCCATTTCACATCTTCATCATAGGCGTGTATATTGCGCTCCATGATTTCCTTTGACTGAACTATTTTGTTAAGTTCCTGCTGTAACTTTTTCTGCTGTTTTTCCAACTTTTCATTTTCGGATAACAGCTTTTCCTTATCCTCTGTCAGTGTTTCCGTCTGCTCCTTTAGCAGAAGATTTGTAGCGGAAAGTTCCGATACTTCCTGCCGGATCACTTCGCCCTCTTTCCGTATCTGCTCCGTTTCCTGTCCTGCCTCTATCTGCTGATGAAAAATATCGGATAATTCCTCTTTACTGCCGGAGATTGTCTGTTCCAGTTCCGCAACTTCTTTCTGTCGCTCCTGCTTCTCAAAATCTAAAACAGATAAATGCTTTTCATGTGTTCCCTTTTTCTCCCACTCAATGCCATGCTGTAACATAATCTCCGCAAGCCGCTCTTTCTCTGCAGCTACCCACTGGTTACGCTCCGTTTCACTCCTTGTGCCGCCCTTAAATCCAAGTTCTACTAATGCCTTTTTTAACGACACTCTTGTTTCTAGCCCTCTCTTGCTTCCAGTCGTATAGGGTATAAAATCTATATGCAGATGTGGCGTGGCTTCGTCCATGTGGAGATGTGCTGAAAATACCCTTAATGTAGGATTGCGCCGCTGAAAGTCCTGCATATATTCATCAAGTATTTTTGCCGCAAGCTGTCCGTCCTCTGTCTTTGCCCCCATATCGTCCTTGTTGCCTATCTGCAAAATAATCTCATGGAATGGCTTCTCCTGTTTGCCAGAGCAAATTTTTTCATAATAATCATCAATCCGGCGGTCACCTCTGGTCTGTTTCTCATTGTACCGAGCAAGTGCTTCATCAAATAATTCGTGGTAAACGTCTTTGATATTTTCCTTGCAGTATTCCACATTCAGACAACTCCGCTCCGGGTCAGTGTTCTTTGCGTGAAATTTTCTGCTGTTGTGGTTGACAGAGCCTTTCCCTGTCATAACGCTGATAGTCCGCTTCAATCAATTTCCCTTTCTCCCTATCGGGTAATGAGCGCCGGATACGGC
>CAJTRM010000050.1 GCA_910578865.1 uncultured Dorea sp.
CAGAGGTAAATGCTACTGTAGTTGGAGAAGGTGGAATTTAAGATTTCATTTCAGGTTTAGAAATAAAGAGTCCATGGACTATTACATACAGAAAATAAATATGTTATAATTAGTAAAGTTACCCTCAGTGAACAAAGGGATACATGTCCCCTTGTTCACTGAGGGTAACAAAAGGACGGTATTCAGGATATAAATAAAAGACAGGACTACACACTTGATGAGGTGACAGACAAATGATTAAGATAGCAGCAATTGAGGACGAGGCGGCTATACGGCATGAGATTTATGGATATATCAGACAGGGGGCAGAGGCAGATACAGAAGTAAATGTAGAGATAAGAACGTACGGATCTGCGGAAGAATATTTATCTTCTGAGAAAGATTATGATCTGGTCATTACAGATATTGATCTCCCGGGGATGAGCGGACTGGAGCTTGGAAAGAGAGTAAAAGAAAAGAATCCGGAAGTTTATCTTGCATTTCTGACTTCATATACGAAATTTGCTTCCGATAGTTATATTATTGAGGCGAATCAATATGTTTTGAAAAAAGATATGGAAAGCAGACTTCCGGGACTGGTAGAGAAAGTAATTGCCAGGATAAAGAAAAGCTATGAGGAGTTTTGCTGGATCAGAAGCAACCGGGAATTGCAGAAGATATTTTTAAAAGATATTATATATATCTGCAAAATTAAGGGGTCTAAATATATCAAATATGTTACTGCTGAAACAATATATACGGAAAGACTTCCCATAAATCAAATATTTGATAATATATGTAATAATGCATTTATTTTTGCCGACCGCGGACATATTTTGAATATGAATCATATTAAGAGGCTCAGAGGTACATCTGTCTATATGGACAATGGGGATGAAATCATTGTGAACCGTGTACAGTGTATGCAAATAAAAGAAAAGATTATGGAATACTGGAGAGTATCAAGATGAACAGACTGCTACTTTCAGGGATACAGATTGCAGTGTCAATGTGGGAGATCAGGCTTTGCTATAAGATGCTGTATATCATGGCATCGGATGAAAAATACAGTACCAGGACTGACAAGGTTATCATGTGGTGTGTGATATTGCTGGTTGGCGGAGCCTTGGGAGTGAACCGGTTAAATTTCTTTTTTTCTAATCTTCTATTCTTTTTAGTTAATATTATAGTTATTTTATGCGTTTGTGCCAGGAAAAGAAAAATATTGCTGAATGCAGGGGTAATTATTTTATATTTTGCAATTGTTGCTATTATGGATATGGCCTTTGCACTTATCAGTCTTGAATTTCTGGGAGTTAATTTTGTAAGTAAAGTATATGTTTATGCAATGACATGGCAGAAAGAGTGTGTCTTCATTTTATCCAGGAGCATTGTGTGCACAGCGCTGTTTATATTGGGTAAGAAAGTGAAAAATATGTATGAGATTGTTGAACAGTGTAAGTATACTGTTCTGTGCATAGGATGTATTTTATGTATGCTGCTGATAAAGTATCAATTTGTTTTGGACGAGTTGGTTAACGGAGACGGGAAAGGGACAGGGATCAGTGCAAGCTTTACATTGCTGGCATTGGTTTTTGTGGCAATTCTCATAGAGGTTTTTGAAGCCAGGTATCAGTATATGAAAGAGGAAAATAAGGCCCTTTTTTTGAAAGAGCAGATATTGGAAGAACGCTATATGGGAATGCTGAAAAGTCGTCAGGAGATGCACGATATGAGAAATCATCTGTTACTTATTCAGAAGTATGAGAAGGAGCAGCGATGGGAGGAACTGCACGCATATCTGGAAGATATAAGCGGGGATATACTGGATGATTCTGCGAAAATGTGGAGCGGAAATCCCATTGTAGATCTGATGCTTAATTCTAAAAAAGCGATCGCCCAATCAAGAGGGATTGAGATGGAAGTAAATACAGAAATAATAACGGATTTCCCGCTGAATAACCGTGAGATTATTTCGCTGTTCGGAAATCTGCTGGATAATGCAATCGAAGCCTGCGATAAGATGAGGACATCTAAAAAATGCATTTACCTCAATATGCGGAAACAACACGAAGTGTTGTGTATCGAGATGAAAAACAGTATAGAGGAAATGCCGAGAGAAAAAAACGGAGGTCTTGTTTCTGACAAGGCGGATCGAGGCTTGCACGGATATGGGTTAAAGAATGTACAGAGGATTGTAGATCGACATGAAGGTACATATTCATATCAGATAAAAGAGAATTGTTTTATAACAAGTATTGCATTTTTTGACAGTGGGGAAGAAATATAGTTGTTCTTGTTGTTAATGAATAAAGAGTGGATGTGTTAATATGCATCTGCTCTTTTTCTTTTTGCTATGAAATAGCTGGGGGAGGAAAATGTTTAGTGTTTGATAAAGTGATGGCCTGAAACATGGCGACTCATGGTCAGATGCTTGAATTTGGAAAAAGAATAATATAAGTTGTAATTAGTAGAAAAGATATACTCGAAAGAGCGAGGAATGAAACGCTTTTCGATAAATGTTATTACAAAAGTTATTGAGGTGCGATGATGAAAGAAATTCAAAATGAAAAAACTTATACTATTGGACATATTAAACCTGAATGGGGAGATGGTGTTGCACAAACAATTACGTTTATCGTAACAGAGGATTGTAATTTAAGATGTAAATATTGTTATGTTACACATAAATCAAAGGGAAAAGTCATGTCTTTAGAAATTGCTCAGAAATTTATTGATTATCTTTTGACGAGTAATGAGATTTATAGAAGTGATTCGGTAATTTTGGATTTTATAGGGGGAGAACCTTTATTAGAAGCTAAGTTAATAGATCAAATTTGTGATTATTTTAAGGTTAGAGCGTTTGAAGAAAATCTTGATTGGTATTGGAAATATAGAATTAATATTAGTACAAATGGAGTGAATTATACAGATAAGGACGTACAGCAATTGATTGAAAAAAATAGAGGGAAGATTTCTATTGGTATTACGATTGATGGGACTAAAGAAAAGCATGATTTACAACGGGTTTTCCCAGATGGCTCAGGTTCATATAATATAGTATACGAAAATGTTAAATTATGGCTGACGCAGTTTGAAGGAAGTACAAAAGTAACGTTTGCCAGTGAAGACTTAAAGTATCTTAAAAATAGTATTATTCATTTATGGAACATAGGAATTACAGACGTTGCAGCAAGTGTGGTATATGAAAATGTATGGAAGGAAAATGATGATATTATTTTTGAAGAGCAGCTAAAAGAACTAGCTGATTACATAGTTGACAATGATTTATATAATAAATATCAGTGTACATTATTTGCTGAACATGTAGGTTTACCATTTATAGAAGAAGATTTGAATAAAACAAGTTGCGGTGCAGGAAAGATGCTTGCCCTTAGTCCCAAAGGAGATATTTATCCTTGTATTCGATATTATGACCACTCTTTGAATCATAGAAAGGGTTATATTATCGGTAATGTAAATAAAGGAATAGATTTTGAAAAGGCACGTGTTTTTTTGTTGGCTATGTACAGATACCAATGTGATGATGAATGCTTAGAGTGTCCGGTTGCGAGGGGATGTGAGTTTTGTCAGGGGTTTAACTATGATGAGGCTGATTCTGCAACAAATTTTCAGAAGGTTAAATATATATGCAAAATGCATAAAGCGCGCGTGAAGGCGAATAATTATTATTTTGCTAAGCTTTATCATAAGAAGGGAATCAGGAGGAAAGGGTATTATTGGAAAAATAATTTACTTTTTTTATTAAATGATTCCTATGTTTCATTTTGTTCATATCGACCACGAAGTAAAGAGTCTAAATATATGGATAAAAAAACTATTATGCGTGGATTGGAATATGCGAAGAACAATTTCATGAGACCTGTTTTCGTCCATTCCACACAGATAGATATGAAAGAGTTAGTAGAATATGATGAATATGAAGTTTTGCATAGGATTCCAATAGAAGCATACCGGGAAAACATGCCGCTTGATGACTATCAAATCATTGTTAATTGCAAAACAATCGATTTTTTGGATGAGATTCCCAATCAAAATAATTTATTTTTTAATGTTGAACAAAGTGAGCTGGGCAGATTAAGCGAATTCATAGAAAGAATGCTTGCCAAGAGCGATCGGGTGAATGTTAATGTGCAGGGATTGACAGAATTATTTGATCATAATGGTTATTATTTACAGTTGAAAAGATGTGCTGATATCATAAAGAAAATATATGATGAAACGAGAATTTTAAAAGAGATAAATGTGATAACCGATTTGTTATTTGTGAGTAGCCATGAAGGATGTGACGCGGGCGAGAATAGTTATGTTTTTGCGCCGGATGGAAATTTCTATATATGCCCTGCTTTTTATAGTGAAGGTATGGAGAATATTGGGAATCCGTCTATAGGGATTCGGGTGAAAAACCATCAATTATATACGAAGAAGTATATGCCTTTATGTCAGATGTGTGATACTTATCAGTGTGAAAATTGCAAATATATTAACCGATTGTATACAAATGAGGTTAATGTATCACCTTCATTTCAATGTATGAAAGCACAGATTGAGAGAAAAGTTTCTTTACAATTGCAAGAAATGCTGAGAGATAGATATAATTTTGCTCATCTATTAGAAGAAAAAAGATGTGAAGATCCTATTAACTATCTGAGAAAAGATACTGAGTCGATAGGGTACTATAAATTTCAGTAGAACATATGGTTTCAGAAAAAACTTTAAAGTAAGAAAAGCGAGAAAAAGATGAAAGTATTGCAGAAAATCACAGAAGAACAATGCCAGGAAATTTATAATTTGATAGAAAAGAAGGCGGCATTATTGAATTTAAAAAGGATACTTGATCCGACATTAAAGTGTTCAATTTATAGTCATTGTTCAAAAAAATTAGAAGAAGTAGAAAAAGAATATTCCGTTTGGTGGGACTCAATTATAAGGGAATATCAATTGGAAGAGTATTCTGACGAAGTGTTATATGTAGATGGTGTAGATGCGTATATATTTATCGAATAAGGTTATATAAAAATAATTTTATATAATAGATTTAATGAAAGGAGGTAAACTCAATGGGAAGATATGACAATAAAGTAAAGACAACTACAAATGATTCCTTAAATCCACAGGGAATATGTAGCTGTTTCCTTACGAGTTGTAAAACAGGTTGTGATTTTACATGTAAAGGGACGAGCACAAAAAGTATTAGTCCGCCGAGAGCAAAAAGTACTGAGTAAACAAGCAGGAAAAGGAGTAATCACTCATATTCGGAGGGAGGGGTTACTCCTTTGCACTATAATGAGAGGTATTCTTCCATGATATATAGGATTATTTTTAAAGATTTTAAAAGTAACATAAAGAATAATATATGTTTTTTTCTGGCTAATAGTATAGGGATAGCAGAATTTTTTGTGTTTTGGGGAATGTATACACTCATGGAAAAAATAATGAAAAGTGGTGTGACAGGAGAGGACGGCATATATGACATCGTACTTTCCGTGGGCGCCATAGCGATTTTCAGTACGGTGCTTATGGTATATTCTATGATGAATTATGTCCGGCTGCGGCTCCGTAATTATAGTCTGTTCGTTATTATTGGAATGAAAAAACGTACGATGTACCTTTTGCTGGCATTAGAGTACTTTATGGGGTGGATTTCTTCTTTTCTGCTTGGAATATTGACAGGACGGATCTTACTGCGCGGCGTATTGAAAATATGGCATGAAGCATTTCCTGAATATGTTGGCGCGGCAAATGTTGGTACGTCTGTTTATCTTACAACTTGCAAAGTGGGGTTTGCAATTATGGCTGCGGTATTTTTTGCTCTCATGGTATGGACCGGAAACAGGGATTTGAGCAGTCTCACGGTCAGTGAAGAAGCTAAAGAAAAGAGGCCGAAGAAACTAAGCTGGTTTATTGCTGTTTTTGCAGGGTTAGGATTAATGGGATTCGGCTATTTTCAGTATTCTGGTTCAGTAGCAAGAGGGTGGCCTTATGTCTATTCTCATCTGGAATGGATTATGGGAGGGTTTCTGGTGGTTGCTTTTGGAGGAGGTATGCTGCTGGAAGTAATCCATAATAAGCATGAAGATTTATACATTAGAAATCTTTTGAAGTTCAACCGCCTGTATAGTAAATATCAAAGTAATCTACTGTTTTTTTTAATGTTATTGTCTGTTCATTTTCTGGCATTAAGCTATTGTGTGGCAGGGATTGCAGAAATGCAGCCAATAGGGAATTATGAAAAATATTATCCTTATGATGCAATCTGGATGGCACAGGAAAATGATAAGGATCAGGCATTCAGCGAAATGTTAGTAAAAAAGTATAATGGAACAGAGGACTCTTTGCCCATGATACGTGTGACAAATTATTTTTCAGCTGAACACATCGGGATTTCTGCATCCAGTTACAAGGAAATTACCGGAAAGCAATGTGAGCTTACGGGAAGTGAAATTATATTTGCAGTCAGTGAACGGAAAAGTTTATCGGAAAGAACTGTAAAGTCTGATATGTATAAAGAGTTGAACCAGTGGCTGGTTCCGGGGAAACTGACAGATTATTGGAATCGGTATATTACAAGCCCTGATACTAAAATGGCTGCGAAGGATCTTGAACATCACTTTCAATTGCAGAATGTTCATGTTCAAAATTGGTTTGGAGAATATGGGGTAGCATCTAACTGTGAGGATGTAGTGGTGTTTTCTGACGACTATTTTAAAGAGCAGAGACAAAGAATGTTAAAAAATCCAGAGGAGTCTACAGTGCTGAAACTATTTTCATTTCCGGAGGAATGTAGAAAGCAGGCGCTTAAAAAGTTAAAGGATTATGTAGATACATATGGGGTAAAGGATTCAGAGTGGACAGCACAAAAACAAAGCAGTCTGTATGTTACAGAGGAAACAGTGCTTGAATTAGAAAAGGCTGATATATTTAAGCTTTCAAATAAATTGTTTATAATGATAATTTTGTTCCTAAGCGGTTTGTTTGCCGTGATGATAAAAACCATCTCAGAGCTCCCCTCTTATAGAAAAAGATATGAATTTTTAGAATGTATGGGTATCAGAAGAAAGATGAGAAAAAAGACCATTAGCATAGAAATTCAGAGTATACCTGATATTGCAGTGTTTTCAGCAGCAATTCTTTCAGTTCCGTATCTACAGATGCATATTTTGCGTCAGAATTCAAGAGGAATTGTACTTGACAAGAAGATATGGCTTTATTGGTTTGCTATAGTTATGGTATATCTGGGGATTGAGTATGTTTTCCAGAAGATTTTTGCAATATATATGAATCATATAATATCGGACTAGTGGGGGCTCGTATTACGGGATGCCAAAAAGGGTATAGATTAATTAGGAGGGTGAGAAAATGAACATAATAGAAGTCGAAGAGCTGGTTAAAAATTATAGAAAATTTATGGTAAAAGAAGATGAAGGGGATATTAAAGTATTAAAGAAAATTAGCTTTAAAATAGAAAAGGGAGAATTTGTAGGGATAATGGGGAGGTCTGGATGTGGAAAAACAACGCTTCTCAAAGTGCTGGGCATGATTGACAGACAGACGGAAGGGATAGTCAGGTTTATGGGAAAAGATACGAAAGAATTGTATGGTGACTGTCTTGCGGATATTAGGCGAGAACAGATTGGGTTCATTTTTCAGGATTTTTATCTGATGGACAGTCTTTCGGTAGAAGAAAATATCATGCTTCCCATGATACTTGGGAAAGAAAAGGCAGAGCTTAGTAAAAAGAGTGCAAAAGAATTTGCAGAGCAATTTGGGATAGAACATCTCTTAAAAAAGAATCCTTATGAACTGTCAGGTGGGGAGAAACAGCGTGTGGCTATCTGTCGGGCTCTGATCAACAATCCTGATATCATCCTTGCGGATGAACCAACGGGGAATCTCGATTCCAAATCAGGCCGGATTGTGATTGACTCAATGAATAGAATTAACCAAACATATAAGAAAACAATAGTCATGGTGACTCATGACCCTCAGATGGCAAGCCATTGCAGCAGGATTATATTATTAAAAGACGGAAAGATACTTGATACGTTAGAAAAAAATGGCGAAACCGAGGAATTTTATCAGGAAATATTAGAGAGAATGGTGGATTTGTAAAGGCATGGATATACAAATATATAGAAGATTTTTTAAGGGCAAGCACTTTCTGGTATGTGGATTGATTCTTGTAATAGGAATTGGAGTTCTTTTAAATGGCATTTCGCCGTACGTTTTTGGAAATATTATTGATAGGATTACCGCGTTTTTACCAGGCGAGTTTAAAAGACTTTTACTGCTATACCTGATAATATGTGTGATGACATTGGTGCTGAGTATAGTTGAGTCTATGATTGGGACATATGTAGTTAATAGCATACAAAATGAAATGCAGAAGAAGTTATTGGACAGGATGCTTGTGTTGAAATGCCATGAGAGTGATAAAGCGCCGGAAGGTGAACTGTTTAACCGGTTAGAATTTGATGCAGATTCGATAGTGTCATATTATATTGATCTCATAAGCAGCATTTTAATGATAATAGTAAATCTGTTGATTTCTTTATATTTCATATTTCATATATCAAAAGGTCTGTCAGGGATGGTTGTAATAGCTATTCCTGTTTTGTATTTGATTAATTTTATCTCTCGCAGACAGATTCAGCGGTTTCAGAAAAGCTACAAAGTATATTTGGACGGATATTATGAAATTGTTAACTGGGTATTAAGGCATCTGCAGTTTATCAAGATTTTCCAAATAGAGAAAAAAATCAATGATGATTATCAAAAGGCATTAAAAGAGAAAATTAAGTTGGAGATGAGAGGTGCCTGGCTGACAAATAAAGTCGGAGGAGTGAGAGGACTTGTTGCAGTGATTCTGAATACAGGGATTCTTTTTTGTGCAGGTTTGGCTATTATGAAAGGTCAGATGAGTATCGGTAATATGGTGGCATTTCATTCCTATTTATCGAAACTACTGGAAGCATGCAGCAAACTCTTAGAGTTGAATCTGGATAAGCAGAAAGTGAGAGTTTGTTATGAAAGGATACAGGAACTAGATCAGTGGGAGAAAGAAGAATTGAAGTGGGATGGATTAGGAGTTTTTGAGGCAGTCGGAAAGATTCAGAAAATAGAGTTGCGAAATGTCTGTTTTTCACATGGTGGTAAAAGGGTTTTACAAGGACTTAATCTACGTTTTGATGCTCCGGGGTTGTATACAATTACAGGTGAAAATGGTTGTGGCAAGACAACTATACTCAAACTATTGGAGAGATTGTATGACTGTGCAGAGGGAGAAATTCTGATTAATCAGAAAAAGATTGAAGAATATGATCTGCATTGTCTGCGTTCCTGCCTGGCATATATGGCGAAGGAGCCATTCTTTACCAAGGATACAATAATGAATAATCTGAGGATTGGCACGAGTGGGGTGACGGAGGATGATGTGTTTGAAATTTGTAAATGGGTTGGAATACATGATGACATTGTGAAGTTGGAGAAGGGATATCAGACGATGATGGAGTCTCAGGGTAAGAATTTCTCAAGCGGACAAAAGCAAAAATTTGGATTTGCCCGTGCTTTATTACAGAAAGCCCAGGTATATCTTCTGGATGAAGTGACTTCTGATTTAGATTGTATTTCAAGAGACAGGATCTGGCAGATTATTTTGAAACTGGCAGAAGAGCATATCGTAATAAATATTACCCATTATGCAGAACATATAGACAATAGTAAGAAAATTTTTGTGCTCTCAGAAGGATAAAACTGATGGTCTGAAACATGGCGACTCATGGTCAGATGCTTGAATTTGGAAATACTGCTATATAAAATTGACTCATCAGGAAATACATGATTTCCAGAGCAGTACTGGAGGAGAAGAGGAAATGAAAAAAGCGTTATTCTTATTCACATTGATTATTATTGTATGTGTGACGGCTTGTAATAAACAGTCTGATTCTATTTATGCAGAACAATTGGAAGAATCAAAAGGTTATGTGCTTCCGATTGAAGATTTTGATCAGATGGAGGAAGAAATTGAAGAAAACATTTTTGAATTTGAGGCCGTATTAAGTGACCAGTACACGGTGGATCAATTGGAAATTGAGGGAGTAAAAAGTCCGAACGGTATTTTGTGCAGAGAGAATGATATACTTATCAGCGACGGGGCAAATGACACGTTGGTAGTAACTGATTTTGACGGCAATGTTATTCGCAAATTAGGAAAAACAGGGAATGGTCCGCTTGAATTTGTGCAGCCGGGAGATATTGTAAATTATAAAGACAGAATATATATCTTAGATGAAAAAAACCATAGGGTTCAAATATTAGATGAGGAGCTTAATTATATAGACGAGGTGGAAACGAGGGTTTCTGACCCCAATGACCCGCAATTCATCTTCCAGAATATGGCGGTCAATGAAACCGGAATATTTGTAAATGGATTTTCTTATTTTAACAGCCGCATATATCTATATACGCAAAAAGAAAAAGCTCCTGTAATGATCGGAAAAAATTTTTTTGGTCCATTATATGAATATCAGGAAGAAATCTATGCTATCAATACCGGGAATAAAGCATACGACCGAAAAGAAGATAGTATGCATTATGTAAGTGGAGGAGATAATTTTATTTTCAGAGTGGATACAGGGAAAAAGGATTTGGAGTTAAAGTATGAACTGATGGCGGCAACAGATGCGACAGGCTTTATCATGGATCAAAAACACATAGTTGCGGTATCTGCATCACAGGGAAGTGTGTTTTCTTTCAGTGAGGATGGTAATTATGAATATACGATTGCATATATAGAAGATTTGCAAAAAGAGAAATCCCCGGATATTTCCGTGGATTCCAATGGAAATTACTATGTAACAGCATCGGAGAACGGGAAAGTTTTTCGGGTATCAATGAAAAAATAAATCGGAGACTTTTTGAGAGGAAAATGCCAGTGAAAAAAATTACTTATTTGATTTATCAATCTGTCCGATGTGGTTTATATTTAAAAGGACGGATGGTTCTATATATACTTTGCTTTTATATAACTTTGATATTACCTGTATTTTGTATTGCTAATTATAATTATATTCATGATATGAGGGCTGAGTATCTGTATGAAGGGCTGGATAAGACGGTTCAGATCGATTGGATGAGTACATCTTTTGATACGGCAGATTTTAACATGGAGGAGAAGAGTTCCTTAAAAATACGTGCACAGGAGATGATACTGGATTGGGATTCCCGGCCTGTAACGGTGGAAGGAAGGGATCAGCAGTCTTTTGATAATAGGGATCAGGTAAAGGGAAGGATATTTACTGACAGAGAAATGAAAGAGGGCGCCCTGGTATGCCTTCTGGACAGGGAGTGCTTTCAAGAGTACGGGTGTAATCTTGGGGACACTGTTCGGGTAAGAGACCAGGAACTTGAATTGATAGGCGTAATCAGCGATCCTAAAATCAGAAACAGCATTCTTGTTCCTTTGCATACTATGAAAAAATTATATCCTTCTCAAGATGTAAAAATGCAATATTCGGCAACCTTTATCCCTGAAGCAGAAGAGGACAAGGATCAGTTTATCTCTGACATAACAGCCAGAGTAGAGGAAAAGGATGAAAGTGCGGAACTGCTGTTTGCAGTAAAGGGTGAGGATCTGCAGCAAGAATATACTTCGTCCATAGCTAAATGGGAAACGGTCAGAGCAGCGATTACATTCGGGATATTCTTGCTTTTTTTAATCAACGTACTTTTGATTATCATAGGGAAAATGAAAGAAAAGAAAAAAACAATTGCAATTAAGATGGCGCTTGGCCTTTCCGTATACGAGATTGGCTTCAATTATTTAATTGAAGTAATTATGGTGATGGTCATTGCTGACGTTCTTGTATTTTTAACGATAGAACCACTCGCAGAATTTTTCTCTCTGAATCTGATTATATTGTTTGATCATTTTGTTGTGGAAGCAGCGTTGATAAGTTCTATAGTAATTGGGATCATCATAGCGTCAGCTGTAGTATACAATTTGAGAAAATATTCTGTCGGAGACTTGTTGAAAGCGGAGGATATTTGATGAGATACATATTCAGGAAAGTATGGCTTAAGCTGCTCCACCACAGGCTGGTTTATGGGCTCCTCGTACTTGAGATGGCAATCGGCATGGCGTTATACGTATATTCATGTAATCTGCTTTATTCTATGCAGGACGAGCAAACGGATATGGAACAGGCAGCTGCGACACATTTAATGCGGATCTTTCCTCAGGATCATTCGTCTGTCAGCGAACAGATCCCTGTAAACGCAGATGATTATAAGCACATTCAAAGGCTGGTGAAGCAAGGATTAGATTATTTTATAGTAATTCCGGATATTATTATTTCAGATGAGAAAATTATAGATTACAATCTTTTGCTTGTTGATTTTCAAAAATATGGCCTGGATTACGGATGCGTATATGTGGGACAGGAAATTCAAAATGAAATTGAGCGAAAGGGTATAGGGGTCGGGATTGAGGAAGTAAGCATTGAGCAAAAAGAAATGATACTGCAGACAGAGGAAAATTTAACTAAGCATTTTGAGATCATGCCTTTACCAAATTCTCTGAAAGAGGAATCTCTTATGGGATCAGCCGGGAATACAGGATTTGCAGATTCTCTTTTAATCCCTGTCACAGAAATGGACAAAGTGGCCGGATATGTACAGAGCGGACAGGGAAGTGTCGAATTAGGAATTGATCTGTCAGGCAGCTCTGATGATGAAGCAGTATTACAGAACATTGAGCAATATCTGAAAGAGAGACATGGGGAATCTTATTCTTATGAGTTTTATTCTCCGAGTGCAGAATTTGAGAATGATACTTTCAAAGCACAGGTAGACATTAACTCTATCAATAAAATGGGAATCCTGATGCTTGTTACTTTGAGTATTTCATTTATCTGTATTTTTAAAATGCTGTTGAGAAAAAGAGAACAGGAATTGGGGATATGCCAGGCATGCGGCGCGGCGGATTCCGATATTATGGCGGAGACTTTTATAGAAATATTCAGTATTTGTATCGTGGGAATAGGAATTGGCTGTGTAACCGGCTTTATTCTGACTTATCAATCGTCATCTTTTTTTACTGAAATTGTGGAAATGAAGGGAGATTTCAGGACAGTGATACATAGTTTCCTGTTCTGCCTGCTGACTGCGATCGTCATATTTGTTTCTGTGATGCAGAAGTATTATTTCGGGAAGACAATTGAATTGATTCGGGATAAGTAATAGAGGAAGAGTGTATGATAAGTATAAGACAACTTGATAAAAAATATTATGGAAAAGGGGTACAAACAGCAGTTTTAGATCAGCTGAGTCTGGAAATCGGACAGGGAGAATTTGTCTGTATCCTTGGAAAATCAGGCTGCGGCAAAACAACTTTACTTAATATACTGGGATTGCTCGATTATGCGACCGGCGGTGAGTATGAGTTGGACGGAGTCAATGTTATGAATTTAAGCCGGAAACAACTCGCCAAATATAGAAATCAAAAATTTGGATTTATCTTTCAGGAGTATCATTTAATATCGGAATTAAATATATTACTCAAACTTCGCACATAGATTTTAGCTATGCACCTTGAAAATTCAATATCTGGCAATGATTCAATTATCAACGAATCATGAAGGGTTATCACAGCCTATAATGAAAATAGGAGGGGGCTGGC
>CAJTRM010000051.1 GCA_910578865.1 uncultured Dorea sp.
ATACAGGTAAATCCACGTTGCTACAAATGTGGGGTCACTTCATATTGTCCTATCTTAATGTTTTGGCAAACTCTTCAACCTGAGCTACGATCCCCGGCACATCCAGTCCATAGTGCCTATAAAGATCCGGCTCATCTCCTACCGGAACAAATTCATCTTCAATACCCAGGAACTTCATCGGGGTTCCGGTACATTTTTCAGCTACGACCTGTGCCACAGCAGCGCCAAGTCCCCCGATCTTATTGTGTGTCTCAATGGTAACGATCGCCTTTGTCGCTCCGGCTGCCCGGATGATCGCCTCAGTATCCAGCGGCTTTAAGGTGTGCATATTGATGACACACGCGTCAATTCCCTTTTTCTCGAGCTCCTCTGCCGCATCCAGCGCATTGACCACCATATCTCCGCAGGCAACCAGAGTAATATCCGTTCCTTCCCGCAATGTGTTGGCCTTTCCAATCTCATAATCATAGTCCATGCCTGGATTTACCGCCTCGATCACACCTCTTGCAAAGGAAATGTATTTCGGGCCCGGATAGTTTACGGAAGCCTTGATCGCTTTTCTTGCTTCATAGGCGTCTGCCGGAAAGATGATCGTCAGCCCCGGAATCGCCCTCAGCATAGAAATATCTTCCGTAATAACATGAGTGCTTCCGCCTACGCCGTAGGCAACGCCGCGCCCCTGGCCGAACATGGTCATATTCAGATGCTGATAGGCCGCATCCAGGCGAATATTCTCCAGAACACGTGTAACCGCCATCTCTGCAATCGTCGTAGTATAAGGAATTTTCCCTGAAAGTGCCAGCCCTGCAGCCGTGCCGATCATGCTTGGCTCGGAAATGCCACAGTCAAATACACGCTCCGGATGATGTGCCGCGTTCTTTCCGTCTTTAAACAGAAGGCCAAGATCGGCATTCACTACTACTACGTTTTCATTTTCATCCATAATAACGTTTAATTCTTCAATAATTGCTTTCTGCATATTCTCTGCTTTACGTTCCATTCGTTTCACCTCGTTCTATCAAAAGATTAAAATTCACATTCTGCAAGTTCTTTCAGGGCATTGTCCGCCATTTCCTGGCTCCACATGGTTGCGTGGAATTTTGACTGGTAATAGACAGACGGCACTCCCATTCCTTTCGTGGTATGGGCAACGATCGCACTCGGCTTGCCCGGCTCATATGGAAGTGCATCCAAAGCCTCAACAACTTCCTGCATGTTATTTCCGTTAATCTCACGCACTGCAAATCCAAAGGCCTCAAATTTTGCTTTCAGGTCAAGAAGCGGCATGGAATCCTCCAGAGGATAAACGGTGCTCATATTGTTGCAGTCAGCGATCACGGTCAGATTATCAAGCTTATATTTCGCTGAACACATGGCGGCGTCCCAGTTAGATCCTTCCGCAAGCTCACCGTCGCCTACAACGGTGAATACCCTTGCCGGACTTCCATCCATCTTTGCCGCCAGGGCAATTCCGTTTGACATTGCAAGGCCATGTCCGAGGGAACCTGTGGATGCCTCAATGCCCGGACATTTTCCATAGCATGGATGTCCGGCCAGATTGCTCTTATAAGTCTCCCAGCCTTTCATTTCCTCATCAGAAATGACTCCCAGCAGATTCAGCACAGAATACTGCACCAGTGACTTATGGCCTGCTGACAAGATAAAACGGTCGCGGTCCGGCCATTTCAGATTCTCCGGCTCAAAATTCATCGTGTGGTAATATAATGCTGCAACAATGTCTGTTGCGGAAAGGGCAGACGGAACGTGCGGACCGAAGCCTGTGGGCGCCATCCCTATAATAACTTCCCTCATTTTTCTTGCTTTTACTTTTAATTCTTCAACGCTGTTTATTTTTTCCATACTCAAAACCTCTTATTCTTATAATTGCATCACAGCATTCCTGCTGCCTGTTTTGTGAATCTTACTCAAACGTTTCCATACGGCTCTAATCAAAGTCCTCGTCCCATGGCTTGATCAGAATCTTGAATTCCTCATGATCCCTCTGCTGGGCAAATGCGTCATTCAGCTCGTCCAGAGGGCGGATCGCCGTGATCAGTTTTTCGACCTCTATCCGCGGCAGGTATTCCATCGCACGTTCAAACATATATGGAGACTGGATACTGGTGTGAACCTTCAGCTGTTTCAGAAGCCTCAGCTGCCACAGATCCAGTGTACAATTTGTACCCGGCAGATAATTTGCCGCAAAGTTGACCGTTCCGCATGCAGCCGCAATATCACATGCCAGTGAACAATTCTCCGGGTCTGCCGAAGATTCGATCACGTTATCCACACCGTGTCCCTTGGTAATCTTCATCACTGCCTCTTTCACATCCTCGCTGGAAGAGTCAATCACATAGTCAGCGCCAAGCTCCAGGGCCTTATTCCTCCGCTCCTCGGAAGAATCGATACAGATCACCGGGTATGCACCCTTCTGACGGCCGATCACCAATTCAAGCTGCGCCTTGGTTCCTCCGCCGATTACGGCAAAACTCCGTCCCATCTTTGCCTCCGACCGTTCCACAGAATACATTGCCGCCGATGTCAGTTCCAGGAATGCCGCGTGTACGTACGTCATATCATCCGGTATGCGCTCGCATGCTTTTTCCGCTACTACTGCATACTGTGCATAGGCTCCCGTGGCCTGCTCAATATTTTCACAGAAATGCTCGTATCCATTGTGGCAGTACCAGCATGTTCCGCAGAACACCTGCATATTGCAGGCAACCCTGTCCCCTACCTTGTAATGCTTTACATCTTTTCCGACCTCTACGATTTTTCCGCAAAATTCATGCCCCAAAATACGAGGCGGCTGCACTTCAAAAAATTCGCCGGATGAAATCCAGACATCATTTTCACAGATTGCACAGTATGCAACTTTAATCTTAACCTGATCCGCCCTGATCTCAGGCTGAGGCACATCCATAACAGTCATGGAGTTAGGGGCGTCCCAGTATCCTCCCCGCATCATTTTACTGTCCATTTCCAATCTCTCCCTTCTTTGTTGTGTGTTCCTGTATATACAAGTATATATCTTTTATTTTTTGTTATCAATACACATTTTGAATAAAATACAGTCTGAATTTTTAGTAAATATCAACAAAAACAAAAAAAAGAACATGAAAAAGCATCGGACAAAACATTCCGACGCATTCTGCGGCAGATTGTTTTATCCGATGCCTTTTGGTACCATTAAATCTCTATATTTGATTGTATATTTGTCTTTTCCTGAAATCGGCTTCCCGGGCTGGCCTTTCTCACGACGCCCCGTCTCTCTTAAAAATTACGCAAAGCGTTTTCAGGAGAATTTTGCAATCCAGCCCCAGCGACCAGTTTTTTATGTACTCTGTATCCAGCCCTACTACTTTATTAAAATCTGTGATCTTACTGCGCCCGCTGACCTGCCACATGCCGGTGAGTCCGGGTTTGATCGCCATCCTGATCCTGTGGTGCAGATCATAAAGCTCCCATTCATCCACCGTTGGCGGACGTGTACCTACCAGACTCATTTCTCCCTTCAGAACATTAAAATACTGCGGAAACTCATCCAGGGAAGTCCTTCGTATAAAATGGCCGATTCCTCTGGGATGGCCTCGCCGGCTTTTCTTTCCGCTCCCGATCACACGCGGATCACAGTCCATTTGCCCGGCCCGACTGCATCGTACCGGGTCCTTTCTGTAACGATAAAGCTGTCGTACCGGGCCATCAGTGGGCGAAGCACCATCAATTCTTCCAGATGCCCGCCCGATGATGCCGCGAAACAGACCTTTAGTTTTTGATTCTTCACATCAACCATCTCCAAATATTTTCGCGGCTGTCCGCACAATATCAAGCCCGTTTTTCTGTATGTGCAGTGCCAACCCGTTTTATCGCAGCTGACAAAAGTTCCCGGATGTTATAGCACTGCTCATTGCCTGCACAGGCAAAACCACTCTGCAGTTCTATGTGATACCCACAGTCGTGAGCCTTTTCCTTTAAGACAGTATGAACCTGCCTCAAAGATGCATATACCTGATCTCTGTCAAGAGCCTCTGCAAAAATCAGATACTGCCCTGCACCGTTATTGCCCACAAACATCTTATTGGACGGAGAGAACACAGCAGTCAGAGTCTCTGCAAAATCCTTGATCATCCGATCCCCGGACTCACGTCCCAGCCGCGCATTTTCTGACTGCAGATTCGCCATCTTAAATACAATGCACGCAAAGCTGTCAGGAATCGGGCGGCGGTTACGGGAATTGATAAACTGATCACATTTTGCCCGGTTTGGAAGTCCGTCTACTTTGTTTGTAAAAGCATAGTACTCAATAAAGTCTTCAATCCTGCCAAAGAGCGCCGCACCGGCACAGCCAAGCGCACCGAAAACTACTATGATCAGAATCGTGAATATCATGATCGGAAAACGATCTGTAACCCTCACGCTGGAAAGCACGGCAATATTCTTCCCGCCCAGATACTCATTGTACTCGTCATTGGTCTCATAATAGACTGCCTGGAGCTCATTGATCTTCTCTGCCAGACGCTCAATCTTTTCAAGTGTTTGTACCTGAACCTCTTCGGACGCACTGGCCGGCGCATCGGCGAATACTGCCAGGATATAATCATTGTATTCCCTGTCAATGAGGTTCTCCTCGTAAATCGTACGGTCTTCAATATATTTCATCATGAGCTGGTCATATTCCGCAGTGCGGTCCACCGGCTCCCACTCATCGTACTCCGTCTTGCGGTTCCAATCGTCGTATACATTCGGCAGCACATAATTACGCAGTGCGCCTTCATTTGTGTCATTGTCATTTTCATTTGTAATATCAGCAGCGGCGCTGAATTCGTCCATGGCGTTTTCATAGGACGAGATGACTCCCCGGATTCTGTCAACTTCAAAGGATACCGCACTGTTGGATATATCAAGCTCATTGTTCCGGTTCTGATATTTGTTCAGAAGCAGATCCCGGTTCTTCGTAATCTTTCCTTCCAGAATCTCCGAAAGCAGCTGCCTGACCTCCACCTCTCTGATAAACTCAAACTCATTCTTCAGATCCTGAAAACTCCGGCCGGTCCTGCTGGATCTGAAATCTGCGTTCCACTCAGCCTTATCTGCCAGATGTTCGTCAATATCCTCCAGCATATCATCCATCACCTCGGCCATCTCCAGATAATCATAGCCCTTTGTGACAATATCACTGACCGGATTCGCTGCCTGCGAGGTATTCACATGCATCTTTCCGTAATAAGCCGCATATTCCTGCAAGATCTGGTTCAAAACCTTACGCGGATATTCTTTTCCATTTTCAACTCCGCAATTAAAAGTTACGATAAATCGGGTCGGTATAAATTCATAATCTTCTTCCCCGTTATCAAGCTTTGCCTGCTGAACCAGAAGATCTTCATCCGTAATGATCGGCTCTACCTGGATATTCATGCGGATACCATCTATAGTAGCCTCTGTATACTCAATCCCCAACTTCTTCATTGCCTGGGAGATCAGATTCGCCCCGTAAATCTCAGACGGTTCTAACGGGGTGCCGTCCGGCGACTTTCCTTCTTCTGCATCAGCGCCGGTATACTCAATAACAGTAACTGCCGTGTACTGCTGAATATAGAACTTAGCGATCACATAAAAACCGATTCCCACCAGAATGGACAGCCCTGCAATCGCCCTGCGGTATTTTTTTAAATAACGGAAAACATCAAGTTCTTTCATGACGTGAGCCTTTCTCTGATTTTTTATTTTTTCTTTTCATAACAGCTGTCTTAAATATGTGTGTACCACTGCCGCCGCATTTCTGGTAAAACGGATTCAGCACTGCAAGCCCGACAAGCGCTGCGGCAAAAAAGACTGTACGGATCAGAGCGCTGACCGCAATGCCTGTAGGCGACGGTGAAGTAAAGTTAACCTGCATATAGCCGTCCCTCTTTTCTTCCACATAGGTATCACACAGTTTTCTGCTCTGCTCGGCCAAATTCAGCAGTTCAGCCTTTAAAGCATTAATCTGCTGATTCGCCTGTTCCTGAATATCGGCAGATGCACTGCCTGCACCGACCTGTGCTGAGGCATAAGTATTGCGCTCCATTTTCTCAACCAGCTTTGTAGCTGATTCCAGATATTCCGTTGCCTCATCTGCAAAATAGTCTACACCGACCTTTGTTCTGGACATGTAAAATTCCTGGTTTTCATCGTATGTAGGAATCAGGACGA
This sequence comes from uncultured Dorea sp., assembly GCA_910578865.1. Taxonomy (GTDB): domain Bacteria; phylum Bacillota; class Clostridia; order Lachnospirales; family Lachnospiraceae; genus Dorea_D. The sequence goes on from CAJTRM010000051.1 coordinate 6,193, forward strand.
AACGGGTCATAAATGCATTGTAACTGTCAATTGCTTCTATCCGTACATCATGAGCCGCCATATCCTTTTTGCGGGATGTTTCCAAAACATGGTTCGCATACTGCATCCTGGACTGATAAGTATCTTTGTTGGCGGAAAGCCCGTTCTCCAAAACAAAAGCTTCGTAACGTTCCAGTTCAACATCAATAAAATTCTGAATCTTTTCATACAGAGAAGTAAATGTCTCCTCGGTTTCTTCTGCACGGTAGCTGTTGCTTTCATTACTGTTTCCCGGGAGATAATCCTTAAGCTTTGCTGCCTGCATCTGCAGATAGTCTTTTACATCCAGGTACTCCATTCCTTCCAGGTTTTCAAAAGACAGATCCAATACACTGTCATTTTCTGCATAATTGAGTTCAAAATTCTCCCGATACACATCAACCAGAAAGTTCAGGACCGTCTTCGGGTCTGTCTGATAGAAGGACACCCGATCCGAACAGTGAATCCAGTATTCGGTCGAAATCTTCATATCCGATTCCTGGGAGACATCCAGCTTCTGTGAATCCAGGGGAGTTGACAAAGTCAAAAGCTCCGACAGTTTTGCAGTGCTGATCTTCAAAGCTCCGCACTCAATAACCTTTTCCAGAATCTCATCGGAAAGAATATCTGATTCATTGAATCTGGTACCGTTGGGATTTTGTCCTTTGGCCGCCTCCTCATAATTAAAAGCTATCAGCATGCCCGGTGACCAAAGTTCAGTCAAAAGACGCCCGGCAAAAAAGAGCAGGAAAAACAGAACTCCCGCCAGAGCAATCTGCCTTCGTCTGCCGGTCAGACCCCCGATCTCATTTTTCAGTTCAGAGATCTGCAGCTTTGATTTCACCTTAAAAACACGCCAGATAAGAACTATGTAAAGAAAAATTACACATAGAGTCAAAACCGGCTCAATTGCACTTAATAAAACCATAACACTTTTCACTCCTTTATTTTCCAGATTACTGCCGTGAAATTCCCGATTCCTTTCGGCCATTAATGTCAATGACAGCCAGCTCAGGCCTGTTATTTATCCTTGGGAAACCGCTGTGACCGCCCATCCCCCTGGAAACAAAAACTGTACTGGACGACAGGTCATACATCCCGCCGCTGTATTTGGGAAAGAACCCTGTATCCCCATGATACAGACCGCCGAGCCCGGGTATACGCACAACGCCTCCATGGTAATGTCCGCATACACCCAGGTCAATCTCCGTATCTGCCAGCGACTCATAATAAAGCCCCGGATAATGAGATATCAACAATTTAAAATCTTCGCTTTTTTCATATTCTTTTATAAACTCCTCACCAAACTCGCTATAGCCCTCCGGGGCTGTAGTAAGTCCTCCGATCAGGAACGGTGTCCTATGTATTGTCACTGCTTCGGCCCGGTTGACCAGAACATGTACTCCTTTTTCCTCAAGCTTTTCTTCAAGCGGTATCTCTTTTTCATAGAGCAAATGGTTTTCATGGTTTCCCGGACTGTAATAAACAGGAGCAATCTCTACCAGCTTCTCACACAAGCTGAGAATGATTCCAAGGTTGTCATCATCTGCATTCACCATATCCCCCGCAATCACGATCAGATCCGGCTTCAGAATCTCAATCTGCTTTGTCAGTTTCTTATTGCCTGAGCCAAATTCCCGGTTATGCAGATCTGACAAAATTACAAGCCGGGTATTTTCCGCTCCTCTTACCTTAGGAGAATATAAATGGTAGAAGGTTGTCTCCAATTCGTTAGAGAGCAGGTGAATCCCGCACAAAGCCAATACAACAATGAGAAATGCCCACAAAAATATCCGCTTGCGCGTTCGTTTTCGTACAGGTTGATTCCCGGCAGCACTGCTGTCAGGCTGTTCTTTTCTTCGCTTACGCATATCCGTCCTCCTTAAAGCAGCCGCAATTCATCATTTTAGGGGATGTCTGCCTGCGGCTCTGCATAAAACTTGTTGTAATCAATTTGTATACATAAATTACCCATCCCCTTGTCTACTGAGGGTACTGCCACAGAATAAACATTCTGTGGTGACTACTAAAATGCCACAGAATAAACATTCTGTGGTGCTGGAAAGTCTTTGATGCGGGCAGCACTCTGAATTTGCAGGATTTCTTCTTCCAGAGACAATTCTTAAATATTTCTATGTCCCCTTGTCCACTGAGGGTATTGCTTTCTATTGACTACAGAAATAAATAAGCACACAAAAAAGCCTGTACAGCTCCCGAACTGCCAGGCTTTTTTGTAATGCCCTGAATTATTTTAAACGATTACCCTGTGTGTAAAAACACATATTATTATTGACTTTTTTGCAAAATTATCTATAATTTATTCATATAAAGTATATATTTTTTTCCAGCACCACAGAATGTTTATTCTGTGGCATTTTTATGTAATGAGCATCATCTTATCCAGGATTTTCTCGTGAGTACTTGCACTGGCCGCTACATAGATCCTTGTTGTCTCAATGCAGCTGTGCCCAAGCACATCTGCCAGATGTGCCAGATTCTTCTCAATTCCGTAGTATAACCTCGCAAACAGATGCCGCAGATTATGAGGAAACACCTTACACGCATCTACCCTGGCATCTGCACACAACCTTTTCATGTCATGGCACACATTGGAACGATCAAGAGTCCTACCGCTTCTCGTCCTGAAAATATGCCCCCTTGCAATTCCCTGCCGCCTCGCATATGTCAGCAGCTGCCGTCTCAACTCCTTCCTCAGGATAACCGTCCGGCTCTTGCCCTTGAGGTGAATCTGAGCCCGTCCGGTTTTCGCCGCCTCCACAGTAATATAGGAAAGCTCGCTGATCCGGATACCTGTACTGCCAAGCGTCAGCAACAGCATGTACAGCCGTTCATCCCCCCGACAGCGCGCCGCCTCAAGGAGCCGTCGGTATTCCTCCTTAGACAGTTCCCTTCTCTCCTCAAGAAATGCCTGCCGCTGCACTCTAAGAAGCTTAAGTTTCATCTCCGAAAGCCCGCAAAATTCCAGGCAGGCGTTGATGGCTGAAAGATTTCCGTTTATCGTCTGTACCTTGTACATTCCCATAAGCTCATCCCGGTACTCCAGAAGAAACTTTTTTGTAAGCTCCTTGCCGGACAGTGCTCTTATCATACGCTCCACATAAAAGACATACTTTACTATCGTGGCCTGCGCCTTCTCACTCTCCTGCAGGCTGCGCCTGAACAATGATACTGTACTTTTTGTAATGATACTCATCTGATATCCTCCTTGTACTGAATACTGTTTCTCTTAACATTCTAGCGGAATACCGATGAAAAATTTTTTCCAATTTTTTCCATATAATGTTAAAGGCACAGAAAGACTTGAAGCTTTGAACGTTGTTCAGTACAATGCACTTGATGAGTATTCTTCAATTTCTTGTGTTTGTATTCAGCAGGTGAAATCGTATCTGCATTTTTCTAATTGCAGGGAATGAGGTTTACAATGAAAAGAATAGATTGAAGATGCCGATGAATGGCGTTCTGAATGTTGGCAGATGATGCGGGAGCGTTCTGATCTGCACTTTCTTTTTTTGACAAAGCGTATAGAACGCTTTATGGAATGTATTCCAGAGGACTGGAACAATGGATATGATAATGTTACGGTTGGCTGTACGGTAGAGAATCAGGACAAAGCTGATCATGTTGAATTAGTCGTAGCCGGCGGCGAATCAGACAGAAACGGAAAAGTTATACTCTGTCTGTTCGTGACTTAGACAGCCAGGCCCAAAAAGCAAAAATGTCTAAGGAACGCAGATCCAGGACCTGAATTTTCAAACACGCTCTAGGACGTCGGTTTCCGCAACGGGCAGTCCGACATGCTGATCCTGCCCTTCAACGCATTCATGCCGCAGTCCGCCACATAATCCTGAAGAATCGGAATGGATTGGGAAGATGCCGGTCCGATAATGACCTCTCCGATCAGTTCTGACATATGAAGCCCCAGCCTGCCGCACATCCTGTTCAGATCAAGAGGGTAATACTTCTTTATCCGTCCTGCCGATACATGATATCTTGGTTCGACTGCAAATTCATTTAATAAAAACGGGGAAATAACAAGCCTGCGTTCTTTTTCTCTCGCAAAGGAAGGATGCTTAAAGGCTGCTGACTGAATCCATGCATCATCCATGAGCCCCCTCAGCTCCTGCTGCATTTCGGAAGGTTCCTTCTCTTCCGTCATCAATCGGTAAAACTCTTCCACAAGCCGATGTTCCCTCATATCCTTCTTATAATACACGGTCTGCAGTGACACGGCCCCGCCTGTCATTTTCTGCATCAGATTTTCATGGAAAGCAATGCAGACCCCCTGTCCCAGATGCCCGTATCTCTCCCACTGTGCAGCATCATCCCTGTGTTTAGAAAAGCAGGCCGCATACGCCGAATAGCGGAATTCTTCTTCCAGCTCCCTGCGGAAAAATCCTTCAATCACACGGCTTTTCTCATCCTCTCCCACTGAAACTAACCGTTCCACAACGGCCCGGCAGATCCCGTTCATAAAAAACCTCATCTCAGAGGCGTCATTCATATTCAGAATATTATTCAATCTCAGCTCCGCACAGCGGACAATTCCGTCAAAAGCCGCAAAATCAGTATAATGGTACAGCATAGTTTTACCTCCGTGACTCTTTGGCGTTCATATATCTTTTTACCTGTGAAAGCAGACAAAAAACTTATGGCCTTAATGTCATTTTACTCTGAAATGCCTGCCGAATCAACCCGGATATCGAACATGGACATCAGTTTTCTGAAGGTGTCTTGTCCATCCAGACAAATGTCTGTCAGATAGCCTTTCTCACACTCCCATTCAGAGAGTCCCCGGTAATAATACATTTTTTTGACATCTTCAATGATAAACGGAATAAGCCCGAAACGCAGGCACTCTTTTAAAGCGATCAGCCTGCCGACTCTGCCGTTGCCATCCTGGAATGGATGAATGCGTTCAAACGCGTAATGGAAGCCAATGATGTCGTTAATCGTGACAGCAGTTTTTGCTTCATATTCCGCAAGCAAAGCTTTTATGCGTGGAGCAACCTCTTTCGGCTTCGCGGTTTCACGGCCGCCGACCATATTGGCTCTTTTCTTGTAATCCCCGACAGCAAACCATGCAAGCGTGGAATCCTTTGTGCTTTGCTTCAAAATGCGGTGCAGTTCTTTGATGATATCCTCGGTAAGCGGTTCTTCCGCCATATCGATGCAAAAGTCAATGGCCCGAAAATGATTGACAGTTTCGATAATATCATCAACAGGGATACCTTCTCCGATGTCTATTGTGTTTGTCTCAAAAATCAGCCTGGTCTGATCTTCACTAAGTTTGCTGCCCTCTATGTGATTGGAATTATAGGTCATCCGTACTTGAAGTTCATGGTACAGGCCTCCGGGCATACGGATGTCTTTCTCATCCCTGAGCATTTGAAGCAAACTGTTATCCGAAATGGCCCTGCACAGTTCATCTGTAGAACAACTAAAAAAAGCAGCCATTTTTTCAAGAACATAATCGGCGATTTTCTCTCTCCGTCCGATTTTTGCCACGGTGCGGGAGGAAATACCAAGTTCCTTAGCCAGTGCAGTTTTCGTCAGACCTTTTTCATTCAGTTTTTGCAGCAGACCGGAATATGAAATCATAGTATTCACCTTCTTCCTTTACTTATTATACCTTAAAAACACAAAAAGTAAAGGTTTTATTGTGGATATGTACTCTATAACAGCGAATAGTCTGGTTTTCTCCCCATCCGGCTTAACCTATGATACACAAATCAGATTCCAATTCACCCCGGTGCAGTTTCATAACTACATCGGCCTGTTTTACAAGATTGCCAGAATGCGTTACGGCTGTCCATCGCCATGTCTAAAATCTTTCTTTTCTTATCTACCATGCCTGCCTATAGTTGCAAGGCGCGATCTACTGCCTTCCGCACTTTACGGTTACTTTTATAATTCATAGGGGGCGGCAACTCATTAGGCTGCCGCCCCTTGACTACCTACCAATGAAAATCATGTTTTCTATCTATTGGTAAAACTCTTTGCCCAAATAGCTATAACGATTGCAGTTGCAATTAAAAGTTCTGCAAAGATTACAGGTTTTCCCCATACTTCCCATTCTAAAGAGAAGTAGAAATATTTCCCGACAAAAAACGCAGCAAAGAATACTAAACCTGAATTATTCACGGAACAGTATTTGAACTGATAACTGTACCATGAATCT
>CAJTRM010000052.1 GCA_910578865.1 uncultured Dorea sp.
GCGTCAACTTCAATCCGGATATTTTCCGGAAGAAGGATTGTTACAGGAGAATTCCCTGCGACGGCATCGTATCGCAGCTCCCGTTCTGAAGGAAGCTTTGCGAACACCGGATCAGAACTGCTTTCCGTCTGCGTGGCCTTTCCCTGAATCTTTCGAATCCAATAGCTTAGGGTGGATTGAGGCACCTCATTCTGCTGGCACCAGTCTTTGCGGGATAAACCGCTTTCTTGGAACGTATGAATCCGGTCTGTCCAAAGCGCAGCTTTTGAGATTATCTTATCATTCGTATTAATTAGTATCACCTCCATCATTTGAAATTATCTTATCAAAAATGGAAGGGAATTTGTAGATACGGATTATTACCTACTTACTTTTATTATGAATTGATTATTAGAGTGGTGTAAAAGCGCTAGAGAACCACAAAACACACATAAATGATTTTAAAAGTTAATCCAACTCTGCCCCTAGCTCATACCTCCAATATTCCGCTGCCTCGTACTCCCTGGGTTCTGAAAGTACCGGTACGGTAAAGAGTTCAACCGGAACACCGAGTGTTGATGCGAAGAGTTTCATAAGATCCTCTTTTGGTGTTCGGACATCGCCTTCATATTGAGCAATCCGGACATCAGCACAGCTGTAGGGAAATCCAACAGCTATGCCAAGTTCTTTCTGGGTGAGATGATTTTTCTGTCTTAAGTGTTTTAATTTTCTTCCAAATGTAATCATAGTATTATTCTCCTGTACTTCCAAAAGCCCCGGTTCCTCGTTCATTACCAAGGTCCAGGACAAAATCTGCGATCACGATCGGTGTAATCACCAGCTGACCGACGCGTGTGTCTTTATGAATGGTCTGAGAAGATGTGCTTACGTTGCTGATAATGGCATGGATCTCACCACGGTAACCGGAGTCGATCGGTGGAAGTTCGCATACCAGTCCTTTTGCTGCCATGCTGCTTCGTGGAAAGACATATCCGGCAAATCCATCCGGGATGATGAGACCAAATCCAAGCGGAATTCTTGCAACCTCCCCCGGCTTTAATACGCAATCATAAGGCATGAACACATCAGCACCGGCATCATTTTCATGTGGCCGGAAGGGATGATGATCTGCTTTCAGACCAAAGTCAATCAGTTTAATCTTTATGGCTGTTCACCTCCTTCCTGATGAGCAATGGATAATCTGTCTTTAAGATATCTAACGGCATCCAAAGTCTTGAAATAGGGTTTTGGCAGGACATCTGTTTTTCCATACAGCTTCCTCTTTGACAGAATGGACCGGTCAGATCCGGTGCAAAAAGGATCGGGCTTAATTTGTACAATCGTTGCCAGATCTGGAGCATTACTATCCTGGTTTCATCCGTATTTCTTCGGCAGGTTCTCTGGCCGATCATATGCTTCCATTGGTAAGGTGTTGCACTGATGATCAGTACGTTTCGAAGGCCCTGAGGTGTAGCATATCCGGCTGAATCATGATCAATGCCTAATTCACAAAGCTCTGCATAGTGATCCAGATCTGACTGACAGCTTTTCTTGTAAATATCCTGGATTTCTTTATCTGCTTTCATGATTCTGTATGGAATAGCAAATGCAGCGTGACCGGAATAATTGCTGTACTGCAGAGATGCACTCATGTACTTTACTTCGTTCTGATGCCTTGTGATCTGTGTCAGGAAGCGTCTGCTTGCACCAACAACAGCCACGGTAATGACCATGAATTTCTGTACTGTTGGATGGGGAAGTCCTGCAATGTTTTCTACGGTTTTCTGACTGTAGGATTGATGGTAAAGCTCCATCAGATCTGCCATGTTCTGGATCGTATGACCGTGTTGTGTGAGCCTGGCTGCAAAGACCATATTTTGTTCTGCTTCCCGGATTCCATAGCAGTTTAAGATAGCTGTTTCAATGTGATCCATAGGCCTGTTCCTCCTTTACCAGAGCTTTTAAAAGAATCAGATAATTGATGCAGTCTGTGATTTTTTCATCCCACTGTTCCATGTCAAAATGTAACAGAGTGGAATAACACATATCGTAAAGGGATACGACATGTTTCGACATCATACCGGCCAGTGCTGCTTTTGGATCGCAGTTCTGTAAAGCGGCAGCAATCTTGAATGCACTGAGGCGGTCAATATTGTCACCGGTATATTCTTTCTTTTTATGTGCCAGAATATCGGCACACTTTCTCATCTGAAGTTCAAATACAACATTAAATTCTTCTTGTGTCATGTGATAGTTCCTCCTTTGTTTTGTGATAATTATCGTTCGAGATCTTTTGTTTTTGATCTCACTGGTTCCGGAATCTGCATCTGAAGAATGGCATCAACATTCTGATCGGCAGTATCCAGATCTTTTAATTTTTCTTTCAAGCTGCTTATTGCTTCTTCTTCGGAAGCTATCTGCTGTTGCAGTTTTTCTTTTTGTAAGGTCAGAGTTTTTAGGCTTGTCATCTTTCCATCCTGATAAAAGGATTTCAGCCAATCTCTAGCTTCTTCATATTTCTGAATTTCCTTGGCATGTTCTTTCCGGTACTTTCCTTTGTACTTTGCTTTTGAAAACTGGGAATAAACTTCCTTATTCGCATAGTACTGCCCGGTATAACGAATCTGATCGTTGAGGATTCTTAGATCGGACCGATGCCGAGCAACCTGTGTCTGCATTTCTTTTAGTTCCTGCTTTGCTGCAAGCAGTGTATTTTTCAAATCTGACTGCGTATCAAATCCATGTTCCTGCACATAGATAATGGTATTTGCCATTTGCTGCAGGTTAGAAAGTTTTACCCGATGAGCATAAGCCGGGCTCTGCATTGCTTTCACATTTGTCTGAAGATTTATAACCAGACGCAGGTGAGATATGACGTAGAGAATGGCCAATGGATCCTTGCGTAAGAAGGTCTGTTCCAGGTGTGCTTTTCCATATCGTGTTCCCAGTGCACGTTCAGTAATCCGCTTCTGTCGATCAGGATGAAGATAGCTGTATCTGCCACGATGTTCAATCACAGAGATCTGAAATTGTTCCAGAAGTTTAGATTGGAATTCATCAAAACTATTGGATGTGGCAGCACATTCATTAATCGCATTTCGCAAATATTCTTTCTGTGTAAGGAACACGGTGGATGTTGGTTTGAGACCATCTTCAATAATTTTCTGATTGATCTCATCCAGTTTTTGCTGGCCGTGTTTCTGTGACATATATTCTTTCTGAGTAATTTTTCTCTCAGCCGGAGCAAGAAGATCTATCTGGTGAAGTCCTTCCTGTTGGCACCGATCCATGACAGTTTTCTTAAAAGTGTTCATGAATTTATCAGTGGAACGATGCTTATAACCGGAGGTTTCCTCATGTGGTTTATCCATATAAGGCTGCCTTTCCACTGCAGTCTTCCGCACACTGTTGATAACGATGTGGGTATGGATATTTCCGGATTCATTGTGGCCATCGGTGTGAGTAACCACCAATGCCTGGTATCCGGGAAACATCTGCTTTGCAAGTTCCAAACTGATTGCCTGTGCTCTCTTTCCGGTAAGTCCATTTTCTGTAACATCAGCTGGATCGTAGCTGATAATGTAGTGGTGACTTTTGATATCTTCACGTTTCTTATTTTTATGAAAATGAGCATTTGTCAGTTCACATTCTTTGTCAAAAGACATCGGATCACAGTTCAGCCCATCCATATAAAACTCTTTTCGCAGGATGCTTCGTCCGGATTCATCTACAATCTTTTTCCCGGTTTTTTCATCATGTTCAAACAGAAGGTAATTGATAGCCGCCGAGTAATTAGCATTTCTGCTTTTAATGTGTTTTACGATTGCCATTCATACCACCTGCCAGTTTTAGTACCTCTTTTCTCAAAAGGAATAAGTCAGTGATGCATTGATGGATTTCATTTTCTATAGCACGTGACTGACTGCCACCACTGTTAAAATGCTTGGCGATCTGATTGAGATTCGATCCAATCTTTCCATATTCACTGACCAGTTTTCTGAGATCATTTAGGTCTGCAACAACTTCAATCTGGTGATTGATTTGCTTCTCAAGCAGAAGCTTTCTCAGATATTCGGAACGAGAAAGTCCTGTAACGTCAGCAGCTTCATTTAATACTGTCAACTCAATATCCGTTAATTTTAACGTGATGATGTTACTCCTCTTGAGATTCTTTTCTTTCTTCTTAGGTGCCATAGTCCTCCTTCCTTTTCGATAAGACATCTTGGATGTGCGATTACACTTTTTAACCGGCTGTCCCTTCCGGTTATATAAAGTGCTGCGACTATCTTTGATAGAGAGCCAACTGATATCTTTGATGTCTGTACGAGGGTATGGGGAATCGGAATCCCCATCAAGAGACTTACCCGGAGGTATGCCGTAGCCATAAAATGGCGATACGGTAATACCCGGGTGGATCTTGCTCTTATTTGTATCCCTCTATATAACGAAACGCTCAGAGGCTGTTTTACAGTGGGGGAAAAGAAAAAATATCAAAAAATTGATGATTAATGGTGAGCTTGTGATAGAATGGAAAAAAGAGAAAATGCATAAAGGATGTAGTTGTGGAGAATATTTGTTATGATTAGAAAGTTGCTGAACGGAGATATCAATAGAGTTGCTGACATATGGTTAAAGACAAATCTGAAAGCACATTATTTTATTTCCAATCAATACTGGAAAAGTAATTATGAATTAGTGAAAGAAATGATGTCACAATCCGAAGTCTATGTGTTTGAAGTGGATAAAATGATACAAGGATTTGTAGGACTAAATGATGAATATATCGAAGGTATTTTTGTCTCTGATGAAATGCAGTCATGTGGCATAGGTAAACTTTTATTGGATTATATTAAAAATAAAAAAGTCAGCTTACGATTAAATGTATATCAGAAGAATGCCAGAGCAATTTCTTTTTACCAAAGAGAAGGGTTCATTATTCAATGTGAAGATTTGGATGAAGATACTGGTGAAAAAGAGTACACTATGCTATGGAAACAAAAATAGAAATCGGGATTTGGAGGAGATTCTTATTTATGAAAAAAGGAATAAATAAATCAATCTTATTTTATATTGCATCAGTTCTGTTTCTCGTAGCCTCAGCTATTGGCTTTACGAGTGGAAATGAAAATTCTATGGCTATAATATGGTTATGTCTTGGTTCCTCATTTCTTTGCTTGGGTTCGACTCATAAGAAAAAGGAAAACAATACAGATGATAAATAAGTTCCTGCTTGTATTGCTGGAAAATAGGGATTCATCGAGTCCTTTTGTGATTTGCAAAGAATATTAGACTTGGATGAACATAATATATGCTGATTACAATATTTATCACAACAGTATTGATATATGCACTTATGCCGGATATATTCTGCGGATTGACTGTTGGGAGGCAGAAAAGAATTTAAAAATAACTCCCGGTTCTGAATGTGCATTGAATGAGCTTGTCATAGACAACCCTTTGGAGTATGCACGACTTTACCTTGATGGGACTATGCAAATGTGGATTGATGCAGAGGATAGTTTTGAATTGTGGTAATTATACAGGATTGCTAAGAAAGGAGTTCTATGCGATACACAATTAATAAGATTAATAAAGGCGAAGATGAGCTGATTTTAAATTATAAGGAGAAAAATCCTGAGGTTGAGGCGGTGTTGCTTTTTATGGACAAACGTCAAAGAAAACTAATTGGACGAAAAAACGACGAGACAATTGTTTTTACACCGGAGGAAATTCTGTATATAGAAAAGGTGGATAATAAGACATTTGTCTACACAGATGATAATGAAATTCAAGTAGAGATGTCATTATATTCAATCGAATTATTTCTAGACGATGAGAGTTATTTCCGCTGTAGCAAGTCGATGATTATCAATGTAAACAAGGTGGAAATGCTAAAAAGTATGCCGTCGAATAGGATTGATGCAACACTTGTCAGCGGTGAGCATATCATTATTTCCCGTACATACGCATCGGATTTTAGGAAGCTTCTGAAAGGAGAAATGGCATGAAAAAAAGTTATAAGAAAAAAGTATCCCTCTGGGAAAGGTATCTTACAAAGGAAATTGGAATCGAGTTTAAGGCATGTCTTTATTTTTTCGGAGTTCTTTTTTACTACTGTACATATCGGCTCTGCATTGGGGTGACTGTGGCAGAAATACTGCATATGGCGGAAATGATTTTTTTGACCTATGCAGTTGGGTATCTTCAGGTTTATGTACTTTGGAATTTTGATGAGTCAGATGAAATAAGCAAGAAGGAACTGCTTGGTATAATAATCTGCACAATAATATATACGGCAGTGTCATACATAGGAAAATGGTTTGATAGAAATCCTTATGTGACTTTGGGGTTCGCTGCCTATATTGTATTCGTATATATTTGTGTTTATCTGGTATATAAATGCAGGCGCAGAATTGATGACAAAATATTGAATTCTGATTTAAAATTATTTAAAACAAGGACAGATAATAAATAGTGCAACTTAGAGTTGAAAAAGTGTCACTGATGGGTACAGTTATTGTGCCCATCTTTTTTATGTACTATTCTATCATCAAACGGAGGTACATGAGAAATGAAAGATATGATAACGATTCAAAATTTAACAAAAACTTATGGAAAACACAGAGGTGTGGAGGATGTAACATTCTCGGTTCGGGAAGGCGAAATTTTTGGGTTCCTTGGACCGAACGGTGCCGGAAAATCAACGACTATTCGGTCAATGCTTGGATTGATAAAGTATGATCAGGGCGAAATAAGAATCAATGGTCTTGACAGCGTAAAGGACAGAGAAAAAATCCTTGCAGACATTGGCTATATGCCAAGTGAAGCATGGTTTTATCAGGGCATGAAAATCAGGGAAATACTGAAGTATTCGGCAGCAGTCAGAAAGGTTGATTGCACCGATGAAGCAGAAAAACTTTGCGACAGACTTCAGGTGGACGTAAAAAGAAAAATCAATGAGCTCTCACTTGGGAACAGGAAAAAGGTCAGCATCATCTGTGCAATGCAGCACAGACCAAAGCTTTTTGTTTTTGATGAACCGACCAGCGGACTTGATCCTCTGATGCAAAATGTTTTCTTTGAGTTGATTCAGGAGTATGTGAATGAGGGTGCGACCTGTATGCTTTCCACACACGTTTTATCGGAGGTGAGAAATCACTGTACTCGTGTGGCAATCATGAAGGAAGGAAAGTTGGTTGTCACAGATACCGTCGATAATCTTTTGAGCAGTCGGTCAAAGAGAATCAAAATGATACGGGATGGCGAAAAGCTTGACTATATCTATAAGGATAACCTAAACAATTTATACAAGGAACTGGAAGGACATCATATCGAGGATATTATCATCGAGGAACCGTCCATAGAAGAAGTATTTATGCACTATTACTTGAAGGAGGAAAAATAAATGCCGGTAATATTAAAAAACGAATGGAAATCAGGTTGGAAAAGTCTTTTGATATGGGCGCTTTCTGTGGGTGGAATGGGGCTCATCTGCATCATTTTATATAAGGGTATGGAAGATAGCATGGCAGATATGGCAGAGAGTTTTGCAACAATGGGCACGTTTTCTGATGCTTTTGGAATGAGTACACTCAGTATAGCAACATTAAAAGGATATTTTGCCACAGAAATCGGAACGATTCATGCACTTGGAAGCAGTATGTTTGCAGCTTCCATCGCCACAGTAATTCTTTCAAAGGAAGAGGATGGGCATACTGCGGAATATACGTTTACACTTCCGGTTTCACGGGGCAAGGTAATAGCAATGAAGTTTTTTGCAGTGCTACTAAACCTTATTTGTTTTACATTTATTTGTGGCATGCTTTATGAAGTCGGATTTGTTTTTCTTGGAAAAACGGATTTTGGAAGCATATTCACAGAGTGTATGCTTTTTCAGTTAATGATGAATATCGAAATTGCGGCTATTTGCTTTGTGATCTCTGCGGTAAGCAAAAAGAACAGGCTAGGAATTGGAATTTCAGTTGCCACGCTGCTGTATGTGTATGATTTGATGGCAAGAGTTGTTCCTGATTTAAAGGACGTTATCTTTATTTCTCCGTTTTCCTATTCAAATGCGACATCAATTTTTGCTGGAGAATCAAGGGATTGTGTTGCTTTGATTTTAGGGACGATAATGATTGTGATTATGACTGTGGGAGCTGGTATGATTTACGCAAAAAGGGATCTCGCTTCATAATGATTAGATTTTAGTTGCTTGTTTTCTGATTTTAAATAAGAAAAAATTGAGTTGTTTCTCTACTTTGCATAGGTAGTAAATATAAGTTCTGTGTTTATGATATTTTTATAGGACAATATGAAGTGCCCCACATTTATAAATAAGGTGTAAATTCTTTCAGTTTTATGCATATTCTGCATTTTATAGAATCGGGGATGTGAAAAAACTCGATTGTGTTTTTTTGCATCTCCCTTTTTGTACCTGTTGTGTATAAAAGACTGAAATCATGCGCAAAGAAAGCGCACTTCCCCTACCCCATAGAAATCCTTTTTTTGAATCTATGCGGCAGTTCTGTTTCTCATCTTTTTTTTTCTGATATTTATATAGATTGTGGCCTATCGCCACGAGTAAAACTTCCAGTTTGTTGAATTAAAAATGAAATAAAGTTCCAGTAATCATAGAGTGTATGGATTCAATTCCATATGCTCTTTTTCTTTACTTAATTTCATGAAAAATGTAAAAATCTAATGTTACGAGTTTCTTACGAGTTGCATTAAAAAAACTCGCAAGAAAACTCGTAAGAAAAAAAGTAAAAAAATTTGCTTTTGACCACTGTAAAACATGCTCTGAGCGTTTCGTTATATGAAGGGATAATTTTTCTTTCATATTTCAAAGAAAAGAGGATAAAGAAATGTCAGAAAAAAGATGTTATACAGTTCAAGAGTTACAGGAAATCTTAGGAGTCAGCAGACCTACTATTTATAACCTTTTAAAGAAAAAGGAATTCCGGTGGATCCAGTTGGATGGCGGAAAGTATCGCATCTCTAAGAAGAGTTTCGATGACTGGCTCGATAACTTGGAACAGTAAAAAACAGGGTGTTGATCAGGCAGATTTTGTCTGCAATCGACATCCTAAATTTTTATCTGGATTTGAGATATGATATAAGAAAAAACACTAACACTAAAAAAGACAGGAAGTGAAGAATAAATGGCAACAGCAATTACGAAACAAAAAGAAGTTCCGGAAATGGATGATGTTGCAGAAATCATTTCGAAGATATCAGAGGACAGTCCTTACAAACGTCGTCCAACGCAAAAGAGAACCTGGATGACCGTGCCGGAAATGGGAAAGCTACTGGGATTAAAAAAGACAGATCGATATTGGCTGGTTCATAAAAATGTTTTTGAATCAAAAGAGATTGCCGGAAAGATACGAATCAACATTGCCAGCTTTGAAAAATGGTACGCCAATCAGATTAAATATCATAAAGTTACCGGAGAAGAACCGGGGAAAGAATTGAAATCCTGGTCCTATTCCGTCAAGGAAGTTGCGGATCTGTTGGGTGTTGATGATTATCTTGTTTATGAATTACTCAAGAAAAATCAAATGGAAGCTGTTATTGTCGATTACTGGAAACGTATACCAAAAGAATCTTTTCAGAATTGGTATAAAAGCCAGTCCCGGTATCGGACAAAGGAAGACAGAGAAAAGGACGCTCTTCTGGAAGATGCAACTATTACGATGCCAGAGATGGCACAGCTGCTAGGAACAACCAGAAGCTCAGTATATACAATTCTTGATAATCCGAAGTATAGTCATTTTTTTGAATTCATTGTGATTGCAGAAAAGAAAAGGATCACAAAAGAGAGTTTTCAAAAATTCCTGGAAGGTCAGGATCGGTATAAGCTGGATCCATCGAATGATTATGAAGAACTTGCACAGGAACAAAATATTGCCCTGGCTAATTACCGGCGGAAGAAATTATCACAGACCGGAATACGAGGAAGCAATGGAAATATAAAGTATCTTACTTTTGATGAAGCTTCCTATCTGGCAAAGGTCAGCAGAAGCATGATTAACAAGTGGGCGGATACAGGAAAGTTCACAGTAATAAAAGTTGGCAGTCGAGTTAGAATCCGTCGGGATGAATTTGAGGACTGGATGGAGCAAAGAGATTTGGAAAGGAGTATGCAATAATATGGCATCTATAAGAGAACGAAACGGAAAATTTAATGTAATCTATTCTTATACGAATGAAAAAGGTGAGAGGAAACAGAAGTGGGAAACCTATGAAACGAAAGCCGAAGCAAAGAGAAGAAAAAAAGAAATTGAATATAAAAAAGAGATGGGATCATTTGTCGTCCGTAAATGCAAAACACTGGACGAGCTTATTACAGAATATGTTGCACTTTATGGCAAAGAAAACTGGGCGCTTTCTACATATGAAGGAAATGTCTCTCTTATCAATAACTATATTCTTCCGATCATTGGTGATACGAAACTCTCAGAGATCAATACCCGTTTCATCGAAAGATATTATCAGAGTCTTTTGAAGAGACGTGCAGTTATCAATCCATTGAATAAAACCAGTCGAAATGAATTTGTATCTTCCAGTACGGTCAGGGATATTAATAAGCTGCTTAGAAACTGTTTTGAACAGGCAGTGAAATGGGAGTTGATGGAGAAGAATCCTTGCACCCATGCGACTGTACCAAAACATAAATCACAAAAAAGAGACATCTGGACAGCGGATACATTAATGTATGCGCTCAGTGTCTGTGAAGATGAGCGATTAAAGCTTGCAATAAATCTATCCTTTTCATGTTCCTTACGACTTGGTGAGCTGCTTGGTCTTACCTGGGATTGTGTAGATATTTCTCCTGAGGCAATTGAAGAAAACCGTGCATATGTCTTCATCAACAAAGAATCACAGCGTATAAGAAAAGAATCGTTGAATGCATTGGATGGAAAAGATGTGTTGTTGGTATTCCCGACAAATCATAAGAAGAATTCTACGGTCCGTATTCTGAAAACACCAAAGACAGAAAGCAGTGTGCGTAAGATATTCTTACCAAAGAGTGTCGCTAATATGTTGGTAGACTGGAAAGCGGAACAGGATGAAATGAAAGAAATCCTTGGTGATGAATATATGGACTATAACCTGGTTATGGCAAGTACCTTTGGTCTCCCTCTCGGAGATGGAGCAATCCGTGGTCCTTTAAAGAAACTGATCGAGGACTATAATCTCCCACCGGTTGTATTTCACAGCTTTCGTCATAGCAGCGTTACTTATAAGCTGAAACTGAATGGTGGAGACATCAAAGCGGTACAGGGTGATTCCGGCCATGCTCAGGTCAATATGGTTACGGATGTGTACTCTCATATTCTGGATGATGACCGAAGGAAAAATGCAGAGCTTTTTGAAGAAGCATTTTATGAGAAAAAGAATCTGGATCCACAGATGCATGTACAGCAGGAAAATAATAATACTGCTGTTGCTGATGAAGTCGATCCGGAACTTCTGGCAAAAGTATTGGCTAATCCGGAGATGCGGGCGTTGCTCAATTCACTGGCGAAGACGATGAAGTAATTAGTCTATCTCCATCATATCTATTGGAATCTCCATCATTTGATGATGGAATGATGGAGATTCAGTTACAAAAAAGGTTACAGATATTTTTACTGAATAAAATTTGCCGCTGACTTGAAAAAGTAAATTCCAGTGCAGGACTAAATTCCACCGTATTTTAATA
>CAJTRM010000053.1 GCA_910578865.1 uncultured Dorea sp.
TGGCAGCCATGCGTATAACAGGCCTATCAGAGATTTCACAATCCCATAGCAAAGCAGCATGATTTCAGTTGTCAGGGCTGCATACAGAAGAGAAGACTTAAAATCCGCATGGCAGATCAGAATCCCACATACCGTAAGAAGAGATACCATCACCACGAAGCCAGTCACCGTGCCAACTGAAAGGAAGCGGGTGACAATCACCGCACATACTCCAAACAGGAAATAAAATGGGAAGAAAAGTCTCTTTTTCAGGATTTTTGCCAGGAAATAAAACTGAAAGACCCCCTCAATGAGGCCTATAATATATATGTTGAAAAAATCTAAATACTCCACCATGTTACCTGCCCCCAGTATGTAAAAACTCTGCATATCTATACCGTTCCTTCACAAATATTCCGCAATCCCATGACAATTTCCTCCGACAATGAGGATTGCTCCTGCAGTCTGTACGCTTTCACACGAATTGCACAGAGTAAATACGCAATTCTAATTGAAACAATTACAGATCTCAGATATTCTTCATATATTGCAGAACAACGCCTGAGAACTCCTTGCTCCGCAGCCGTGATACGGGAATCTTTTTGCCATTATCCATACAGGCAGTCCCGTTTTTATAGCCTTTTAAATGTTTCAGATTGATTAGATAGCTCCTGTGGCACCGGTAAAAATGCTTATCCAGCTTTGCTTCCAAATTTTCAATCCGTTCATAATAATCAACAACATCGCCGGAAGCCAGGTTCAGATATATTTTCCTGTCTATGACCTCACAGAAGACAATCTCATCCTTTGGGATGATGCGCCCCTCATATCCCTTTTGCACCAGCAGGCTGTCTTCTCTGGCGTTCTGCATGGAAGCATAAAGGCGTTCCATGGTCTTTTCAAACTGTTTTTTATCCACCGGCTTGACCAGATAATCGTAGGCCTGTACCTCAAAAGACTGGAATACCATCTCTTTCAGTATCGTAATAAAGACTAAAAAGCCCCGGAACTGATCCGCCCTCAGTTTCCTTGCCGTTTCCATACCATCCATGTCCTTCATCTGGATATCCAGAAACAGGATGTCGATCTGTCCATTGTATCTCAGCAGCTCTTCGCCGCTGGAAAACATACGGAGGCTGATCTCCCGGTTCTTTTTACGAAAGAAATCAGAAACAAGAGACCTTATATGATCAGACATATGTTTTTCATCATCACAGATTGCAATACGGATCAATGCGCCACCTCCTCGTCATGATATCGCCAGCAGCAAACGTTCATCTTTTGCTGCTGCCATAAACAGACATTTTATTGTATCCTGTCTGAAATGTCAAAACAATTTGATTGCTGTGAAATGTTTATCTGTTGCTGTGAAATGCTGAATAAATATCTATCAATGACTCCATCGCCTTGATTCGCTTCACAAGGGAAAGCCTTCCGGTATAACAGACCGCACAGACCAAGAATACCGACTGTACCAGAAACAGCGCAGCTGCAAACACCAGAACCTGGAACAGCGGAAAATGGTAAGTGAGTTTCCCAAACAAACCAATCTGGTCAAATTCCCTGCTCAAGGCCAGGCTGCACACAATTCCCAGTGTCAGGGTCACAAGCAGCGCAATTCCCACATAGTACAAACACTCGAAGGGACAGCATCCGGGACAGCTGACGGCCGCTTATGCCAACGGACTGGAACACGCCGAATTTAGAACATTTTTTCTCAACAAAAATCACTCCTACTTACCGCACCCATTACCACCTATCCATATTCTTCCCATAAATAAAAAAACGCCGAAAACTTTAAAAATTTAAAGTTTCCGGCGATGTCTTCAGCGTCGCTAAGAGGATTTGAACCTCCGGCCTACCGCTTAGGAGTTAAAAGGGCTGTTTCCGTACAGATTCAGCGTAATCCTTGTGATATCTCCAAGTCCAATAAAATCAATACTTTTGAACCTTTTATTTCCACCTGAGAGCACCTACGTCCACCTCGAAGCGGTATGATTTTCGTAATCGTATTAGCAAAATATTAGCAGTTTTTCAATAAATGTACAAGTGAAACTTTTACGTTCACTTTGCATTTTCGAACCTACCTGCTTATTTTGCCTTTTTGAAGGAGAAAAATTATGCAATCATACCAGTTAGAAATTAAACAACTTGTGGACTATCCACGCTGCCGGATTTACCGGCAATTTATTCAGAACTTAATGGCAGATCGGAGCATTCGTACAAGCGGGGGTTCCGGTCTTTTTTATTATACAGTACTCTGCAACTATGCAAACTTCCGTACTTCTTACCTCCGCATAGATGGTATCGGCTATACGGTATATCCCGGTGAGTGGATCTGCACCGTGAAAGAACTGTCCGCATGGTTCCGTACCCGTTTCCAGTGCCAGGCAGTCTCCATCCTGGACGAACTACAGAAACGCCACCTTATCTCCTATCTTTTCCTCGACCGTGGAAAGGTGATCAAATACAAGATTCGTGACTGGAAAAAGCATAATACCGTACTGGACTACAACTGCCCCTGTCAAAAAGAGACCGGGTTTTTCTTCATGCCGGTTGTAGTTGCAACAGAACTGGTCAGCGCCGGCCGCTGCTCCGAAATGGATATCCTTCTGGATCTGTGGATGTCAGCCGTCTACAATGACAGCCAGGTGCAGGGTTCGGAGATCGGTCCGGTTGTCTATCTC
Organism: uncultured Dorea sp.; assembly: GCA_910578865.1. GTDB lineage: Bacteria > Bacillota > Clostridia > Lachnospirales > Lachnospiraceae > Dorea_D. Next base: position 2,667 of record CAJTRM010000053.1, read on the forward strand.
CGCAACGGCACCGGCTCTCCTCTGGTAGCCTACAGTGAGATGGCTGTCCGCTGGGGCATCTCCAAAGCCACAACAGGGCGTGTGCTGAAAAAATTCGCTGATATGGACTATATCTCCTTAATGTCTTTCCCCGGAAGGGCAGGCAGCGTGATCTATCTGCACAGCTATCTTTCCACCATGTTCCAGATATCAGATGTTCTCGTTGACAAAGAAGAGGTTGCCATGGTCTTGAAAATCAATGTCACCCTGCCGAAGGAAACAGAACCACAGGCAGATTCCGCTGTCACAGAGCACGAGGTATGCGTTTCAGAGGAATTGTCCAGCGTTTCAAAATCTAACATGGAAGCAGTCATTACAAAAATGGCGCAAGTCCTTGATGCACAGGGGATTTCCTGTTTCCGGTGCCCCAAATCCGTATATAAGTTATATCCTTTATCAGACGCCTGCAGGGAAGAGTATATATCCCACATACTGAAGGGGACTGTACGGTTTGGAATGACTGTATCCTGCGGGGAGGATAAGCCGGTCTACACCTTTGAACTGACGCTCTCTCCCACCGAAAAGGACAGAGAAGGAGGTGCCAGGGCATGAAAAAGAATCAGGAAGAAATGAACATTGCCGATAACCCGCTGTACCATGATACCTGGAAGCTGCTGAAAAAATACAGGGATGTGGTGTGGAGCCTGGAGCTGTCCGTCCAGCAGGTGAGGAGCCGGTTTGAGATTGAGTATGGGAGTTCCATCGAGGACTTTCTGGAGTCTGTCTATGTGGCGGGGATAGATCTGTCAGACCGCAGCATCGAACACCATGCCAAATGTATCGAACGGAGCCACCGGATGCTGAAACTACTGGACACTTCCATTGACCTGCTCCGAACCAAACACAAGAATGGGGAGAATTATTACTGGCTGCTGTATTACTCTTTCCTCTCCCCACAGCAGCTGCGAAACGTGGAAGAGATCATAGAGAAGCTGCGCCCCCATATCCGGGATATCAGCTTCCGTACTTATTACCGCAGGAGACGGGAGGCGATTGACGCACTCAGCTCTATCCTGTGGGGGTATACATCCAAAGACAGTATCGACATTCTGGAGAAGTTCTTTCCGAACGATAAGGATGCCGGAGAACAGGAATGAGCAGCTAAATGGTATTTACAGGCAATCAGGCCGGATTGGAGGAAATATATGATAACATTGACTGAGGATGAAAAAAGAATGGTATTCCAGCTGGAGGGCTGCCACAGGTATGATGCGATACAGGAAATTGCTATATTCTGCCGGTATACCCGTGACCATGATAAGAGGAATATTGCTGAAAATCTGTTAAAGAAACTCCGTGAACTTTCAGAGAATGACTGCAGGGAATTGATCTGTGACATTCAGAAAGACTATCACCTACCTTGGAAAGCGAGGACTGTCGGGGAGATGATTGCTGTGGCAAGACAGGAATCTGGTGCCCAAAAACTGGAAGGGCACGACATCATGGCACTTGAACGCTTTGACCCAGAGGTAAAGCATATGATCGTGTTTGATGTGCTTTCGAGCAAATCTCCCATAGGAGATAAGGGAGAGCGGATGCGTCTGTTTCTAACAGAATCCGGATATCAAAAGGCATTGGAGAGCCAAAGCAAGGCTTTCATCCAAATCCTGAACCATGCAGGAGTAATACAGGGGCATTTGCGGTATGACCGGACAGACAGGGATTTATGAGGTGAAATATATTGTGAAAATCCATATAACCAGACAGAATACAGATAAAGGAAATCCATTGAACCATGCGGGATTTTGTGGTATTATAAATATGGGAAAATGTATGTATAAGGCAGGTGACATCATTGATGGAACATAATGCAAAAATTTCAGAAAACACACAGCAGGAATCCGTTCCTGTAATGAAACGTACTATTAAAGACAGCGTTTTTACAAATCTTTTTAAAGATAAAAAGTATTTGATACAGTTATATCAGGCTCTTCACCCAGATGATAAACAAACTACCGAAGATGACATAAAAGATATCACCATCAATAATGTTCTTGTTGATGATATCTATAATGATCTGGGATTTTCAGTAGGTAACCGGCTTTTGATACTGATTGAGGCTCAGGCCACATGGACAGTAAATATTTTGTTCCGTATTCTTATGTATCTTGTACAGACATATCGGGAATATTTTAGAGTAACAGAGCAGGATATTTATAACAGCACAAAATTGAAAATGCCAAAGCCTGAATTATATATCATATATACGGGAAACAGGAAAGAACGGCCTGAAGAAATATCTTTTTCAGAAGAGTTTTTTGGTGGAGAAGAGATTTGCATAGACGCGAGAGCTAAGGTTATTTATGATGGAAAAGAAGGTGATATTATCCATCAGTATGTGGCATTTACCAAAGTATGTCAGGAGCAGGCATCAATCCATGGGAGAACCAGAAAGGCTATACAGGAAGCAATCCGCATCTGCAAAGACAGGAATGTGCTGAAGGAATATCTCGAAAGCAAAGAAAAGGAGGTTGTCAATATGATGATGGAGTTATATGATCAGGAAGAAGTGATGCGCTCTTATGTCAAAAGCAAAGAGCATGATACAAAAGTTGAAACAGCGAAACGATATTTGTCGTTGGGAAAATTATCCTTTGAAGAAATTGCGATTGGTTCTGGTCTGTCTATAGAAGAGGTTGAAGAACTGGCTGGCATGCAACTGGCATAATTATATAAAAAACTATTTTTCTAAAATAAAAGCAGGATATCTAACATACGATTCTTTCTGCACTTTGGGTATTCGTATATTCTCCGAATTTGCTCTAAGTCACCCAATCGACTTAGCAAAGCCAAATGAGAATGACGAAATTACCCAAACATCAGAAAGAACCTAATATACAAAGTATCCTGCTTTTGTTCTAAACAAAAATTTTTATTCATCTTTATTCCCAAAGATTCAACTCTTCATCTGTATAGTTCTCTTCTCCATTTTTAATACCTGTTTGAGCCTTGTTATAATCATTTTGATTGGTAGAAAATTGGGAACCTATTTCATTAGCTTGACTTATCTCACTACGAATTTCTTCAGCCTTTTCTAAAATTTCTTGATTAGATAATGCTCCATCTTTTATAAAGTTTAAAATAAGGTTAATTTTTTTACTAATTCTCAAATACATATCCGCTACTTTTGCATTACCCTGCGCTTGATTTTCAAAATCACCTATTTTTTGCACACTCGCCAAAATAGTAGCCAAAATAGTGAAAATCAGTGCAATTAGCTCGGCTGCTTTACTGCCTTCACCAAAAACTACTGCAAATAAAGTTGTTCCCGTAATTGCATTTAGAATTATTTGAATGATTGATATCCATTTATAATATTCACGTTTTCTATCTGCAGCATTATAGTGTTTTTTCTTCTCATAAATTGTATCTGTTTTGAATTGTTTCAATTGTTTGATTACATTTTCCATTTTTCTGCCTCTCTTTCAAAAACTTTTTCTATCTCTAATAAAATTAATATAAACTCGTCTTGCAATTTAGCATCCATTACTTTTCTCAATACATTGCCATGACAATTTCTTATTTTTTCTCCACTGCCACACGGACATAACAGATGCCCTCTGTAAGGAAATCTAATTACAAATATCATTATATCAAAAACCTGTTTCCAGTCATTTACTCCAAACAAATCTTTTAGATACTCTAAATCTCCCATTGTGCCATGAGACCGTTCTCCATATGGATATATACCGTACTCTTTATAAAACCGATATGTATATAGATATGGTAAAATATACTTTTCTATAAAAGAACATATATTTGTATCTTGAGAAAAAAACATTTTTAATTCAAGATTAGATGCTAAACAGAGTTTCTTATCTTCATAGCGATGCGGATAATCTTCATCTATATAATTTGATAACTCTTTTACTGTTGGAAGTGCCAAGGGAAAATCCCCTGGCACTTCAATTTCTAAATTAAATTTTCCAGTCATTCGAACATCATTATAAACATGATCCAAGACAAGATCACCTAAGAATACATAAGAATCTTCACGATTAACCATTTCAAGCGCTGGATATTTTTCACTTATACACTCAATATCTTTGTGTTGAAGACTCATAAATTATCTCCTCCACGGTTTGGGGGTATTCGTTATAATAGTTGGGGAAACGCAAACATAATTTTTTAAATCTATATTCTTTTTTACATAATCACTCCCGAAATTATTTTCAAGCAATGCCACAAAATCGTTATCCTCGAAACACAAAGAATCCAAGTAATCTTTTTTCATCACTTTTACCCATTTAAAAAAAAGTTCTGCTTTCTCTAGATTATAGTTCCATGAATCTGCTAGATTATCATTTGGGTTTACAGGATTCATAATACGCCATTTACCATTTCTCTTGCGAATAGTATTTTTTGTACGGTATTGCCTAGAAAACTCTTCCTCTGTCATTGTTTGATTAAGAGAATAAATTTCAAAATCATTAACTATTATTTGAAGCAATTCAAATACATTCAATGCGGGAGAAATACCACATGCAATTTCTGCACAAATTGTAGTTATAATGGCAGATGTGGGTTTAAGATTTTCTTTTTTTATTCTGCAATAATATACATCCCTATGATGTTTTAAAATCTGAATAACTCGTTGTAATGATGAACGTTCTAATTCTTCTGGTATATCTTCGATACTATTATAAATAGTTCTATTTTTTTCAAAAAAAACTTTTCTTTTATTCTGACGATCGTAATCTAAAAAAGGTCTATTAATTGTCTCAAACCAATTTTTATAGGCTCTTGAATTGCTTGCAAGCCAAAAATAACTATCATTTCTTTTATCAGTAATTGCAACTGCAAGTTCTGCGTATTCTTGAGATAAATTACTACTAATCATTGATTGGACTATTTCGTCTGATTCAGGTACTCCTGGTACTATATCAATATTAAACCCTATGCCATTAATTTCAGCATATTTTAATGTCCAACATTTGTCCCATTCTATATTTTGAAGCTTTTCTTTATATATTTCCGATTTGCAAAGAGTTTCTTTTACAATATTTTTTACATAGCCTGGTGTAATTTTATCTTTATCTTTGCTAAGACAGCAGATAAAGTCCAAATCATAATCTGCCTCCTTGGACTCTTTGAATGGACGAACTACTGTGCCAAGACTAAACGAGCCTTGCGGAAAAATATCACAGATAAGCCCTTGCTCCTGCAAATATGTACCCACTGCCTTATATTTTTCCGTAGCATTTTTATGCATAGTTGGAGAAATATCTAATCCTTCAATCAATTTTAATATGTCTTTTTGTCTTAATTCTTGTTTATTCATCTAATTTCCTTTCATTTTATATAGAATTTTACAATCTATATTAAAACAAAAACGACCTGTTTGTGTGAAAACGAACTTTTGTTTCGGTATTGCCAACAGGATTAATAGATGATATAGTAATTATGGAGAATTGTTAATCATCTATTGGTCATTAACAATGTTAAGGATTGAGTTGGCGCTCAATCCTATTTTTTGCCAAATCCTGTGTACGATATTTTAGTCCTTCTTGATAATCACCACCTTATCTAATAGAATATTAAATGAATCAAAATATCTTTATTCTTTTTTACTATTTTCCTGACACCATAGTTCTTTCAACAGAACATCTAAATTTGTATGTCTCTGCAATGAATTGACTCCTACAGTTTTTATAAAATCCCAAGACTGATCATAACTCATATTCTTTGAAGCTCCTGAATCTTCCAATATCCTCTCAATAAATCCTTTGGCATTACCTATGTACTGCCTTGCAAATGCATCTGCTTTACTTCTTTTTTCTCTGTAATCCAAGTTAGCATCATGGTGTAAAAAATGGTCCAAATTTGATGAAAAATAGTAAACAGAATATTTTACTGTTTTCTGTTTTACTTTTATCATTCTAAGGGAACTCAGATAATCAATATTTTTTCTTTTTTGGTCATTTCGCTTAATAATACCTTCAACATTTAGGGTTAAAATAGTATCCAAATTATAATATGGTCTATTTTCACCTATCGGATTCTCTCCCATTTGAATCATATCGTCAGAAATATAGGCTCCATCCATATCCACAATTTGAATTATTTCTGAAACATCCTTAGGCATAATTTTCTGCTTATCAAAAAAATCTTTTAAAAAGAACTCATAAATTTTATCTTCTATGTTGTTAGGAAAGACTTTAAATTTTGAGGTGATATCTCCCCCTTTTTCATCTTCACCTTCGACCATTGTGGGGAAAAAAACTTCAATACTTTCATCTATTTGATCATATAACTCAGAAATTGCCAACTGCAGAGCTTCTCGATCAGACTTTCCCTCTACAAGAAATAGGACAATCTTTCTCTTTGGCCGTTTTCCCATTAACTCAATCCTCCAGCACTTTTCAATGCAGCAATAATCTTAAATTTTTTTGTTTTACTATATATTTCTTCTTCCTGCTCGCATAATACAATTTCTCTAAAATAAGTATCTCTTAGATTATTTGTTGCTGCAATGTTTTTAAGTCGTATATATCTATTTTGGGGATTGGTAGTTGTAAAATATAAAAATTTTTTGTTAATAACTTCCAATGGTCTCAAATTGTGTGAGGTAAAAATAAACTGCCCTTTTCCAGACTCTTCTATAGACTGAAGAATTTCGCCTAATAAATATTCAAAAATACCTGCATCAAATTCATCAATTGCTACAGTCACGGATTGTTCATTAAATGCTGCAATAATAAGGCTTAAAACAGATATAATTTTTCTAACTCCATCAGATTCATCTCTTAACGGAAGTTCATTTCCGTTTCGATATGCAGTTAACATAGTTACTGTTGCTTGCTCTCCATCTTTATCCAGTGTTTGTGAAATTTCTTTAAAGCCAATAGACAAACCTGGAACAAGCTGTGTTAAAACGGAACTTATACTGGCCAACTCTTTTCTAAGATCATCCAAATCGTCATTATCAATCGTCATTGGTCTTCTGGCATCAAATATCATTCTTCCTGTTCTTGTATAAATAGGAAGGGCAAAATTCAATCTAATAAAACCAGACGATTTTGTATCCACCACGAATAAAAAATGTCGTGCAAATAATCTTAGTTCAACTAATACTCGGAAAAAAATAGATTTATTGTCATTTTCTCCAAATAGCTTTAAAGTTTCTAACATAAATATAAAGGAGGAAGATTTCACAGATGCTAATTTCTTATTTACCTCTAATGACACAAGTGTCTTTTGACCACCACCTGCTAGTTCCTTTCTCTTAGTTGTTGGTTTAAATGGAACATCCTCTGGAGAAGTGTCAATTATAGCCTGTCTTTTTGACGCATCTTCCCATAAGAGAGAAAACTTTTCATCAAAAATAATAACCTTATAGTCTTCTTCTGGTATATCAAAATCTTCTGGAGCTTCTTTATATTTCTCTCTCAATTCTTCTTCTGTGAGTTTTTGTCTTGACATACAGAATGAATATGCTGCTTCGCGGATTATACTATTAGGATATTGCATATCAAATACAAACTCTAATTCTGAAAACTCTTTTCCGGATGCCACGCAATCAGCATATACACTAGAAACTGTTGTGCCTGCCATCAATTCCTGTAAAATAGATAATGCTTCTATAAAGGATGTTTTTCCAGAACCATTTTGACCATAAATACCTAATATATCAGATTCTGTGTTATATGGAATAAATTGTTTACCACAATTAAACGTTATTTCACCATATCCAACACTCTTAAAGTCTTTCAAGATTACTTTTTTTATTCTGACAGTAGGAAGATTCTTTTTATGCTCCTCTGTTATCAAACCTTTTTCGCACATAAAGCACCTCATAAATTTTCTTTGTCTAAAAAACATTATACAACCTTTCTCAAGAATGTCAAGCAAAATTAAAAATCAATATTTTTTATTCGTTTTTCTTGTTTTGTTTGGTGTTTTTATAATTATATATCATATCATATTTTTTATTCATAGATTTCATATTTCTTAATTTTGGGTTTCAACAATAGTAAATACAAATCTGTTTTTTAATATTCTACAAAAGCCTGGCACGAAATTGGCACAATTCCGCACAAAATTGGCACGGTTCTGCTCTTTCCCCGTAAAAAGGGATATGTTACACTAAATATGCTTAAAACT
>CAJTRM010000054.1 GCA_910578865.1 uncultured Dorea sp.
GGCAGAGTCCATTGTAGCTTCTGCGCCCCCGGCCGTAAGCGGAAATAAATTTCCTCTGGAAGAAAGCAAGTTCTTTCTTCCGCTTTTTTGACATTCTCGGCATAGTGCCTCCTTCATAGAAAAACCGCCCGATTCAGCAGTAACAGCCGGAATGGGCGGGTAGTGGTTTTTGTGTATCGTTTCGGGGCGATTTTCAGGGGAAATACAGCCGCAGAGCCGCCCCAAAATTCCCCTTGGTATTACGGGCAGGGCAGACTATGCCCTGTGAAATTGTTGTGTTTCGGTATCGTTTCGGTGTTCATTTTTGCCGGTTCTCTCTGCTGTCGTTCCTGCCCCCGTTTTTGGCGGCGTTTCGCTCCGCTTGGTACGCTCGTTGCGGTCAGGGGGTCCTCCGTTTCCCTGCCGGAAGTCGTTGCGCTACATCGCCGGGGAGCATATCCCATACAGGCCGGTCATTCGATTGGAATAATCCATCGATGAACTTACCTGTATCATAGAACATTTTTGAGCCTTGTGCCGTATGTCCACAAAAAAGGAATTAAGGGCAAATATCGGAAATTTCCACGATTGTGGAAAGTATGGTATAATCCAGTCAGGCGGCAGGGAAGCAGCCGCCGGAAAGGAGCGTGCGCCCATGAAAGGAGCGTCTACCATACAGGAACGCCTTTGGGAACTACGCAAGGACAAAGGGCTGAATCTGGAAGAACTGGCACGACTGACGCAGATTTCAAAATCCGCCCTTGCCAGCTATGAATCCAAAGATAATAAAGAAATCAATCATGGCAACCTTATCACGCTGGCAGATTTTTATGGGGTGTCCGTTGATTACCTGTTATGCCGGACAGAAAACAGGGAACAGGCCAACACGCCTTTAACAGAACTGCATTTGAATGATGAAATGGTTGCGCTTCTGAAAAGCGGCCGGATTAACAACCGCCTGCTGTGCGAACTTGCCACTCACAAGGATTTTATAAAGTTTCTGGCTGATATTGAGGTTTATGTGGATGGGATTGCTTCCATGCAGATTCAAAACCTCAATTCCCTTGTCGATACCGTCCGGCACGAAATTATGGAACGCTACCGCCCTGGGGAAGATGACCCGTATCTCCGGATTTTACAGGCTGCACACATTGAGGATGACGAATATTTCAGCCACATGATACAGGATGATATAAGCGCAATCGTCCGGGATATTCGTGCCGCGCACAAGTCTGACAGTGAGAGTGCGTCGCCGACTACCATTGCCGAAGAATTGAAGCAGGATTTAGAGGATGTTGCAACTTTCAAGGGAAGCCCTCTTGAAAAACAGGCTGCGCTTTACTGTAAGCGGCTGGGTATCAATTTTAACAAGCTGTCTGACGTGGAATTCCGGCAGCTTGTACATATCCTTGAAAAGTCCAAATACTTCAAAAGCTATGTCAGTCAGAGGAAGAAACGGAAATAAGAAAAGCGGTGGGATAAGAAAATGTCTGTCCCACCGCACTGATTTATGTATGCGTATTTGTATAAGGATTGATGCTATCAGATTTCGACTATCTCATAGTCTGGTTCTTGCTCGACCATTTCAAGAGGGTAATCACCAGGGTTTGAAAGATGGAGAACCTCGCCACCTGCATCGTAATTACTCATCCATTCAGAGAAATAGTCTTCTGCTTCCTGTTCCGTGGCAAAAATGCCGTCATCTCCGTCCTCTTCGTAAGAATCAATAACTTCACCATCAGGAAAAGTCATAACTACTTTAAATTTAGCCATTATTCTGTTCCTCCTTATATTTTTTCATTTTTAAAATCCCGATTTTTCTGGCTCTATTATATTACAATGTTTTTCAAAATGGAATAGGTTTTCCCAAAAGTTCATCCCAAATCCTCTATGCTTGTCTATTTTTCGCTTCGGTGTCTGATTTCGGCTCATTCTTCGTGATAACAAGCCGCCCTTGCTGGCATTTCACGGTGATTTTGTCCCCTGCGGAGAATCCGACTTGCCACCCACAAGGATTTTATAAAGTTTTTGGCTGATATTGAGGTTTATGTGGATGGGATTGTTTCCATGCAGATTCAAAACCTCAACTCCCTTGTTGATACCGTCCGGCACGAAATAATAGAACGCCACCGCCCCGGAGAGGATGACCCGTACCTCCGGATTTTGCAGGCTGCACACATTGAGGATGATGAATATTTCAGCCACATGATACAGGACGATATAAGCGTAATAGTCCGGGATATTCGTGCTGCACATAAGTCTGACAGTGAGAGTGCGCCGTCAACTACCATTGCCGAAGAATTGAAACAGGATTTAGAGGATGTTGCAAATTTCAAGGGAAGCCCTCTTGAAAAACAGGCTGCGCTTTACTGCAAGCGGCTGGGTATCAATTATAACAAGCTGTCTGATGTGGAGTTCCGGCAGCTTGTACATATCCTTGAAAAGTCCAAATTCTTCAAAAGCTATGTCGGACAGAGAAAGAAACGGAAATAAAAAAACCGCTGTTGCATGGTTGTGTGTGTTTCCATGTAGCAGCGGTTAGTGCTATTTGTATTCAGTTGAACTATCAAGCAAATACTGTTTTTGAATTGCTGCATTTGACACTTGATTTGAAAATAATTGCATCAACCCGAATATTTTATCATGTATTTCATAATAACGTGTCTCATCAAGATCCAATGCTTCCAGGCGTTCCCCATGGGCAATCATATTACGCTTCTGAAGTAAAACCGTATCAATCAGCTTATATGAACTTTCATATTCCTTACATTCCAGACCTATTGTTGCCATTATTTCCATAAATATTTCTGAATTAAGATTTGAGTTTGTTTTTATAATACCCTCAACTGGAATTTTAAATTTAACGTCATGGCTATTGATTACTTTATTTACAATAGTTGTATGTATTGTCGTTTTATTGCTTTCCTCAAAGGACTGGAGATTGTATTTCAATGCAACTGCCAAAAAATTAGGTTTCAGTTGTCCATATGATAATCCCAACACAGATACATACTCTAAATAGTAAGTAGCTATATTTTTTATCGTTCCTTCCCAGTGCGCATAAAGAAGTGCAATTCCCGCACGGATTGCAGTATCTTTTGCAAATTTTCTCGCATTTGATACATTAGAACGAACAGCCGAAAGTTCATGTTTGCGCCATGCCATTTCGGAATCAATTGCATCCTGAAGCTCATATATAGTTCCTATCTTCATGGCTTAAAGTATTGTACTCCAAACAGTGACAAATCTTTAAATCTCGGAATAGATCTTACACCCGGAGTCGTATTTTTTTGAAATTCATCTTGCGAATACAAAGATTGGATTTTATTAGTCAACCACTCATTTGTATTTCCAAGTGCAAGTATTTCACTAATATTCTCATATACTCCTGTTGCAATGGTTTGGAACGCAGCAGCCATTACAGGACCCAGATGCTTAGTACCATTATATTTTTTGAAACTATCTTCTCCCATAACACCATAAAGAAGATTAAATGTTGCAATAAAATGTTCTTTAATTTCAGCAAAATCCAGTTCCATATTACAAAGAGAAATCGTCTCTTTATCCAAAAGTTCTGCAAAATCAGAATACTGTCCAATCTTTTCCCAATCAATATGGCTAGGAATAAGTAATCTTAATAATAACTCAACTCTATATTGTTCATCTGTTCTCCTATCAGAAATTGGCAAACAGTTTCTAAAAGAACTTTCCTCGTCAAGTTCCATAATAAACTCGTAAAATTTCTTATTTGTCATAATCATTAAGCAATTACGAACTTCTTGATCACTTAAAAACGACCCTCCAGTATTTAATCTCTGGAATAGTTCATATTTTGTATGGGGATCACTTTCCTTTTTCATAATAATTACATCCATTCGAGCACGCTTAAAGAAAAGTTGCTGTTCTTTTGTAAAGCTTAATTCAGGTATCTCATTCTCCCATTGTACACCTGCAAAAGATGGCAAGTAATCGGTCTTTTGAAGCGTCAATGGAGATAACTTTTTACCTTCTTCGTCCTTAAAAATACCCACAAACTGAAAAATAGTGGAAAGACGTTGAACACCATCAATTACATCCCAAACACCATCATCATTTTGACTTACAAAGATAGAAGGAATTGGGATATTAAGCATAATTGATTCAATCAATTTTGTTTTCTGATAATCATTCCATCTAAACACACGTTGAAATTCGGGATGAATATCCATTTCTCCGTCTCGGTACAAGTTTATCAATTCGCCGATGGACATCTGATACGATTCACGATATATCTTACTTGCACGAGCAGTTATTTCCTCTTGTAAAGACATAAATTATTATCTCCTATTTATCCTCGTCCTAATCTACGTCGCTGCATCTTCTTCCAAATGACACGACACTTGCGGCATATTTCAGAATCGATACCTAAAGTTTTAACAAGAAGTTCCTCGTCAACAATATTCAAAGCCGTTTCAATATCTTCACCATTTTGCACAATGGAATCAATATGAGCTAAAAGCGTTTCTCTAAGCTTTGGATTAACAGCATCTACCTTAGGAAGCAAAATGTTTCCCATTTCGCCGGGAAGCACTTCAAGTACACCACCTCCATAACTTCGTCCACAAATCTCCGTAAAAGCAAAGGAGATACTATTATAGTAAGCAAGAAGAATGTTTTCCGGTGTAACCCCTTCATTGAACTTCATTCTGTGCATTGTATCCGTTGATACAGCACCACATCCATTCAAAACAAATTTAGGATACAAGTTGTTTCTCCTTAAGAAAAAAGCATCTGGTACCCATACAGATGGAACAATATACCATCTATCCCTAATAGAACATTTATATCCTTTGTGTTCACCATTTTTTTCACCAAACGAAATGTATTTCTTATGTCCATCAGGATATTCCTCATACGGAATCTCAGGAAAATTAATCAGTCTTGCACGTTTTCCCATGCCCTTATTTTTTTCCCAATCCTCTTTTGTAAAATATATTCCATGTGCATGGGAACTCCTGCCAATCAGCGGAAGAGTAACATCCGCCAATCCATATTGCTCTGTGGTTTCTTCAGTAACTGAAAAATAACCATTATTTCCAGTTGTAATACCAACATTGATTAAGCCATACTCAGAAAACTTCGCAAATCGGTTGTCATTGCGAAGTCCCTGAATAAGAGACATTTCATCTGGAGTCACAAAATATTTCGTCCATTTTTCTTTGACATGACGCAATTGCTGAAAGCCATTCTGTTCTAATCGGAGTTGAGAAAAACTATCAAGATTATTCATCTCAATGATACGAATACCTTTTTCTTCTTTGCCTTTTTCACCAATGAAAACGACTACTTCCTGTTCTATATCAGGAAAAACCAATTGCTCAAATGTAATCAAAGTAATTTTTGCAAGATTTTTTGCCAAATATAGACGCAGATCCTCAGCATAGGCCACCTGAAGAATTTCTGCCGGAATAACAAATGCTATTTTCCCATTTTCAGAAAGTAACTGCACACATGCTACAATAAATGCAACCCATGCATTTATTAACTTATTAGCTTTCATTCCATGAGAAGTTAGAATTTCAGATTGCATTTCTCTCTGACTTTCTTTCAGGTATTGGTAACGAATATATGGCGGATTTCCTAAAATCAAGTCGAAACTTTCTTTGCCAAGTACACGATAATAATAATTAAAAAAATCTTCAGTACAGACTTCAACCTGACCAAAATCTGAATATTGACTGCGTACTTTTTCGGCTTCATCTGGTGCAATTTCCACAGCCGTTACTCTTCTTACTTTATCCAGAAGTTTCAGATTTTTAAGGCTATCAAGAAACACCCCATCGCCACAACTCGGCTCCAACACAGTGGCGATATTTTGAGACGCAAAAAGCCCCACCAAAGCATTTGCAAGCTGCAATGGAGTATAATATGCTCCTCTTAACTTCTGTTCTGAACTATTCTTCTTGAGTCTCATTGTTTCACCTCTTTAAAATTCAAGGCGATATACTCGTGCAATCAACTCTTGAATCTCATATATTAAACTTTCTTTTTGTCTTTGCAATGTATTGGCAATTCGTTTTGCTGGTTGTTCAGCCAGTTTTTCGTTTATTTGATAAATTGTTCTGGTCGCTTCCACTACTTTATCATAAATTGCCTTCTGACTCGGATCATCGAAGTCCAGTTCCACAAATGGTAACGTAACAAGTACAGAACGTCCTCTGGAATAAAAGCCATTTTCAAAATCACTCCCGATAATTTGCAAAATTCTTTCTGTATAATCGTTCGTCAACCATGCCTGAATATATTCTAATTCGTATGGACTTCCATCCTGTTTACAAACAGCACAATATCCAGCAGTGTCGCCTGATGCGATTAAAAAATCATTTGTATCGAGAACATACATAGGGTCTTTACTTAGGATCCCCACAATAAGTTTCTTTCTATTATTAAATGCCGTTAATGCCTGATGACGTCCATAGCGATACCATGTGTCTGCCGTTGCATAATTAACGTCTCTTTTCCCCCGGGGAACAATACCCTTTGGTGCTAAAACATCGTAATTAGCCAAAAGATACTCATATGTTCCTGGATAATTAGTTTTCAATTCCTCTAAAGGTATAATCTTGCCATTGCTATCATAAGGGAAAATGATATGCTTATTGGTTGTTAAATAGCTATATGTATTTTGCTTCTTTTCTGATTTTTTTACAGGCTTAAAGTATGGACGAAGAATCGATTTTTCGACAGAAAATGTCGTTCCGTCTCGCTGAAATGTATAACACTCCTCTGTTTCATCAATAATTTCCTCATCAGTAAACCAATAAGTATGCTTCTGCTCCGCACTGGTCTGTATCCCCGTAAAAATATCGGCATGTTTTGTAATTGGAACTGCTACAGTATCCAATTTCTGGAGCATCTTTAGAAAATCCAGATCCGTTGTAAGCCTCCATGGCAATTTATTCAACACAGCAGCAGAAAACTCCACTAAATCAATTGCTTCGCCTGCCCATAATTTATTTGCAGAATCAATACTATTGTAAACGAATGTTACTTGTTCAACTTTGCTAAGAAGTACAATAGAACTATAAATCGTTTTGTCCTCAAATAACTGTGCATCTCCAAAATCATCCAAACTTACAAGCATTTTCCTTTTGGCAATCAAATCACGTAAGTTTTCGCCTGCACCAATTTTGAAGAACTTGTTTGGAACAATATAGCAAACAAATCCGCTATCTTTTACTTTGTCAATTGCTCTCTCAATAAAAATAAAGTACTTGTCGAATTGTTTATAAGCACTTCTATATTTCTTCTTGTAAATTTCAAACTCAGCACTTGGCAATAGCATATGCATTCCCTCTGTATTTACATAGGGTGGATTCCCAATAATTGCATCAAAACTATTCCCTTCGTTAATTTCATTCCAATCAAACGGAACAATGTCTATCATCTGACGAGTGGCACCAGAAATTCCAGTCATATCTGTATGACTCACAAGCGAATTACCAAAATGAATATTATTACTTAAATCAGGAAGGATAGGTACAACTTCTGCAACAGACGGTGCAGTTTCATCCTCAATCAGCTTTATTAATAAAGAGAATTTAGCAACTTCAACCGCATGAATATCAATATCAATACCATAAATACAAGAGCAAAGAATCTCTTTCTTCTCTTGGAGTGGCAATTTATATAAATCAACACCAATTTCCACTAAATGGTCAGTCTGACCATGGCTTACATACCACTGTACACAATAATTCTGCAAAAACTCAAATGCTTCTTCCAAGAAAATGCCAGAGCCACAAGCAATATCCGCAATGCTAATATCCAAAATTTCTACAGGTGTTTTTCCTTCACAAACTTTGGAAAGCGTTTTTTCGACCATATACTTAACAATTTCTGTAGGTGTTGTTACAACAGATCTATTCTGGCAATCTTTCTTTTGACCAAGACCAATCGTATTATCATCAAGCAACACTAATTGCTCCGTTAAAAACATTTCATAGACTTTTCCCAACAAATTTGGCTCAATGATATTAAACAGATATGGGCTTTGAGGATAATACAATCCTGCAATCATATCTTTTATCACTTCACAAGAAAGATCAAAAATAATATCTTCCCCAGAAAACATTCCGGAATTGTAACGTCGATCTGCCGAGCGGAACAATTCCTCTAATTTATCTTTCAATTTAATCGGATCAGTAATCGTATCTTTCAGTTTATGATACAATGGCAAATTTTTGTCTTCGCAAATTCTCAGGAATACTATCTGATTAATAAATTCTTGAACAACACCGTTCAATACCTCCAGAGACACATAGCGACCACCCTTTGCATATAGTTCATTACTAAGTGCCACACGCCATTCATTTATCTGCAAAAGGAATAAAGTATCTACCTGTTGTATATGTCCGCCTGATGCTGGAAAATTAACATCTATATATGAATCAAATTCACCTGAATATACGGCATTCCTTGAAATCAAACTATTAATTTCCGCAAACTTCTTAACATATTCCGTATAATGATATAAGCGATATCTGGCCACTGCACAATTATCGCCTTCTTTAGCCACATGGCAAGTATCATAAATCGCAAGATATTCAAAATTTGTCAACACTGCCAATCTATGTTTTGCATTCCACCCATACTTTCTCGTCTGAATAGCTGGAGATGCATCTCTTGTGATATCAACAGTCGGCTTTTTTGCCTCTATAAAAAACTTGGGAACGCCTCTAAGCGTAATAGTATAATCAGGGCGATCAGTCCGAGTAGAGTAATTTTCAGCAACAACTTCCCTATATTGTGGTGCCAAGCCTTTTTCGTTTGCAACATCCCATCCCAAGAGTTTTAAAAACCGATCAATATATTCAATCCTGCAAGAATGTTCATTATATGCGTTTTTCGTATCTTTATAAAATTCTATATTTGCCTGAAATCGATCTACGAGAATCTGCAAATCAAACACGTTATTCATTGCAATACTCCACCTTTCTTCTATTGTCTGTCGGCTTTTCAGCATCTTCTGGAATAATCCAAATACGGCTCATACGAGCGGCCCCGACAACACGGTTTGTCTTACATAAAATTTGCACTTGACGTGGAGTAATACCCCATTTATTAGCGGCTTCTTGAACTGTAATATAACCATTCATACTCTAACACCTCACAGACCATAGATACAAAAACCAAATATAATTATATTCGTTTAAGCGAAATTTGTCAATGCAGCAAAAGAAACTTTACAATGAAAATAGGCTCTCAACCTAATAAAGAAACCACCCATAGGAATTTTCCCACAAGCGGCAATATAATTAACTTTCAAAAGGTCTGCATACGATCACAGCTTTCAGATATTTATCTGGATCACCATTCAGAATCAACTTTGCATATTCCAAAGATACATTATAAATCAACCAGTCCAACTCAAACTGCTGATACATATTATCCACTACTTCATTTTCTACAGCAGCGCAGTCAGTGAATATCCTGTTACCGTCAGCGTAACGAAGTTCCACACATCCGGTGTCAATGTTAAATTCACAGGACAGCAAATCATTCATGCGGCTTTCATCCTCTGACAGCTTCAAGTCTAGAATATAGCAATCTGTGACCAGTGAGTGCGAACCATTATTTTCATCATAAATATGTTTCTTCAATTCAGCCATTGTTATCAATCTCCTCATTCTGGTATCATTATTGTCGCAAGTCTGACTCTCCAGAAATATTGGTAAATCATTGGTAAAACTGATGCTACAACACAGGAAATGCTTGATTTATAGGCGTTTTTTCACATCCGATAAATCCTACCATGACAAACGAATAGGATTTTTATCATCTATCTGTATATCCTTTCATTTTCTCTCAAACCTCTGTATACACACATTTTACAGGATTTTCACTAACCTTGCAATTATTATTTCTTCTAGCGGGTCTTTTCAAAATTTTTTATGTCTTTACCATCAAAAGGTGCAAAACCGGGTGCAAACCTTGTCCGTTTGCACCCGGGTGTTTTTGTCACTCCTGGGCCAGCTTATGAACCTCTTCGCTGGCTTCCTCAAATCCAAAATGCGTAATGTATTTAATGTAACGCCGATACCCGAATGTCCCATTATATATTGCAGCGTTTTAGGATTCATACGTGCCGCTGCCATCCTTAAACAAAATGTATGCCTGCACACATGAGGAGTCACTCTGGGCATCTGGACTTTGGAAATCTTATTATATTTCTGGCAAATATGCTGAAAATACTTTTCCCAATGCAAGTCCACCATCGGATGATTATCCTTATCCAGAAACAGGAATCCGGCATATCCGTCAATGATAGGCTCTATCTCGGGATTTACCCTGTTTTTTATAATTCTTCGGAAGCACTCTGCCACTTCCGGCGTCATTGGAATCTGCCGCACTCCGCTTTCGGTTTTCGGCTTCATTACCCTATAGCCAATTCCGGTATAGCGTTAAAGCTGATGATCTACATGGATCTTCATATTTTTGAAATCAATATCCGATTTGGTAAGCCCTACAAATTCGGATATTCGCAGACCAGTATTAAATAATATGAAAATCCCGTCATAATACTTTGTAAAATATTTATCACCTTTTACAAAATTTATGAATTTTCGTTCTTCTTCTCTTTCTAATGCCTCCCGTGTAGCGCTGTCATTATAAATCACCGCAGCTAATTCAAAGCTGAAAA
The DNA here is from genome assembly GCA_910578865.1 of uncultured Dorea sp. GTDB lineage: Bacteria > Bacillota > Clostridia > Lachnospirales > Lachnospiraceae > Dorea_D. The sequence goes on from CAJTRM010000054.1 coordinate 10,661, forward strand.
GATCACCCACTTTTTTTGCAAAAACACTTGACAAACCAGTCAAAAAATGCGGCGCTACGCGCCTTTGATCAAAAAGTACTTTTTTGATT
>CAJTRM010000055.1:0-219 GCA_910578865.1 uncultured Dorea sp.
TCAATGCCTCCTTCTTTAAACTTTTTAAGGCAGAGCATGACGCTGCAGCGGTTGAGACCTACTTTATCAGCAATCGCATCTATTGACATGGCATCCGCACGTAATAATAAAATTCGCGCTCTTGTAACGGTTTGAGCTTGAATTGTTCTGGCACGAGTTTGAAGTTCCAGATATTCTCTTTCTTCATTGCTAAGTTCGATTGATGATGCTTTTTTGCCC
>CAJTRM010000055.1:229-10204 GCA_910578865.1 uncultured Dorea sp.
AAAATGTCCTCCAAAATTTTTATAAAGACATTATAGCACAGGTCTTAAATATAGTCGAGCTATTAAAAAGATATTATAGTAGACACGCATACCTCTCCGCCTCAGCTTCCCACAGGTGGTTATCATGCCCGCCTTCGGCAAAGCTCTGTGCGGAGATCAAGGACGAAGCCTCACCATACGCCCAGCAGGGCACCGACGCCCATGAGCTGTGTGAGTACAAAGTTCTCCATGCGTTAGGCGCAGATGTCAAAGACCCGACTGAGAATCTGGATTTCTTCGATACCGAAATGGCGGATGCCACCGATGAATACTGTTCCTATGTCATGGAGCAGTACGAAAAGGCAAAGCAGCTTTGCAAGGATCCGCAAGTACACGTAGAACAGAGGCTGGATTTCTCCAAATGGGTACCGGACGGTTTCGGCACCGGCGACTGCCTCATCATAGCAGACAAAGTCCTTCAGATCATCGATTTCAAATACGGACTCGGGATTCTGGTAGAGGCTGAGAACAACCCGCAGATGATGTGTTACGCCCTCGGAGCCCTGGACACCTATGACGGGATCTATGATATCGAATCCATTGCGATGACGATCTTCCAGCCAAGGCGCGAGAACATCAGTACCTTCGCGATCAGCAAAGAGGACCTTCTTTCATGGGCGGAAAACTTCCTGAAGCCTACAGCGGAGCTTGCATACAACGGCGAAGGCGATTTCCACGCCGGCGACCATTGCCAGTTCTGCAAGGTCAAGGCGACCTGCCGTGAAAGAGCAGCCTACAACATGGAGCCTGCAGCTTATGACTTTGAGCAGCCCGCAACCCTGGATGATACGGAGATAGCCGCCATCCTTCCCCGGATCGATGACCTGGTGGCATGGGCCGGAGACATCAAGGAATATGCACTCCAGCAAGCGATCAGCGGAACGGAGTATCCCGGATTCAAGGTAGTTGAAGGCAGATCGGTAAGAAAATACACGGATGAGAATACCGTGGCTTCCACCGTCGCAGACGCCGGATACGACCCCTATGAGAAAAAGGTACTCGGAATCACAGCAATGACTTCCCTTCTTGGGAAAAAGAAATTTGAAGAACTTCTGACCGGCTTTATCACTAAGCCGCCAGGCAAACCGACACTTGTGCCGGATTCAGATAGAAGACCGGCAATGAACACAGCCAAAGATGATTTTAGCGAAGAATAAGGAGGAAAAAATCATGGCAAAGAAAGTTAATATCCCTACCAAAGTTATCACAGGAGTAAACACCAGATGGAGCTACGCGAATGTCTGGGATCCTAAGATTGAACGTATCTCTGATTTCCACCAACTGTACTTCCAATAGTTCTGTAGCCTCTGGTGCATAACACGGAGAACTATTGAAATCAATAATAGTGCTCTGCACCTTCTCTTGTGCCGAAGCCAGAGCCCTATTCAAATTCTTTTCTTGAGCTGAAGCTATTTTGTATCCAGTCTTAGCTGACTTATTACACTCCTTCAGCACTTGCTTCAAATTTGTTTCTTCCATGCCCCACCTTAATGAAATCTCGAAAAATCTGTTGCAATATATTTCTCAAACTGCTTTTTGCAATACTCTTTCTTGATTCCGGTTTTCTTATCTGTTTTATTGCCGTTGAACCATATACCATGCTTTCCGGCATTCTTACCATTTTTATTGGTTACGCACTCCTGCAGGAACTCTTCTGAAGATAGGATCCACATCATCTCCAGACGCTCAGAATAAAACACAAAGTAGAAGTTCTCGGTCTTCTCATGGGTAATTGCCGAAAAAAGAGCTGCGTCACCATCTGTAACTTCATTGGATCTCGCTTTTATCTGAACCTCAATAAATGTGCCGTCTTCCTTTTTATAACGCAATCAACGCCATGATCATCGACAAGCGGCATATAGACATCAAGCCCCTCCATGAGCATTTTCCCAACCAAATTATATTCCATCCGTTTGCCAAACCCGGCCGAATGTCTGAATGCTATTCCCATAATCACCTTCTACTCTGTACATAAAATACAGCCACATGCCTCTTCATATTCCGCGTAAGAAGTCATTGTCTTGAGGACCGTTTGCAACTTACGGCGGCGACTGTTAAGACTTCCACTGTTTGGTAAAAGATATTTCCCAACCTTATCAGTATTGCAGAAACTTGTCCATTCATTAATAAGCTCTCTGGTCTTTGTAACAACTTCCATATGTGCATCATCATTAGCATTAAATCTCGGAATGATTTTATACGGTATCGTATGAATGTGCCTTGCACCGAATCCCCCTTGCGGTTGGAAGTCAGATATGGCAGTAGATAATGTCATACTGTTTAATATACCCACAATATAAAGAGCCTCTTCCTCAGATTCAGCTAAATACCAATACAAAGTTTGATCGATAATCAGTTTTTTCTTGTCGAGTGTATTCAGATCAACATAAGCTGCGCATGGATTAGTCCCCCCTGCATTAGATAAAACTAGCCACCTTGCCAGTGCAAAGTTCTGTTTATCCAGTTTATTTCTTATATTGATTTTGTGATCAAACAATACAGACAAAGGCATCTCACTCTCTGTTTGAATCTCACTAAATACATAAGATGTTCCCGGATTCAACAAAGCTATTTCTTCATCAGTTAGTCCCTTCCATTTACCATCAATGCTTTTTCCTGGAAGGATAACCTTTGCAGGTCTTTCAACTGAAAATGGAGATAGATGCTTTGAAATCAAACAGTCATATAAATAATCATCGCTGAAACCCTCTGCTACCAAATCTCTACATACATCCTTATGACTATCACTAAGCAAATAATACAGTTCTGATCTATTATCAATTTTCTTGATAGTCCATGTTCCATTCGGTAACTGAGTAAACTCATGAAACAAAGCCGTTCTTGGCATAATATCAGCGCCTTGATTAAATTCCCAGGGATTTGAGTTGATGACATCCAGAAATTCCGCGTTTTCTCCCTTGTTTGTCCATGCAGAACGGTTTCCCTGTTTGTTAAGTGTATAGTTACACTCAACATATGAATCCGGTTCATCATAAACTCTTCCTGAAATTGGATATTCGGATTTTTCTACCGTTTTCATTCCCCCAAGAACAACAGCTTTGTTCTTGAATGTACTCATTGGTAATTCCCAGATCGTATCCACGTTGGTACCTACTGAGTAATCTGATTCTCTATATTTTTCCAACCTGAGCGGATCATGATGGTACCCACTCAATATGCTTCCAGGCATAACGCACATCCATCTTGCTCCATTTTTTAAGTATTTATCAATTGATGCTAATAAAAAGGTTGTCGCCAATTCCATGTGGAGATGAGATGCTCCTGGCGGCTTTATCCCAAAAGAATCAGTTTTTCTTTGTAATACTATTTTATACGGATTATCAGCTAATTTACTCATCGCCAACCACGGCGGATTAGAAACAATACAGTTGAACTGATTTGTAACCAATCCTGGTTTATAGCTATTATTCAGTATAAAATACCATATTCCATTACGCCCTTGTCTTTGAAGACTTTCTAACTGCAAAATAAGACTATAAGCCGCAACCCTCTGTGCTTGTCGCTCAACATGCGACAGCACTATGCTACTTTCAGATTCTACAGAAGACAAAACATAATCTACTTGTTTATCCGTAAGGTCACTTTCCCCTTGGGCAGCTCTTTTCATAGCATATTTATAACAAATAGACATAAACGCATCAAAATTCCGTCTATGAGCTGGCGTCAACATGTGTCCAGGAATCTCAACCTTATTATTATCAAAATACATGACATAAGAATCCTGATTACTTAATGGCATATTATGCGTAATGGGCGTTGCTACAAAAAGAGAGTCCGCATGATAAATAGGTATTATAATTTGACCGCTATGATATGGAAACAAATCCCTCATAAACATTACCCAGTTGACCTTTGCAAGCATAACAGCAAGAGGATCAATATCAAACCCCATAACACACGAGAATACTATTTCATCTTTCGTCTTATCATAATCATGTGTGCTTATTGCATACTTTTCACGAACTTTTCTGATTGCCTCAATTAAAAAAACTCCTGAACCACAGCACATGTCCAAAATACGCGGTGCTTCCTCCATATCCTCCACCGCATGTTCAACCATGCTTCTCGCAACCCAATGAGGTGTGAAATCCTGTCCCAGAAGCAGGCGATGTTCACGATTAGACAACTGTGCCAGCAATGCTCCGAACAAATCTTCTTCAGCAATTACCTTAAAGTCATAGCAAACCAAAAGTCGTTGTATTCTTTTCACACATTCTACGATACCCTCAACATAGGGCGAATTATTTAGCCATCCAAAATAGTCATAGTCTACAAGGTTTTGTATATTTTTCTGCTGGAAGTATATTCCATTCAGAATTTTAATGACTTCCGCATCACCACAAATTAAGGGAGCTCCATTAAGAATATTTGCACATACGACCTTCGCCACAGTAACCAAATAGTACTCATTTGTATATGTATCCATCGAAAAGGTCCCATATTCAGATGCTCCTAAATATGCAACAAAGTTCTGCCATACATTTTTGATCAACTCCGCATATGATGGATTTGAGCGCATTGCATTCTCCACTGTAGCCCTGTACCCATCAATCTCTTTACGGTAAAAATCACTTTCTAAACCGAAATCAAGCACAAGCGTTTTTGCAGTGAGAATTCTGGACTGATCCCTGCCTAGATATTTATTTACAAATAGTTCAAACTTGTCCATTTCCTCATCCGAACAATTTGAAAGGTCAACAAAATCAACTTGTTGAAGTTCGATATCATTAGCTCCAAATAATCTACCCCTATCAAGATTATCTAAAATCTTAATTGTATAGCCATACCATCTCACCGTATCTGACAGGATTCCAAGGATCTCACTTTCATCAATGCCTAAATTGCATAATGCTGCACAGTATTCTTCTACCTGATGATACCCCTCGTTAAAAATAGAAGATATCTTCAGATTCTTCTCATATTCAATTGCAGTCTTCCCAACTACGGAATCCGCAAAACCTATCCGTTCTTTTCCTTTAGCATTGGCAAAGTGAAGATAGGTCTCTGTACCCATCACATGCTCTTGAACCCACCACGGTGTATCGGGGAATATTCTACTAAGACTCGCTGATAGCAAGTGTCTTAGTTTATCTTCCACAGATCCATTATCTATTTCATGCTGAGCAGTTGCAGCAAATGACCTTAATTCGTCCTTATTCATCGTATTTTCGCCTAGTCCTTTCTTGTACTTTTTTTATGAGTAACATTTCCAACTGTTTACTCACGAACACACTGTTTTCATCACCAAATGGAGATGTTACAATCTCATCAATTTGCTTTTGAATCGTTCTATTTATACTTCTATTTATTAGAATCTCCTTGCCAATATGTTCGAGCTCAGTTTTCCTTTTATCATCAATTCGTGGAAATACTATTTTCCTTACATGACTTGCTTCAATTTTTAAGGCACCTCCGCCCATTGCGGTTCCTACGACTTCAAGAAAAAGCTTTGCCCATGTAGAATTAAACAACGCTAATGCAATTATTTGATCACGATTCTCTAAATTCCAAAGTGTAATAAAATTAGCGTCAACTATTATCTCACTTCCTGGCACCTGATGAATAAATATGGCCTCAGGACTCTCACCGCAAACACGGGAAATACATAGGTTTGGTACATGTCTTTCCTTCAATTCAGGAAGCATATACCAAAATCTTTCAAATTCATCACCTATCTTTTTTTCATTCGTAATAACTGCTGAAAGTTCCCTAAACGGCTTCTTATGCACTGGGGATATGTATCTTTCTCCTTGTGTAATGTAATCATCCAAATCGGAATCCATCAAGGTATATTGTTCCGCTGTTTTTTTAGATAATCTTAAGTAATCCACTTGTCTTACTTGATGTTGAATGTAGAATATACACTTATGCAAATCATCATAGTTTACAACAAGATCATTCACATCCGAACGTTTCTTGAAAGCTTTTCTTATATTATCCGAGGACAGCATAATATTACGGTTATACCATGATTCAGTTTGAGCAACGGACATAGATCTATCTGACGACAGCAACTGTGCGTAAAAGAAATCGTTTGCACCTGTGCGCAGACCCTGCCCAACGGACCATCCCAAATCTTCCAAAGAATCATACTCGACTCCGCAACTACTGTTCACAATTTCTCGAATTTCGTTAGGAAGAACAGCAGACTCTTCATCTCTCATTTTATCTTCCTTACAGATCCACTTTTGATCATTTAGCTTTCTAGTCAAGCCTGGAAATAATTCCATCGCTGGAATGATCTTTGAAGAAAACCCTTCCACAGAACATATTGTTTTTGAATATATAATATAATTTAACGCTTCATACCCGGCATAGCCATTGAACTTCATGGATCCGACAAGGGAGTTCTTGTCGATTATTCCAGATTTTAATTCAAGAAGTACCGTATCTGGATAACTATTCCTTATAGGCTCGTTTTCTTTTCTTTTGCATATAACCAAACATGTTCTTATTTCAGCATCTTCAAACCACACGGATTCTACATCACGTGCTATGGCAACAACTTCGAAGCATCGTAAAAGTAAGTAGTGAATTGGCATTGCGTAATCTCTGTTTAGCCACGTTTCTGGAACTACCATTGCCATATACCCACCTTTTTTTACTATCGAGGCGCATAATATCCACGATGGCACAGCCATGTCTGATAAGCCCGAGTATCTTTTTGACACTTCAATGTAGATTTGTCTTTCCTGATCATCTAAATTATTTGTGTTCTGAATATGATTAATTAAACTCTCCCTTAATTCTTTCCCGTCTGGCAGACCTATCTCTGGGTTTTTTTTGAGTGTTTGATATCTAATATAAGGAGGATTAGTTATGACCAAACCCCAACCTCCAGTAATATTAACTTCATCACTCTTAAAAGCATCTTTGATGAGAATTTCTGCTTTGGGAACAGCACTCTTACAGGTTTCCCTGACATCTACATCAATGTCTATACCCAAAACCTTATCTGCTTGTGGATACTTTGTATATGCTGCTTGTAGCAAATCACCCCGGCCAACCATTGGATCAATTATTGATTTTACTACCAAATTCTTTGGCAACATCGATACCAACAACTCACCGATACGCTTGCCAGAAAAAACCTGCCCATACTGCTTTATTTTTATACTATTATCCTTGTAATGCTGCATCCATAACACCCTTTCTCAATTGTCGAAGAAGGACATATGCATCTTTTGCATCGTATGTAACACGAATATTCTTTCGTAGACATTCATTAACATATAAAGAATATGCTCGCCTCTCATCAAAGATATTTCCATCGTTCATCGCCAGGATTATTCTTTCCATTATATCTTCTTCATCTTCAGACCCACTTGATTCTTGAATCCGTTTACTTAATAACAGCAAAGGATCTCCTTGAACAGATGCTTCCGATACAACTTGCTTAAAACTGGATTGCTTTTTATCCAAAATATTGGTCAGTTCAATATTAAGCCCCGAATCATATACGGCATCCTCAAATGCAGACCATATCTGTGCTTTTGCCGCATGAAAGACAACAGCTGCATATGACGAATCTTTTAGCACCCTTTTAATCTCAGAAAACACCTTTGAAAGCATTATCCGATAATCTTGAATTCCTTTATTTTGTGATGCGCTAATTATTATTTCTTTTTCTCTCTCGGTAGGCTTTTCTAACCATAATTCATTTATCTGATTAACTTCTGCATATGGAATAAAGTCACCAAAAGGTGGATCTGTAAACACAAAATCTATTGTATTATCTTTCTCGTCCAATGATTCACTCGACTTATTCTTTATAATAAAACTACCAGTACAATTCTCCAGAAGTTTATAAGCTTCATAAAACGGTTTCGATTTTCTTTCCAGACCAAGAATAATGTTCTTCTCAACTGGAAGTTTACTTATGTAAAGAACCCCACTTTGAGCCCCAGTCAAAACAAAGTCTTTAGCATTTTTTTTCGCAACAACACGAGTCATTAGCGTACAGTGTGAAGAATTATAGCTGAGCAGTAATAACCTAAGAGCGTCTTTTATCTTGGTATCATATACTTCAGTAGCATCCCATAACTTATGCATAATCAAATAATTACGGGATGTATAGAATTGATGCAAAAATGAAATCCCAAAATGATATCCATTTCTGTGAAGTTCTCCCCACTGGATTTCCTTAGGTTCATCACTAATACTTTGCAATTCCTTATCTATTGCAAGAGCGTTATTAAGATCCTCATCCGTGGCTGGTCTTTCCCAATTTTTATCATTTGTAGTTCCATAAACCCAAGAAGGAATACGTTTCTTCCTTATAGAGATTTTCCCAGTCAATCCATCCATATACTCTTCTGTCTGGAATTTCATCTCATCTACAGAAGCTTTTTTCTTGCATTGTGGACAAATAATATCTTTCTCGAATTTAACCGGATTCCGTTTTGTTCCTTTCTCGAAGAAAGATATTTCCTTCCCGCAATGTGGACATAATAACACTTCAGACCAAATGATATATCTTATAACTCCTATATTCCCATCAGGATCTATAGCAGAGTAATAGCGCATTAACTGCCTTTTTCCCTTCTCAACAAAATCCTCAACTGCTTTTTTGAATTCACTTGCTTTTAATCTGTTGCTTATAGTTTTTGCAGCAAATGAACCATACGTTCCTATCTCATATTCAACAGCGTTTCTTGATCCCCATACGGGCTTTACGCCTAACTCATCTGCCAGTTCTTTCATACGTTCGGTAGGGTGTTCACATAGCAGCGCTGCAATACCTGTGCTTCCACTTCCCCCAAAAGTATCTAAAACTGTATCTCCTGGCTTAGTCATAGATGCAATATATACAGCTATTGATTCAGGTGAAATTTTAGTTGGATATGAAAATGTATTAAAGAAAGCTCCACTTCTTGCAGATGGTAACGGCCTTTCAAATAGTTTCTTTATTTCACTCACCTTATTGGCACCTCTTTTTCCTTATTTCCTTCCTCAACCAGCATCCGCCAATCGAATCATATCAAATGTGTTGTCCCATAAAACGAACTCACATCTTTACTCTACATTTTCTTTTTTCTCTTCTTCATCCGGAATGAATTCCATAATATCCGCCACATCGCATTTCAATTCACGGCAAATCTTAGTCAAAACTTCTGTCGTGACATTTTCATCCTTTGTAAGCTTGGCCAGTGAAGAAGAACTGATGCCCGCCTTTTTTCGCAGATCAGACTTTTTCATCTGCTTATCAATCAGTAGTTTCCACAGTTTGTTATAACTCATTTTCATCGTTCTTTACCTCTTCTATATCCCACGATCTACCATACAGTTCACAGTTATTTGTTGATAATCTCAACACGCAGTTATCTTCCAAAATCTTTTGCGTTGCCGGTCTGCAATCCCCCTGTTTATCATATGCTATAAAAATCTGTTTACTTGTGCTGTTGTATATCTTTATTATTCCATCCTCAATATCTTTCCCCAGATTCTTGAACAGGAGCGAATCATGCGATAAGGCAGGCAACGCCGTCGTAAAAAGGACTGCCAAATCATATACGATCATACCTTTATAGTTTGACCCTGTTCCCGTGTTATCCGGGGTCTCAAACTTCCAGACATGCCGGGCGGCATGCCCTCCTTACGTCGTACCTGCCTTCCGGCACAAACAATGCATGAATCCAGCCAGTTTACAGTTTCGTTTATCCCTTTCTCGTGCTATACTATCCATGAGGATATCAGTACACTACAGAGCACGGCGTGGTGAGTGGCGAAAGACCATCTTATCCCGAAAACTTATTTGTGCCGTCATCCTTTTCAAGCACAAACAATTGAGACCTCGAGTCCGGACACTTATCATTTAAGATGGCAGAACCCTTAGGTTCTGAGATAAGTCTTTTCGCTTGGGTGACAGTCAATGCTGCTGTCCTCTTTTTATGCTCTCACCCCTATGTGAAAGGA
>CAJTRM010000056.1 GCA_910578865.1 uncultured Dorea sp.
CTGTGTCGGGCGAAAATCCCATCACGCCAATAGCCATATCGTCATCCCGCAATATCAGAGCCTTTTTATCCGCAATATACCGATGCAGGTTTGCGGCGTAATCTTCCTTATCCAGACATGGATAGCCGTCAATCGTAAGGCTTACCAGTTCCATCCAGTCATCCGCATCTTCGGGCGTGGCAAATTTAATATTGTCTTTTGTCAAATCCATTTTTACAAGCTCCTCCTTCAGATAAATTTCAAGCTGTAACGGGTAGAAGTTTTCCGTTTCCCGAAATTCCGCAGGGGAAGTCTTATACATCGCCTTAAAAATATCCGTAAATGCCTGCTGGCTTTCATACCCGCTCATAAGGGCAATCTCGATAATCGGTTTTGCAGAAAACACCAGAAGTTTTGCCGCTTCCGTAAGCTGCCGCCGTTTTGCGTAGTCGTGGATAGTCAAGTCAACGGTCTTTGTAAAAATCCGATGCAGATGGTATTTGGAATAATGCAGTGCCGATGCCACCATATCTAAATCCATCTTTTCATGCAGATGTTCTTCGATATAGCGGATAGCCTGTGAAACAATGCGTACTGTCTGACCTTGCATTTTGCGACCTCCTTTCCTCGTTTTCACCCTCATTTTTTTAACATTACGAAATGTCAAATCAGGGGTTCAATGAGATATTGTAGCACAAGGAGTTTTCTATCTTTTCATCATTCTTGCTATGTTTTAAATCATCCACATTTACAGCAGTTCTTCTTTCAATGTCCTTATCCATTCTTCGATTGCCTGCACTAATCGAAATTGCTGATGCAGAACCGCCATGCCCGTGGCAGGAATATCGGGGGCGTTTTCTTTTAAGTCCATGTTTTCCTCAAGATAGGATTTCAGCACATTGATATTGCTCTCAATGTTATCCAGACATTCCCTCTGCTGTTCCTTTTCCATGCTTTCTAAATTAACAATGACCGCATTAAAATCCAAGAATATGTTAATCGGCTTGCAGGATATTTCAAGCATCAGCTTCTCAAATTCCTCATTTCCTGCATCCGTCAAGGAATATACCGCCTTTTCGGGCATTTTTCCCTCTTTCTCCGTGCGGCTTGTGATAAGCCCCTTTTCTTCCAACTGGATAACCTTTTTATAGATGGATGGTGTGCTGATTTTTACCCATTTTGAAATGTTGCGGTATTCCACCAGTTTCTGAATATCGTATGCACTCAAGGATTCCCGCTTCAACATTCCCAATACAATCAAATCAATGGTCGCCATTTAAAATCCCTCCTTTTTCTATTGACAACTACTATAAATTATAGTATTATAATCCCTGCAACGCAAATACTATATTTTATAGTAGTATAAATAACACTATTTGTCAAGAGAAAGGAGTTCAAAATGAACAGTCAAAGCAAAAAGATGGAGCTGCTCGGCAGCACATCCATACCAAAAGCACTTTTAGCAATGGGCATCCCAACAATGATTGGCATGTTGGTAAATGCTTTCTACAACCTTGTTGACGCATATTTCGTCGGCGGGTTAGGGGAGAGCCAGATGGGGGCAATCTCCGTGGTCTATCCGCTCGGACAGGTCGTTGTCGGTTTGGGTCTGCTGTTCGGAAACGGTGCGGCTTCTTACATTTCCCGATTGTTAGGTCGTGGGGATAAGGAAAATGCGGATAAAGTGGCAAGTACCGCTTTATACAGCAGCGTATCCGTAGGGGCGGTCATCATTATCATTTCTATGGTGTTCCTGCATCCCATACTGAAGCTCTTGGGGGCAACCGACAGCATCCTGCCTTATGCCGCCACATACGCAGGCATTTACATTGTTTCCTGCATCTTCAATGTATTCAATGTCACGATGAATAACATTGTGACTAGCGAGGGGGCTGCTAAAACAACCATGTGTGCCTTACTGACGGGTGCGGTACTCAATATCGCCCTAGACCCGCTGTTTATCTATGTGTTTGATTTAGGCGTGGCGGGAGCGGCGATAGCGACCGCAATCTCACAAGTCGTTTCAACCTGCGTATATCTGACCTATATTTTTCGGAAAAAGAGCGTATTCCATTTTCGGGTTAAGGACTGCACATATACAAAAGAAACCATGTCTGAGATTTTCAAAATCGGCATCCCGACATTGGTATTCCAGATTTTAACGAGTGTGTCCATTTCCTTAATCAACAATGCCGCTGGCGATTACGGGGACTCTGCCATTGCAGGCATGGGCGTTGTTACCCGCCTTATTTCAATGGGCAGCTTGTCCGTATTCGGGTTCATCAAAGGCTTTCAGCCCATTGCAGGGTACAGTTACGGGGCGAAAAAGTTTGACCGTCTGCGTGAAGCAATCAAGACTTCCATCCTATGGTCTACGGTTTTCTGTGTGATTTTCGGTGTGATACTGGCTCTGTTCCCTACAGCTATCGTTTCCCAATTCACAAAGGGCGATGCCGAGATGATTCGCATCGGTGCAGCGTCTTTAAGGGCAAACGGCATTTCCATCATGCTCTTTGGATTTTATACGGTGTATTCTTCCCTGTTCCTTGCTTTGGGAAAAGGCAGAGAGGGTTTCATCCTCGGAGCTTGCAGGCAGGGGATTTGCTTTATCCCCGTTATCCTGCTTCTTCCGATGGTCTGGGGGCTAAATGGAATAATGTATGCCCAACCGATTGCCGATGTGCTTTCCGCAATCATAACGGTATTCATGGCGATACCGCTCCACAAAAAACTGAATGAAATGCAGAAACAAACTTCCGCAATAAGCAAGAAAGACAACGACTAAATATTTATTCTTTCTAACAAACAGAGCCGATGATCTGTGAGGTTTTCCCACAAGTTCATCGGCTCTGCATCTGTGTGTCTGGCTCTTTGATGACTGTTATTTTTAAATTTTTCGCTTCAATCAATGTTTCCTGCTTGCATTTCGGGCAGTACAATGGATAATTTATCAATACCGTATCTTCCCTAATCCTGTCACGGGTCTTATTAGAACAAATTGGGCAGCGCACCCATTCTCTTGCTATCATCAGAACTTTACCTCCCTCTGTGCTTTGCTTTTTTCTTTTCCTGCCGCAGAGCGAATTGCCGCTCTTTCTCTGCTTCTTTCTGTTCTCTGGACTTCACTTTCCGTTCCAGTTTCCCTTGTTCATGTTGGAGCTTTAAGGCTTGTTGGGCTTTCGTTCCAATGCCCTTGTTTTCCAACTGGCTGTTGATTTCCCTCTGCATACGCTTCGGATTGATTTTTCGTTCTTCGGTTTTTTCTGTTTTAACTGGCGGGCTGAATTTCAGCTTATGCCAGTTTTTGAGCAGAAAATCATACACTTCATAATCTTTCGGCTCTGCGCCGAACGTAATCTTGCAGACCTCATATTTGTCGCCGTCTATACGCTCAAACAATCCAATCCAAAAGGGATTTTCAAACAGAATTATCAAGCTGCTTTTCATTGCCATACCATCAACTCCCTTTAAACTGGCTTTCAAATTTATCAAGCCATTCTAACAGGGATTGGTATAACAAACGCTGCTGTTCAAAAATCGCTTTCCCACCCAATGGAATATCTGGATAGCTGGCGGCATATTCGTCAATGGATTTTGCTGAAGCCGTAAGATTGTCCCGCAGCTTCTTTATCAAATCCATTGCTTTTTCCCTTTCCATTTTGTTTAAGTTTGTAATGACAACATTGAAGTCAAACAGCAATGGGACTTTCTGGCTTGCGTAAGTTTCCATAAGCTGCCCAAAATACGCCCTCCCTTTATCTGTGATGGAATACACTGCTTTATCAGCAAACTTATCCCCTTTCACAATACTGCTCTCTAAATAGCCCTGCTCATTCATTTGAAGCACTTTCCGATAAATGGACGGGACGCTAATCTTTGTCCATCTTGAAAGATGATGGTATTCCACATCTTTCTGGATGTCGTATGCGCTCTGCGGTTTCTCCATAACAATTCCGAGAATTACCAAATCTATGGATGACATATTCTCACCTCCGCTTTTACTATCATCAATATTACTATTGATAATAGTAAAAGTCAAGAGATATTTCCTTTTTAGCTATCATCCATTCTATTACGCCTATTCCAATTGTTCCAAGCAGCCTGCTTGTATCGCTCTAATATTCAAAGCAATCTTTTCTTCCGACCAGTCCCACCATCTCATTTTAAGCAACTGTTCTATTTTTTCATCTGAAAAACGTCTTTTTATTGGTTTTGCAGGGACGCCGCCCACAATAGTATAAGGCGGCACATCTTTCGTGACAACCGCACGAGTTCCAATAACTGCTCCATCCCCAACCGTCACGCCTGCTAAAATAACCGCTTCATACCCAATCCATACATCATTCCCGATGTTTATATCCCCTTTATTATCCCATGCTTCTGTGACACTCTTTTTCTCAAGCCCCCATTCTTCAAAAAACAACGGAAACGGATAGGTGGATAAGGACGCCATCGTATGGTTTGCGCTGTTGAAAAGAAATTTTGCCCCGCAAGCAATAGAACAGAATTTTCCAATCTTGAGCTTATCGTGATTGATTGGATAATGGTACAGTACATTATTCCTCTCAAATTCCGCAGGGTCACTTACAAAATCGTTATACATCGTATAATCGCCAATCTCAATATTTGGATTAGTAACCACGTTTTTTAAATAGATAGTCTGTGTATCCCCTGTCCTCGGAAATATTTTTTGTAAATCTGCCATCTTGCTATCCTCCTGTCAATACATAATACACCGTAATTTTACCCTTTCGTTGATACATCCTCAATACATAGAATGATACAGAAATAATCAGTATAAAAGTAAGTAGGTAATAGGTTCTTTCCAAGATTAGTTGAATTCAGTGTAGAAAAGTTCATGGAACAATACTTTTGCCTTTAGTAATGTAAAGCTGTTCCTGCCATACATGATCCGCTTTATAACCTTAATCTTATTTACACTGCCTTCTGCCAAACCATTATTGTAAGAGTAGGCAATTCCATTTTTGACAGCCTCTATATCGTTACAGATGCCTTCCATAAATGATTGCAGTTCAGGTATGTCATATTTTTTGGCGGATTTTATCCATAGATCGAGCTTTTCAGGTTTTTGCGAAAACATTACTGTATGGAATTCTTTCACCAGAGTATATAGCTGACTTAATAACGGATATCTTTCTAAAGCCTGCTCATATTGGTCTTCTGTGATTGTTGCAACATCTTCCAGTTTCTTATAAATGAGCTGGCATAACGACTTTCTTTGGATAAATTCCGATTGGGGCTTGTTTTGTTCTTCCTGTTCCTGCATCCGTGTCCTCTCTTTTTGCATGAACATCCGGAGGGAAGCGACACTTCCAGTATATCCTTTTCCACAAAGGATATTATGGATTTTTGGATATGTAAGCCCCTGGCTCCTTAGTTCTATGACTTCTTTCTCATAGGGAGCCAGCTTGCCCGGAATCCTTCCATTATAATGGCCATTTGTAATGGAATAGCCAGGATCCAGGTAGTTCTGTATTGTTTTGCGTGTATGGTGCATCATGGTGGCAATCTGTTCAATTGGATATCCGGCCTTCGCCAGCTTCCGGGCTTCATCGACCTCGCACTGTTTCTGCCGCATTGCCAACTGGTGCTGCTGTTCCCGGGAGATTGCCTTGTTTTCTGGGATTTCATCTTCTGGTATGGCAAGGTATTTCCGGACTGTTGTAGGGCATGAATGCATCAACAGTGCGATATCGGATACGGTCAGCCCTTCTTTCTTTTTTTGATGGGCATAGCGGATCCGCAGTGGACGGTTTGCAGTGTTATACAGGGCCTTCCTCTCCTCTGAAACCTCCTCCGTCAGTGGGATCTCTATCCTGGCAGGAAATTCCCGGATGATATATTTATTTATGGCTTCTGAAAGCCCTTTTATCAAATGGAACCGGTCGCTAACCTGTATCGCTTCAGGATGTGAGCCTGTTGCCGCTGAAGAATAAGTGGCTGCTCCATCCCTTGATATGACCTGGATATTAGGAAATATCGCAAGCCAGTTGGCGACATCAGTGGTTTCCCTGGAAGAGATCAGATCAATAATCCGATGGCTCTCAAGGTCGACCATGACCGTTCCATAGGAGAACCTTTTCCTGAGTGCAAAATCATCCACACAAACTTTTGTAACAGAAGACTTATCCACAATCGCTGGCATTTTTTTTAAGCAGGCTGCAAATACTGCTTTTACATACTGTGATATGGCCGCTTTTTAAAAGCTTTGACGCGTTCAAGGAACTTAACTGTGCTGAAGTATGAAGAATATTTTCGACCAGACGGTCCGTCTTTTGGGCCTTTGGCGTTGCAAAAGGATGTACCTCAGCAAATGTTGTATGTTGGCACTCCGGGTTGTCACAAAACATCTTCCGTGTAGTTACTAATAAAATAACCTTTTTCTCCTGGATCGGAAGATCCTGAATTTCCCTTTCATATGTAGAATGGGTACGCATGGACTTTGAACCGCAGAACGGACATGTCAGCTCTTTCCTGCTGGATTGGATATGGAAAATAATTGCTTTGTCTTTCATCTGATAATGCACTAATTCATAATCTTTGTTGAGAAGTTTGATAAATTCATCCATATAGCTACGCCCTTTTCTATAATCTTAGTTATATTATATTGCTTTCAAAGGATAAAATCAACTAAGTTTGGAAAGAACCGATTACCTACTTACCAAGCACCGGTGTCTCATCTGCCTGGATTACATGATAGGAATACAATTCTTTATGAAGATGATCATAAAGGACCGATAAATATTCCTCCGCTAAACGTATGCACCAGTTTGCCATGTTCTGTCTTGTAATCTGAAGACCATAGCGCTGGAATTCCTGTTCCAGCCGGTAAAGAGGTACTGCATTCACATACTTTCCATTGATAATGGCAGCTGCCAGTGATGGTGATACCAGGCTTCCATGCAGCAAAGCTTTTGGATGGTCTGCTTTGACCATATGTTCATCTGTTTTGCTTGCATACACGCCTATGTGATGTTCTTCCACTTCTGCCTTCGCAGGTACGAAATGATATTTTCTGGAAATGGCATCCGGCAACTGTTTCCATCCCTTGGCGCCGAATTCCGCTTCCAATTCCTCCTCGGACAGATAATGGTCAATCCGTCTGACCGCAAGCCCGGAAAGATCAGCCTCTTTCTTCCCCTTTCGCTTTGGCTGTTTTGGAGATTTGAGTTCCAGAGCATCAGGCTCTGCTTCATTGAGATCGCAGACTGCTTCGGCTTCATTGAAAAATACAATCGTTCCATCTACTTCGCAAAAACAGATCTGACTTGTATCTTCCATTTTTTCGGAAGACCTGCCAAAACGGCTCTGCTTACCAAGAATCACCTGCTCCATCAGAAGCTGCATTTTTTCATTCGATGCGTGAAGTTCCTTTGTTAAGGCATTAAGCTGTTCCTGCTGTTGTAAAAGAAGCTGGATAAGAAACGGCTTATCAACGCTATTTAATTGTTCTTCCGTATAATTGACTGCCATAACCGAACCTCACTTTCCTGAGTGGTATTATAGCAGAATCCAAGTTTTTTGGTTATTTTTGAATTCTGTCACCTTCGTCATTTTGACGGTGGATAACAGTCATGAATGCCTGAAAATAAAAGTCTGAAAATCAGATATTTATGACTGTTATCCACAATCTGAGAAGTTTTCGAGCCAGGAGTATATAGAAACTCACAGAAAACTTTCAGGATGTGAATAACTTTAAATTTTATATTGCACAGGATAATCTGACATGGATGAAAATGATTTTATTTTCTACGTTTTGCACAAATCACAAGGAGAATTCAGGATCAGAAACTTCTTCTATGGGATGTCTGGCAACGATTTCCAGACCCTGCATCAACATTTGATACTGGTCTGTGCTAATCTCCAGCGCTTCTTCTTGTGTGCGGGGCCATCGGAAGTTCCCGTTTTCAATCCGCTTGTACAGAAGGAGAAATCCGTCTCCTTCCCAGATAAGTCCTTTTATGCGATCTGTGCGCTTGCCGCAAAATAAGAATAATGTATTTTTATCGTAAGGATCGAGCTGGAACTGAAAACGTATGATTCTGGCTAAGCCATCAATCCCTCTGCGCAGATCCGTAAAGCCGGTCGCCAGATACACTTTTTTGAATCCGCTTCCATCATTGAGCATCCCTGATCACTCCCAAAAGTGTTTGTAGAAATGAGGCAGATGCCTGCTCGGTGATTTCCCAAGTGAGGTTATTTCCACTTCTGATCACGGCAGCAATTTTATGCTCCGATGCCATATTTACCGTACGGATTGCAGAAGAGGGAACTTCTACAAATGTTTGTGTATGATCCGCAGTTTCCAGGTAAGCCTCACGGACTTTCCGGAGTCTCCAGTAATAACTCGCTTTTGTAATGTCGTGCAACTGGCACCATTCATCGATTTTCATTCCTTGCGGACGGTTTTGGCAGTCTCTGATCAGGTCAGCCCATTCACTCAAACGGGTTTGCTGTGCAATTAAACTTGTATGAGATTTCATGACTCACCTCCTGTAGCAAAGTCTAAAAAGTTGAGTACCAAACTATTTAGACTTTATAATGATGAGTCTATTATCTCACATCGGATGATTTTGAAAAGGTACTCGCTATTTTGCGTTTACTTGCATCTTGACTTCTATATTAGTTAATCCATCCTCTGACTGATATATCAGAATTTCTCCATAATTACTCAACTCCACTTTACCCCGTACCTTTTTATTTTTCCTTTAAATCACTCTATCGTTCTATTCCTATTACAAGATCTGTTCATAAATGACATTTTGCTGATCTCATATGTCACTGTCGCGGGAGCTTCCTCATAATCTGCTGGATTCACTTTTAATCCTGTAGCTTGCATGGCTTCCAATATCAAATTTTTCCGCTCTGATATCTTACCACCCAACTTCTCAGCTATCCTACAGCTTGCTTTATTTGAACGAAAAGCATTCCAAACAATGCACTTTATTGATTTGTTTTCAAATATATTTAAAAACAGTATCTCGGCTGCTTCAAACGCATAACCTTTTCCTCGATATTCCTCAAGTATTGCGATATCTACTTCCGGCATTTCCAAATTACTATAGTCTAATTCAATGAAACCAACTCCCTGCAATGACACTTTTTCAGTTAGCAAGTACCTTGCTTTACTGTCTCGTTTTCCGTTAGCATAATCTTCAATGCGCCTACGCAACTGCTCCCAAAAATCAGGCATCATCTCATATACTTTTGAAAAAACAGAAGCACTTTTATATGTAGACAAATAGCCATTTACATTTGAATGATTCAAGTGAGATATTACAACTTTTGATCCATACAAAACAAATTCATTGCTCAATACATAATCACTTCCTATCGTGTGGTTTATCTTAAAAAGTTCCTTTCCATTCAATACAAAATTCTAAAACATGGCCTACTAACTCAATCGGAGCAACCTGAAACTCCTTTGCCCATTTTCTTACTTTATCATCAATTAAATCCCTGTTTTTTTCCTGAAACTTCTGCAAATCTTCTCCACGTATGAACATCTAACTGATTCCGTTAGGTTTCGCTCCCAGTTTTTTCCTGAGATTCTGTGAAACATAATTGTCAGAGTCAACCTTGCTCTTATATATGATCTTTCCTGTCAATTCGGTTAAAGCATTTAACATTGCTACAAGTGCATGGTATCCATATCCCTGATGTCTATGTTTCTTTAAAAGTTCTATTACCAATTCTCTACATTTATATTTTTTATTCCACAATAACCCACATATTCTCCAGATACCTTGTCAAAAATGGAAAAGTTCGCGGTTGTATCTGATAAAAATGATTCCCGTAAATCCTTTCTAAAAGTATTTTCCTTAAAAGCACTTTTCATAATAGCGCATTCATAGGATACTTCCATATAATCTTCATAGTCTTCATCTGATACCTCTCTTAATATAACCTTATTTAGGCGTTTGCGAAACGCCAGAACCCGCATAAATACGGGATTCTCTTTGTTATAA
>CAJTRM010000057.1 GCA_910578865.1 uncultured Dorea sp.
GCCATATCAAGAAAGTATTTGAAGGACATGTCATATTTAGAGCGTTCCACAATGTCAATATCAGACAGGTCATAAATAGATTTCAGAAGCAGGTATTTGAACATCCTGACAGGCGGGACTGCATTGCGTCCATTATCAAGACAATATTTACCAATAAGCTCTTCATAAATAAACCCAAAATCTACCAGTTCTTTTATCTGTCGGAGCAGGTTGTCTTTTGGAACGACTAATTCATATATTTCCATGTAGGGACTTAATACTAACTTCTGTTGTTGCTCAACCATAATTTCACCGCCTGTATTGAATAATTACATTATACCAAATATAGGCGGTGATATCTACTTTTTCAGCGGCCTCCTTTTATTTCCCCGGAGAAAGCATCCTCCGGTACGCCTGCTCCCAATACCGCCATACCCTCTCGTCTGCGCTGCACTGGCTCAGGGAGATCTGAATCTTTCCCCTCACCGGTGTACCGTCCGGATCAAACATCTCATAAACTGCACTTAAGGACTGAATGCTCCCGTAAAAAGTCATTTCCTCCCACGCGAAGATAACCTGTTTTGTACGCTCCCTGGCCATAAGTCCCAGAAAGGCCTGCACCATATCGGCAGTTTCATATCTCCCTGTATTGTCCACAATCAGTTCCATGGACAATGTCATTCCCCCGCGGTCCACACTCTGTGCCGTGCAGTCAGCCATCCCGGAAATCTGGGGACAGCCACAGGCCGCGGAGCTTACGTCGGCCCAAAGCTGCAGGGCAGACGGATTATACTGAACCTCTACAGCCTTTCCCCCGGCTGCTATAAAAAGTGCTTTACACAACATCCGCCCTTCCTCCTTTATACACCGAAGATCTTCCCGGCAGCATCCGTCCAGCTTTTGGGGATACTGTCTCTCCCGCTGCTGCATATGGATACGGAAATGCTGGCACGAAGCGGCTTTCCCCGGCTGCTGAACATTGTATATTCCCCGGAGATCAGCCGCAGGCTGCCTTCAAACCGAAGGCTGCCCCACCGGAATACTACATTTCTTTTGAATGGGTCAAGGACTGCGGCAACGAAGCCCTCCACTTCCCCTGCCACCCCTTTCTCCGGTTCCAGGCTCCTGTCAAAGATCAGCGGGAATCTAAGCTCGGCCTCTATCATCTGCGGTTTTTCATAGGCAGCCTGCCACACTTCCTTTTGTTTTCCGGACTGAAAATTCATGATTTTTTCCTGTCTCTCATCCTCCGTCTGCCCGGACGATACACAATATTCAAGCTTCACCGGATTAAACTGTACCGGAAACAACCCGCCCGGGCACTTTGCACCGCCTGTTCCTGTGAATTCCAGGAACGCCTTAGTAAGCTGACCCTCAGACACCGCCTAGCGTCCCCTCCGCCGGAGTTCGTCCCTTAACCGGCTCTCCATTTTCCCATATACCTTATCTGTCAGCGTATTTATCTGTTCCTTCATACTTTTCTGTACCATATAGTTGACTTCCTTTGTACTTTCCTTTATAATCTCCCGCCTAAGCTCATCTGTCTGCTCCTTCTGAAGCCTGCGCTCCTTAAGTATCCGGTCTGTCTGACCCGTCTCCATATCTCCGTCCGGCCTTTCAAATACCAGTGCAAGTTTCTGAAATTGTTTTCTCAGGTACTCCGGACGATCATACCCCCGGGCTCCTGCTATCTGCTCCTCCAGAATGTGCACACGTCTGCCTTCCTTTTTCTGCCGCTTTTCATATTCCCGGGTTTTCTTATAAAGCCCATGAAACAACTGCTCATATTCCGGATTCCTTACCACAGATGCGGGTCTTACGGCAGCCGTAAAATAATTGTTCATCTGAAGCTCTGTCCGGGGACTCAGCTGTACTTGAATCCTGGGCTGAAAGCTTCCGGGTATTTCCTGTACATGCAGAGCGGCCGGTTTCTGAGGATGCACAAGCTGCTGCGGACTCTCTGCATTTCTCCGCAAAATACCACGCTGCCGGATCCTGTCTGTAAATTGCTCCGTCCGTCTTCTCCGGAGGGCAGCCGGTTCCTCATTACCCGTTTTCCGTCTCCATCTGCTGATAGCTAATCGTTGTTGTCTCAACCAGTATGCCCCCCTTTTCCGCGTTCAGCTCTCCATAACTCTTTGCCGCCACTGTGCAGCCCTTGAACAAAAACCGGAGGTTTCCCCCCACTTCAAGTACCAGATAAGAGGGAAGCGCCTGCCCTGCCGGAAGAGGATCTGTAAAATTTTCTGTCACATATCGTTCCACCTCGATGACCGGAGGTTTCGAGGCCGGCCTGGGGCGGATATGCACATATCCGTTAAGGCCTCCCTCGCTTATATATTCTTCTTCTGTCTCCTGCCGGAAGCCATGGATACTTTTACAGGGAATTTCTGTCCCATCCATCAGCAGCCGGAAATTCATATTGGGAATTACCGGATTTCCCTGTGCTGTCATTGTCCTACCCTCCACTCCAATATACTTTTCTCTGTCCGGGAGACCGTCTCCTTTGCCTTATGGATCGCCGAGATTTCTTCACACCATCTCCGCCTCTCCATATGGGGAAGCCCGAGGATCTCTTCACGGCTCCAGTGGTAATAATAGGCAAGAAATGCCATCTCCCGGTACAACTCTTTCTCAGGGTAACTGGTTATCCCTCCCGTGTAAAATTTACAGACACCCGGTGTACCTGCCCGCAGGAGGGACACGTCACTTCCATGGCCGGAGGTTCCACATCATTGATCCTTTCATACATATCCTGCAGAAACATCACATCCGACGTAAACAGATTTTCAATCAGCCCCGCAGTCACAAGCTCGATCCCCTCAAACTCCGTGATCACTTTTGAAAGCGCCACCATGGACAGATACCCCGGATTGGCCATCACCCGAGGATCCCTGGATGCGCTGAGCTCATCCCCTGCTGTCGCAAGGCGCATTTTCCCTCGTTTATGTACTTGCCCGCCGGCATCAAGATATCCCCGCGGAAGTTCAAATTCGTAAATTGTCTGCATCATCTATCCTTCCTTTCTTAAGACGTTTTCGGCATCTGAAGCTCTTCATAGGCAAGGGTCACCGATTCAATCGCTACTTCCTTCCCCGAAGCATTCAGATCCGGAGCCGTATATTTAGTGACCCATGCATTTTTCAGCACCCACGCCGGATTGCCTCCAATGGATGTCTTATCCTGAGCCGGAGAGCCTGCACTGATATTGATCAGTTCTATGGTCACGTCATGCCTCTTGAATTCATTTCGGATCTCACCGACACAATTAGAGATCCAGTCTGTCAGGCCGTTGTCTGTGGTATAACCCATTTTCAGGGTCACATTCCCATGCTTCACAAGCCCCGGTATCTTCATGGGCGCAAGACTGTTGGAATTCCCGTAGCGGAACTCCACCTCCTCTACGGTCGCTTCCACGCCCGTTACCTCTGTAAAGGCAGCCACTGCTTCAATATCGCTTACCTTTACGAGAAAATTCATATTTGTCAACGGATAGTTTCTGTCCATCTGTCATTCTCCTCTCTCTGCATATTTTTAGCCTTCTGCCGACGCTGTGTTCTGGGTCACCCGGAAGATAATGAATTCTGCCGGGCGTGACGGAGCAATGCCGATATTACAGATCAGGCGGCCGTTCTGGATATCGTCCTGGGTCATGGTCGAAGGGCCGATCTCTACAAAATAGCTGCTGTCCGCAGAATCTCCCGCCAGCATCCCGTTTCTCCACATAGTCTCAAGGAAGGAAGAGATCGACAGTCTGACCCGGTTCCAGAGGGTGCTGTCATTGGGCTCAAACACCACCCAGCTTGTATTGGCCTTGATGCTTTCCTCAACGTAAATGAACAGGCGGCGTACATTTACATACTTAAAGCCTGCATTGCTGCTTGCCGTCCGGGCTCCCCATATGCGGATGCCCTGGCCCGGGATGGCGCGGATCAGATTTACCCCCTCGGGATTTAAGACATCCTGCTCTCCCTTTGTAAAATGAATATTCAGGCCGGTGCAGGAGACGGTTTCATTGGCAGGCGCTTTGTGGACGCCCCGGCTTATATCGGTTCTTGCATATACTCCCATCACTGCGCCGGACGGAGGAAACCATGCGGATTTCTTACCGGCACGGTCAAAGTTCTGGATCCAGGGATGGTACATAGCCGCATAGGTACTGTCGATCAGTTCCCGGTAGCCCAGGATCTCCTCCTTGCCGGAGTAATCTCTTGGAAGATCGATCACCGCGAACCGGCTCTTTGTATTTTCACAGTGTGCCACCAGAGATACCACCACTTCCGGGATGGTAATGCCGGGGACTGCCAGGATGCTCACATCTGTATTTTCCAGAAATGCCTGGATACCTGTCCTCTTACCGGCCCCTGCATCTGTACCGATAAAGGTCTCTGCACTCACCTGGTCAAGACTTCCGTCCGAACCGCCTTCCAGAGTGATTTTGCCGGATGCGGATCCGGTCAGAAGCTCTGCCGGGCTTTTCACGGATGGATCCACCGTGATCTCGGCAGCGATCAGTTCACTGGAGCTTAATAGATTTCCGGCATAACGTCCGGAATTAACGTTCATATTAAGTTCCGGATAGACTTCCGTCTCTCCGCCGCACTGCACGCGGATCTCCAGCTCGCACAGATAAAGCACCTTCTCCGGAATAATGCCTGTATCTGTCATATCCTCTCCGAATTCTTCTTCAAAGGTAACCTCTCTTTCATGGATTGCGGTAATCCTGTTATATGCGTCTTTCGCTTTTACAATACTCCCTGCCTCGAACCCGAATGTGGACTTTGCCCGGTATTTCCTTTCGCCCGTCTTTTCCAGCAGCTGCATTTTCATTTTTTCTATGCCGGCGACCTCCACCTCAATCCGGTTGCCCCAGCTTCCCTCATTTCTGGCCGTAAGCCTGAGATTACCCAGTATCCCCTCTGCACAGGCTGCATCCCCCGGAATGACCCGGGTGATGTAACATCTGGTTCCGCCGTTGGCAAAAAATTGTTCCACACAGCCTGCCAGATAACGGTATTCCCCATAAGTAAATTCGCTTAAGTACCCTCCGTATTTCCTTGCAAATTCAGCTGCGCTGGTGACCAGCGCCGGCGCGCCCTTAGTGGATCCCTTTTCTGCAAGCCCCACAAACCCGGCCGTACTTGTGCCGACCCCCTCCATTGCCCGCGGGGAATGGTCATACTCTTCTACGTATACTCCCGGTGATAAATATTCTGCCATTTTCTATTCTCCTCCTTTTTCCGTCAGTGCATCGCAGACCTCGGCCGCCTTTTCTCTTAAGGGCTCATCTGCAAGTACACCATATCCTGTCCCGCAGAGCTCAAAGACCTGAACGGCGAATTCCTGCTCTATATAGCTCTCCGGTATATATACAGCAGCGCAGAACATGCAGGGGCTTTCCATCGTCTCTTCCTTCCCGCCCTTCCGCTCCACTATATTTTCAAATGCCTGAAACCTGTAATAGTTCCCCCGCGAAGCCAATGTGGCTTCCTTTTTATTGGAATTCCAGATATGGCGGCAGGATGTCCAGGCCGCCACCGCCTCTGCCGGTGCATAAGCGCCGCCCGAATTCCACGGAAGCACAGGAAACACGCACGCATCCTGTCCTCCGGCCGCGGCCTGGGTCATCCCTTTCAGAAGCTCTGCAGCCTCCTCCCGGCCGGTCTGACGGCAGTACATGGACAGTCCCATCAGTGTCACGGCCTCCGGATCTTCAGAGAACTCCTCCAGCACCTCCAGTATCTCCTCTGCATCGAAGTCCGGATCCAGTACATCTGTGTGCTCTGCAAGAAGCTCTTCTGTCAGCTTCATCACATCCTTCCAAGATGCATCCTCTTTCAGATAGCTTTCTGCCGCCATCTTCTCATAGACCGCTTTCAAGGCTTCCCCGGCTGCCTTCGGGTGGGAGGGAAGCAGAGCCCCGATGCCCTCCACGGACTCCTGAAGTCTTGGATGCCCCTCTTTTCCCTCCTCTATGGCCAGAAGCGCCTCCTCCTTCATATCTCTTACATTGGCGGCCCCGGAAGCAGAGGGAAGATCTTCCTGTGCAATCTGTCCGGATGCTGCTTTTTCTTCCAGCACCCTCTCTTTTTCCTGGATTTCCAGATCCTTCTCCTCAACCAGGGCTTCTATCCTTGCGGCCTCTTTCAGGTCGTTGTTGTCAAGGGCGCCAAGGCGTTCTGTCTGCAGGGCCTCCTTTTCATCATAAAGGACGCCAAGCTCCTGCAGGGATGCCTCTTCTGTTTTCTCAAGCCGGCTCTTGGCCTCCATATAAAAGTCTAATTCATTCTGCGCCCCCCGCTTCTTCGCCTCCGGAATCAGCACTTCATCCAGAAGCCGCTTTTCTTCCTCCGGGTCTTTGCTCTCACCACTCATAAGATCAGAAAGTACGGCAAGGCTTCTTAAAAGCTTTACGGCCTCCTGATCCTGACCGTTTCCTGCTGCTTCCATAAATTCCCTCTGAAGCCTTGTCTCTGCCGCCGTCATTACAGTTTCCCCCTCATCCAGCATCTTGCTCTGCGTCTCAAGAAGAGCCTCCTCCACCTGGCGGATACATTCTCCCGCCGCCTCATTTACAGCCGCATCCCCGGCCCCTGAAGCATCTGTAAGTTCATCCAGAGCTTCCCTGACCTTTGCATACACCCGATGGCGCCTGCCGGCATCCACACGCCCCATACACTGGTCAAGCATCTCCTCCTGACTGTCCGAAAGTCCTGTCTTCTGAAGTCTCTCCTTGAAAGCCTCAAGCTCCCGGAGTTCTTCGTCAAATACTTCTGCCGCCTCATCCTTCACCTGGAGTTCAAAAAAATCTCCCAGATCCTTCCCTGCCTCTCTTTGCCTTTCCAGAGCCTGAAGCTCCGGCAGCTTATGCAGATCATAGGGAGAAATGATCTCATAGATACTGACCGGTTTCTCTGTCTTCAAGTCATAAGTCTTCCCGTCCGGCCTGGTGTGATGGGTCACCCACAGGCTCCGGATCTTCTCATCCGGAACTGTTTTCCCCTCAACTGTAATATCTGCAAGAGAGGAAGCGTCACTGACCGAATACCATTTCCCGCCCCCAAGCTCAGACTTATAGTACACCTCTGTCTGGGCAGATTCGGCGGCTGAATCCGACGCAATCTCATAGAGCTTCTCATTCATCTGTCCGAGATAGATCAGATGCGTACCTATGATCAGGGTGGCATCCTCCACCTCCTCAGGATCGATGTGTACGGCTTCCTTCTGATTGAACACTGCCCGGAGGGTGGCAGCCCTGGCTCCCAGAGCCAGCAGGGCCGCTGCCAGAATACATACCAGAAGGAACTGCTTTTTGTTTTTTTTCTGCCTCATCTGTTATCCCACCGCCTGTCTCTTACTTTTCTTATCCCTCTTCCTGTATCTCCATAGTCCGGCCGTTGATCCTGCCGGTACGGCACATCTTCTTATCTCTGTCATAAAATTCTACCTTTAATTCTCCCAGATCTTGTACGACTACAGACAGACACGTCAGGTTTTCACCGATAGGAATCGGTGCTTCCCGGTACAGCTTAGTCCCTCTGTTATCGGTAAGGCTGTAATATGCAATTTCACTGTCCTCCACCGAAGTAACGGCAAACTCTGCTGTCTGCATCACAGGATCGTGCCGGACGGAGCATACCCCAAGCTTTTGGTTCTTTTTCCTTTCTTCCCCTTCCTTTGCCCCGGCAGGAAAAAGCCTGCCTTTCGATGCCAGCGGGTCAATGATACATTCATCTACATAGTCCTCCCCGTGATAGAGCCGGATCGAAGCCTGTCCTGCATCTGAGAGCGCCAGCGTCAAATGTCTCAGAGTCTGGCCCGCCCTGGTGCGTTTCCCCACCTGAATGCCGTCCACCCACAATTCATAATCCGTGACTTTAATCTCTGAATCGTCCGGAACCGAAACCCGCAGCACAAATACCTGATCCTCCATCCGCGATTCGATATAATACCAAAAACCGTCCTCCTGAGGCATAGACAGATCCCGGATCTCCGAGGCATCTCCTCCCGGATCAAAATCTCCCTGCTCCATCCATATTCCCGCTCCTTTGCAAGTCAGCCGGTCGAAAGAATTCCACAGCTTTGTGTACTCGCCGCAGGCATTCAGGGCATCAAGAACGGCCTGGCTGTACGCTTCCCGCAGGGAGGACAGCTCCTCCCGGGTGACCTTTCCTGACTGATGAAGAGCCGCATTTTCCCTGAGTTCCTTCTCCATCTCCTTCACTTCTTCTTGCAGTGCCTTCCGGGAATTCCCCGCAGAGACCAGCGCCTCAAACTGATCGTCAACGGCATCCTCTATTTCCTTTGCGGTACTCTGTTCCTCCAGTCTGAGATCCGCATACTGAAGAGCAAGGGAATACAGTACATACGGATCGTCCTCCAGATAACGGACTCCGTCCAACTCTCCTTTGAGCCACTCCTTCGGGATACTGAGAAACAGAATCCGGAAGGCACCGCTCCACTTTTTGTCAATCTCCTGAAGGAACCGGTCATAGTTCTCCTTAAAAGCATCGCCGTCCAGTTCTTCTCCTGCTTTGGCCTGGTTGATATAGGGCTGTATCAGATACATCTGCTTTCCGTACTTTTCCTTCATCAGCTTCTCATTGATCTCCAGATTCAGCAGTCCAAGGCTTACATCCAGCTTTTTTTCATAATAGGTGTGATTCTTTGACAGCGTATACTGCTTAAGTTCTTCCAGCACAGCGCGGTCCGGCACCCCCTCTTCAAACGGGGCCTGAAGCTTCCACCCGGTAGAAATATCCATCCCCACCTGATCGGAGATTTTGTTCTTTAAACTCTCAAAGGACCGCAGATAACCGGCCTGATCCACAGAAAGCTTCTTAAGCTGTGCATGAAGCTTTTCCGTCTCCTGAACGGAGGCTTCTCCGGTATACAGCTTCCATTCACTCTTCTTTGCTGTTTCCTGGATCTCCTCCATCCTCTCCTGGGTAAATGCTATGGTTTCCTGCATCACATAGGCATCCACATACAGATTGGAAATCTCTTCCTCCACCGCGTAACGGATATCCTCCATCTTGTGCCGGACAGCCGTGATCCTGGTCTGTGCCTGAAGCGGCTTGTACATCCATTCAGAAGCCTCGGCCAGATCCGGCTTCTCCGGAAATTTAAAATTCAGAAGCGGGGACCAGCGGAAGGAAAGTTGATTCTTCTTTTTCAGAGCCGCCGACTTTGCCGCCTCTGTGTAGTCGATCCGGGCCAGGGACAGCCGGCTTTTTTCTTGCTGATACTCCCTGCTGTTCATGAGCGCCAGCGCCTCTGCCGCGCGCAGGGTCAGCAGGTCACAGGCCGCCTCTGCCCTGCCTGTACAGCAAGGAACAGCAGCGGCGCACAGAACTGCTGCCATGACCATACACCCTGTTTTTTTAATCTGTCTCATAACTCATCCCCTTCTTCGATCAGGTAAAATCC
Organism: uncultured Dorea sp.; assembly: GCA_910578865.1. Lineage (GTDB taxonomy): Bacteria > Bacillota > Clostridia > Lachnospirales > Lachnospiraceae > Dorea_D. The sequence goes on from CAJTRM010000057.1 coordinate 9,409, forward strand.
AAATGTCCCCTCCCTGGAACTGCAGAAAAATGTATAGAGGAACCCGTCCTTTTCATAGGAGCGGACATAAAGTTCAAGATCTCTTGGGTAATCCGTCACCGTTCTTGCATCCTCATACTCCCCTGCTGTGTCTACATCTGCCGTTTCTGTATAAAGCTCTGACAGTTCTTCTTCAAGCAGGCTCATGGCCGTCACATCCTCAAACCTAAGGATAGTATCACCCTCATAGACGGCGCCGCCGAAGTACTCCTTAAGCTCCTCTATGTCTGAGATGTTTTTTCCTCCCGCTGCAAATAATAACTTCTCGGAATCTTCAGCCCTTATTTCATGGTGCTTTCAGAACCTATTT
>CAJTRM010000058.1 GCA_910578865.1 uncultured Dorea sp.
GTTTATAATTTTCAAAAATTACCTCTTGACAAAAGTCACTTCATAACGGAGGTGTATTTGCATTTTCAATTCTTGGGAAAGAGAAGATTTTCGCATATTTTTTTCAAACAGCTAATACATTTGGGGACTCTCAGAGCAATCATGGAATAAAAAAGATGCTTACGGCGTTATATATATATGCTAAGCAAGGTGTCAAGGATTGGATACGTTATGGTGTTCTGCTTGTGATAGTTTTAGTGATTTGGAATTTGATAATCAGAAAAAAAGAACGTTTATCTGGAAAAGAGCGCATATTGTATTTCACGCTTGCTATAGGATTAGCTTTATATAGTTTTTATGTCGGCTGGCGAATGGAATTTGTACAGTTTCCGCAGATGATAGGTCCTTGTATTTTAGGCATAATGTTTGTGGGAGTATTTTACTATAAGAATACAAATGCTTTGCTGAGTACAATGTGTGCTATAATAGTTTGTGCAGAGGCGGTATTGTGTATTGGAACCAATAATAGTTGGTATTATCAAACTGTTTTTTTAATTTTTCCGCTCTGTGTATGTATTATAGGTGTGTATAATTGCCAGAATATTTATCTGAAAAGAAATTTGGTACTATGCACAGTATTTGTGGCTGCCATGTTATTTGCAGTAGGAGGAAAATATGCAACTTCATTTGTATATAGAGATGCAGAGATGGCGGAACTTAAATTTCCTGTCAGTGTAAAAGAATATAGAGGTATTCAGACGTCCAGAGAACGTGCAGAATATTTGAATGAATTAGACGAAGTTTTAGAAGATCTAGAAGGGCAAGAATTATTGTCTTTTGGACGTTTTAATATTGGTCATGTAATTGCAGATATGCCGCCAATTCTTGGAAGAGTTTGGGTAGATTTAGAGGGCTATTCAGTGTATACTTTTGAAGAAGAATTGGAAAGTGCAGTGGAGAAGAAAGGTTATCCGGTTATATTAATAGCAGATTTAGAACAAGACGGGCAGTATACAAGCAAGGAAAAGCTAGATGTAATCAATAAAATGCTACAAGAAGGTGATTATACAAAATATTACGAAAATGAATGGTATTATGTATATGTACCAGAGAAATAATTGACTTAAACAAATATGGAATACTGGAGAGTATATTTATTGCGATATCAGATGGGTTGAATTGAGAGAGAATAAAGAGTAAAAATGATAAAAGAAAAAAAGAAAATTATTATAGATTTATTATACAGCATAGGTGCAACCGGATTGATGAATGTTGTTATTCAGTTTGTTGTTTATCCGTTAGTGAATCGCCAGATTGGGGAAAGTGGATTTGGAAATATGCTTTTTTGGATGGGGGTGGTTAGTATTTTTGCCCCTTCCTATGGACTGGCGGTTAATAATACCAGATTAGTTTTTCCAGAGAGAGAGAAGACGAGTAATCGAGATTATTTAGAAATTCTCTCCCTTTTTGCATTGATTTCAGTGGCTGTTGTACTAGTATTGTGTATTTTTCAGAACAGTGGAATTGTAGGAAGCTGTGCGCTTATATATATCATGGTTATTTCTGTGTTCCGTAACTATTCAACGGTTGAATATCGCTTGAATCTAAATTACAAAAAACAGTTTATGTTTTATTTGTTTTTGTCTGTTGGTTATGTGTTGGGAACGATTATTTGTATGTTTACTAACACGTGGTTCGGAACATTTATCATTGGGGAAACAGTGGCAATTTTATATGTTGCATTGACAGGAGGAATATATGATCTGAAGAAAAAGAGTACTATTTACAGGAGGGTTCTTGGTAAGAAGTGTTTGATTTTGGCGCTGGCATATCTTTTGACCAATCTGATGTTGAATTTAGATAGAATTATATTGAAATATGGGGTCAGTGATGAAGCTGTTTCGCAATATTATGTATTATCTCTTTTAGGAAAAACTATTGCAATTATAGGCGGTCCATTAAGTAGTGTTATTATTGGGTATTTATCTAAAGATAACTACCAGCTTAATAGAAAGGAATTCGGTAAAATAGTAGGAGCTATGGTAATTGTAGGAAGTGTTTTTTTGACAATAACTTCTATTGTAACGCCTGTTTTTATTAAGATTTTATATCCTAATCTATATGCTGGAATAAAGGGGTTAAATGTTATTATAAACGCTGCGCAGATTTTTTATTTTTTAACAACGCTTCTTTTGGTTATCGTTCTTACTGTTTGTGATACAAAATGGCAGCTTAGAATTCAAATTAGTTATTCAGGATTATTCTTGATCACTGCAATAGTATTTACGATGTGGGGCGGGTTGAAAGGATTTGCTGTTGCTGCTTTTGTTTCCAATATATGTTATTTTATTGGAACATTTTTTGTGGGAATGAGATTTGCTAAGTAAATTACAAAAAAAGTAGGAGATAAAAGGAAATGGGATAAACAATAGAAGTAGATAAAAATGAGGTGCTGTGATACAATTAAAAATGAAATTGATTTGAAAATTAGTTGTATGTTTTACTTTAGAGGTGTGATAAATGAATAAACAGAAAGAAAAGCTTGTCTGGCCGATAGGTATTGTATGTGTTGTTGTTTTTTATGCGACTTGCATATTAACGAATCTAATTATGGAAGAAAGAAGTAGCGGTTCAGATTTGATGATTCATACGAATAATGCAGCACTGTTGGAATTTTCTAATCCAGGACCATTTTTTAGAAGATTTACTTATCCGGTATATCATGTGCTGTGTGCAATTTTTAACAGAGTTTTTCATATTTCCATATATGATGCAGGTGTTTTAGTAGTTACTATTTTTGTAATGTTGACAGTTATTGTTACTTATTTGATATTAAAACGATTTTTAAAAGAAGATTATACCGAATCAACAATTAGTATCCTTACCTTTGTTTTGACTTATGTAACAGCAATTTATCTTCCCTGGTATAATAAAGATGTCTATAGGGGGGTGAGTTCTCCCAATATCTGGCATAGTCCAACCCAAGTAGTAGTGAAAGCTGCTGCGTTGGTGGCAATTTTTTTGTATATAAAATATTATTATGATTATCAAGCAATTATTGGAAATGAGAATAAGATGAATTTGTTCTCTTGGAAGAAAATAGGATTGTTTTCAGTACTGTTATTATATACTGTGTGGGCTAAACCTTCTTTTTTGCAAGGATTTTTACCAACAGTATGTATATTTTTAATGATTGAGTTGATAATTTCAAAAGGAAAGATTTTCCCTTTTTGTGTGCAGTCGGGTATGGCTTTTTTGCCGAGTTGTTTATATCTTTTATATCAACTTCTATTTTATTATAGTGATGGAAGTGAATATAATAGGGGGGGGGGTATCGTATTTACCTTTTTTGGTTTTATAGGAAATAGCGCTCCCAATATAGTGATTTCGTCTATATTGCTTTATGCATTTCCGGTGTTCTGTATTTTGTCGATTGCCCGTAAAGACATATTTGCAGATAAATATTTATGGGTGATTATTTTATTTGCTATAATTTCGTTTTGTGAATCTGCATGTTTGGCTGAAGGATTAGATAATAGTGCAGGTAATTTTTCATGGGCTAAACAACTTTCTGTTTATTTTTTGTGGGTTATTGCAATTATTAAATATTTTAAAAAGAAAAGTTCTAACTTGGATTTTTTTGAAAATAAATGGGTATTTAAGGTGGGGGATTTATTGTTGCTTGCTCATTTTGTATCTGGAATATATTATTACATTCATTTGCTTAAAGGACCGGATTGGTTATAGTTAAGCATTCAGAGGAGTGAGAGACTATGGCAGTGAGAAAAAAATGGGTGGATTCATTAAGATTTTTTGCGATAATGATTGTCTTTTTAACACATTTTATTACGATTTTGTATCCAGAAGCTTCTAGATTTTGGCATGAAGGATTATGTGCGGTTATATTGTGTGGAATCACGGGGAAACTGGGAGTTGCCATGTTTTCGATAATTTTGGGATATTTTGCTGCGTTGGCAGTAACTAAGGAGAATTTTGATTTATCAACATATATTTGTAAAAGGTATCTACGTTTTTTTGTAGTAATAGCTTTTACGATTGTTTTGATACAAGTTCTTATTTTTGTTTTTGCGAGTGCAGAATTGAGGAATAGTGCTTTTATTGTAAAAGAGAATTTTTTTATTGGTAAGCCTTTAGTCTCTTTAGGAGAAATATTGAAAGTGAGTCTTTTGTTCGGGGAAGCAATTTTTCCATTGTTGTGGTGTATGGATGATTTTTTCTTTGCGTCTTTAATAATTGTGGTTGTTTTTTCAAATAGTAGTGAGAAAACATACAAAATACAGGGGGGGGGTATTTGCTTTTGGTTGCCTTTGTCTCCTGTTGTGCCGGATATGTATGGGTAGGAATCTGTTGCATGGGAGCCATAGTATACTATTTAGAGCATACATTTAAGGTTTCATCAAGAAACTATATTGGTTTATTTTTGATATTGCTAATTGTTTATAAATACATGGCTTGGCAATGGGGAGAAAATCAAGTGATTTATATTCTTCAGGGAATATTATGTTCTAGTTTGTTTCTTTGGTTGTTGCATAGCAAACAAGAAATTTTGAATTGGAGAATATTTGCTAAAGGCGGAGAGATTTCCTTTTATATTTATGTATCACATATCTTAGTCATTTATACATGGGGATATTATTTTACAGATTTTATAAATGGACTTATTCCGTATAAAGCAGCCTTTTTAATTACGTTTATAAGTACAGTTTTTGTAACTTGGATAGTTTCTTGGGGGATTTATATAGTATTGGAAAAGAAAATATTAAAAAAGATATATTTACTAATGGGATGGAATTAATAGCATCCTTTTTAGTAAATATTTCCAGAAAACAAGAGAGTAAGAAAGTTACATATTAAGTATTTGATAGAGAAGGTGAGATGAAACATGAAGAAAGTAATGATTCTAGGTGCTAATAATGGACAGATTCCATTTATGAATATTTGTAAAAAAATGGGAGCAGAGGTAATTACCATTAGTATAAAAGGTGATTATCCAGGGTTTAAAGTGGCAGATCGATATTATTACTGTGATATTTGTGACAAAGAAAAGGTTTTAGATATTGCTAGAAGAGAAAAAATAGATGCTATTCTTACAGATCAGACTGATGTTTCCGTACCGACAGTAGCATACGTAGCAGAAAAATTGGGCATAAAAGGTATAGGGTATGATGTAGCTGTCAAATTTTCTGATAAGTATCTTATGAGGCAGGAAGCTAGGAAAGCGGGTATAGGTGTACCTGAGTTTTTTCAGGCTGCATCTTATGAAGAAGTAGAGGAGCAAATTACTCCACTAAAATTTCCGATTATGGTAAAACCAACTCAGAGTAGTGGAAGTAGAGGCGTTCATAAAGTATGTGATATTCAAGCGCTGAAAAATGCTGTAGAAGACGCCCTATTGTATTCAGGAAATGATAAAGTTATCGTTGAAGAATTTATAGAAGGCAGAGAATATATTGTTGATGGATTAGCAATTAATTATCAATATATTAATACAGATTTAGGTATCAAAGAGTATTTTGATATACCGAATATGTATATCTCTAAAATGTGTATGTTTTCCTCAGCAAATATGATAGAAGACAAGAAAGAAAAAATGTTGTTAGAGGCAAACAAAAAACTTGTAGAGACCATGGGACTTAAATTTGGAATTACTCATGGAGAATACATATATTCTGACAGGGATCAGAAAGTATATTTAGTGGAGATTGCAGCTCGCGGCGGGGGTGTCTACCTTTCTTCTGATTTAACGCCTTTGGCATCAGGAATAGATGTCAACGAGGTATTGATTGATTATGTATTGAATGATACAGACTATGAATTGAATAAATTGAAGTTTGAAAAAAATGTGTCTGCATGGATATGTTTTGAATTGGCGCCAGGTAAGGTTACTAATATACGTGGAGTGGAAGAAACAAAGTTAATACCGGGAGTATATAAAGTTTGCGTTGATAATTTGTATATTGGTAAGGATATAGAAGAATTGATTAATGATACTCGTAAGCAGGGACCGGTACTGGTATGTGCAGAAAGTAGAGAAGAATGTTTCGCTGTATTAGACAAAGTTAAAGAAACTTTACAAATTGAAACTATTGGGCAAAACGGAGTAGAGGGAATTCAGTGGTAATAGATATGAAAAAAGATGTAATAGCATATGGCGGTTATAATACATATGGGTTCGACATTGGGATATTAATGTTAGATTCAAGCTTTCCGAGAATTGAAGGTGATGTTGGGAATGCAAGAACCTGGAATTATCCTGTTTTGTATAAAAAGGTAGAAGGTGGTACTCCTCAAAAAGTAGTATTGGAGTTAAAACTAGAAGATATTAAGCCCTTTATTGATGCGGCGAGAGAATTGGAAGCAGCGGGGGTAAAGGCTATTACAACTTCCTGTGGTTTTCTTGCGTTATTTCAACGAGAACTGGCAGAGGCTGTAAATATTCCCGTATTTACATCGGCACTTATGCTTGTGCCGCTTGTTTCTAAAATGACAGGCGGACATAAAAAAGTGGGTGTATTAACGGCCAGTAAAAAGACACTTTCTGAAAAACATTTGCAGTCGGTAGGAATTGAGAAAGAAAGCTGTGTTATATATGGTTTAGAAGAGAAAGAAAATTTCACACATTTTACGGTGCAGAATTGGGATAAAGTTGATGTGAGTAAATGTCGGGAAGAGTTAATGCAGGTATCTTCTAAAATGGTAGAGGAAAATAATGATATTGGAGCTATTGTATTGGAATGTACAAATATGCCGCCATTTGCAAAAGATATACAGAATGTAACAGGACTTCCGGTTTTCGATATTGTTTCATTGACAGATATGGTGTTTGGTGCATGGAATCAAAGAAGGTATGGACAGGAGGAGCGGTAGATGAATATAGCAGTATGTGGATTGGGACGTGCTGGGAAAGAATTAGCAAGAAAAATTGTTTTAGAAACAGAAAACGATTTGGTTATGGGACTCTGCCGGGAAGAGAGTAGAACGGCGGGCATGGACATCGGAGAACTTATGGGGATGCCGAAATTTTCGTGTAATATGTGGAAGATATCAGAATGTGAACAGGTATTGTTAGATAAAAAAGTTGATGTGATTATAGATTTTTCTGGAAAGAGTACTTCTTTGGAGTTAGTTCCTCTTTGCGAAAGAGTAGGAATAAATCTAGTAATTTGTACAACTAATTTTACAGAAGAAGAGAAGAAATACTTATGCGAAATGGGACAAAAAAGCACATTTGGTTTGGTATATGCACCGAATCTAACATTGGGAATTAATTTGTTGATGGAATTTGTTGAGAAATTGTCCAAAATATTGCCAGAGTTTGATTTTGAAATTGTGGAGCGTCATCGAAGGGATAAACCTCGGGTTACAACTACTGCAAAGCTTATTTCTAAAGTAATTGATAGAGGTGAAACCCCGATTTCTTCTATTAGAACAGGCGGTTATGTGGGAATTCATGAAGTAACTGCTGCAAGTGAAGAGGAAAGAATTACAATAGAACACGAATCATTTTCACGACAGGCATTTGCAAAAGGTGCCCTTATGGCAGCACAATTTTTGTATGGGAAAAAAGGCTTTTATGAAATGAAAGATGTGATTAAGAATTTAGAGAGCAGGTTAGAAAATTAATAGTTGCAGGAGAAGATTTATGGAAAAAATATCATTTGTAATTCCATGCTATAGATCGGAAAACACAATTGAAAAAGTTGTTGGAGAAATTCAAAACATTATGCAGGAGATGACTGGGTATTTGTATGAAATAATTCTTGTCAATGATTGCTCACCAGATAATGTATGGAATAAAATAAAAGAGTTATGTCGAGATAACAGGATAAAAGGAATTTGTCTTGCCAAAAACTTTGGACAAGCATCTGCTGTAATGGCAGGATATTCTAAGGTTACAGGTGATTATGTGATTGTAATTGATGATGATGGTCAAAGCCCGCTTGATAGCACTAAAACAGCAATAGAATTATTAAAAGAGAAAGATTATGATGTTGTCTATGGTACATGCGAAGAAGCGAAGTTTAATGTGTTTCGGAGAATTGGATCAAAGGTTAATAGTTGGATGGCAAGAGTGATGTTTGATAGACCTACTGATAAAAGGGTGGTTAGCTTCTGTGTGTTAAAACGGTTTGTAATTGAAGAAATGAAGCGTTACCACCATGCATATCCTTATATTTCAGGCTTGGTATATCGTACGACAAAAAATATTGGCTATCTCACAGTGAAGCATAGGAAACGTATGCAAGGAAAATCGGGATATTCCTTCAAAAAGCTTATAGGTGTCTGGCTGAATGGCTTTACTGCTTTTTCTATTAAGCCGCTTCGGATGGCTAGTGTGCTAGGTGTAACTGCTTCTGTTTTAGGATTAATATCTGCGATCATTACTGTTATAAATAAGCTTATTCATCCGAACGTGGCTATAGGTTGGAGTTCAACAGTAAGTATTGTTCTTATAATGAGTGGAATTATCTTGTTAGTCTTAGGGTTAATTGGTGAGTATTTGGGAAGAATCTATATGTGCATTAATGAATCGCCACAGTTTGTAATTCGAGAGATCATTAATGAAGACTAAATAAGAATGAAAAAGAGATAATCGTTCAAGTAGGAGGATTAAATGCAGGGATTGAAAGAAATTTGTTCTTTAGTAGAGAAAAATAAAAGATTGATTGTAGACTTATTAAAAAGCGAAGGATATGAATATCTTTTTGTATTTGATGAACAGTTACACTTTGTTTTTACGGAAGCAAGCCCTTTTGTCATCATAAGAGAAGGTGATATCCCAAAAGGAAAGAAGGGAGCATTGTTGTGTCTTGAAAAAACAGAGCAGGCAATGAGTTTAGAAACGAACGTGGAAAATATCAAATGTATTGTATTAGAAACGGAATATAAACGTATGTTTCAACAGATGGAAAAAATCGCGGAAGGTTGTATTAGCTCTTTTGCAGAAATGTTCGGATATACGTCTATTGTTTGTGATGGAGAGAGCTCTTGTATAAAAAAGTTGGCAGAGCTTGTAAATAGAGAACAAAAGTCTAAAGTAAGTATAGGAAATAATTGTCTGCATATTACAGAATATATCGATACAAGGAATGAATGTGAGGCAAAAGATACACTAGGAATACGTCAGTTTTTGTTTGAGTTAGAAGTGTTTTCTACATTTCCGAAAGAAATCATGGACAAGAGAAATAGAGCGAAAGAATTTGAAGAATTTTGCTGTCGGTTTTGTTCCATTTATAAGAATACAGGCTGGAAAGTTGTTTTTAGTGAAAAAACGCCGTTTGTAGAAATGATGTTATGCCAATGTAATGCGGACAATGTATATTATTTGGATGACATAGTGTTAGATACAGAAAAACTAGATAAGATTATGTTAATTCAAAATGGTAATTTAATCGAAACAGAAAAGTTTTATCAAAAATATAAATCGAATCACCGGATAGTCGTTCGCAGATTTATCGTGCTATTTCGTACATGGATTATGGAGACGCTTTGTGCATATTTTGAAGAAAAGTTGAGTGAAAAGGGAGTTAGTTTATATCTTGTTAATTGGAATTGGGCAATGAATGAATGTCTATTTCCAAGAAAACAGATAACTTCCGAGGATATAGAAAAGCGTGAGAAATACAATCTGTATAATATTAAACTCAAACTTCCCACACCAGTTGGTGTGCTGAACCTTGAAAAATCAATACTTTA
>CAJTRM010000059.1 GCA_910578865.1 uncultured Dorea sp.
AAAACCATATGGGTACAATGCCCAATAATATAATGGCAAGAGTTGACAAGGCTCTTGCCATTAGCCTTGCTATGACAAAGAAATAAAGGGGGGTGTATCGGAATATGATCATTGATGATGAGTGGAACGGATTAGCTGACCTGTTGGCAAATCTGATAGCAAAATACGCTTCCGAACTGGGTATAGACGGTATGCCCGATGCCAGTTATAACAAAGAATATAACAGCGACTCTAATATTCACCAAAATCGCACATTTGTTGTTTCAGAGAATCGCTGATACAATTTTAAGTGCAGAAAATAAATATCACGGTTTTGGTAAAAAAGGAGTTGCTGTTACTATGAATGTTTCTTAAATGGGGGATTCAGTTTGGCGATGCGTATGAGGTGCCGGAGCAGGCTGCCAGAAGTGTGAAGTATACAGATCGCTTTGAACTGGAACAGGAGATTGTGCGGCGCAGAGATGCAGAAGATGATGAATGGGAAGAACCGCCAATGTCTGATGCCGGTGAAACACGCAAGGGCGGTCAGCAACAGTCACAAGCGCAGACGGCGAAAGAACACAGCAGCATACCAAGACGTCCTCCGCTGCGAACCGATTAGGAGGTGATCCAGGTATGGGGTATTTTTCTAACATCTACAAAGCAGAACTGCCCCATCGTGCCAAAACCGTGTATATGTATTTGAAAGACCGGAGCAATGCACAGGGACAATGCTATCCAGCGATTGGTACCATCGCAAAGGAACTACATCTGTCCCGGCGCACGGTGGAACGTGCGATTCAGGATTTGATTACAGCCGGACTCTTAAAGAAAGAACAACGTTGGCGGGAGAACGGCGGCAGGAGCAGTCTGCTGTTTACTCTGACAGACTGTAATTAAAAAGTATCGCCACCAAGGGGAGCATCTGTCCTCTTGGTGGCGTATGGATTATGTCACTGCGGCGTATCCAGAAGGGATCACCTGAAGAAATCCTAATAGACAGAGAAAAAGAACCACCTTCCGTGAAAGGTGGCAGTCTCTTATCTGTTGTTCAGCATCTCCTGAATTGCTGCGCGGATAACAGATTTATCACGGTCGTTCAGTCGCATATACTGACGCAAAAGCTGTTGATCCTCGCTGTCTATGTGCTGAATCTGTGGATGAAGGATAGCATCGCCAGGGATGTTTAAGGTGTCAACAAGACGCAAAAGAATATCGATGCTTGGACGCTTTTCCTCGTTCTCTAAAGCCATAAGGAAGCGGGCGGTAATTCCCACTTTTTCCGTAACCTCTTCCTGTGTTCGATTTGCATCTACACGGTATTTTTTGAAGATAGGCCCCATGTAGGAAATATCCATTTTTTCTGTTTCAGCCACTATCAGTTCACCTCCAATACCATTTTACAGTTCAGGTATCGAGGCGTGAACGTTCTGCGAGTTCGTGAATAACACGAAATATGAAAAAAGGTGCCATATAAAGTAACACCATATTTAACAAATGTAAGAAAATAAAAAGACAACTTTGCTATTCTGATTTTACAGAAGCAAAGTTGTCTTTTTTATTTATGCATGAGTTTAAAAAAAGAATTTCAGATCTTCTTCTACTGTGCTAATTCCCGCAATACCAAAGTTCTCTACCAAAACTTTTGCCACATTGGGGCTGAGGAATGCCGGGAGAGTGGGACCGAGATGGATATTCTTCACGCCAAGATACAGAAGCGCCAGCAGAACGATGACAGCCTTCTGCTCATACCACGCAATGTTGTAGGCGATGGGCAGGTCGTTGATATCGTCCAGACCGAAAACTTCCTTGAGCTTCAAAGCAATGACAGCCAGAGAATACGAATCGTTGCACTGCCCGGCGTCCAGAACACGAGGAATGCCGTTGATGTCGCCCAAAGGCAGTTTGTTGTACTTGTATTTCGCGCATCCGGCTGTCAAGATCACAGCATCTTTCGGCAGTGCCTTGGCAAATTCGGTATAGTATTCCCGGCTCTTGGCACGGCCGTCACAGCCCGCCATCACAACGAACTTTTTGATCGCGCCGCTTTTTACCGCATCGACCACCTGATCCGCCAGAGCCAGAACCTGCGCGTGTGCAAATCCGCCGATCAGCTCTCCTGTTTCAATTTCAGTAGGTGCAGCGCATCTTTTTGCGTGTTCAATGATAACGGAAAAATCCTTCTGCTCCCCGATTTCTCCTGGGATATGGGTACATCCCGGATATCCTGCTGCGCCAGTAGTGTAGAGTCTGTCTTTGTAGCTGTCTTTAGGAGGCACGATGCAGTTGGTCGTCATCAGGATAGGACCGTTGAAGGATTCAAATTCCTCCTTCTGCTTCCACCACGCATTGCCGTAGTTGCCGATAAAGTTGGGATACTTTTTGAATGCCGGGTAATAGTGGGCAGGGAGCATCTCGGAATGGGTATAAACATCCACGCCGGTTCCCTGTGTCTGCTCCAGCAGCATTTCCAAATCCCGCAGGTCGTGACCGGAAACCAGAATACCGGGATTTGTCCCAACGCCAATATTTACCTTCGTAATTTCGGGATTTCCATAGGCTTCCGTGTTGGCCTTGTCCAGCAGAGCCATACCGGATACGCCGTGTTTTCCAGTTTCCATTGTCAGAGCAATCAATTCTTCTACGCTGAGATTGTCATCCAGTGTAGCTGCCAGCGCCCGCTGAAGGAAGGCATCGACCTCCTCATCATCCTTCAGTAGAACGTTTGCGTGTTTGGAGTATGCGGACAATCCCTTCAGACCGTAGGTAATCAGTTCTCGCAGAGAACGGATATCCTCGTTTTCAGTAGAAAGAACACCGACAGTTGCGGCTTTTTCTTCCCAATTGCCAGAGCCATTCCATTTTGCCGCTTCGGGCAGACCGGAAGGATCGGCAATCTGCGCCAACAGCACATCTTTTTCAGTCAGTGTGGCACGGATTCTTGCCTCAATGCTCTCTTTGTCAAAATTTGCATTGGTGATGGTGGTGAACAGATTCAGGGTAATCAAGTGATTGATTTCCGCAGATACCTGCTTCCCTTCCTGACGCAGTGCAGTTGTAACAGCTGAAATCCCTTTTGTGACATAGACCAGCAGATCCTGCATAGCTGCCACATCAGGCTTCTTCCCGCATACACCGGACATGGTGCAACCTTTGCACCCGGCGGTTTCCTGACACTGACAGCAAAACATTTTTTGTTCCATAATAGACCTCCTAAAAACTTTTAAAATTTGAAATGATGTAGTTACTTTTCAATCAAAAAAGTATATAGATGCGCTTGAATTAATCTTCCCAAGCGATTGCAGACACAGGACACGAATCAATTGCATCCTGCACGGCGCTTTGATTGTCATCGTTTGCTGGTTGGTATGCTTCCGCCTTCTCGTGCTCATTCATACGAAAAACTTCGTCGCAGATCCCACAGCAAAGCCCGCAGCCAATGCAGAGATTCTGATCTACTTTTATTTTCATAAAATCACCTCCCTCTGTCAATTTTACGTTTGATTAAAATACAACGACCAAAAGCATCTTGAACGCTTCCTGTCCATATACCGCGTGAGGGTGTCCAGCTGGCATGACGATGGATTCTCCTTCATGCAACAGATATTCTGTGCCGTCAATGGTGATTTTTCCAACGCCGTCCAGACAGGTTACGAAAGCGTCGCCGCCCGATTCATGGGTGCTGATTTCCTCGCCCTTTGCGAATGAGAACAGGGTAATACTTACTGCCGGATTTTGCGCCAGCGTCTTGCTGACTACCTGCCCCTCCTGATAGGAGATCTGCTCCTTCAGCGTCAGAACCTCGGCTTGCGCAATGTTTTTCATTTTTTTACTCATAACAGTCACCTCCTGCAATATAATTTGTTTTTGTCTGTCGGATATATTCCAAAAACTGAAGAACCGAATCAGAGGTTATTCCAGAATCTTTCCATCAATCGAGATAGTGACCACCTGCCAGGGAATGAATTTTCCGCTTGCCTGCAATGCTTTTTTAGCAGCTAACTCCAGTCCGCCGCAGCAGGGAACTTCCATCCGCACAATGGTCACGCTCTGGATATTGTTGTTTTGGATAATCTGCGTCAGCTTTTCGCTGTAATCCACGTTGTCCAGCTTGGGGCAGCCAATCAGCGTAACCTTCCCACGCATAAAATCCTCGTGCATTTTGGCATAGGCATATGCGCTGCAATCTGCCGCAATCAGCAACTTGGCTCCTTCAAAATAGGGGGCACCTACTGGGACCAGCTTAATTTGGCAGGGCCACTGCCTCAGCTGTGACTCAGCCTGCATCGGGGCAGAAGGAGCAGATTCCTGCGAATGCTGGATTCGCTGCATTCGGCTGCCCGGGCAACCCGCATGAACACCAACGGAAGGAGAATTCATTCTGTTCTTTTTTCTCATATTTTCCTGCACAGCCTTTTCGTCATAGGCAGCAGCTTCCCGTTCCACAAAGGAAATCGCGCCGGTGGGGCAGGTGGGCAGGCAATCGCCCAGACCATCGCAATAATCGTCCCGCAGGAGTTTTGCCTTCCCGTTTACCATGCCGATAGCCCCTTCATGGCAGGCTTCGGCGCAGGCCCCACATCCATTGCACTTTTCTTCGTCTATCTGAATAATTTTCCGAATCATGTTTGCTTCATCCTTTCTCTTGCGTTTCTGGATTTAGTATACTATAATATGAAATGAAAGTCTGTTGTTATAACAACAAGGAGTGAAAAATATGAATTTATCCAATACACAACTGTTTCGAGGACTGGAAGAAGCAGAGATTACATCTCTTTTGGGTTGCCTGAATGCCACAACGCGTAGTTTTCAAAAAGGAGAGGTAATCCTTTCAGAAGGAAACATCACGGAAAATATCGGGATCTTGCTGTCCGGCCTGGCGGTGATCTCCTGCAACGATATCTGGGGCAATACCAGTATTTTGGGTCATGTTGCGCCCGGCTCTGTATTCGCCGAGGTGTATGCCTGCATTCCGGGGGAGCCGATGTTGGTTACGGTGTCCGCTACGGAGGATACATCCATATTGTTTATGAATGTGGGGCGTGTCCTGGCTACTTGTACCAATGCCTGTCCATTCCACACAAGACTTGTCCGAAATCTGCTGACTGTCTGCGCTCACAGAAACCTTCAGCTTTCTCAAAGAATCCAGCATACCAGTTCCAAATCCATTCGGGGGCGGTTGATGTCCTATTTTTCGGAATGCGCCAAACGCGCCGGGAGCAATTCTTTCCTGATCCCCTACAACCGCCAACAGTTAGCTGATTATCTGAATGTGGACCGCAGTACCATGTGTAACGAGCTTTCAAAAATGCAAAAAGACGGAATTATTGAGTACAGCAAGAATCAAATTTTATTAAAAGATAGCTTGATGTTTCAATAGAGAGTATGAGTGATTCATTGTATGTTTTCTGATGATCTATTTTATCAAAAAAATACTTTTAAGTGTCCTTCAAAAATCTCTCAAGCTGTTATATATCAATATGTTATACCTTTCCAATACATGGGAGTCATAACTTCTGCAATCTCTGGCAGAGTGACATCCCGCAAGGCCCATCGTTTGAACTCCTCAAAACCAGTACGGTCTACAATGTAGCCAATATGCTCTTTTCCGCCGGGAGCATTGGGGTCGATGTACTCCTTCACATAGTCGTAGGTATTGAGAATGATTTTGATAATACTGTCTTCGTCCACCCACTTGATGAAATCTTCACCCAGACGCGGGTTCTTTTTGCCAGTTCTACCCAGCAAAGTAAGTCTATAGTATTTCTTTTCACTACGAGTCCATGCAGCATTCGGACAGGCCAAAACACATTCTCCACAGCCAATGCATCGCCGCTCATCTCGTTGAGGACGGAAGTTGACTGGCTTCAGAGCCTCAACAGATTTCTTTTTGCAGGCTTTTACACAGGCCCCGCAGCTAACACAACGATCAGACTCAAGATGAGGTACTGTCATACCCATGATGCCAAAGTCATGCATACGTACTTTGGCACAATCATTGGGGCAACCAGTCAGAGCAATCTTAAAGTGGAGATCGTTGGGGAAAACAGCTTTTTCAATACGCTGGGCAAGCGCAGTGGTATCATAACAGGCGAATGGACAGACACGGTTGCCCACGCAAGCGGTGATATTTCGGGTTCCAGCAGCAGGATAGCCGCAGCCCACTTCATCCTGATTGATCTCCAAACCGTCAATCAGGCTTTGAAGGGCAGCATTAACCTCTGGCATCTTTTCAAAAGGAATACCAGGAATCTCAAATCCCTGTCGGCTGGTAATATGAACTGTGCCATTTCCGAAAGTTTCTGCAATATGCTGAATTTGGCTCAGATATTTGGCATCCAGATGACCACCGGGAACACGGATTCTGGAAGCAGTCATACCACGTTCTTTAGTGACACGAAACGCATTCTTTTTTAGTATTTTTGTGTTGATATCCATGTTACCCCTCCTTAATCTACTAAAAATTTCCCTTTGGTATAGTTAAATACTGGACCGTCCAGGCAAACATAGGTGTCCCCAATCTTACAGTGACCGCACTTGCCCAGACCGCAGCACATTTTCCGTTCCTGAGAAATCCAGACATTTTCTTCTGGAAGTCCAATATCCAGTAATCCCTGCACGGAAAAGCACATCATGGCAGGAGGCCCTACTACAACAGCCACTGTGTTCTGCACATTATCCAGTTTGATTTGAGGGATGTACTGAGTAACAAGGCCCACATGACAGGCAACATCCTCTTCTGCACAATCTACCGTAAGGATGATATCCATGTTTTTTTTCCAGAGCTTCAGATCGTTGCGGAAAAGAATGTCATGCGACGTTTTGAAGCCTGCAATCAGAGTCATATGCCCCCGCTGCTCTGGATGATTGAAAAAGTAATCCACCACTCCTCGAACAGGCGATAGACCAGTTCCGCCAGCCATGACGATGATGTCCTTACCTGCATAGTCTGATACATCGAATCCATTCCCATAGGGACCACGCAGCAAAAGAGTATCACCCACATAATGTTCAAAAACTTCATTGGTAACCTTGCCCACTCGACGAATGGTTAGATCTACGAAGTTGTCTCCAATACCACTGACTGATATAGGAGCTTCTCCATATTTAGGAATCGACACTTCAAAAAACTGTCCCGGCTTAACATCTCCTTGAAACTCCATACGGAACGTATACTCAATTTTTGTGTGCCGAATTACTTCCAAAATTTTGGATGGGAAAGGAATATAATCATTTTTCATCATTGTTCAGTCACCTCCGTCATAGCACTCTGCAATTTGTTGATGCAACCTGAAAATGAGATATACTCAGGACAGATATCGTCGCATCGTCCGCAACCCACACACATGTGATAGCCATTGCGTTGTTTGTAGTCCAGTACCTTGTGCAGTACCTTGAACCGCATCCGTTCTCCGTTTTTTTTCCGATAACTGCCGCCACCGGCCACATCGGTAAAGCCATCTACCATACAGGAGGCCCAGATACGACGGCGCTCTCCAACCTTGCCATTCTCACTATAAAAGAGATCCTGCATAGTAAAGCAGGTACAGGTAGGACAGACAAAATTGCAACGTCCACAGTTGATGCAGCGGCTATTGTATTCCTCCCACATAGTACTTTTGGCCACCTCTGCGGTCAGATTTTCAGGGACTTGAACTGTAACTTGGTTTTCAGTGACATGAGCAGGGATGACTTCCTGCTGTTCACATCCAGCTTGTACTAACTGTTTCACCCATGCCTCATCCTTACAGTCCACCAGATAGGTGCCGTCAGGCTGGCGGTCGATGCTCATATCATATTTAGTGCTTACATTGGTTCCCATACTGACGCAAAAGCAATTTTCAAAGGAATGTTCACAGCCCATCAGCACAATCTTAATGTTATCCCGCAGATGCTGATAGTAATAATCTGCTGGACTGTTGTGTAGGTACATATCGTCCAGCCGCTTAAGAGCATATAGGTCGCAGCTACGCAAGAAAATGACTGCGCCTTTTTGGGGAAAATCGGCTTCTTTGGTTTGCCCTTCCGTAAAGAAGAACAGGGTTTGAGAAACGGGTGTCAGCACTTCCTTGAAGGAATAATCAGATTTTTTGTCGAACACGATTTCGTCAGCATGTTCAATTTTTCCATAACGGATACAATCTGTATCAGAAAAGCGTCCGCCGCCAGAAAAGTTGCGGGGAGCATAGATATGGTAATTTGTTTGCCATGTCTGAAATAATACATTCAGTTGCATATCAGTAATATGAAAGCCCATATATTTTCCTCCTTATACTTAAATAACTACATGATGACTATAAGGAGTGTAACACAAACAAAGAAGAATCCATGTTGCGTGTGCAACATGGATTCTTCTTTGTTTGATGCTGTAGATTATTTAATGGGGAGCTTGTAGTATTCAATTATAACAGTTGGAATGTGTTTTTTTCATAAGAAATCAGTCCATCCTTTTGCATATAAGATAGTTCTCGAGTTAACGCGCTGCGGTCGGCACATAGATATTTAGCCAATTCAAGTCGACTTAAGGGGATGGTAAATTGCCTGCTATCTTGATCAAGGGCTTGTTGCTGTAAATATGTAAGAATTTTTTCTCGTAGAGTTTTTTTCGAGATTACTTCAATTTTGTGCATCAGCTGAACATTTTTGTCTCCTATCAGTTGAACCATATTTTCAATCAACCGATGATGAAAGGTACAGCTCATTTTACATGAGTGAATAATTTTATGGAAAGGTAAAAATAGAACTGTACAGGGTGCAGCTGCGAAAAAACTAACATGTGCATCTAAATGGCTTCCACAAGAAAAAGATTCCCCAAAAAGCTCACCATCTTTCATTGCTACAAGGAGTGTCTGGTAGCCTTCTGAATCTTCCTTAACCATATGGACGATGCCAGACAATATAATGCCAACACTTCGAACCTCATTACTTTCCAGAAGGATAATTTCATCTTTTTGATAATTTTTTTGGAAGCTTCCCAAACAATTAGCAGCCTTTAACTGTTCTGCTTTCGCAGCGCCGGCTTTCTGTCTGCTGAGTTGTGCAAGAAGTTCCGCCAGGGTTTCAGATGAAACCGGTTCAAAATCAATCGGGGAAGAAAACTGGAGAAGGATTTCTTTTGAGGTCTTGCCGAAAATGTCGGAAAAGATGGACTGGTATTCCGGGAAAACCTGATCCAGAACACAGACAACTTTCCGTTTTAAATCACTGATGGATTCCACAAGATAAGTGCGGAAGCGGGTCAGGGTACGCAGAGAAAACAGTTCTTCGTCTGC
>CAJTRM010000060.1 GCA_910578865.1 uncultured Dorea sp.
ACGGGGAGATTTTATTTTTTCAAAGTTCAAATTTCATTCTCTATAGGAATGCTTATAACTGTGAACTGTACTCTTTAATCTTATCCAGGACGCGCTGTTTTTCTTTCCCTTCCAACGGGGTAGAACAGTAGTCGTTGCGACTGCCTGTTGAAGACATAGAACAGTGGCTCATATTTGGTAGGCAATATATTTGTCCTTGTATTTTTCAACGCCCTGAAGGACATGAGGATGATGTCCGGTGGCCAGATCTGCTCCTTCATCGACAGCCAGGTGGGCCAGCATTTTCTGTACTTCATTGGGCTGTCCTTCCCGTAGTCGGAACTGTGGTTATTGGACAGGTTGGCGGCACCGTAAAACAGGCAGCCGGTTTAAGGCTGCCTGTTATGTATTTGATTATTAATTTACAAACGCACAACCATCCAGGTTAATTGCGGATAATTCTTCTTTTTTAGCGCTGATGCTTATGTAGAATTCAATGCCGCATTCCTGGGAAATCTTTTTCAGTCTTTCGATAAATTCAGGCATGTTATCCATAGAAATGTCGGCATGCTTTAAGATTCCGTCGATGAATACGCATTCAATATCATGGTTGGAGCTGTACATACCGTACAGAAATCCAATGTATGCATCAGTTGTTCCGATTGCCGGAAAATCATCCATGCAGATCGTGCGGATATCAAATGCAACACTTGCGGTGTCGCGGTGTGTCTTCTTTATAAATACTACGTTTCCATTACATTTCTTAACCTGAGCGTTAGCCTGCTCAATCATTTGTTGTGTCTTTCCGCTGCCTTTCGGGCCTGTTAATAAATTTACCATGGCAAACCTCTCCTTTATGTATCATATTTACTGAACAGTTCAGTACAATTGCTTATGTTCATTATACACTAAAGAGTGGAAGGGAACAACCTAAAAAATAATTTCGTTTTATTTTTCAACCGATAAAAAAGCTTTCTTCGGGCTTGACTTATTTTATCATATTTCATATAATAATTATCGTATTTGAAACCAGTGATGTTATGCTGGTATTTGAAAACGGTAAACGTATAGTGCAAGCGACGGAGAAGAGGAGTAGTAAGAGCCTGACGTTTTCAGAGAACTGCCGGATGGTGCAAGGCAGGAAACGAAAAGTTCCCAACTCGCCTTGGAGTCCCGGCAGTGAAAATGAAGGATAGCTGTCGGCGGGTATTCCCGTTATAGAAGATTATGAGTGCATCCGCAGGAAAGGTCTGCGGGTGAAGAAGAGTGGTACCACGGAAATCTAAGCCTTTTCGTCTCTTTGGAGATGAGAAGGCTTTTATACAATCCAAAATCAGGAAAGAGAGGAATACATCATGTCAAAGATCCCTTATAACCATAAGGCAATTGAGAAAAAATGGCGTGAAAACTGGGAAAAGAACCCGGTGAATGTAACTGAAAATAAGGACGGGAGCAAGCGGGAGAAGTACTACTGCCTGGATATGTTCCCCTATCCGTCGGGAAACGGCCTCCATGTAGGGCACTGGAGAGGCTACGTTATCTCCGACGTGTGGAGCAGGTATAAGCTTCAGCAGGGATATTATATTATCCATCCTATGGGGTGGGATGCGTTCGGGCTCCCGGCAGAGAACTATGCCATTAAGATGGGCGTCCATCCGTCCATTTCCACGGCAGAGAATGTAAAGAATATCAAGCACCAGATCAATGAGATCGCGGCGCTCTATGACTGGGACAGGGAAGTCAATACGACGGATCCGGAGTTCTATAAATGGACCCAGTGGATCTTTGTTAAAATGTTTAAAGAAGGGCTTGCCTATGAAAAGGAATTCCCAATCAACTGGTGCCCGTCCTGTAAGACAGGGCTTGCCAACGAAGAAGTGGTAAACGGAAAATGTGAACGCTGCGGAGCAGAGGTGACCAAGAAGAATCTCCGCCAGTGGATGTTAAAGATTACAGCGTATGCAGAACGCCTGTTAAATGACCTGGATAAGCTGGACTGGCCGGACAAGGTTAAGAAGATGCAGACTGACTGGATCGGAAAATCCTACGGTGCAGAGGTAGATTTTCCGGTTGAGGGCAGGGAGGAAAAAATCACAGTCTATACTACAAGGCCAGATACGTTATACGGAGCTACCTTCATGGTGCTGGCGCCGGAGCATGAGCTTGCAAAAAGTCTTGCCACGGATGAGACAAGAGAGGCAGTAGAAAAGTACATTTATGACTCTTCTATGAAATCCAACGTGGATCGTATGCAGGATAAAGATAAGACCGGCGTGTTTACCGGAAGCTATGCGGTCAACCCGCTGAACGGCGAGAAGACGCCGATCTGGCTCTCGGATTATGTACTTGCCGATTACGGGACAGGGGCGATTATGTGTGTGCCGGCCCATGACGACCGTGACTTTGAGTTTGCAGCTAAGTTCGGGATTCCGATTGTTCAGGTCATCGCAAAGGACGGCGAGGTCATCGAAAATATGACGGAGGCATATACAGAGGCCAGCGGAATTATGGTTAATTCCGGGGAATGGAATGGAATGGAGTCTGCAGTCCTTAAGAAAGAGGCTCCGCATATGATCGAGGAGCGCGGGATCGGACGTGCAACGGTAAATTACAAGCTGCGCGACTGGGTTTTTTCCCGTCAGCGTTACTGGGGCGAGCCCATTCCGATCGTACATTGCCCAGACTGCGGCAACGTTCCGGTGCCGGAGGAAGAGCTGCCGCTCCGCCTTCCGGATGTAGAGTCCTACGAGCCCACAGGAACCGGTGAGTCTCCGCTGGCAGCCATTGATGAGTGGGTAAACTGTACCTGTCCGGTATGCGGGAAACCTGCAAAGCGTGAGACAAATACGATGCCTCAGTGGGCAGGGTCATCCTGGTATTTCCTGCGTTATGTAGACAGCCACAACCAGGAGGAGCTGGTGTCTAAGGAAAAGGCTGATGCGCTGCTCCCGGTAGACATGTATATCGGCGGTGTAGAGCATGCCGTACTGCACCTTCTGTATTCCAGATTTTACACGAAATTCCTGTGTGATATCGGGGCTATTGATTTTGACGAGCCTTTCCAGAAGCTGTTCAACCAGGGGATGATCACCGGAAAGAACGGGATTAAGATGAGCAAATCCAAAGGAAATGTAGTATCGCCGGATGATCTTGTGAGAGACTATGGTTGTGATTCCCTGAGAATGTATGAACTGTTCGTAGGACCGCCGGAGTTGGATGCCGAGTGGGACGACCGCGGAATCGACGGCGTCAACCGGTTCCTTAAGAGGTTCTGGAACCTTGTCATGGACAGTAAAGAGGCAGGTGTAAAAGCAACGAAGGAGATGATCAAGGAGCGTCACAGACTGGTAAAGGACATTACCGTCCGTCTGGAGAGCTTCAGCCTGAATACCGCTATCTCCGGATTTATGGAGCATAATAACAACCTGATCGAGATCGCAAAAAAAGAAGGCGGCATCGACACAGAGACCCTGTCAACAATGGCAGTCCTTCTCTCCCCGTTTGCACCGCACCTTGCAGAAGAAGCATGGGAGCAGCTCGGGCATGAGGACAGCGTATTTACAGCCGGCTGGCCTTCCTACGATGAAGAGGCCATGAAAGACGATGAGATTCAGGTTCCGGTGCAGATTAACGGAAAGACCAGGGCCATCATCTCCATCCCTGCCGACAGCACCAAAGAAGACGCAATCAAAGCCGGAAAAGAAGCAGTAGCAGATAAACTCAACGGCACAGTCATAAAAGAAATCTACGTACCAAAGAAGATTATAAATATTGTGCAAAAATAGGCAGTGTGAATAGCGAAAGAGATGAGATTACCCTGCTTGCAGGAGTAAGACCATCTCTTTTGATATTCATAGGGCGAATGCCCGACAAGCGAGAAGAAGCGGAGCGGAATCGAGCTTGAGCACTGCCGTGAGGGGGAACATGCTGCGAGTGGGAATAAGGCTGTCTTTTCTGTTGTTGATTGGAATAATATAGGCGAAGAATTGCAGGAAAAAATCAACTGTGCTATAATATTAAGGAATCTTAAACTAGGGATAAAATTATTTGTTAGAGAAGAGGTGCTGGTGTGATGGATAAAGAAAAGAAGATTAAGTATTCAGAAGCTTTACTTAATGCGTATCAAAATGGTGTATTAAAAATTGTATGGAGCACATCCGGTTTTTCTATAGCTATTGACTCGAAAAGAAAAGAAACGATTCCAGAAATAAAGGAAGAAGAGTTTGTTGAGTATGCATTTTCTGTAATTAAAATGGTTATTGACTTAGCAGAAGAAAAAGAAATAGATGAAGACTATAAAAATGATTTAGAAACTGCAAAAAAAATTTTTGATGAAGAACATGACTTAAAAAATCATCTTTATATAAAAAAGAACAGCAAAATAGATTGCTTCAAATTATTAGAATATGAGATTATCAGTCATAGAAATGAGGATAATCCAATCAGTATAGAAGTAACATCTGCTATTGTAAAAATGGTAATCGAAAAGGGAGATGATGAATCGACATATACATTTGAAACTTCAATGAGAGATTTAGAAGATATAATAGCTAAATTAGTTGAAATAAAGGAAAAAATAGAAATGATACAATAAGGAGGAAATAATTATGACAGAGCTATTGGTAAGAGCAACTGAAACAAAATTTCCTGATATATATACATATAAGAAAAAAGTCCGGACAGAAAAGGAATACGAAGCGGATTTTGGACTAAATTTGAATAGTAACGCATATAATAAAAGCATGAAGCGTAATATTATATTCTGGGAAAATGGTTATGTAAATCATCAAGAGATTGAACGGTATTTCAAAAAGATAGCAAAAAAATTCGCACAGATTCAAATTGATGAAAAAAAGCTAAGTGGTATGCCAGTGATTAAAAATACTAGAATACCTGTTAGTCTTATTGTTGCGTGTTTAAAAGATGAAATGACTTTTGAAGAAATTTGTGAGGAGTATGAAATTACTAAGGAAGATATAGAAAAGTCTATGGAGTATGTGATGGAAGTTTTGGATATCCCATATCAGGAAGGTTAGAAATGAAGGTACTATTGGATGAGAATATTACGCCAAAATCAATATCAGTTTTAGAAAAATATGGGCATGATGTTATTCATGTATTGGATCGATTTGATGCAGGAAAAAGTGATGAAGGTGTATTAGGTTTAGCGCTAGAAGAAAAGCGTGCTTTGATTACATTAAATGGAAAAGATTTTGTGGTTTTAATTCCGCCGAAGACTGAAATGAAATGGCATTATGGTTTGATTTGGCTTAGAGGATTCCATGTTACTAAGAAAACTTATGAGAGTGTTATGGATGTAATTGGACTTTTTTTAAAGGGTAAAGGTGATTCTATAGCAAATACATATTATGCAGTAAAGAAAAAGGGTGATTCATACGAGATAGTTCAAAGATATCCAAAATCTTAAAAAATGTCGATGTGAAATTTAGCAGATTCTTTTGAAAACATAGTGAGGTTATGGAGCAAGGCGAGGTCGATACGCCGTAAGGCAGTCCTTGACTGAACGGATGTTGTCAATTATACCATGATACATAAGGGGCGTTGCAAAATAGATGAGGAATCATCTATGGAGCAACGCTCCATTTTTCTGCCCAAAACAGAAAAGCAGGCTCCGGAGAATCTGCCATCCGTGGTATAATAAGATATGTCAAGTAAATTAAAATACCATAAGAATTATACCGAACCTGTTGAAACTTAACAATCATTTAATTTGATGATTTTTCGACACTTCCAATACGACAGAAAGAAGAAATGTCAGCGTTGATTGGTGTCAAATAATTTGTAAACAGAGTTTCAAACAAGATATTTTTAAAGATCCGATTGTTTATATTGAGCATAAGATAGCGGAATGATATGATGTATTTAGAATAATAAAAATAGATTAGGAGAGATACATAACTATGAGAAACATGATTGCATACTGCGGACTGGATTGCGAAAAATGTGATGCATATCTTGCAACAATCAACGATGATCAAGAACTGCGCGAAAAAACTGCAAAAGTATGGGCTGAGTTAAATGATGCTCCTATTTTGCCGGAACATATCAACTGTCAAGGCTGTCGTGCTGATGGGATTAAAACGGTATTCTGCGACAGTCTTTGTGACATTCGTAAGTGTGCATTGAACAAAGGCGTAGTTACATGTGGAGGCTGTCCGGATATAGAAAAATGTCAGACTGTCGGAGAGATTATCTCAAACAATCCTGAGGCACTGAATAATCTGAGAGGATAGGCGGAAGTCGGAGGGTAAAATGCATGAATAGATGTTACAAGATGTTGAAGATAGGCGTATGGTGCGTGAATTTATGGAGAGACATATATGTTTAAAGATGGAAGAAGTAAAAAAGTAGTTTTTGTTGCTCATTGTTTTTTAAATCAAAATTCTATTTCTGACGGAACTGCTGTTTATCCGGCTGCATTTAAGGATATTGTTGAGTTTTTTATAAAAGATGACATTGGTATTGTTCAAATGCCTTGTCCAGAGTTTTGCTGCTTAGGTCTTGATAGAGGAAACATCCATGGAGCAGACAATCCCGTTGTTGTAGAGAATACCCGTATCCGTTCAGAGATGAAAAAGAATATTCCCAATGCACAATTAGAACAATTAGTTGATTACGTGGTTTATCAAATATTAGAATATATTAAATATGGATTTAAAGTTGTTGGCATTATAGGAGCAAACCGCTCTCCAAATTGCGGTGTGGATACAACGTCAGATAAAAATACTGAAATAGAAGGCATGGGGCTATTCATGGAGAAGATTTCATATCAACTTTCTGAAAAAAATATATCTGTCCCAATGACAGGATTAAAGGAATCTGACAATATTGCGGAAAAACTGTATCCATTAATAAAGAATATGTAAAATAAATTGAATTTCATGGAGGGAATATAATGCTTGAAAATATACCGTCCCAATCAACTATGACAGAATTACTTGGTGAACCTTTATTTGAAGTCTGGCAGGAGTTATGCCTGGCTATTGATGAAAGATACGAAATGGAGCGATTATGGAATACCGGCGGTAAGAATTGGACTTACGAGTATAAATATCGCAGAGGAGGTAAAACGCTTTGCTGCCTGTATGCGAAAAGCAATTGTGTTGGGTTCATGATTATTTTTGGAAAAAATGAAAGAACAAAATTTGAAGATATCAGAGGTACTCTTTCTACTGCTGTTTGCAGGAAGTATGATGAAGCAAAAACCTATCACGATGGAAAATGGGTAATGTTTGAACCGTCCGATACTGCTGAATTTGATGATTATATTAAGTTGCTGGCTATTAAAAGGAAACCGAATCGGAAATAACAAGTCAAGCGTGATTTGGAGGCTCACTATGGACAAAGACAAAAGAAAATTAACAGAAAAAGAATCGGAACGTAAGGAGCATTTTGAAAAGTTAAGTTCTGAAATGCAGAAAAAGGGATACAAAATAAAGAATATGATTATCAATACTCAACATGCGGCGTATTTTGGTTTTTTGATCATGCTGCCATTTATGGCTGTAACATTTTGGATCTACAATAATGTGAATGGTTTTGATTTAGACCGTATTTCCTGGGGGAGTGCTGTAGCAGCGCCTCTGCTCATTCTATGTCTGATTATCCTGCATGAGTTAATACATGGAATTACGTGGAGTCTTTTTGCAAAAAAACATTTTCATTCGATTGATTTTGGAATCATATGGAGTAGTTTTACTCCATATTGCACCTGCTCCGAACCGTTGAAAAAGTGGCAATATCTGTTGGGAATTGCTATGCCTACACTTGTTTTAGGAGGCGGGGGTGCAGTGGCTGCGGTGATGACAAATCAATTACTACTATTTTTCCTGGCAGAATACATGCTTTTATCAGGTTGTGGAGATTTTCTGATTATACTGAAAAGCATGTTATACCGCACTGATAAGAAAGAAAATGTGTATTGCGACCATCCCTATGAGTGTGGTTTTGTTATTTTTGAAAAATAGAGATGCATACTGCGGGTTCCTGTTTTTACAGCGGGACGTATCGGCAGTTGTTCACTGAGGGTAGGAGAAATATGAGAATACTAGCTATAAATGGCGGGCCGCACAAAGGAAATACGTGGCGGTTGACGAAGATAGTAAGAAAGATTTTATATAGATGTGATAAAACCATTGTGTTCAATGAAATACATTTAGCGGATATTGACCTTCCGTTCTGTACGGGATGCAGTAATTGCTTTCGTAGAGGGCACGCAACCTGTCCTCATTATAAAAAAATACAGCCTATCATGGATATGATAGAAGAAAGTGATGCAGTTATCTTTTCAGTTCCGTGCTTTCAAGGGCATTTGCCGGGAATATTGAAAAACTTTACCGACCATATGGCATTTATGTTACATCGTCCAAGGTATTTTACAAAGAAAGCGCTTATCATTAGTACAACCGGAGGAGTATTTGCTGACAGCACAACAAAAGCTTTAGCAGCAACACTGTCGGGGTGGGGATTTAATAAATGCTGGCAATTACCTATAACGGCACTTAGCTGGAATGATTATAAACCTACAGAAAAAGATTTAAGAAAGACATCTGATATCACGAAGAAGTTTTATCTTGATGTAAAATCTGGGAAAATGCATGTTCCCGGTATCGGAGTGCTGATTCCGTTTAATCTATTTCAAGCTATGTGTGTTGGTAATAAAGTGGAGGCAGAGTATCCGACGGAAGATAATAATTTCTGGCCGAATTATAAAGGTATGAGATATGCACCGGGTATACCTTTGACACTTTTGAAGCGATTTGCAGGGTGGGTGATTTACTTGGTCGGAAAAAGGTTGTCTAAAACAATGGTACCCTCAGTGTACAAAGGGATACACGCCTCAAGTACCGTCTTTTGGCGGCTGTC
>CAJTRM010000061.1 GCA_910578865.1 uncultured Dorea sp.
CGGGGAGATTTTATTTTTTCAAAGTTCAAATTTCATTCTCTATAGGAATGCTTGTGTGATATTATTTATCAAAAGCGGGCAGCCTCTGCCGCTTAGATACCTGCTCATAGCCGTATGCCGCGCGCAGGATCCGGTCTTCCTGGAAGGCTCCTGCGTAAAAAGAGAGACCTGCCGGAACTCCGTTTTCGGAAAATCCCATGGGGACGGTTATGGAAGGAAACCCTGTGATGGCCGGCAGATTGGAATAACAAGGGCTTACGATGACATCAAGATCCAGTGTCTTCATACAATGGTTGATGGCGTTTTGTCCTTTTTCGATCGCCAGCAGCTTCTGTTCCCAGTAGTCATGCTCCAGCAGACGCCCGGTGGTCTGTTCTTGGGCAAGGAGCAGCAGATCCTGCCCGTAATGCAGGGCCGTGTCTGCATGCAGCTGGTTATATGCGATAATGTCTGCGAGTGACCGGCACTGACCCGAAGCATATCGGGAGAGGTAGTAATTGAGCGCCGATTTAAATTCATACAACATAGTAGCCTGCCCTAAAATCCCTTTTTCCAGTCCGGTAAACGGAATATCGCAGGATATAAGCTGGGCTCCGGCCTGCTGGATCAAAAGAAGCTCCCGCTCAAAAATGTCCATGCTGTCCGGAGGAAAGGAAGCTTCATCGCATCGCACCCGATTGACGCCGATCCGCATTTTTCGAAGCCCGTCCGGTTTCAGAAAAGCTGTATAATCCTTGCATGACAGATGTTCGGTACAAAATGTAGCAGGGTCATCCGGGTCGGAAGGGGTAGTCATAGCCCCGAGTAAAACAGCACAGTCAGCGACTGTTTTTGCCATAGGGCCGGCGGTATCCTGACCGCAGATGGGAATGATCCCTGACCGGCTCACGAGGCCAACGGTAGGCTTCAGGCCGCAGATTCCGCTGAACATGGCAGGGTAGGTGATGGAGCCTGCCGTCTCGGTTCCGATGGCGGCGGTGCAGAAGAGGGCCGCCACAGCCGCCGCCGATCCAGAGCTGGAACCTGAAATCGGAAAGGAGGGGTCATAAGGATTTTTCACCTGTCCCCCTCTGGACGAATATCCGTCGGGAAATTCATTCGCTATATATCTTGCAAACTCGGAAAGGTTGGTTTTCCCGAGGATAACGGCGCCTGCTTTTCGCAGTTTTTTTATAAGGGGCGCATCGTGTAAGGCAAAATTGTCATTTAAAGCAAGAGAACCGGCTGTCGTATGCATTTTATCCCCTGTACTGATATTGTCTTTGACAAGTACGGGGATCCCGTGAAGAGGCCCGCGGGATCCGCGAAACGCCCGCTCACGGTCCAAAGACTCTGCAATAAAAACGGCATCCGGATTCAGTTCTGCCACGGCATTGATATAAGGGCCGCCCTGGTCGTATGCCTGAATGCGTTTCAGGTAAGAGATGACCAGTTCTTTAGATGTCAGTTTTCCCTGATCCATCCGGCTCTGCAAAGTCAGTATATCCATTTCAGTCATATTCATGGCGCACCTCCTGTTAGTTTTGCACAAATAAGTGTTTGTAAAATATAATTTTGTTGGCTATATTATTGATTACTGGACATGGAAAGTCAAATGGACAGAAATATCGTGAGAGGAAAATATTTGCACGAAAAGTTTCTTTTTACGAAACAGAATATAAAATCAGAGTGGTGTAAAGGATATAAATATTAAAAATACCATAAAATGAATATTTTAACGAAACTTTCATCGGTGGGGGACGGGCGGGAGAGAATTTGACTTTCATTATTTTGTGGATTATACTGGGAAAAACAGAAATGAGGAAGGGGAAACTGTGAAAAGAAGGGCGAAACATGTAGGAGAGCGCATCCGTTTTTACCGGAAGCAGCAAAAAATGACTCTGGAGTCAATTGCTGTAAAAATGAATAAAAGCAAAGCCACCATTTCAAAATATGAAAGTGGATCTATTGTGATGGACATAGAAACCTTGTATGAGTTTGCCGATGTGTTCGGTGTTCCGGTCCACTGCCTGATGGAGGATGCATACAGAGAGCCTCAGATGCCGGTTCAAATGCCGTTTTCTTCCACAGTTTTATATTTTTATATCTATAAGGGAAGCGGGAACCGGGAAATTGTAGAATCTTATCTGCGTCTGGCGGAAATGGACGGGGAGTGCCGGATCACACTGTATTACGGAGGCGTTCCTGATAAACTGAGCAAATCCTGTCTTGTGTATATCGGCAAAAGCTTCAGCTCAGATACCACATTTTCTTTTATGGTCACCAATTACCAGAATGAGCTGGACCAGATGTATTTTACAGCCAGCCTGCCGTATATTAACTGGGACGGCTATCTTGTAGGCTTTTGGGTAGGACTTACCTTCGAGGGTGTTACGCCCATCTGCATGAAAGCTGTAATCTCAGAAACACCTATCGGGAATCAGGAGACACTGAACAGGCTTTTGGCGGTGAATCATGCGGAATTAAGCTATTTTAAGAGGCGGGACAAATTTTTGCTGCGCAGTGAGGAATGACCGGGAAGCCTGCGCAGCTGTAGAGAGGAGCGTGCAGATTATGAGGTATTCGCAGGTGACAGACTGGTGCCATGAAATGATTCGCTCACATGGGAGTGCGGAAGGTTTTTATATTGACGCTACGATGGGAGGAGGAAGGGATACTCTTTTTCTCAGTAAGCTGGCGGGAGAGCGGGGGAGTGTCCTTGCGTTTGATATTCAGCCGGAGGCGCTCGATGCCACCAGGGAACTGCTGCACAGATCCGGCATTGCAGGAGCGAAAGAGGAGCAGATTCGGCTGATCCTTGACGGGCACGAGCATATGGACCGCTATGCAAAGGATCATACGGCGGATGTGATCTGTTTTAATTTCGGGTATTTCCCGGGAGGGGACCACCGGATAGCCACTCGCGCAGAAACCAGTACAGCAGCCGTGGGAAAGGGGCTTAGGATTTTGAAGCCGGGAGGGATGATGAGCCTGTGTATCTACAGCGGCGGTGATACAGGATTTGAAGAAAAAGAGGTCTTGTTGACATATATGAGGACACTTCCGGCGAAGGAATATACGGTAATCGTAAATGAATATTATAACAGGATGAACCACCCGCCGATGCCGGTATTTATTTTTAAAAATTAACAATGCGGACGCGGGGCAGAAATGCACACAGCCGATCCGGCCCGATGGCGGACGGTACGCCGGAATGAGGAGGAAGACAAATGAGAAGAAAAGAAAGAGAAGTAATCCGCGAAGAAGAAATTGCAGAGATCCTTAAGGACTGTAAGGTGTGCCGCCTTGGACTGAGCGGGGAGGGAAGGGTATATATCGTACCTATGAATTACGGATATATATTCAGAGACGGCAGGCTGACCCTGTACTTCCATTGTGCAAAAGAGGGAAGAAAGCTTGACCTTATCAGGCGGAACAGTGGTGTGGGGATTGAGATGGACTGCCGCCATGAACTGGAGGAAGGAAGACTTGCATGTCAGTACAGTTATTATTATGCAAGTATTATCGGAAATGGTACGGCAGCAGTTGTGGAGGATTCCAGAGAGAAGCAAAAGGCGCTGGGCCTGATTATGAAGCATCAGACCGGCAGAGAATTTGAAGAATTCGAGACGAATCCGAAGCTTGAGAAGGCAGTTGCGGTTCTCCGGGTAGATGTGGAAGAATATAAAGGTAAACAGCATATGAAGGAAGCCTGATATCCTGTGTCAGGACATAGGGGCGCAGCCGCTGCTGACGGAGGTATATGCAGATAGGCCTGCCGCGCAGATTTTGCAGAAAAAATTTATTTTTTCGCAAATTAATGCTTTAAATCACGAAAGTAATATGCTATACTGTAACAGTCACAGGCGTAGAAATATTTTGCGTCTGCTTTTCAATAGGACAGAGGCAAACAAAGAAAGCCTCACAGGATGAAGGAGGAAATGACATGATTTGGGCGAAGGAAGAGACCCTGCCAAGGGCTGAGATTGAGGCAATCCAGCTTGAAAGATTGAAGGAAACGGTGCACTACATCTATGAGAAAGTAGAGCCTTATCGCAGAAAGATGGACGGGGCAGGCGTGAAACCTGAAGATATCCAGAGCCTGGATGATCTGCAGAAGATGCCTTTTACATATAAATCAGACTTCAGGGACAATTATCCGATGGGGCTGTTTGCGGTAGATAAAAAAGAACTGGTACGGTTCCATGCAAGTTCCGGCACCACAGGTAAACCTACGGTAGTCGGCTATACAAAGAATGATCTTGACATGTGGCTCAACAATGTGGCAAGAATCGCATGTATGGGCGGCGCGACACCGGAAGATGTGGCTCAGATCGCATTTGGATACGGTACATTTACGGGGGCTCTCGGCCTCCACGGAGGGCTTGAGAAGCTGGGGGCTTCCGTGATCCCTATGTCCTCCGGCAATACAAAGAAACAGATTATGTTTATGCAGGATATCGGCACCACACTTCTGGTAGCTACCCCGTCTTATGCGCTGCATCTGGGGGAAGAGATCCGGGCGAGAGGCCTGGATCCGGAGAAGGATCTGCATGTACATATCGGCCTGTTCGGCGGCGAAGGGATGACAGAGCCTATGCGTGACGAGATGCATAAGGTGTGGGGCGAGGGCTTCCTCTGTACCCAGAATTACGGGATGAGTGAGTTGTGCGGCCCGGGGGTGGCCGGCGAGTGTGAGAAGCTGTGCGGAATGCATATTAATGAAGACTGGTTTATCGCAGAGATTATCAACCCTGAGACCGGGGAACGGCTGCCGGCGGGAGAGAGAGGAGAGCTTGTGATCACCTGCCTCGGGAAAGAGGCGCTTCCGCTTGTAAGATACAGGACCGGAGACCTTACCAGGCTGTTCTATGAGCCGTGTGAATGCGGAAGGACGACAGTGCGTATGGAAAATCTTTCCGGGCGTGCGGACGATATGCTGGTTATCCGCGGCGTCAATGTGTTCCCGACGCAGATCGAGGAAGTGCTGCTTCAGATTCCGGAGATCGGACCGCATTATGAGATTGTGGTTGAGAGGAAGAACCGGCTGGATGTCATGACGATCTCTGTAGAGCTGGTGGATGACCGGCTGCTTGACAGCTATGGTAGGCTTAGTGAACTGGAGCAGAGGATCGCAAAGGGGCTGAAGGCGCAGCTTGGGCTTGCAACCCGGATTAAGCTTGTGGCTCCCCATTCACTTCAGCGGTTTGAGGGCAAAGCAAAGAGAGTGACAGATTTACGAAAGGATGGACTATAGAATGTCGGATAAGAAGAAAGTGATCATGCTTGGCAATGAAGCGATTGCAAGAGGGGCATATGAAGCAGGCGTCAAGGTGTCTGCGGCATATCCGGGCACGCCGAGCACAGAGATCAGTGAATATCTGGTGCAGTATAAAGAGGACCTGTACTGCGAATGGTCACCCAACGAGAAGGTGGCAGCGGAGGTGGCAGTAGGTGCATCTCTTGCGGGGACAAGGGCAATGGCCTGCATGAAGCATGTGGGATTTAACGTGGCTGCAGACCCGGCCTACAGTGTTTCTTATATGGGGGTCAACGGAGGGCTTGTTATTGTGGTGGCAGATGACCCGGGGCTGTACAGCTCCCAGAACGAGCAGGATACGAGGATGGTAGCCCGCGCCGCACAGCTTCCTGTGCTGGAGCCTTCCGACAGCGCAGAGGCGAAAGAGTTTATGAAGCTGGCCTTCGAGCTGAGCGAACAGTATGACCGGCCGTTTGTGTACCGCACTACGACCAGGCTCGCCCACTCTCAGGGGATCGTAGAGCTTGATGACAGACAGGATATCCCGGATAAGGAGTATGAAAAGAATATACGTAAAAATGTGATGATGCCGGTGAATGCGAAGGCAAGGCATGTGGAGATTGAAAAGAGAAACCGTGAGCTTGCAGAGGCAGCCAATACCCTTCCGGTCAATACGGTAGAGATAAAGGACAAAAAGATCGGTGTGATCACCAGCGGGATCCCGTATCAGTATGTGAAAGAGGCGCTCCCGGATGCTTCGGTGTTAAAGCTTGGCATGGTGAATCCGCTTCCGAGGAAGCTGATCGAGGATTTCGCATCAAAGGTGGACACTCTGTACATTGTAGAAGAGCTGGATCCTGTGATCGAGGAGCAGGTAAAGTCCTGGGGTGTGAAGGCCGTGGGGAAAGAGATCTTTACCGTCCAGGGAGAATACAGTGCAAATATGCTGAGGAAGGCCATTCTGAAAGAAGAGCCTCAGGCCGCAGAGGCAAGAGAGGTGCCGGGAAGGCCGCCGATCCTCTGCCCGGGCTGTCCGCACAGAAGCGTTTACTATGTGCTGAACAAATTAAAGCTGCACGCGGCGGGGGATATCGGTTGCTATACGCTTGGAGCGGTGCCGCCGTTAAGCGTTGTGGATACCACTATGTGTATGGGTTCCAGCATCTCCACCCTTCACGGGATGGAGAAGGCAAAGGGCAGGGAATATGTGAAAAACTGGGTGGCAGTGATCGGTGATTCTACATTTTTACATACCGGCGTCAATTCGCTGATGAATATGGTATACAACAATGCCTCCGGGACCGTGCTGATCCTGGATAATTCCACTACCGGCATGACCGGGCACCAGGATCATGCGGCGACAGGGAAAACCCTGCAGGGCGACCCCGCTTACGCCGTTGATATTCCGGCGCTGTGCCGGGCGCTTGGCATTCAGAATGTAAGGGAGATCCATGCATTTGACATAGAGGCGTTGGAGCAGGCGGTGAAAGAGGAAACCGCGAAGGACGAGGCGTCTGTGATCATCACCAGGAGTCCCTGCGTACTCCTGACAAAAGGGAAGAAGCCCCTTTACCGGGCAGATCAGGATAAATGTAAAAAATGCGGCATGTGCATGAAACCGGGCTGTCCGGCTATGACAAAGAATGAGGACGGAACGATCTGTATTGACGATACGATGTGCACCGGCTGCGGGCTCTGCGAGAGCCTGTGCAGATTTGGGGCAATTGAACTGGTAAAGGAGGATGACAGGTAATGGCAGCAAAGAATATTATGATCGTCGGTGTCGGCGGCCAGGGAACACTCCTTACCAGCAGAATCCTGGGCGGGCTTGCAATTCTCGGCGGCTATGACGTGAAGCTATCGGAGGTTCACGGAATGGCGCAGCGGGGAGGAAGTGTAGTAACCTTTGTCCGCTACGGGGAGAAAGTTGCGGAACCCATTGTAGAAGAAGGGCAGGCAGACGTCATCATTGCATTTGAGAGGCTGGAGGCTTTAAGATATGCACATTTTCTGAAAAAGGACGGAGCGCTGGTCATCAACGACTGGAGGATCGATCCGATGCCTGTGGTGATCGGAGCAGCAGCGTATCCGGAGGGCATTATCGAGACCCTTCAGAAGGAGCATAAAGTATACACAGTGAATGCCACGGAGGAATCAAAAAAGCTGGGGAATCCAAGGGTGTTTAACCTGATCGTCCTGGGTGTTGCCGCACAGCATATGGATTTCACAAAAGAGCAGTGGTATGAAGTGATCGAGCATACAGTGCCACCAAAAACGATTGACATAAATAAACAAGCGTTTGATGTTGGATATCATTTATAAGGACAATATGAAGTGACCCCACATTTGTAGCAACGTGGATTTACCTGTATACTA
>CAJTRM010000062.1 GCA_910578865.1 uncultured Dorea sp.
GCCATTAAGTTCTGAATAAATTGCCGGTAAATCCGGCAGCGTGGATAGTCCACGACCTGTTTGATCTCTAATTGATATTCTGACATAGAACCCTCCATAAATTAGAGAAGCCTGTTTTGGAATAAAAGAATCCGTTTTTGTTGTCAGCCGGTGTGGACTGTGATAGAATGAGACTATCCGATGCGGCTCAGGGCTTTCCGCCTGAGTACACATCCGCAACAAAATATAGACTTTAAAATTTGAATTGATTTGCATGAATCAGCATAGAAATCAAATGGTGATTCTGCTAATTTTCTGCTAATCGACGTTCCTAAAAACGGCTTCTGCTAATTTCTTGCTAATTTGATGAAAGTGGATAGTAGTAGATAAAATTGTGCAATATGCAATAAAAAAGCACAATAAGCTGGGTTCTACGAGGACACTTTAGACATAAAAGAGCATGAAAAGATGTGTAAGGTAACCGTAGGACAAGGTATAAGTTTTCCTCCTAAGCGGTAGGTCGGGTGTTCGAGTCACCTCGGGAACGCTGGGAACATAGCCGAAAGCCTTGATTTTAGCGGGTTTTCGGCTTTCTTCATTTTAGCACTGAAATCCGGTTTTGCTAATATGCTAATACATCTGAAAATCGAACCTACATGCTAATACGAGTTGAATGGTTAAATGTTCAAATAATCCGCCCCATTTTTCTGCTAATAAAATCCCCGTTTTGAGGCTTCCCAAACACCAGATTTTTTCTTTTTTGCTAATACGGTATTTTTATCCGTTCATTTGCCTGCTAATAGATTTACTCTTTATTAGCATTTTGGATAGACCTGGCAAATTCTATTAGCAGTTCAGGATTGGATTTCATAAGCTGCTGCAATATCTGTTCTGCAGAATCTGCCTTATCATTATTATTTTTTGGTGGCTCGTTTATGCCTTTGCCGTCAAGAAACTCATCCATTTTGCCAGCCAGCTTTTCACGTTCGCTTGCAAAAGAATGCTTCCCGTAACGTCTGGTCAGCATTTCCAGATTAGACCAGCCGCCAGCCTGCATAACCGAATTATAATCACCTCCGGACATAAGAAGTTTTGTGGTGGCACTGGTGTGACGCAGGCTGTGGAAGACAATTTCCTGGGGGTTCATATCCGGGTCATTCATTTCTGTCAGAATTTCCTTAAACCGTTTATTCAGGTGTTCTGTCATGATAGGACGCCCATTGGCCTGACAGATGGTAAGGTTATAATCCATATATCCATCAGAGCCCAACTCCTTTTTCAGCCTGTCCTGCATCTCTTTCAATACAAGCAGCGCACTCAGCACACTCTGGGGAACATCCACATCCCGGATTGTGTCATCACTCTTGGGCTGTTTCAGTACAATCGTTGTCTTGGTTCCCGGATAAAGATTTGGGAACTTAAAAAGAATATTCATCTTAGGCATGTCCATATTTTTTTTTGACACCCTGTCGATTGCCCTGTCAAAATGGATGATCTGCTTTTCAAAGTTGATCCTGTCCCACTGTAACCCACCGATTTCACCGCCCCGCACAGTACATCCAATGGCAATCAGGACTGCGCAATGAATTAAGTAGTAATCATAATATTCTGGACGGTTCGTGAAATTCAGAACCTTTAAAATCTGTTCTGGCTCCAGGACTACCCTTTCTTTTTCGTGGTGTTCAGGAAGGGTTGCGTTGAGAAATGGGTTTTTACTGATATATTCCCAGCGCACCGCAAGGTTGAATGCACACCGCAGTACTTTATGGATGTCATGGATGGTAGCTGCCGTGATATGATCCCGCATGGGCTTTCCCATATTGGTAGCCGGTTCTGCTTCTGTTTCCAGAAAATGATAATAGTCATCCACCGTTTTTGTCTTAATGGAACGGAGTTTTTTGTCACCCAGATAGGGATGCACATAATTCTCCAGCAGTCCGTTATTGCCGTCATAGGTAGATGCCCGCCACTTCTTCAGTCCATATTTTTCAATGAATTCATAAAGGAACTCACTGACGGTCATATCCTTACTGTCTGCCGTAGGAATGGTATTTGTCGCCTGCTCGTGTTCAATCTGGGCTTTCCTGCTTTTGGCAGTGGAATAACTAAGACCGGATTCCCAGACCTGCTGACGTTTTTTTCCTGTACCCTGATAATAAACAACAGAATAAGATTTTCCCCGTTTTACAATAGATGCCATACTGATTCTCCTTCTTTCTATTTGCTGTCCAGCCATTCATCGAAAGAAGGTTTAGATACCCTGACATACTTTCCCACCCTGACAGTCTTAAAAAGAGACTGGGAGCAGAGATTGTAAGCCATACTGCGGCTGATCTGCAGGATATCAGCTATTTCCTGGACGGAATAAGTCCTTTTTTCGTTGTCGGCTGGTGTTTTCATGTTCTTTTCTTCAGCTGCCATACATACTCCTTTCCTTGCAGCTGAAGCGGAATCAGCATAATCCTGTGTAATACTCTCCATATATAATATACGAAGTGAACTGCTGACATTTCAACTGCAATTAGCAAAAAATTAAAATTTATCCACATGGCAGCCTGGGTCATTTCCTGCGCCAGAGTCCTGCCGCGTATTTCCAGGCCGTGCTGTGCAGCGATTAAGCAGGGGCAGGGCTGCTTTTGCGGCATACCTATCCCATGCACCTGTATAACTCCCAGTACCATGCTATGAAATTGTCAATGTGCGATCATATGGCATCTCTTCTAAATGACCTATACAATAATAAAACAGGTGGGAAATCAGATATTTCTGCAAGAATCAGAATTTTTTTCTTTTATACTATATATAGTTTAGAATCATTGACTGATTCCATATCCTGTGTTACACTTCCCTTGTAATTGATTTTTGTGCGCATCCTTTTATGGAGATATGGATAGAAATGTCTGTATGCGGCAAAGCTCCGCATTGCACACGCTGTTAAGTTTGTATGACCGTGCCAGCAGTATCACTACGCCCTTTGAGTGATATACTGCTGTTTTTTTGAGTAAAAATTTATAACCTCTGTTAAGAGCAGGAATGACACTGGTTCACAGGAAACTGTGGACGCCAGATATCAGTGAGGTCATTCCTGTTTTTTTGCTGTCCGGAAACCGGAGGGCTTATAAGGATAGAAAATATTAACAAGGAGAAAAGGAAGGTGAAGAACGATTGCAGAAAGTAAGATGGCTGGATCAGGACTGTAACAAATGCGGCAGACAGTTAAACAGCTGGGATGCCCGGTTATCAAAGACTCTGGCATATAAATATCCCTGCTGTGAATCCTGTATTGCAGGGGAATATGATATGCCGGCGGAGAAATTGCGGGACCGTATGGAAGACTATTTTGGGATACGTCCCTGCCAGGGGCTGTAAGAAAGGAGCAAAATGACAGAAAAATATTACAAGGAGTATAATCTTCTGACGAAGCAACTTTTAGATAAGGGGTATACAGTAGATAATCACCCAGAATATGTAAGGGTTAGGGTCTGTTTTGGATTGGAGAAGAGCCTGGACAATTATTATGGTGGCTTTACCTATGAACGGTGGTGGATATTTAAACAGACATTTAAGACGCCCTGTGGTCTGCAATGTAAAGGTCTTCAGTGTCACAGTAATATGAGCTATATGGGGATTGAGTGGACTTATGAAAACGATATGGCTACCATCCATTGCCCATATAAAAAGAAAGACTGTAGACTGAAACACGAGTATCTTCAAGATGCCAGAGTGCTCAGATATGATTGTGAAGTTCATATGACAGATGAAGAATACTGCTATGAAGGAAGTGTGGAACATATTTTAAAACTTCATGATGATGAAATAACAAGACAAAAAACCAGTTTCAGTCTGCAACGAAATGGGCGTGTCTGTTCAGAGCATATGTATTTTGACAAAGATATACTGGAATGGAAAATGGATTATGATCCATATTCCTGTGGTTTACACCGGTGCATGGGAATGTGCCCTGTTCTCGGATATGAACTGGACAGAAAAAAAGGAAATGTATTTTATGATTTGAAGATATCCTATCTCAGAAATGACTTGGATGGCACATTATTTGAAGGTCAGGTGGATACTCAGATTATCAAAGGGGAAAAACTCTTTGACCACCCAGTGAGCATGGATATCTGTAAGATAAGTGCCAGGCTTTGCCTGGACAGGATAAAGGACAAAGTGCGGAACCGTTATTTTACGGAATTGTTTTTCTCTGAATATCACGGCAGATATTTTTCCTTTGAGATACAGAATGTCCGTGCAGAGCGCAGAGAAAGCAGGGATCTGATGCAGGATTTAGAGGATATGCGAAACGGAATCCAGATTGTACATGCCTCTGATATGGAAAAACGGAATTCAGAAAACAAAAGGGAAAGGAGACAGCAGCTACGGGAATCTGCGGTCAGGCGTCTGGAAAAAAAGCTGGTGGAGAACGGATATGAAAGTCTGGAAAAATACAGCGTAGACCGACGCCATGCGGATAAATGGCTGGGTCAGGAGCGGATTAAAGAACTGGAACGACTGCGTAAGGAAAAAGAAAAGGAGAGAAAAGAACAGCCGGTACAATTAAGCCTGTTTGATATGGAACTTTTATAAGATGCAGGAAGGATTGCTGGGAGTTGCAGTATATTTTTCATGCCAGTATTTTTCATTCAACCACTCATACCACTATGGTTGTAAAATTTAACAGGCAATGATATAATTTCATAGATTTTTGAGAAGCACGTTTGAAACAAGATTTTACATTTTACTATTTTATCTGTATTGGACAACAAAAGTCGGGGCTATCCGAATTGTTGATCAAAGGGAAAAAACAAAAGAATTTTTCTAATATTTTATTGCCAGATTTTCAAGGAGAAGGCATTGCACAGAAAGCGATCCAGCCGTGTGAAGAAATGCATGGAAATGGAAATTGGGAGCTGGACACAATTTTGCAGGAGCCTAAAAACTGTCATTTGCATGAGAAAATGGGGTATCGACAGACAGGCAAAACAAGGGTCATTAACGAAAGACTTACATTAACATTTTTGAAAAAAGGAGGCAGGCAGAACATGAATGTAATCATACTTGGTTCTGGAGGGTGTGTTAGCACGCCAAGGGCATGTTGTAACTGTCGTGTATGTACAGAAGCGCGGCAGAAAGGATTTCCTTATGCAAGAACGGGATGCAGTCTGTTTATTGAAGATGCGAATATATTGATTGATACACCGGAAGACATCAATGCTGCATTGAATAATTCCGGCATACAGAAAGTTGAACATATATTATACAGCCATTGTGATCCCGATCATACAATGGGAATGCGTGTGATTGAACAATTGAAAATGGATTGGCTTGCCGATTCGCTGGGAAAGAAACCGGACAATCCGATAGAAGTTGCTTCTTTACCTGCCATTCTTGAAGATATTAAAAAGCAGTGTACAAAGCATGGTTCAGCCATTGAATACTATGAGGCAAGAGGTCTTGTATATACAAAAGAAATTCGTGCTTTCAAAAAAGACAATATTTTGATTGAGTTGGTTCCGGTAGATGAACAGGAACACGTGGCAATATTTATTATTTCTTCAAACAGCCAAAAGATAATTTATGCCCCATGTGATGTAAAGCCGTTTCCAAAGTCAGAGAAATTTCAAGGTGCAGATGTTTTAGTCATTGGCAATACAATTGTCGGGGACATATTAAAAGATGGCTTTGTATTAAATGAAGATAACCCGCTGCGAAAAGAATTATTTACTTTAGACGAAATTGATATGATACGGAAAAAGTATGGAATCAAAAGGGTTATTATTACACATTTAGAGGAGGACTGGGGAAAATCATATGATGATTATAGAGAATTGGAGAGGGAATTGAATTTAATACATTTTGCATATGACGGGTTGAAAATAAGGCTGTAAGCGGGGGCAGGGCTGGTTTTCCAGCCCTTAAGATTCTTACCACAGTTCTAACGAATCTTCCGCATCTATCCACATTTGCATATTTCCCTCAAGATAGAGCAAATCCATCGGAAATCCGATGGATTGCATATATCAAGCAGTTCGTTTATTGCTAAAGCGATTAAGGCACATTCAGAACAGGGAGTAGTTTTCAGTCCTTCCCCTGCTTTATTGCAGTTTATCCGTAAAAAGTAACCTGCATAGGTGCATATATCAATGTTTTATGATCTGGACGGACATATCAAAGAAGTTGGCGAGGAGATGAAAACAGTGATAAAACGTTTCCCTGCTTCCGGCATGACGATGGAAGAAATTTCTGTGAAAATGGATGTTTCCATTCAGGACTTAACAAAACTTTTAAACAGCTAATATATGGTTGCATGAATAAATGGGCCAAGATTTACGGAGGTAATAGAATGGTACTTTTGGTTGTCGATACTCAAAATCTGATTATGAATAATGGCCTATATGAATTTCAGACCCTAGTATATCGGATCAGAACATTGATAGATAAGGCACGCAATAATAATATAGAAGTTATTTATGTCAGGCATGATGATGGTGTCGGACAGAAATTGACGAAAGGCACATTGGGTTATGAAATATACGAGGAATTTCAGCCGATGCCAGATGAGCGTATTTTCGATAAAAATGTAAACAGTGCCTTTAAAGGTACAAGATTATTAGATTACCTACATGAAAAGGGTGAAGATACAATTATTATTGTTGGGCTGCAAACAGACTACTGCATAGATGCAACGGTAAAATGCGGCTTTGAGCATGGCTTTAAAATGATTGTCCCGGCAAATGCAAACAGTACGGTTGATAATCCATATATGTCAGCCGAAAGTACCTATAAATATTATAATGAATTCATGTGGAATGGAAGATATGCAGAATGTATCTCATTTGAAAAAACGCTTGAATTGATAAATGAATAAATCAGGAAGTGGCAAAGGTGTCTGCAGATATGAAAAGATATGTTGCTTTATTAAGGGGTATCAATATAAGTGGAAAAAATAAAATACCAATGGCAGAGTTAAAGAAAGGCTTTGAGACACTTGCTTTTGGAGAAGTGAGAACGTATCTGAACAGTGGCAATGTGATTTTTTCCAGTGATGAAGATAATATGAGGAAGCTTACGAACCAGATTGAGGAAATGATAAAAAATCAGTTTGGATTGGATATTCCTGTTTTTGTCCTGTCAAAGGAAGCGCTTGAGGATATTTTAAAAAATGCGCCTGACTGGTGGGGCAGTGAGGACAAAGATATTTATGATAATCTGATTTTCATAATACCGCCAGCTGCATTTTCCGATGTATATAATGAAATTGGA
>CAJTRM010000063.1 GCA_910578865.1 uncultured Dorea sp.
GATACGGTGCAGGCCGTCGCAAGGGGAGAGGATGTAAATGCGAAGACCATCGGAAAGGATCTGCTTGCGAATAC
This sequence comes from uncultured Dorea sp., assembly GCA_910578865.1. GTDB lineage: Bacteria > Bacillota > Clostridia > Lachnospirales > Lachnospiraceae > Dorea_D. The sequence continues at coordinate 75 of CAJTRM010000063.1, forward strand.
GTTGATGGCCGGGGCTCAGGTAGCTGGCGGGAGTGGGAAGAATGGGATTGTGGATACGGGGACTGGCGGAGGAAATAAGCCAGCGAATATGAGTCCTGAAGGAGCGGGAAGAAAAGGAGCTTTTAAAGAAGCAAAGCGCAAGAATGGGATTCCGGTTAGCGAACAGCCGAAGAAAGTAGGACCTAACATTAATAAACAAGGAAAACAGGTTCCAGGAAGACAATATGAATATGAAAATGGCACTATCATTAGAGATGATGCTTCGGGTCATATATTTCCTGATAATCCCACACAGAATAGAGGTCCTCATTTCAATGATAATAGTAAAAATCATTATGACTACTAATGAGGAAAATAGTAAAGTTAGGTTTATAGTGTAATACCTATGAACCTAACTAATAAGGAGACCAGCTATGACAAGTCAAGCATAAATTAGGCAAAAATTATTTTTCTTATCAATGGAAAAAAGGATAACTTTAATAAAGCTCTCTAAGGGCGCATTTTCAAAATCGATCTTGTCAGTAAGCATCTTCCAGATGACCCTGACGAGTTTGCCGGGACAATGCCCAAGGGCATTGTAGTGTGACCGCCCCTCGGCTCTCTTGGCATCGTAAAAAGCCTTGAAAGTCGTATTATTCTTTACAGCATTATGAGCCGCATTCATAAGAGCATAACGTAACATGCAAGATCCTTGTTTGGACATACAGGTTTTCTTAGCCTGAAAGTTTCCAGACTGATATACAAAAGGATCCAGTCCAGCAAATGCAAGAAGCTTACCTGGTGCAGAGAAGCAATGAATCTCACCGATTTCACCAAGGATCATTCCATCATTCGTAGAGCCAATATCGGGAATGGTCATAAGTACAGAGTGCAGACGGGTGACAATGTTTGCTATTTCAAGCTCTGTATGAAATAACTGCCTATCCAATAACTCATCTTTTCAATGGTCTTAATTATTTGAATAGATAAAGAACTGTCACTGACACCGACAGACTTCTGTGCGAGAACTCTTAATTCTCTGGCCGTATCTTTACCAAAATGACTGTGGGAAGCCTCTTGGAGAAGATGGGCAAGATGAGTCATATGCAAGGAAGTAATGTCATTGGGTGTCGGAGTCTCCTTAAGGAGGGCATAGACAGAGTTCTGATCCACACTGGACTTAAAGAAGTACTGGAGTTCCGGGAAGTACTGGAGTTCCGGGAAGAACTGGTCAATGTAAGAAGTCAGCTGTATTTTTAATCTGGCACACTACTTCACTGTCTTTTGACGGAACCTGCCGAGTTCTTTAAGTTCGATGCAATCCAGATCCTTTGAGGTAATGAATCTTAAAGAATCCTGCACCATAAGAGTTTTAGCAATAACAAACGTGTCGATTTTGTCGGTCTTTGTATTGTGCACGTTATTCTTGTGCATAGACGAAGCCGATAAGGGATTGAGGACACACACTTTAAAATCCTTGCAGATAAGGAAATGAACAAGGTTGTCACCGTAGTGTGCCGTTGATTCAAGACCTATGATGATGCTGTGCCGGTCAAGTGGAGCCAGTTTAGAAAACAGCAGATAGAAGCCATCATAGTCATTTGTGAATTTGAATGGCTCAATGAGCATCTCGCCCTGGGAAAAAATGGAAGAAGCGAAATGGTTAAGTTTGGCAATATCAATGCCTACGTAAATCATGAGGTAGTACCTCCCTTTCATAAAGTCTGATACCGTGATATCCACCAATCATTATCATCGTAGACTTGATTGAAATAAGTACTCAGAGCGAACATTCTGGCAACATCCAGTTAATAAACAATTCAGATAAAGGTAGTGGCAATACACTACTATTGAGTAGTCAGGCCACAGAATGGAAATTAAAACTTCACAGTATCTGTAGGTATTAAACCACACAATAAGAAAATGAAAGGAATATGTTGTTTTTGCTTCTATAAACATCATACAAGAATACAATGAAGACATGGATTGATAGAAAAAGTGTTTGCGAAAATTATTGGTTCGATACTGAAACTTCAAAGCAACTGACCAGCAACCTTTCATATTTGAAAAGCGTGAATTTAATTGGCGACAACGCTTTTACAAAAGGGGATAAAAAATCATTTATTGAATTTGCAAAAGTGGAAGTACAAAAGCTTTTGACAACTGCTCAAGGTAATCAGTATAGATGCTATTTGTTGTGTAGAAGAATTCTTTTGAACAAAAGTTCTAAAGTAGAAAATTATAAAAAGATTTGGAAGTATTTAGACAAGGAATATAATATAGAGAACTGTAAGTATAGTATGGAAATGAAAATAGACAGTAATGAAGATACGTATTATTGCGGTATCATTGAAATGGAACTAAAAGATATTGATTTGGCAATAGAAATAGCATCCAGCAAAGCATCAAGATTTGCAATTTTTATTAGCAAGAATAAAGATAACTTGAGTGAAGAAAATTTAAGGTTATTAGCATCAATAGCATATAAATATTCAAGAAAAAGTGTTAATGATATTAATATTACAGAATTATGTATTCATTTAGCGGAAAGAGGAGATATAGGAATTAGATGGGCTGATGATTCTACAGGATTTGAACTAGATTTGATATTTAACTCTAAATTTATCAAAGGTATTCAATGCTAAAATATAAGCGTCAAACCTACTCGCCTTAGTGTTAAACGGTGCCATTTTGCGTCAAAAATTATTGATAAGTGGCCTAATACACCAGAGCAGTTAAGAGGCATCTTTGAAGAAATTATAGCAGTTCATACCGGCAATGATTTTGTTACCTTTGAGATAAAGGATGTTGCACCTATTGCCGTTGCAAAGAAATATGCTGGTATGGGTGCATCAATAGTTGCTCGTATACAACACGCACATATCTCATAGGCAGAGATGATAGAAATTTGATTCTGCAGGGATACCTGGGAATAAGGAACAAGCAAAGATGGAAGTAAAGCATGGATCCTGCCACAGTGAGAGCATTTGACGTGACAGATAGATAAAGAGATCTCGGAATCGTCTTTTTTGAGAGAGCGGGTGTAATAACCATGGATAGTTAAGTAGCCAGAATGGCCACAGGTACACTGTAGCTGGTGGAACTGTAAGGTGTTGATGATATTTTCATAAGTTTTTTGATTGAGTGGCTTGTCAAAAGGTACCGTAATTGTTATCATAATAGTGTTGCTTGCAGTGTTACATTGAAAGATGCAGCACTGAGAGGATTATTATGATAGCAGGTATCAAACTTTGGTCGGTGGGATACCTGCTTTTCTTGTAACTTTGATATAATAACACAAGAAGGTACTGGTTCAAACACTCTGTTGTAAAATACATCAGAATATATGAGCCAGCACCTTCATTTAATTTGACGAATATAAGAAAGATCTGGAGCATCTAGGGTGCTGGATAACAATAGAAGAAGGTGTGCATGACGACAAAGTGAATTTAGAAGACGATGTGTGCTTTGTTAGAAATGTGGACTGAAAGATGGTGTTCAGGGGCTACAACGATTGTAGTTATAGCAGACACAGTAGCGCTTACCGGAGGAACAACGCCAGTGTTAATAGGTGGCGCCTGGGAAGGAAGCATTGCGTACATCGCCCAGGCGGTATCCGAGGGATTCCTGTGGGGGAACTATCGCAGGAGGTACAGCAGTGATGTTCAACCAGGCAGCAACCACAGGGAGCAGTCTGGCAGGGAACTATGCGGTGAGGCAGGCTGTTGATGTGGGGACGGATACGGTGCTGGATACGGTGCAGGCCGTCGCAAGGGGAGAGGATGTAAATGCGAAGACCATCGGAAGGGATCTGCTTGCGAATACGTTGATGGCCGGGGCTCAGGTAGCTGGCGGGAGTGGAAAGAATGGGATTGTGGATACGGGGACTGGCGGAGGAAATAAGCCAGCGAATATGAGTCCTGAAGGAGCGGGAAGAAAAGGAGCCTTTAAAGAAGCAAAGCGCAAGAATGGGATTCCGGTTAGCGAACAGCCGAAGAAAGTTTCAACAAATGTTGATAAACGGGGGAATCCACAGCCCGGGCGGAACTATGAATTTGATAATAAGGTAAGCATTAGGGATGATGCCGCAGGGCATATATACCCAGATAATCCTACACAAAATAGAGGTCCCCATTTCAATGACCCAGCTGGAAATCATTATGACTATTAATTTAAAACAATAGAGGAGAATAATAAAGTTGGAAATACGGACAGAATATAAAAAAAATTTTTTTGATTATTTTAGGATCTATAAAGATAAAGAGTGCGTTCAATATTCAAAAGACTTTCCCCAAATGAGCGTTATTAGTATGAATGCGTATGGAATCGGAGGAAAAACTGATAAAGAAGAGTTTTTATCTATTGTTTCCCAAGGCGTAGCAAATATATTTAGACATAATAATAGCCTTATGGAATATAAGATGTACTTATTTGTTAATTATGAAATGAAGAATCCATATTCTAAGGTGGAAAATTACAAAAAAATTTGGGGACAAATAGGACGCAAATTTAATATCAAAGGATTTATATTAGGTGAAGAGCCAAAACTACAGAAAGGGTGTAAGTACGTCTTTTCAAGTATTGCAGAAGTTCCTTTAATGTATCTGAATGAAAGCATTAATATTATTTCAACTAATCCATCACAGTGTACTTTATTTATGGGTAAGACTGATGGTAGATTAAGTCGAAGAAGTATTGAAGAAATGTTTACAGCAATGAAAGATGATATAGAGATAGATTACTATAAACTAAGTAATATGTGTTGTAAAAAAGGAGATATTGTATTGAGATATGGAACTTCTTTTGAGGAAGCTGAATTAGCATTAATATATAATCCTGAAATAGTTGGGAATCTAAATAAAAAGTAAAGCAGAAGATACAATAGAGGAACATATTGAATTTATCAAAAGTTTGTAAATGGTAACGACGGCGAAGCGGATCCAGAAGGCGACGGTGAGCTTTGTGAAGAACGTGGACTGGAAGAAGGTAGTCATCGGAGCAACAGCACTGGCCGTATCTGCAGTAGTAGTAACAGCAACCGGAGGCCTTGCAGCAGGAGCTGTGGTCGGCGCGTTAAACCTGGCCTGCGGAAGCCTGGGGGTATCCATTGCCAGCGGGATAGTTGTAGGAGCCATCGGAGGCTCTACCTATAACTTGGTCAACTCTGCCTTATCCGGGAATGATGCCAAGACCGTGTTCCAGGATACACTGATGGGAGGCTTTACCGGAGGTATCTTCGGAGGCTTCACAGGCGGGGGCAGTTTCGGATTGGGGCAGGCCACAAGCCTGGGAGAATTCGGAAGGACTGTTCCAGGAGGAGTCGTCACCGGAGGAGGTGTGCGTGGGCTTACCAGTTCCGTTGCAGCAGGAGATTATTCCGGAAAGGAAGGAGAGAACTATGGATATTTGTATCAAAAAACTGAAGCCTGAAATGGCAGAGAAATTTCTGTATTATTTTGACCATGATGCATTTTCAGATCATGAAGAATGGTCTGCCTGTTATTGCCTGCAAAGTCATCTAAGCAGAGAAGAAGATGAAAATTGTATTTTGAAAGAAGAGCGTCGCCAAAAGGCAAAAGACTTAGTTCGACAGGGGATTATGACAGGTTATCTCATATACGATGGAGATAAGATTGTTGGATGGTGCAATGCCGGTGATAAATTTGACTATGCTCCGGTCTGTGCGAATGATGAGTTCTTTACAGATCAGAATGAAAAAGGAAGAATAAAAGTCCTGTACTGTATGGATATTGCGCCAGGTTATCGGGGAAAAGGAATTGCAAAGTCGGTTATGGAAAGGTTTTTAACAGATGCGAAGGAAGAGGGATATCTATATGCAGAAGGGTATCCATTTTCAGATACAAAGAGGGATTATCAATACAGAGGGCCTGTCAGGCTCTACGAAGAATATGGTTTTGAATGTTATAGAAAACAGGACTGGTTTTTAATTATGAGAAAAAAGATAGGTAGCTAATATTGAAAGAGAAATAGTGCCGGAGTTCAGCTCCGGCACTATTTTTGTCTACAGTCTAAGTCTAATGAAGATTCACGTCTGCTTTCGGTGTTTATCCTTAAACTATCATGTGAAATAAATATTGGTCAATTGTGATAAATTACAAAAATTCCAATTCAAAATTGTGCAATATATAGAAAAATAAGTTACATATGTCATGGTGTATTGACAAAATTAACACAATAATGTAAAGTCAAAGAAAGTTACAAATGATTTATATATGTTACATATGTAACATCAAAGAAAGGAGAGAAAAACTTATGAACACAGCAGCAAGAATGAATCATATTATCCAGCCGGACGGAAAGACCTTCATTATGGCTATGGATCATGCACAGAATTTCAACACACTTCCGGCTTTGACTAATCCGGGCAAGATGGTGAGAGAAATTGCCGCAGCAGGGGCAGACGCATTCCTTGCAACACCGGGAATGGCAGAATTTCTGACAGATTCATTCCTCGGAAAGGGCATCATCGTCAGAGTAGACGGGGGCGTATCTTTCCTTGGAGATAAATCCAGGCCGATGCAGATCACTCTGAATGCAGAGGATATTGTGAGAATGGGCGCAGATTCTGTGATCACAATGAGCTTTCCGGGATCAAAATTTGAGAATGATGTGCTGAGTAATCTGACCAGAGTATGTATGGACTGCCATAAGTGGGGCGTGCCGGTACTTGCAGAGGCGCTTCCAAGAGGTTTTGAACCGGCGGAGGATTCCAGGACACCAGAGAACCTGACATTCGCATGCCGCCAGAGTGTAGAGCTTGGAGCAGACTTTGTAAAGACAAATTATACAGGAGATCAGGAGTCTTTCAGGACACTTGTTGAGGCGACATACAAGCCGGTCGTGATCCTGGGTGGTGCAAAGAAGGTTCCGGTCGAGCAGCTTCTTCAGGAAATCAAGGATGCGATGGAAGTCGGAGGCGCCGGGGTTGCTATGGGCAGAAATATCTGGGGAGACGAAAACCCGGTAGGATACGCGGCAGCAATCGCGAAGCTGATCCACGAGGACTGCAGTGTTGAGGCGGCCATGAAGGAAATGAATAAAACATTTGCAGTATAAAAGCTTACAAATTTAGCAGAATGAATAAGCATTCCTATAGAGAATGAAATTTGAACTTTGAAAAAATAAAATCTCCCCG
>CAJTRM010000064.1 GCA_910578865.1 uncultured Dorea sp.
TAGCCTACAGTGAGATGGCTGTCCGCTGGGGCATCTCCAAAGCCACAACAGGGCGCGTGCTGAAAAAACTTGCTGACATGGACTATATCTCTCTAATGTCATTCCCCGGAAGGACAGGCAGTGTGATTTATCTGCACAGCTACCTATCCACTATGTTCTAGATATCGGATGTCCTTGTTGATAAAGAGGAGGTTGCCATGGTTCTGAAAATCAATATCACTCTGCCGGATGAAACCGATTCACAGGCGGATTCTGCCGTTACAGAGCATGAAGTATGCGTTTCAGAAGAATTATCCAGCGTTTCAAAATCAAACATGGAAGCTGTCATCAGCAAGATGGCGCAAGTCCTTGATGCACAGGGGATTTCCTGTTTTCAGTGTCCAAAATCCATATATAAGTTATATCCTTTATCAGACGCCTGCAGGGAAGATTATATATCCCACATACAGAAAGGTGCTGTACGATTCGGAATGGCTGTATCGTGCGGGGAGGATAAGCCGGTCTACACCTTTGAGCTGACGCTCTCTCCCACCGAAAAAGACAGGGATGTGGTGTGGAGCCTGGAGCTGTCCGTCCAGCAGGTACGTAGTCGGTTTGAGATCGAATATGGGAGTTCCATCGAGGATTTTCTGGAATCGGTTTATGTGGCAGGGATAGATCTGTCAGACCGCAGTATAGAACACCATGCCAAATGCATCGAACGGAGCCATCGGATGCTGAAACTTCTGGACACTTCCATCGACCTGCTCCGTACCAAACACAAGAATGGGGAGAGCTACTACTGGCTGCTGTATTACTCCTTCCTTTCCCCGCAGCAGTTAAGAAATGTGGAGGAGATCATAGAGAAACTGCGCCCCCATATCCGGGATATCAGCTTCCGCACCTATTACCGCAGGAGACGGGAAGCGATTGACGCACTCAGTTCTATCCTATGGGGGTATACGTGTAAGAACAGTATCGACATTCTGGAGAAGTTCTTTCCGGACGATAAGGATACCGGGAAACAAAAATAAGCAACTATATAGTATTTACAGGCAATCAGGCCGGATTGGAGAAAATATATGATAACATTGACCGAGGATGAAAAGAGGATGGTTTTCCAGTTGGAGGGCTGCCACAGGTATGATGCAATACAGGAGATCGCCGTGCTCTGCCAGTATACCCGTGACCACAATAAAAAGGCCACTGCAGAAAATCTGCTAAAGAAATTCCGTGAGCTTTCAGAGGATGACTGCAAGGAGTTGATCTGTGATATTCAGAGAAATTATCACCTGCCCTGGAAAGCAAGGACCATTGGTGAGATGGTTGCTGTGGCCCGTCAGGAATCCGACGCCCGGAAACTGGAAGGGCATGACATCATGGCGCTGGAACGCTTTGACCCGGAAGTGACACATATGATTGTGTTTGATGTGCTTTCGAGAGAGTCTCCCGTAGGAGATAAGGGGCACAGGATGCGGCTGTTTCTGACAGAAGCCGGATATGAAAAGGCATTGGAGAACCAAGGCAATCAGTATATACATATAAGGAATCACGCTAGAGTAATAGCCGGAAATCTAAAATATGACCACACAGACAAGGATTTATGATTTGCATTTCTACAGCATAGCAAAGAGGCGACTATTTATTACTTCGATAGTCGCCCCTTTAAAATCTCTAATACCAACTTTCACGCTCTCGGTCTAATTCATCATAATATTCATCGTAAAAATACTTTGTTTTGGGAGGATATTTCGCATCACTGTAATTTGCAAATTGCATTTGTACAATGTCATCGTACTCATTGGAATGGTCGAAACCATATTTATTCAGATACCCCATTTTCTTTTGTGCTGCTTCTTCACTTAGACCGAAGCATTCCATAAGAAAACGTACATCTATTTTATATCCCCGTTTCGCAATGGTTTTAATGAGAACATTAGGTGCATTGGCCTGTGCTGCAAAAAAGTGTGCCTCTATTTCCTCTTTTTCACTGTGTTTTTTGTGATCACATTTAACATGACCTATTTCATGCCAAAGAGTATGCTTCATTCGTGGTCCATACTTCTCTTTATTGTATAAAATTAGTGTAAGTCCTGGACGCAACCCTTTTAAAAGAAAAGCATCTTCCAATTCATGTCCCAATGTTATTTCATCCATGGAAAGTCCTGTTTTTTTAGCATAATTCTGATAACTGCTTATCATTACCCCTTTACACTTTATTTTTTTTGCTGGTATTGGAAACTCTTGTATATTTAGCTCTAACAGAGTCAAATATGCCAATGAAGTTATTTTTGACCACTCGAACATAATCATTCCTCCTCATCTTCATCATCAAGAAGGAATCTGTCTATAGTTTCATTAAATATTTTATATGCCTACGGATGTGCTATAATGATGTTGCATCAAAGGAACGGTGCATTGATACAGAACAAAAAACAGCGGTATTGTGACTGGTACTCACAATCCACTGCCTTTCTGTAGCGACAATCCATTCAAAATGCAATGTCTGCTCCCTACAGCCATTTTAGCATTTTGACAGTTAATTTACAACCTCTATCTTCAAAATATAGCAGGTTTCTTATGGAAACAGCTCAGAATAACGCTCTGTAAATAATTATTTAAGGGAGATGGAAATTTTGACCTACACCTTATCATCATCTATACCGGCGATGTGGAAAAGGCTGATCCGGTATTTGACTGTGGCTGCCTTACTCTGCGTCCAAAGCAGGTTTTCTTATCCCGCATGGACAGCGGGGCAGTATTCGACGCCATACGGCAGAAAATCCATTCCGGGATTGTGCTTACGGATGATGATCTGATGAAGCTGGTGGTCCTGCCACTGTCTGTTCCCAGTCCTGAAAGAAAAACACAGTTATTTGAAAAGATTTCGTCCCTGGCAGGAGAGATTTCGGATGAGACACAGCGTAATTTCGTCCTCTCCGCCATGGCACTTGCCACTGAAAAGTTTATAGACAGAGAATAAAAGAGATTGGACCGGCAGCCGCCGGTCCTTTTTTAACAGCTCCTGAAAAACTACTCATATTCCCACGGTATTTCATTGAAACATTTGTAAAACTCACTATTATTCCAATCTGACACCGGACGATAATCATAAGCAACTCCATCTATATGGAAATTCGGGCAACTATCTGTAGCCATCGACAGTTTCATTACATCCCCATTTGCCAACGTCAATTCCAAACAGGCATATTGTGTTCCGCACTCTGTTCCGCCATACATATATTCTGCATTACTGAACCACTCTTCAAACTTTTGCAGTGTCTCTGCGTCTGTTATGGTCTGACTATAAAATTGCCCGCTAGTAAAAGCAGACTTAACATCTAACTTAGCGGATACAATATCTTTTATGTCAGAAACATCATAATTTTGATAACCTATTTTTTCTGTCAACATAATCTGTATATAATCACATAACTTAGGCGCTTCTATGAAGCACTCCATCATTCCCTTTTCGTCATCATAAGTATAGTATAAATACCCTCCTTCAAACACTCGGATTTCCATATCATTATAGATTATCTGCCAGCCCCTTTCTTTATGGCCTTCCCAACGTCTGTCAAACGGCTGTCCTTCCAAATCCAGCGCCTCTACTTGTGCTGACAGCCATTCCTGGTCTTTATCTGTAGGAATATAATAATAATAAGCATTCTCTCTTATCATGGAAGGCTGTACTTTTATGCAAACCTTGTCAGCTTCCGGCTGTTCATAAAGCATGATATTCTGTATAGTATCATTTTTTACTGGCATTTCCCCTGCCTGTAAAGAAATATATTTCTCAAGAATAGTATTCACTTCCACTTTATCTTCTTCACTAAGCGTGATATGTCTGTTGTAAGCAGAATCATTTAAGGTTCCACAATCGGAATGGTATCTTACCGTATTTCCATCAAATATAAGTTCATAATTATTGGCACAGCGCGAAATACCATCATCCCATTCTCCGGATTCAAGAAAGGCACGAAAGATTAGCGCATCTTCCCTTGATATAGTAACGGGACTGCTTCCGTTTAAAATATCAGATACCTGCATATCAGCATCAGTTTCCTGCTGTGCAGCATTTTCCTCACCTGGCGTCTGTTCTGTGGATAGGCTACTACCTCCAACTTCCTTTACAGAAGCAATCCTTACTTCCACATTTTTTACAGATACATACACGTCCATACTTTCATCTGTCGTATTCTGCACATTTACGCCTATTTTAAACCATGCGCCTTTTTCTACATCCATTTTCACAGGCATTCCCGGTGTAATATAGGCGGGTTCGTCATAAGCGTTTTCTTCCCTGACCTCTACAGGCAGCAATGCAATTTCCGTATCCCCAAGCCCTTCGCCGGCATAAAATGTAAGCGTATTACCTTTAGGGCTGATTTCTTCATCTGAATAACAAAAAGCTTCTGTACTTCCTGCAGGTATTGTAATTCTGATCTGATACTCTCTTGTGGGATTCGTCAAAAAGCATACCGCCAATATTACTAATACTGCTACCGTTGCTATCATGATCCATAATGTCGGTTTTTTGTAATTCAATACGGATTTCACTCTTTCCTTTACTCCCACTTCCCCAAAAGCCAGCGGACACACCATGATCAGGCTCCTCTGTCTTGCACAGGATAACAACACTTTAGAATACTCTTTTTTCTCATGGAATGTCATATCTTTGGCCGCTTTTTCATCACATGCCAGTTCAATGTCCTTGCAGAGCAGGGAATATGCCATCCAGCAAAGAGGATTAAACCAATGGATACATAACAATAAATACCCCAACGCTTTCCACCAGTGGTCTTTCCTTTTAAGATGTGCAGATTCATGTGCAAGGATATAGTCCATCTCTCTCTCACTCAGTGCAGAAGAAAGATAAACCCTTGGTCTGAAAATCCCCAAAATAAAGGGGGATTTTACGACATCACAAATGTAAATATTATCCCTGACGCATACCGCTTCTTTTACAAGTTTATGCAGCTTTACAGCACTACCCATTGCACAAATTATTAACAGAACCATGCCGCAGCACCAAACAAGACCGGCAGCATATGTAACTATCTGCAAGGGAGCCGCACTATCTGATTCATTATACGCAAAGGTTTCTGTCAGCATTGGGTTTATCGTATTTTCCACAATCGTCAGTCGGCTGTCTATGGACGGTATATAATTTTGCACTTCCCCTTCCACAACTGTGCTGGATTTTATAGGTTCTGTACTTGGCAATATACTGAACTGGCTTTCAATGGAAAACGGACAAATCAGCCGAATTGCTACTACTCCCCACAACAGACAATTCACCCATTTGGGAATTTTTCTAAATAACAGCCTGATACATAAAACAGCCAATATTAACCATCCGGCAGTAATGCTCATATTTAATAACTTCAAGAAAATATCGCCCATACCCTTTATTCCTCCGTCCTGTCAATTATCCTGCGGATTTCTTCCGCTTCATCCGCTGTAATCTTGGAACCCTGCATAAATGCCGCAATAAATGCTGGAAGCGAGCCCGCAAAAGTATCTTCCACATATCGTCTGCTCTGCATGGAATAAAATTCATCCCTGGAAATCACAGCCGTTACCACTCCATTTTCATTACGGAACAATCCTTTGTCTATTAGTCTCCGCAATACATTATGTGCCGTAGTTCTTTTCCAGTTAAATTCTACCGCTGTCATCTTTACCAATTCAGACGAAGTAACCGGCTCATGCGCCCAAATCATATCTGCATATCGTGCCTCAATAACACCCAATTGTATTTCTGCCATGTGTTTCGTTCTCCTTTCACAGACTACTCGCAGTAGTCTCTATCACAGACTACACTAAATGGTCTCAAAAGTCAAGATTAAACTCTCACACCTAACACACCTTAGAAAGTGAATATATTAAATGGACTGTTGCCACTGAAAAGTTTATAGACAGAGAATAAAAGAGATTGGACCGGCAGCAGCCGGTCTTTTTTTAACAGCTCCTGTATGATAATTCCCAAATTACAGACACTAATCCTAAAAAGAAAGAAGGGATTACTATGGCTGTTGCGCACAAAGGCTCCATCTCCATGGGGCTTGTCTTGATCCCCGTGGGCCTGTATAAGACCACCGTAGACAATGACATCCACTTTAACCAGCTTGATAAGGAGAGCAAGGCACGCATTAAATATAAGAAATGCAGTGATTAGTCGCCACCTTAATCAGCCATGCCTTTTCATGCTCGCCGTCCACAAATTTCGGTTTTTTCTCCAGATATTTGCAGAAGGTCTCCTGAATGGCATCCTGGGTATCCTGTTCACTGCCGAGTATCACAATGCAGATCCGGTACAGCATCTCGCTGTGTTTCCTTACTGCCGCTTCCAGGTCCATATCTTTCCATCTCCTTCCTATTCCACATCCGTGCCCGAAAATCTTTCCGGGTATCCTTTGGCTGGATGCTGTTATACTTATGACACGCAATCGGAAGACGAAAGGTGACCTTTTTGCAAAATTTTTTAAGACATGTCTTTTTTATGAAAGAAATGCAGGAAATAAAGGTTTTATTTAAGAAAAACTGCCCTCTTCTGACAAGGGTTTTCTCCTTATCAAAAGAGGGCAGGCAATGGTTCAGGCCACTTTTACAATACAAATCTGGGTTGCTTTCAGTCCGCTGCCGGAAGAACTTCCCCATACCTGAATGAACTGGCCGGATGCCAGGTCCGCCGCTGTTGCTGCTGACATTTCAAATCTGGCCCCTCCATCGTAGATTGTTTTTATAGCAAACAGGGTATTTTCATCGTATGTAACCGCAATCTTGTTATACTCAGAATCATCCCCGTTGCCAGGAGATACTACGATATCACCTCCATTATCTGATTTTTCTGTAATGGCCTCTACCACGGTAAGCTGCCCATCCTTCAGTTCTTTGATATCCCCTTCCAGATTGGGAGTACTGTCC
>CAJTRM010000065.1 GCA_910578865.1 uncultured Dorea sp.
TTAAAAATATATCGGGAGATATATTGACAAATTTCAAATATTGAGATAGGAGGATTACAGCATGGTATTAGTTTTCAGAGTTATAACCGTTATATTTATCATTTTACTGGCAGCCTATACATACAAAGATATTTTTAAGAACAGAGACAAAAGCGAACCGGCGGGGCATTTTATTGCATACGGGATTATGGGCGCTGTAATAAACTTCCTGGACACACTTGGAATCGGAAGCAATGCAACCCAGATGATGTTTTTCAAATTTCTCAAGCTGAGCCCGGACGAGGATCTCCCCGGAAACGGAAACGTAATCTTTGCAATACCCGTTGCATTTGAGTTTTTGCTGTTTCTCGGTCTGATCAGCGTTGAACCGGTTACATTAATCACGATGATCGTTGCCTCAATGGTGGGATCCTGGGTGGGCGCCCGGATTGTAACAAAACTCCCGGTGAACAAGATTAGGGCCGTCCTGGCATTTACACTGCCGGTTGTTGCAGTTGTACTTGTTATGAAGGTCAATGCTTTCGGCCCGTTCGGCATGATGGGAGACGCCGTAGGCCTTACCGGCGGAAAATTGCTCATCGGTATCGTGATTAATTTTATCCTGGGCGCACTGATGTGCTGCGGCGTCGGCTTATATGCACCATGTATGGCCCTCTGTGCATTGCTTGGAATGAACCTGACCGTCGCATTTCCAATTATGATGGGCTCCTGTGCATTTTTAATGCCGGTAAACTCCGTAGAGTTTATCAAAGCCGGCCGCTATAACCGCAATGCCGCTTTAATTGCAATCCCGACAGGTATTATCGGCGTATGGATCGCATACGCAATCGTAAAGACTATGCCGATATATGTATTAACACTGATTGTTGCCGGAGTATTGATTTATATGTCTGTAAGCTTTATTATTTCAATTAGAAATTCCAAAAATAAGATTGGATAGGAGGTACAAAAATGTTATTATTATCAAGAGAAGATATTAAGAAAGTATTCACTATGGAAGACGCCATTGCAGCAGATAAAAAGGCATTCCAGTTTGTTGTCGAGGAGAAATGTGTCGCGCCTCTGCGTACCAATATACAAGCGCCGAAATATGACGGCTGCTTCTTATTTATGCCTGCATATGTGGAGGAAATGGATACTGCTTCTTTAAAGATTATCAATATTTTCCCGCACAATATTGACAACGGAATCCCGTCATCTCCGGCACAGGTGCTTTTGATCGACGGAAAAACCGGCGTAGTGCAGTCTGTGCTTGACGGTACATATGTAACCCAGCTCAGAACCGGAGCTTCTTCCGGCGCCGCATTTGATGTCCTCGCAAAAAAAGAATGCCGGATAGGGGCATTGATCGGAACCGGCGGCCAGGCAGCAACCCAGCTTGAAGCTATGCTCGTTGCCAGAAAACTTGAAGAGGTTCGTGTATTTGATATTAATTATGAGCGCACCGCTGCCTTTGCAGAACAGATGCAGGAAGAGCTGAAAGCTTACGGCGCAAAGATTGTGCCTGCAAAATCTTCCGACGAAGCAATTGATAACGCGGATCTTCTGATTACGGTTACTCCGTCCTCTAAACCGGTATTTGACGGAACCAAAGTAAAAAAGGGAGCCACGATCAGTTGTGTCGGCGCTTACCAGCATCATATGCAGGAAATGGATCCGGCAATCCTGCCAAGGGCGTCAAAGATTTATTTTGACTCCCAGTCCGCAGTGCTTTCCGAGTCCGGGGATATCCTGATTCCTCTGGAAGAGGGGATTATTACTGAGAAGGACTTCACCGGAAATCTGGGTGACGTCATCAACGGAAACCTTGTAGGACGGGAAAATGATGACGAGATTATTGTCTATGAAACTGTAGGCGTTGCAACGCAGGATTTGGTCACAGCAAAAATCATCTACGAGAAGGCCGTTGCTGCAGGCGTCGGTACAGAATGGAATTAAGGAGGAAATTACAATGCCGCATATCAGTGTCAAAATGTATCCGGGGAGAACGGATGAAGTAAAGAAAAAGATTGCAGAAAAAGTAAGAGACTGTCTGGTAGAAGAAATGCAGATGGAGCCGAAGTATTTCTCCGTGTCCGTGGAGGATGTTGAAAAAGCTGACTGGCAGACAGCAGTTGTCGACCAGATTAATGAAAAAGATCTGTATGTAAAGGCTAATTTCTAACAGATTTCTATGAAGAAAAAGGCTGTCACGCCGGGATCGAATCGGGGAGGATCCTCAGCATGGCAGCTCTTTTTTTCAAGCTCCTCTACAAAAGCCACATCATATATATTACACCAGACATATTTCAAAAACTGTCCTGCCATCTATTGCAGAAACTACAATCGTTCCATGATGAAGCTCGATATACTCCCGGCAGAGCGCCATCCCAATTCCCGTCTGTCCCTGCGCTCCTTTATAGAAGCGCTCAAATAAATGCTCTGCATCCTCCTCAGAAATCACTGTTCCGTCATTTGATATTTTTATCCTCAATCCATCAGAACTTTCCTTTCTTCTGGCTTTTATACAAATAGTACTTCCGGCATAGCGAATACTATTTGTAAGTACATTGGAAAATGCAGAAAACAGCATATCCTCATCACACTTGCACAAAAGCGGTTCCGGCATATCCATGCTCAAATGAATTCCTCTTTGTCTGGCATGAGTCTCTATCACACCTGCAGCATCATAAAGAATCTCCCTGATATCGCATTCCTCAATATTGGGCTTCGCAAGACCGCTGTCTAACTTACTGAGTTCCAAAATATCATTAATAAGAGCCGTCATGCGTTCTGTCTCTTTTTCAATAATCTGACAAGCCTGTTGCTGCGTCACAATGCCATCTCTCATCCCATCTGAGTAACCCCTGACTGCCATAATCGGAGTTTTCAATTCATGGGAAGCATTTGCAAAAAATTCCTTCATGCTTTCATCCTTTGCATCCAGCACACGGGTCGCATGTCTGCTGACCAGATACAATAATACGCTGATCACACCCACAACTACTAACAAAACATACGTTGCTGTCCGCACTGTGTTCGTTGTAAAGCTTACATCAGTATAGATCAGCTCCTCTTCCCCCGCTGTCTCCACAAAATAATACATTTCACAATCCACAGTCCTGAAATACTGCACTTTATTCAAAGGAATCGTTTCCTTGTTTTCCAGATAATAAGACAACAGTTCCTGCTCCCCGACCGTCAAATATTCATTTCCTTCCTCATCCATACCAAGAGAAAAAATGTCAGGCACAGTCTTGGAAGATGGCAGCCATACCTGCTCCATAACCTCATGCAGAGAATCCACAGCTCTCCGATGAATATGTAACATTTCAGTGGCATAAAACAATATAATGATAACTACGCCCGATATCATGGAAAGCATGACAACCAGCCCCAGCGTCTTTCTGTTTAAAGATACTTTTTTTCTATCAAATGTTATCATGCATTCATATCCTTCTTTGTCAGCTTAAATCCATAACCCCACACAGTCTGAACATAGACGTCCGCCCCGGCAGCTGTAAGCTTTTTGCGGAGCCTCCGGTTTGTCTCATCGGCCACACGGGTCTCCACATCAAAATTCATATTCCAGATTTCATCCAAAATCTCGTCTTTGCTGACCGCTTCTTCAAAGCGCCGCATCATATATTCAAGAAACCTCATTTCCGTCGGTGTCAGGGAAAGAATCTCCTTCCCCACCTGAAATACATGCTTCTTTCCGAAGTAGCAAAGATTCCCGCATTCCAGATCCTGTTCGTCCTGCTCCGGCAGGACACGCTTTTCATATTCAATGCGACGTAGTAAAGCTTTGATTTTTGCAGACAATATCATTGGCTTAAACGGCTTCGCGATATAATCATCACTCCCCAGAGACAACCCGCTGTAATAGTCACTGTCCGTATCCTTTGCAGTCAGCATGATAACCGGTACCTTGGAAACAGCACGCAGGGCAGTCAATACTCCGATCCCGTCTGTTCCAGGCATCATAATATCTAAAAGTACCAGATCACATGGTCTTATTTTGAATTCCTCCAACAGAAGATCACCATTTTCAAAAGATATTACTTCATATCCGTCATTTATTAAAAATGCAGATACAATATCTCGAATTTCCTTCTCATCTTCCGCATAAAATATGACAGCCATTCTACCCACCAACTTTCTCTACCGGCACTGCCAAATTACCGAAGACCTCTCTTATCCATAATACGCCTTCCCGCTATACCGATCAGTAACCCGGCCAGCGAGCTTATGAACCCCGGAAACATTGCATATACGCTGGGGACTTGAACATCCCGGGAAGCTATCGTTATTGTTTCTGCAATACTGAATGTAGCATATCCCATGAGCATATACATTAGTCCAAAGAATATGGGAACAATCCACCGGGCTTTGCCGCCTGATCCATTGATACCAATCCATACAGAGCAGATTACTGTAGTAATAGGCAGTATCAGATAAAATTCAACAAATACGAAGCCAAGCATGTCACTGCCGCTTACCCCGAGCCAAAACCATGCAAGAGTCAACAGACATACAGCCATGTAAATAATAACCGGAAAAAACATTTTAATTTTTTGATTCATTTTTGCACCATCCTTATGAAATATGTTTTGCTTTGTTACAATTGCATTTTACCAAGAAACAGAAAATAATTTCTTACTCAAATACGCCACATAAATGCAACGAAAATGCAACAGAAACAAATCCCCCTTTAATCCCTCCGCAGCATTTCATTTATTACACATCGTGCTTTTTGAATCTCTTCCTTGTCCGTCCGCAAAATATCAAATTCACTAAAGCCAGGAACCCCCATATTAATACACTGCTTTCGATAAACCATACCGCTCTTTATGATCTGCTTTCCTGACATATGAAAGCTCCCTGCAGAGCCATCTTTTATCATACTGCGAATCACCTCGGCATTAACCCCGCTGCCCACCAAAATTTCAATCCTCTCGTCTGCCTGGGCAATAAGCCTTTTCAACGTTTCCATTCCTTCAATGCAGCAAGAAGCCTGCCCGGATGTAAGAATTGTATCAATCCCCAGTGATACAGCCTCCTCAAGCGCCTTATACGGATCCCGGCATACATCAAATGCCCGGTGCAAAGTAAATCGCAGCGAATCCGCGCATTCTCTAAGTTCACTCATCCTGTCCATATCTAAACACCCATCCGCTTTCAAACATCCGGCTACAACTCCGTCAGCTCCCAGCTCCTGAAACATCTGAATGTCCTCTCTCATCATCTGAAACTCCGCATTTGTATACAAAAAATCTCCGAACCTTGGCCGAATCAGGACATTTAACTTTATATCACACGCCTTACGAATCTGTTTAAACTGGCTCACTCCGGGTGTTGTGCCGCCTATAATGAGGTTTGCACACACCTCCAGGCAATCTGCGCCTCCCTCCTGTGCTATTACCGCAGACTCCACAGAATCTACACATACTTCTAACTTTGTTCTCATTCCCCGTCCTCCATTCTCATTTAATGCTCCCTAATCAAAATCTGGTAAATCTATTATGCAAATATATCCTGAAAATTTCAAGAGGTTTAACGACTTGTATCATTAGACAAACTGCTCATTGAAAAATAAAATTTTACAGTATTATTATCCATATAATTTTGTTGGGTATCATGAAAAGAGATGATAGAATATATTTGTAAGAACAATCAGGGTTTACAAGAATAGTGAATTATTCGTTTACAGAACCTATGGGCATGCCGCCTATGAAGAAGCCGGAGACTTTAATGACCGTGTTTGTCAGTTTCCTATGAGGTAAGCATGGACTTAACGATTCTTATATCTTCTTCTGAAACCGCCGCATCAAGAAGATACTTTTCTGCGTCTCCCCATTTCCTTTCTAAATAGTCGATAGCCATTTCCATTTGAAAACGTTCCGAAGAAAAAACACAATCCGGCACATCTATGCCATATTTTTCTTTTATCATTACTTTTTGTTTTTCAAAAACTGTATGCATATTGTTTTCTGTAACTTCATAATCGACCAAAATGGTTTCACTATCAACTCCAGCAAGATTCAGAAGAAGCATTGCAGTCACACCGGTTCTGTCTTTACCGGCAGTGCAATTAAAAAGATTAGTAGTATCTTTATGTTGTGCAAAAATATGAAACATTTTACCAAAATTTATTTGGGAATTGTTTAATAAATCGATATAAACCATTCCCATATTATCCGGCATTTTACCATTAAACCCCTGTGAAGTTGTTTGATCCAGCATCGGAAGTAAATAATAATCAATTTCCGGTATGGATCCTAGAGGATTTGGCATAAAATTTACTTCTGCTATACTTCTTAAATCAACAACGCATCGAACTCCATAAGCCAATAAGATTTCTTTACTGTGATCCGTTATTTGCGCCGGCAGATCAGAACGAAGGAAAGCACGCATTTTTGTTGTTTTACCATCTTTCGTTTTGTATCCGCCCAAATCTCTCGTATTAAAAGTTGTATCAATTTTAAGCGGCTTTGAAGCCGTAATTTCTGTATCCATATTAATGATTCTCCCTATAGCTTCCGATTTATTTAACTGCAACTATACATAGTATAATCTAAATTTATTAAATCCACAAGCAAAGGCACATGGAACTTTTAATAATAGTGTTCAAATGTTTTTGGATAAAAAAATAAGAGAAACGCTGTAAATGCAATGTTTCTCTCACTTTTAATCAATGCCGCAGACCGGAATCGAACCGGTACGGGAGTATAAGTCCCGCAGGATTTTAAGTCCTGTGCGTCTGCCAGTTCCGCCACTGCGGCATTTTGCGGCATATATGCCGCAAATGGGACCTATAGGGCTCGAACCTATGACCCTCTGCTTGTAAGGCAGATGCTCTCCCAGCTGAG
>CAJTRM010000066.1 GCA_910578865.1 uncultured Dorea sp.
AAAGAATTATCTGAAAAACTTATATCTTCTGTTGGCACAACGTAATAATCTATATCCATATCTTTTGAAAGGATTTTGGCTTGTTCAATTTGATTTCCTGAAATATCGGTAGCCCTCCACTTCGCCCCATACTGGTACATATTTCTGGGAAGAACCCCTGTCCCTGTTCCAACATCAAGGATAGATTGTCCGTCTATACATAATTTGCGGTCAACAATTTTTTGATAAAATTCTTTTGGATAAATATCACGGAACTTTGCATAATCTAAAGAGGTTTTCCCCCAATCAAAAGGTTTTCCGTTATCTATATCTCTATCAGTTATCTTCATACTATGCCTCCATAAATTTACTTATTTCTTTTGGCAAACTTATCAATAACATTGTCTACCCAAAAAGTGATAAAAAAATCAGCAATCGCCGCAAATAGATTAACAATAAAATCAACCATATAGGTTCCTCCAAATTTCGATTGTTGCTGAGTTTAGTTTAGCACATTTATAGGGTGTTAACAAGATTCTATACACGAAAAGCCAACAAGAATGAATTCTTCACTTGACAATGTGGCAAAGAACTTATGAGCCAAGATGAGATTGCAGTCATGGACGGGGGAAAGTGTATCTTGCAGCTTAGAGGGGTAAGACCTTTTTTCTCGAATAAATTTGACATTACAAGGCACAAGCATCAGGGACAATGACACCATTGACGAGGTGGAAGATGTAGGCGTGATTGAAGCATGACAACTGAATATGGAACTCTTAAACCTGTTAAAAAACCTTTGGACAAAAAGTCCAGAAGCGGAACGGAGTTTTGAATGTACTTGGGAAAGGGCAAAACAAAGCGTCCGGCATAGCCAATCGCCAAACTGAATATGCCGGATGCCTGCAGGGTTCTTCCTAAAGGATTGCCCTGTCTTTATCTTACCATAAGGCAGGGCATTTTGCACAAAAAACTCTTTCAGTAATCATAGAAGAAACGAGGTAAATCAATATGGAAAAACAGGTTTATATCACAGAGGAAGAACGGGCAAAATGCAAAAAGGTGGCTGAAGCGTTTACGGAGTTGTACGAAATGGCGGACATTGTAGTGGTTGATGTCGGCAGATACGGTTTTGTGATGCTGAAATACTATATGCCGCCGCATGGTTTTGAGGAAGATGAAACTTATACAGACAGCAGGGCATTGTTTGAAGGACTGTGGCAGGAATGGCTTGATATGAAGCTGTATCTTATGGCGAAAGGTGCTCCTTTATTAGAAAAGGGGTACAAGGGTGTATTTGCGAGCCTGCCGGAAGAAAAACAGTCGATACTTATCGGGCGAAAAGCTGATTTCGCAGAGAGAGCAGGGATAGACCTGTAAAAGAATGTAGTTATAAAAGAAATGGATAAAAAGATGGATTCCATAGCCAGTTATGCACATTTCCATGATGCAGATCTGAAAAATTTAATGAAGTTTTGATCATTTGAGCGGAATGGAGCGTTATTATATATATACGAACCTTTCGAAGAAAGGAGTTGATAATGTGTGAATATGGAAGAAATATATTCTGATGATGCGTTGGTAGAGCAGATAAGGATCGGAGACGAAAAAGCGGCTGAGGAATTGATAAGACGTTATTATACATCTGTTTTACGTTATTGTAAAAGACAATGCTTCAATCTGGAGAAAGCGGAAGATTTAACGCAGGAAACTTTTTTGAAACTGTTTAAAAATTTGTCGGGATATAAAGAAAAAGGGAAATTTAAGGCATATTTATATACAATAGCAAATCATTTATGCATTGATGAAAGCCGGAAAATGAAAGAATGTTCCTTAGAAAATGAGGGAGAAATCAGAGATGAATGTGATGGGCTGCGCCGGATAGAGGATAAGTCAGAGGTAGGTTACCTATTAAATGTTTTATCGCCAGAGCAAAGAGAAGCTGTTATTTTACGGTTTGGAGAGGAACTTTCGTTTTGGGAGATTGCAAAAGTAATGGGATGCAACATGAGAACGGCACAGAGCAGGGTTAGAAATGCATTGAAAATAATGAGGAAGGAGCAGGAAAATGAACGATAAAGAATTGAAACAGTATTTGAAACAGTGTTTGCAGCAGGAAACAGAACTTGATAAATTGCATAACAAAGAAGATGTAAAGAAACTTGGCAATGCCAAACTGGAAGAAACTGTTAGACTATGTGTTGAAATTATGAGGGAACAGGAATTAACGAAAAAGTTGCAGGAAGAACCACGGATAGGGTTTGCCCGGTATTTGTCGGATATTTTTCGGTTTGAAGGAGTACCAATATTTGGTTTGCAAGCCATTACATTATTCATTACGTGTGTGGTAATTTACACAGTAGCAGGCAATCCGAGTTATATTCCTGCATTTATGCCGCTGTTTGTACTGGCTGTCATGCCGGCTATGTTCAAATGTCAATATTATCGGATGAGTGAGATTGAAGCTGTCACAAGGGCTTCTGGAGCACAGATTATATTGGCAAAGCTGATTTTGGCAGGGGCTTCTAATCTTGTGTGTATGACGATTTTTATATCCTTGGAAGTATATCTTCAAAATTCATGTGAAGAAATTGGGCAGATTATTTTATATTGTTTGGTTCCATATTTAGTATGTATGGTTAGCATGTTGCGCTTGATTCGGCTGTGCAAAAGGGAAAATATACAAATATGTACGGTTTTAGCACTTAGTTCCTGTGTGCTTTGGGGTATTTTGGCAAAAACGATGCCGTGGCTATATGATACATCTGCTTTTGGTATATGGATTGTTGCATTTTTATTTTTTGCAGCGTTTTTCATAAAAGAAATTCATTTTATTATAACTATCAGAAAGAAAGGGAAAATGTATGGAATTATCACTTGACAGATTGACAAAGCATTATGGCAGCAAAATAGCCGTTGACCAGGTCAGTGCAACCTTAGAACCGGGGGTATATGGTCTTTTGGGAGCGAATGGTGCAGGAAAGACAACACTGATGCGAATGATGTGTGCTATTTTGGAATCGACTTCCGGGGAGGTGCTTTTAGATGGGAATGATGTGATTTCTATGGGAGAAGATTATAGAAATGTATTAGGCTATCTTCCACAGGATTTTGGGTACTATCCTAATTATACTGCTCTGGAATTTTTGATGTATGTTTCTGCCCTTAAGGGAATACCAAAGAAAATTGCTAAAAAGCGGGCGAGACAATTATTGGAGGAAGTAGGATTAAGTCATGTGGCTGATAAGAAAGTAAAGACTTTTTCAGGCGGCATGAAACAGAGAGTCGGAATTGCACAGGCGTTACTGAACAATCCGGACATCTTGATATTAGATGAGCCAACAGCCGGATTAGACCCAAAAGAAAGAGTGCGGTTTCGTAATCTGCTATCTGACTATGCCGGGGATAAAATTGTTATTTTGTCAACACATATCGTTTCTGATATTGAAGCAATAGCGGATGAAGTTCTGCTTATGAAGCAAGGGAAAATCGTATTACATGGTACTGTACCAGAACTGGTTCAGAAGGCAGAAGGAAAAGTATGGGAACTGGAAGTATCTTCAGCAGAAGCAAAAAAATGGCAGACAAAATCAACAGTTGCAAATTTAAGGCATGAGGGAAAACGGGTGGTACTTCGTATTATTTCAGACGATAAGCCAAGTGAGGAAGCTGTTTTGTGCGAAGCCACATTAGAAGATTTATATTTATATTATTTTCCAACAGAGGAAGGAGTGCATCAATAATGGAATTATTTTTGTTAGAGCATAAAAAGCTATGGCGTAAAACGAGTACCAAAATAAGCGTGTTTCTATGTTTTCTATATCTTGTAGTTTTTGGAAGCATACTTTCGTTTCAATGGTTCAGTTTTGGAAGTTCTGATGACTATACAAGTGCTTTTGGAAATAACTTTGATGGGTATGACATGATAAGGAAAAGCCAGGAATATTCCCTTATGTTTGGCGGGGAACTGACGGATCAGAGCCTGCAGAAGATGGTTGGTGATTATCAGGATATTGGAGCTGCCGGTGTTGACAGGGAACTGGAAAAGACGGATATGCATATCATTAATAGCTGGTTAGGGACCTTATATCCGGAACTTTTGGACACAGGGAGCTATAAGACAATGATGAACTATGTGGAACCGGGAATATTAACAGGATTTTATGAAAGAAGGCAAAATATCATTGAAGACTTCCTGGAAAATAATGGTCAAAACGGGGATGAAAAAGGATATCTTTTGCAGATAAATGCAAAGGTAAAAGAGCCGTTTCGATACGAATGGACAGAAGGCTGGTCAAATCTTCTTGGAAGTATAGTTCCAGATATGGGCGTTGTAATGGCGCTGTTCCTTGCGATTGTTTTGTCATCATTATTTGCGGGAGAGTGGTACAATAATACAAGTTCATTGCTCTTAACGACAAAAAATGGATGGAAAAAAATTGCTTTTGCAAAAATAGGCGTAGGTTTGTCCTTTACGGCAGAATTTTTTGCAATTCTAACCGCAGGAAACCTTGTGTCACAGATTTTCTTTTTGGGCACTGCCGGATGGGATATGCCGATCCAGACAATCAAACTGATTGCCATTGCACCTATGAATATGCTGCAGGCAGAAATTTATGAATATGCATTTGTTTTTTTAGGGGTAATCGGATTTGCGGGAGTGGTCATGTTTATATCAGCCAAAACGAGGAGCAATGTATTGGCTTTATTGTTCAGTCTGGCAGTTGTATATGGACCGATGATGATTGCTGAGTATCTGCCGTATGGGGTGCAGAAGGCATTGGACTTAATTCCCTTAGTGGGAAGTGGAGCTGATATTTTCCGTACAAATACATTTTGCGTTCTTGGTAAATATGTGTGGTCACCATATTTGCTGATTGCTGTTCCGATTTTGGTCGGTGTTTTGTGTCTGCCGTTTGCGGTTAAAAGTTGGTCAAGACGGTTGAGGGTTTGATAGAAAATGGCCAAAAAGAGAAATTCAAGAAAAAATACCAGAAGAAAATGCTGGAAAGTGATTCCAATTCTGTTTTTGATATATTTTTCAGTTGGCGTAATACAAAACAGGGATTCTATACTTCCCTTTCTCTTAGAGCGCATTGGGGTGAACGATGATTCACATAGCATTCCTGTTTCAGAAGAATGGAATTTAATTGTGGTAAATCGTTGGAATGAGATACCGGAGGATTTTTCCATATCATTAACAGAGTTGTCAAACGGTCAAAGTGTAGACAGCAGGATATGTTCATCGTAAAAATCTAAAAAATCCTCGAACAACTCCAAATCCAATGAATTACACCATTTTTCCCTGTCAAGGTTTTGATATATATAATTAGCTTTATCCTCCGAAAACCGTTCCCTGTTTTCCTCTGTGTTATAGTCATAGTCAAGCGTTTTGAGCCATTCATCAAATTTTGCATTAAACTCATTGCGATATGTGTCGTCATTGAAATAGTTGTGTCCTTTATTCTCAAGAGGAATAAAGCTAAATCGGGAATCGTCCTTGTATTTTTCGTAATAAATTTCGTAACCGTATTCGGCTGGAACAACTTCATCATCAAAGCTATGTACAATCATAACAGCGGCATTGCTTTTTGAGAAGCCGTCCAACGCAGTATTTGCGGCATATCCGCCATATTGAATCCTCTCATGCAGTTTCACAAATGGTAACATCAAATAAATACCATTTCCTACCTGTTTTTTCCCCCCGGCTTCAAACAGATTCGGTGAAGCGTTAAAACCCGAACACGCTATAACGGCTTTTACTTCGGGGTGGTATGTAAGCACACTGCAAACACTGTAGCCGCCCCAGCTATGCCCGAATAAAACGATTGGCAGACTTGGGAATTTCCCGCTTTCTTCCACAAATGTAATTGCATAGTCAAGGTCAATTACTCCCTGTGGAAGCCCTCCGACTCCCTCACCCTCGCTTTCATCATTTCCCGTAGCGTCATAGGAGAAAACATAATATCCATGACAGGCAAAATAATTCACACAATCCATATATGAATTATGTCCACCTCCACCAAAGCCATGTGCCATTACAACGATACCACGCTGGTTTTCTCCCGAACTATACATATATCCCGCCAGTTTCTGCCCCTCGTTGGAACTAAACTCATATTTCGTGCGGTGCAATCCGTCAAAGTCATCAACATAGAGCATAAGCGGCTCATAGCTCTCAAATCGCTGGTTAAAATTCTCGTTATACACCATTACAGATAATACCCAATCGCCAGCAATTATTAGTACAGCCACGATAGCTAATACAATAGAGAGAATCTTTTTCTTTTTAGATTTCGGTTTCATTTTTTCATATCCTTCTCGATTTATTGTTTTGTCGGAAAATTCTGATTTACCATTATTATACACTTGTTTAAGCAAAATGAAATAAATATTTATGCATCATGTTCATCAAAACGGAACTGGAACATTCCTTACAAGTCTGTCGGCTCTGCGTCTATGCGTCTGAATCTTTGATGATATATTTGTTCTTCCCTACAAATGGAAATTTGAATTATCTTTTAACATAATTTTGATATGGCTTATCATTAAGTGATACTTTACAGCCTAACTTTTTAGCAAATACTTTCATGAACAATTTATTTAATGGACTTACTACATTGTTGAGAAAGATTTCTTTTTTAGAAAAATATTCTGGTTTAGCAAAGTCATTTACCACTTCTTTATTAAAATAATTGTTTTGAGCATAATATTTCCCCATGTCATAAAAAGGTTCTATCATTTGTTTTCTCATTTTACTGCCTATAAAACTTACTGCAAACATACCACCTTTTAATAGGGTTCCGTTGTACTCACAT
>CAJTRM010000067.1 GCA_910578865.1 uncultured Dorea sp.
GTGCAGAAAATAAATATCACGGTTTTGGTAAAAAAGGAGTTGCTGTTACTATGAACAAAGAAAGAATAAAGGTTTACACTTATAAGAGGGTTTCCACCGCCATGCAGATTGACGGTTATTCACTAGACGCACAGAGGTCAAGGATGAAAGCGTATGCAGATTTCAATGACTATGAAATTGTAGGAGAGTATGAGGATGCAGGAAAATCGGGCAAATCCATTGAGGGGCGTATGCAATTCAGACAGATGATGGAGGATGTGAAGTCGGGAAAAGACAACATCTCGTATGTCTTGGTATTCAAGTTATCCCGTTTTGGGAGAAATGCGGCAGACGTCCTCTCCACTTTGCAGGTCATGCAGGACTTCGGAGTGAACCTAATCTGCGTGGAGGATGGGATTGATTCATCCAAAGATGCGGGCAAGCTGATGATTTCCGTTTTGTCGGCGGTAGCCGAAATTGAGCGTGAGAATATCCGTGTCCAGACAATGGAGGGCAGAATCCAAAAAGCCAGAGAGGGGAAATGGAACGGCGGATTTGCGCCATATGGATACCAGCTCGTAAATGGCAAGTTGGAAATTAACGAAGAAGGAGCAGTTGCAATCCGAACCATCTATGACCAGTATGTGAATACGGATATTGGCTCAAACGGGATTTCAAAATATCTGGAAAACCACGGCATCCGCAAGATACAGCGTCAGAATGGGAAGAACCCTCTTTTTGATGCCCACTTAGTACGACTGATATTGAAAAATCCAGTCTATTGCGGTAAAATTGCTTATGGACGCAGAAAAACAGAAAAAGTCCACGGGACACGGAATGAATACCATCTTGTGGAGCAGGAAAATTTTCTTTTGGTAGACGGACTGCATGAAGCCATTATTCCAGAAGATGTCTGGAATGCGGCGCAGGCAAAACTGATTGCACAGGCGAAGAAGTATGAACACGTCAATAAGGGGAAAAACGAGCGGACGCACCTGCTTTCTGGGATTGTGAAGTGTCCCATATGCGGAGCGGGGATGTATGGGAACAAGAGCATCAAATACAAAAAGGACGGAACGAAATACAAGGATTTCTTCTATTATGGGTGTAAACACCGTGGTATGCAGCGGGGGCATAAATGCGATTACAGAAAGCAGATACGGGAAGAACTTCTGGACGATGCCGTAGCCGAAGTGATAGTAAAGCTGGTCAGCAATCCCCATTTTGCGTCAATGATGCAGGAAAAAATCAACATGAAAGTTGATACGACCGCCATAGACCAAGAGATAACCAATTATGAAAAACAGCTCCGTCAAGATTATGCCATCAAATCGAAGCTGATTGAGGAAATTGATAACCTCAATCCCGATGACAGACATTATATTAGAAGAAAGGCAGACCTTGATGACAGGCTTTATCGGATGTATGATAAGATAGAAGAACTGGAATCGCAGTTGATGGATGCCAGAGCCAAAAAGACATCCATCGAAGCCGAGAAAATCACAGGGGATAATATTTACAAGGTATTGATTTATTTTGACAAATTGTATTTCGCTATGAACGATGTGGAACGGCGACAGCTTATCGAAGCGTTGATTGCAGAAATACTGATTTATGAGGAACGCAAACCCAATGGTCAGTGGCTTAAATCAATTCGGTTTAAGTTGCCGATTATTGAAAATGATTTAAGTATAGGTTTGGACAACGATGAACAAGTTGAGACTGTGTGCCTCTTGAGCAACCGAAAACCAGATACGAAAGTAAGGATCGATGTGGATCTGGAAGATTACTACCGTATCAAGGATTCTAAGAAGAATCAGGATTGAAAATAAAACACCGAACTAAGAGCGAAAGCTGCTGATGTGTAAAAGCATTGGCAGCTTTTTTCGTCGAAGGGAGGTGGTGCCTATGATCCAGCATGAGTGATTTTGGAGAAGTACCTGACAATCAACGACAATCACGAAATGGAGGAAATTATAATGGCAAAGAAAAGAAGCATTAAAGTTTACGGACAGAGCGGCTATAAGTATCGGGAGACACCGACGATCACGTTGAAGGGGATGTGGCTTAGGGAAGCCGGGTTCGACATCGGGGATTATATCTCCGTCATCTGCGAAGACGGCAAGCTTATTATCACACAGGATGCCGAGAGGGCTGCTGTGAAAGCCGCAGAGGCAGAGTTCATGGAAAGAGAGATGAAAGCCGTACAGAAGCGTTACGAGGCCGAGAAAGTCAAAATAAGGGCTCAGATGGTGGCGGAGCTGGGAGCGAGGTGGTGAGCATGTTTACCACGGAAGAACTGCAGGCGATAGATCGGAAGTATTTCACGGTGATCGTGGCGGATGCCTATGATGTGACTCTGATCAGCAATAACACCCGGCACGTCTGGTATATCCACAATGTGGAGCTGACGGATAGGAACCTTTGTCTGGTCTATCACAAGCATAAAATCACTCATCCTTATCACAGCCATGCCAGATGCGGAACTCTGAGGAAGGCAATCAAAGATATCAAGTCTCATGATCGATTTCAGTTGAACGGCAGAAAGCCCGTCTATAAGCATTAAAATAAGAGCGGTAACACCCGATGATGGATGTTACCGCTCTTTTTCTTCTTTACTTACGGTTCTTCTTGTGGTGACGGAGCTTCAGATACTCACAAACGGCGTCATGTGCGTTGTTGATCTCCTGGCGGCCACGACTGGGCTTAAGGTTGATCTGGATGCAGATGTCGCCAATCGGTACTCCCTGCAGGCTAAGACGGATAATCTTGGCGTAGCGGGGATTTTCCTTGTCAAAGTGAGCGAGAAGCTTTACCTGTAGCTCTTCTACCGTGGGCTCCGGACAAAGCCTGTCCAGCACCTGATCTTCAAGAGGCGGCTGGGTAGTATCCTCAATATCGAAGGTTTCTCCGTCATACTCATAATCGATTGAGAGAATCTCAATACGATTAGGGTTGTAGCGTTCGAGAAGTCCCTTGTTTGGACAGCCTTTGCACCTTCTGGTATAGGGGCAGAGCTTGTCGGAACCGTCAGGGTTCTTCCCGATGATGCAACGGCCTTCGCGGCGCATCTCCATGTCCTTATTGAGCTCATCCCAAAAGCCTTTCATGTAAGAGGGATACTGGGCCTCATCAATGGCCATGAATCCGATGTGATACCGAAAGTCGCCGAGCCTCATTGTGGTACAGTTCTCATTGATGTAGTCTTTCTTCTTCAGATCAAACAGATCGATGCGGAAGGGTACCAATACCTTGCCTGTCGGAACAGGCTTGCCGTCGAATGAGCGGCGGTTGCTGTACTTCTGTGTGTTTGAATAGTCTGCTTTACGTGCCATGTTAATTTCCTCCTTGGATTGGCGTGGAGGAAATCCGCATGGCATCTGTTCAGTTGTGTCTTCAATCGGCCATTCATAGGAAATCCTCCTAGTTTTCGTGAATGGCCAGTTGCCCTATAGACTGGACCTGGTAATAAAGTGCTCCATCAAGGGGCTTTCGGGCATTGAGTCGTACCTTCTCAACTCACCCTCCTGACGGAAGTTAGTATCTGGAATCAGTTAGGTCTTCGGAACGTCTTCCTCTGACTGCGTCCGCCGTGATCTTTTTGCGTTAAAAAAATCCGTTCCTGGTTAAAAATGTCCGTATCGCAAACCAAACCTTTGACAAATGGACACGAATGTGCTATACTCAACTCTGTGTACCATGTTGTGCGGCAGCCGGTGTTCCAGATGCTGAGGCTATTATAAAAAACAGGGTATTTGCGTTTGGGGATGGTTTGGTTCACCGTGGTTCATCGTGGTTCAAATCTGAAGAAAGGAAGAAAACATTCGTGGAATTCAAGGACTTCTTTGCTATGATGAAAAATCGAATATCTGACGGTGCGGATGTACCTTATTTCTTCAGAGATCTGATGACTATGATTACTGATGTCACAGAGGATGAATGGGGAACACCGAAGGATCCGTCAACGAAGCTGACTAAAGAGAACACGCTTCGTACATATGCCAAGAGGGGCTTTTCTCAAAAATTTGCGCTGAGTATTGAATATAGGCTATCTCCGGAAATGTTTGTGGAATCGCTTAATGAGAGACCTAAGGCGGCTGTAGCTCTTTTGGCTGATGATTATAAGAGCTATGATCCGACCACTACGGCAGCAAATGTAGCTCAGAAGCTGGCGGATTGCTTTATAGATATTATTCGCAGGGCTGCTGGTCTTGTGCCTCAGGATGAGTTTGAGAGACAAAGACTGATGCAGCAGGCTTTTGATCTGAAGCAAAGATATGGTGAATATCTGAGAGATGAGACGGATAATGTGTGTGCGTTCCCTGGATGCGGAAGGCTTTTAAGCGTTGCCGAAAACGGGAAGATTTCCCCGGTATATGAGGTTGGTCTTATAGACAAGCAGAAGGAGCCTAAAATAGATAATCTGCTGGCCTTCTGTCCGTTCTGCCACGGCGCTTATCTGTTTGATCACAATAAGAAGCTGTGTAAGGAACTGGTATATATAAAGAAGATCCTTGTGGCTCACAAACAGAGTATGCGGCTCCTTGACGGAATGCCGCTGGAAAAGGAAATAATCGGCGTCATTTCCAAGATTAAAAACTTGAAGGAAAAAGACTTGTTGGATCCGTCGCTGGATCCAAAGGATATCAGAGATAAGCTTATTCCGGATGACAATCTAGTTTTGTATAAAACCGTCAAAGGGTATGTTGACACTTATTACGTGACGCTGAAGGAAATAATCACAAATGCGGATAAGCGTGGTGAAATAGATTACGATGAAGTCCAGGATCAGATGAAAGCAATCTATAAGCGATTAAAAAAAGCCAACAAGTCCAATGCGGAAATCTTTAATGAGATTTCCGAAAAGGTTCATAAAGTAAGCCTGCAAGAAGATTTATATTGTCAGATTGTTGTCGCTTTCTTTATAGCGAAGTGTGAGGTGTTCGATGCAATTACCCAATAAGCTGTATTCCTATAAAAACAGTACGCTAGCGCTGATACCGGTCGTACTGAACAGAATAAAAAATGGTCCGGTACCTGTGAAGGAATTATATGACCATGTTAAGCCGTCGCTGAAGGATCCGACGGATTTCATGTCGGTAATGGACTGTTTGTATGCTCTCAGGGCGGCAGATATAAATGATGATGGGGAGGTGTTCATATGCTTGTTGAAATGATGTCACCGGCCTTTAAGAAGCAGGGAGAGGTAAGGCCTCCGATAAGGTTTAAGGAAGGGTTGAATGTTGTGCTGGGCAAAGAAGACGGCGCAATGTCAATCGGAAAGTCTTCATCTCTTCTTGCAATCGATTTTGTCTTTGGCGGAGATACATATATAAAGAGCGATGGTGTTAAGAAGGAAGGACACCATACCATATTTTTTACGTTCAAATTTGATGGCAAAGAATATCATTTTGCCAGAAATACAGGAGACAGCAATACTGTCTTTATTTGTGATTCAAAGTATGAGATGACAGGTAGTCAGTACACGAAGGAAGAGTTTACCACTTGGCTTAAGAAGCAGTACAAGATGGATTTTGTGGGTCTTTCTTTCAGAATAGCGTTGAGCAGCTTCTTCAGAGTATATGGTAAGAAGAATACAGATGAATTGAATCCTTTGCAGGGCATTCCCGGACAGAATATGGAGAAGTCCATCACTTCGTTGCTGACGCTTTTTGATAAATATAAGGATATTGAAGAGTTCAAGACCAATGTTACGGAGCATAAGAAGAAGCTGGAGGCTTTCAAGGAAGCCAGGAAGTACCATTTTATTTCTGACCTGGTAGGCGGTCAGAAGAAATATGAAGAGAATTTGGCTACTATTCGGGATTTGGAACTACAGCTTGCGACATTGATGGAAGAAGCTGAAAAAGGTCATTCCGATGAGGAAATAGAGCTGAATAAGAAAAAAGCGGCTTTGACCAATGAAAAAATGAAGGTCGAAAAGGCTATCCATGCCAAAGAAATGAAACTGCGACTTGTTAGCATGAGTCTGGAATATGGCCTGTATCCAACCGAGGCGGACATGTCCGCTTTACAGGAATACTTTCCTGAAGTGAATGTACGTAAACTTTATGAGGTTGAGAAGTATCACCAGAAGCTTGCAAAAATTCTTGGAGCTCAGTTCGCTGATGAAAAAGAAGCGATTGAGGGACAGATATCTGTTCTTCAGGAACAGTTAAAGGGAATAAACACAGAGATACGTCAGCTGGGATTTGTGGGTAATATCTCAACAGAGTTCCTTGACAGGCACTCCGAGCTTCAGGGTGAAATTGCAGCACTGAAGACACAGAATGACGCATTTCTCACCCAAAATGAATTGCAGGCGGCTAAGGCAAACGCAGATGCGGTATTGAAAAGAAGTATTGAGGATATTCTTTTTGAGATTGAGCAGACGCTTAATACGAAGATGGAAGAGTTTAATGACTCTTTGTTTGATACGAAGAAAAAACCGCCTCATGTTCATTTCAATTCGTATAACAGCTATAAGTGTGAATCCATAGCCTGAATTTTGGGCGCACTACCCCCTTGGTGGAAAAAGTCTTTTTTAAAAACTTATCCGACTTGTGCAACACATTGCTGCTGTATGAGTTTTAAGGTTTCCGGGTCAGCTCCCTGCTCTCTCAGGAACTGAAGGGTATTGTCAAGAGTAAGAACAACTGGTTTTTGTTTTGGTGGATTGATGGTGGCTTCGTAGTCATCCGGATGGAAATCCTCGTTATCTGACAGCATATGATAAATGCTGGTAAGCATCATCCTTGCAATAGCAATGATCGCTTTTTTCTTGCCGCGTCGC
>CAJTRM010000068.1 GCA_910578865.1 uncultured Dorea sp.
ACCACGGCAGGTAGGTTTCTTCAATGAACGTCTGAAAAGAAACCGTGTCCTTTTTGGCGGTCAGTTCTTCGGTGGAAGTGAGGACAAGTTTTGAATATTCCTCCCGTGCTTCCTTTTTTGTCTTAAAGCCGCTTCGGTATTTCTGGATTTGTTTACCTGTTATCGGATTGTAGCCTAAGTTTGCTCTAAAATAATAAGTTCCGTTATCTGCTTTCTTAATTGGGTCTTTTGCCATAATCTCACTCCTTACATTGTTGTGCAAGAAGTACATTCAGCCTGCCCGTCTTGAAATCTGATACCCAACAATTCCTCCACGGCTTCCCTCGGTACACGGTCTAATTTCCGGGACTGGCTTGCGTACCACAATTTGATACAATACACCCAAGCATGAGTTTGGGTGCAAATTTTAACGATAGAAATTTTCTGTGGGAGGGATAAATATTACGAGAAAGTATATCAGCGTCTTGTAGAAATGTAGGGCGCTTTTTTAAATTTTCTATAAATTTTCACAGAAATATATTGATTTTGTCAACCAGATGGTTTATGATAATAATATATTAGTGGAGGTATATCATGACAACATCGGATATGATAAGAGAGTTGTGTGAAAAACAGAATATTAGTCTTGCGGAACTTAGCAGGCGTATTGGACAGACTCCTCAAAACTTTAATAAAAAATTGAAACGTGGAACAGTCGCCTTTGAGGAAATGATAGCTATTGCTGAAACTCTTGATGTCGGTTATGAGCAAGCTTTTATATTTCCAGATGGAGGGAAAATTAAAATAAGCAACGAATAAATATGCTATTTGTTGAAGAGAGGAAATTATGATTAATAGAACAGTGTTTTGCAGAAATTTAGGAATATAAAAGGGCGGTTGTTGCTATGCAAAAATCTGTACTTTTACATTTTATAAATAGAGATATACGAGAGAGTACACATTGTAAACTTTTAGATGATGATATAGAGAAAATAGTTTTTCTTTCTTTGTTTATGTCACCAATAATATATGCAGAATTAACATTTGAAATAGAAAGTAAGGAGGATATTCCACACACTATAAGATACTTAAAAAAACTGAATGATTTAGATATTGTTACTGCAATCTCATGTACTAACTCATTGGAAGAGTTGATTGTTAGTCGTCGAAATCTATATAAATTTGACGAAGAGAGATACCCATTTTATTTTAAGGATGATAGTGAACTTTTTTTCCCCAAGGGTATTCTTATCATAGATAGTTCCACTACAGCATTTATCGAAGATGGTCTTAGAAGAAATCATATATATCAAGAACACTTAGATCATTGTAAAACAGACATGGATTTGCTTAATTATATTGTAACACAAAGATTAGGCATATTAGACAAGCAGGCTCTTACCATTCGATCCTTTGATTTGATTTTTGAAAACCTTCGGAATAGTGGAGTTGATTCGATAATTGTATCCTCTGCTCGAAACGTTATGGGGAGAGAACTTTCTCAATTGCATAATAAAAAATATTTGAAATCCACATTCTCAAGTATTATAAAAAATATACCTTATATACATATATATGATGGAATAGATAATGAAAGTATATACGACTATCAAATTTACTATTCCATTTTGGAGCCCGTTTTTTCTGGTTATACGAGAAATGAACTGGAGGAGAAACTAATTTATTGGAAAAGCGATGAGATTTTCAATGCCATTATAAACAAACTATACTCGTTTGTTATTAATTTGCAATATATTTTCAAGAAAGAATATTCATTATTAAATTCGCAGGTTAGATCAAAAAGAATTGTTAACTACATTAATGAGAAAAAAAGGGATATTAGACATTCTTATGGTGTTTTCTTAACAAACGAAGATATACTCAGGTATTTGTGTATGTTTGAAAGGAAGTTGCATATATCTGAGAGAATGGAGGTAGGCGTGAATACTTTATTTATGGAAAAGGAAATTTCGAAAAAGATATTATTACCTGTGGCTAATATGAATGAATTCAGAAGCATTATAAGTATTGCTGAAGAATATGGTTTTTCTCTTCATAGGCAAGTGATAGGAAATAATACATTCCATATTCATATTGGTGAAGATTTCTCATTATATATAGTTAAATGTGAAGCCGGTTCTTTGGGATCAGCGGCATCTATCTTGACGCTTACAGATGCAATAACAAATATTAATATTGATACTATTATTTTTTCTGGTATAGCTTTTGGAAATTACACAAAACGTAATGAGAAGCAAAATATAGGGGATATTTTGGTTTCTAAGCAACTGTGGAATTATGAGTCGGGAAAAGTTGATGATAATTACATTCCAAGGGGAGATAAGTGTTCGGCGACTCCATGGCTTTTAGATAGATTTCAAAACAGTGCTCTTAAATGGGAGGCGTCTGAGATACATTTTGGTGTCATTGCGAGTGGCGAAAAACTTGTGAATTCTGAAGAATTTGTAATGAAACTAATGAATCAAGAACCTGAATTGATTGGTGGTGAAATGGAAGGTGTGGGATTGGTTTCTGTTGCTGAAAGGTATAGAAAGGATTGGATTCTTATTAAGGGAATTAGCGATTGGGGTGTTGGTAAAACAGATACAGATCAAATTGATGTTGCAAAAAAAACATTCGGTTATGTTTTCCGGACTATTAGAGAGTATTTAATATAGTTGTGCGTATTTCAAATCAATAACGCAAACGGACGGCATTTTTAAAGCGAAATATTCATAAATTAAGCTTTAGAGAATTGTGAGAAAAATTCTTGGTGAAATGGTCATACTAATGAAGTTTTTCTGATAATAAATTTGCATACGTAGAACTATCTTAATACTTGGCTCTCATATGGGTATATAGTGACATTTTGAAAAGTATTATCTAAATAAGGAGAGTGAGAAAATGTGAAAAAAGTAACTGCTTATGGATATCCAAGATTACATTGGTCATTAGTGGACATGGCAGCAGCGTCTAAACGAATGTTTGGTGGATTTGGAATTGCTATTAATGCATACCCTACAGTTGCTGTTGCAGAACCCGAAAAAGAGTTATGTATAGAAACTAATGAGTTTATCGAAGAAAGGACAAAACATAATTTAATCCTTGCATTACAAAAAGCAAAATCGCAAGGTTTAAACATTAATTGTAAGTTACATATTCGATCCAATGTCAAACAACATATTGGATTTGGCTCGTCTACACAGATTATATTAACGGCAATGGATGCTATTAGTTCTTTGAATAATTGGTGTGTTACACCTAAACAAATTATTGAGATGAGCGGCAGGGGACGTGTTAGTTTGATTAGTTGGTCAACTCATTATTATGGTGGTTTTTGTATTGATGCTGGACAGCCATATAATCCTAAATCTGGGTATTTGCCATCACACACACCAGGCAATAGAAAACCTTCAACGTTTATAGGAAGCTGGGAGTTTCCAGAAGAATGGAAAATTTCTTTGCTAGGTGAAAGTTCGGATGTTGCTATGCCACCAGAAAATGAAAATGTCTTTATGAATACAAATGCTCCTATAGATAAGAAATGTGGTGTAAATTCAATCATCGAGTTATATCATGGCATTTTGCCTTCAATTATTGAAAAAGATTATACTACGTTTGCTACTAGTTTGAACTATATTCAATGTATTGGTTGGAATTCAATAGAAATGCCGTTACAACAAGAAAAGACATTATCTGCTTTACAAATGCTATGGAAAAGAAATTTTGCTGTAGCAATATCAAGCTTTGGACCGTTGCTTTCGGTTATACATTTCGAAAATGAAACATCTATTATCATGCAGTTAGCAAAAGAATGTGGTCTTTCATATTCCGGTCCTTATAATGTAATAAAAAAGCATAATAATACTAGTCCTTACAATCCATTCATTCAGTTTGATGGATAAGATAGAAAAATAAACAAAAAATGTTAAATGGAGGAGAAGTTTATGTTGAGAGACATTGGTGTAGGAGTGGCTGTCTTAGTAAAAAACAAGGAAGGAGAAGTGTTGTTACTCAAGAGAAAAAATAAGTTAGGTAATGGATGCTGGAGTACTCCAGGTGGTCATTTAGAAAAGAATGAGTCTATTGTTCACTGCGCAATGCGTGAATGCCAAGAAGAAATAGGTATTAAAATAAATGAATTTACTTTTTTGGGTGTGACAAATGATATTCATCGAGATGAGGAAACACATTATATTTCTGTATGGATGATGGCAATTATCGACAAAGAATCTTTTATTATCCCAGAGGAGAGGGAAGTAGCTGATTATGGTTGGTATAATATAGATGAATTTTCTGAACAATTATTTTTGCCATTTAAAGAGCTATTACACAATAAATATTTAACAACAGGGATTACTTATTCCCCTGATGTTGATTAAGTAGCTGTCATTAAAAAGTAGTGTTTTCATTAAAGTGATGCTTTAGATAAGTTTTCGCATACCGAGAGGAGCATTAGACGTTTTTTATTCTCTCGTGTCATGTTGAGTGTGTCGTGTTGATGTCGAGGGTGGAGAGATAGGATAGCGGAGAAGTGCAGAAAACATGGGATTTTTGGGAGTTGGAATTGTTTGGACAACGGTTTTGGTTCCCGGATTTTTTGCGATTAAGAAAATAGCGGAAACTTATCTACCATGAAATATGGAGGAGGGTTGAGTAGACAGGATGGATAAATGATATGTCAGGTGGATAGAATTGACAATTTGATGCAATACGCCCAAGGCTAAGTTGGGGTGCATTTTTTTCGATAGGGTTTTTGAACATTTATCAGGAAAATATCCACAGACACAAAGGAACATCGCAACAACGAAATTGATACAATGGAAAACCGCAGAAATGCGTGGAAATAAGCATTTCCACGGATTCGGCGGTTTTATTTTTTTGCTTTTTGAGCCTTTTTTCTGTTGCGGGAGCTGTTTTGCCCTCAAAATTTGCACCTCCTTTTAACGATAGCAGGCAATCGTTAAAAGGTTTGAATAGGGCAGGTGCAAAGCCTTGTGCTGGTATTGCTTTATAACAAATTTTCTATAAAATATGAAAGACCTTGCAAATCAGGAAAGACAATAATTCATTTATTTGCGCCGGAGCAGTTAGGAAAAGTGGGTAAGGTAAAGAACGCATCAGTTTCCCGGCTTGTATGTAAAAACGGGTTTTCCCATTGGCGTCGGATGTACAGTTATGAAAAGTCAGCAGGAAAGCCTGTCACGGTTCTCCTGCTGACTTTTTTGTACAGCACGGCGGCTGGATGTCCAGCCCGTCCAAAAAGCCCGCGCCCCAATCGCACATGGCATCCAGCACGGGAATGATGCTGCGTCCAAATGGGGTGAGGGAGTACAGTGTCCTGGGCGGCTTGTCCGGGATGACCTCCCGGTGTAGCCTCCCGCATTCTTCCAAATCATGTAACTGCTGCGACAGCATTTTGGGTGTCGCTTTCGGGATCATACGTTGTAGCTCCATGTAGTGGAGCGGTTTTTCTATCAGATACCAGAGGATGAGAGGCTTGTATTTCCCGCCGATCAAAAACAGCGTGGCCTCCACCGGGCAGTTGAACTGGTCTTTTGAATATTCCATTGTCTGTATCTTTTCCTTTTTATAGCTACCCTTTTGGGAAGTATCTACCCAAAAAGTGCATTCTTGCGGAATTTCTGTATCCTGCTAAAATTTAGGTCAACGGTTAATTAACACGTTCAGTATACAATAGAAAGAGAGGATTTGCCACTATGGATTTTATCGAAATTGCA
This sequence comes from uncultured Dorea sp., assembly GCA_910578865.1. Taxonomy (GTDB): domain Bacteria; phylum Bacillota; class Clostridia; order Lachnospirales; family Lachnospiraceae; genus Dorea_D. The sequence goes on from CAJTRM010000068.1 coordinate 5,721, forward strand.
AAGAAGCGTTATTCCGTCCGGAGCTATAAGGACAAAGAGGTGGAGGAGGAAAAGCTGCAAAAGATTCTGGAGGCGGCCCATGTTGCGCCGACTGCGGCCAACCTCCAGCCCGTCCGCCTGATTGGATAGGCTACAATAAACTGGACAAATTTTTTAAGGTCATATAATATAAAACCAATAAACAAAGGAGCAACCAATATGA
>CAJTRM010000069.1 GCA_910578865.1 uncultured Dorea sp.
AAGTATTGATTTTTCAAGGAGCAAATCCCATTTTTAATGTGGGAAGTTTGAGTATATTATCAAATAAAACTGTATAATTATATGCCTGATAAAATGGTATTAATATTATCAGGATATGCCTGATTTTCCCATAATCCTCAATTCCCATAACATTTTTCAAAAATAAGTTAAGCATCGGAATAAAACATACCCAGCTAATGAAAGTTACTACTATAACCGTATTATAGTGCTTTATTTTTACTAGAATTAACTGATCCCTGCAATCTTTTCTGATGATTTCTGCCAATGCTAATATAGGAATCAACAGTAAGCCCCATATAATATTATTAGCGATCCAATAATTTCCCTGCTTTGTTACAGCATTAACCATTCTGCAGACTAATGCAGAATAGATCAAATTATGTAAAAGTATTTGAGTTCCGCTGAATAAGCCGATAAACAGAAAATCCTTTATAAATAATCTGTCAAATTTAAAGGATATAACAATCAATCGTTCTCTGAACACAACAACCAAACATAATACCACACATGCGGAATTTACCACAATATCGGAATATGCTGCTCCATTTACTCCAAACTGCGGAATCAGAAACAGATCACCGATTATTGTAAATATTGTCTTCAAAACAACCATCATGTATATGGGCTTTTCAAGCACAACAAACAACACATATCGCCTCATTGATCAGATCAAACCATTCAATATGTCCTGCAATACCCAATCCATCTGTCGACGGGCTGTTTACAATCAAGTTTGTCCTTACAAGTGTATATAAAAACGGTATAAAACTTAACAGCATCAGACTGCAAAACAGATTAACAGGGAATTTTTCAGTTTTTTTGTTCATTTTAGTCTTTAATATGTCAGCTCCAGTAAACCGCATCTGTTTAACCTTAACATTTTCAAAAAATTTCAAGGCATTGGGAGCCATCTCACAATACCTTGAAATCAACATCACTTTTTACGCCATTTTAATACCAGCGGTTACAAAATTCCTGCGAATCTGCTTTTGGATCTGCTGTCGGCCATTTTGTTCATAAAATCCTGATATACCTGCATACTGTACCGGTAATAGTCCGCTGTTTTCCTCTGCCTCAGCAGGTTCATATCTCCAATGACGTCCGTAAACATCTCCATAAAATTCCTTCTGTCATGAAGCCTCATATTACCGGTGTCCAATGGAAGCGAGGTAAAACCATACTGCTTCTCCACTCCCGTATAGGCCTCCAGCGCCCGCATCTCTACTATGGTTGCATATTGAGGATTTATCTGGTTGATATGTATGATCTGCTCAAATTCATCCCCATTTTCATCCACCCCCTTTGCAATAACTGTCGGGTCATCTTCGGTTGAATTTTTCGCATATTTAATATAAAAAGACAATCCGGTGCCATTCCCTCCGGAATACAGCATATCATCTGTTTTCATGTAAATGATATGTGTATGCGGCTTTGTATTTGCCGCATTTTCGAGCTGGTTTGCAAAGTTTACTCCTGCCCCGCTTCCTGATATTCTCCCTGACTGACTTCTTTCCATTTGAGAACGTGTTGTTCCTACTCCTTGAATATTCATTCTACGATTCCTCCAATCTGTTTACACCCTGTTTGATCCTGTCAAAAATTTCAGCCAATATGCTGCTATTTTCATTCTTAAGCTGGCTCAGATAATCTTTTCTGCTATTCAGCAACTGCGAGAAATGCCCCTCTGATGCGCGAACAACAGCTCCAGTCGCATAAGCCGCTGGATTTCCCGGACGCCAGAGCTGTCTTTTGAACTCCTCGCAAGAAATGGCATTCATTTTTGTCAGTTCTGCCAACAGATTACAGAACTCATTTTGAGTTAAATTCTTAACATCATATTTGTCTTTCAAATACTTGAGCTGCTCCTCTGTAAGTTCATCGGTGCCGTCTGCATCCCAGTTTATTTCTTCATCTGGTTTCATTCCTGCTAACTCTGCGAGAGTTTTACTTTCAAATGCAGAATTATGCCTGCCCTCGAACAGGACGTGTTCCTCTTCTTCCTCCCGTCTGCCTTTTGAAGGATCCTTGCTTCTCAGGAGAAGTTCGTACTCCAGATTCTCCTGATACTGTAATACCTTTTCTCTGGCATTTTCGGCAGAAATATCCTGGACAGGTGCACCAGAACCTGATGCGTTGCCCTTTAATCTTTTAATCTCTTCACTGAAATCCCTCATCTGACTCCTGCCTGTATTGCGTCCAGAATAACTTTTACCATCAGGTTTGGTGTAACGAAGAGCATCAAAATTTACTACACTCATAACAGCCTCCATTTACATAATTTCTATATTCAGTTGTCTGTGAGCTGCTTTTTTCTCAATTAGTCTGTCGTTCATAATTGACACTATTCTTATAATCAAGTCCATAGTGAAAAGCAGAACCTCTTAAAAAGAAGCCAGGATCTTCTCCCCTGACCTCTTCCTCCGTCCCCTATAAAACAGTCGGGTTGTTTCCTACATTGATATAGCTTGCTACCGAGCAGTCAAAGCCTTTGATGTGCCCGTACAGCCAGTCGATCACATTTTTATTCACTGCCTGCACAAATGCATCCGTGGGGCCTTCCATTTCTTCTAACATTTCATAGAGTTCTTTAATGGAAGTTTTGAATTCCTCATGTTTCTGCTTGTGCTCCTTGATTCCCGGATAAGTTACCTCTTCCTGCAGCTTTTCTTCCGCTCCGAAATGGTAATCCGTATAATCAGCCAGATAATCCAGCATCTTGATCGCTTCCAGCTTGCCGCCGCCATCTTCCACACATTGCACCAGCTTATTAATCTTCTCGATCAATTCTTTATGCTGACTGTCAATAACTTCATTTCCAGTCACTAAGCTCTCATCAAATTCTGCATACATCGTCTTTTCCTCCTTCACAGTTTATTTTTGATGCTATATAAAATTATAGCATGAAAATGCTTCAAGTCAACCAAGACTTTAGTATCGCAAACACCGCATATAAAATCGCCCGCGTCGCAAACACATCCGACACTATGCTGCCGAATTCATAGGAAATATATTTTCCAGGTTCCGGCATTACAGCACGACAGGGCAGCAAAAACAGCGTCAGATTATAAGCAACCACCTTATCCGTGACATCCGAAATAAAGCCTTCGGATACCGCGAAACCATAGACAAAAAGATATAATAGGCGAAATAGCGGTTGTGCTACTTCAATCTGAAATTCATTAGTTAAGAGGGGAACTACTTTCTGAAAAATGCTTCTTCATAATCTTTAATTTCTTCGGGCTCTTTTTCGTCTTCATCAGATTCTTGAACGTTCGTCTCAATAGCTCCCGAAAGAGATTCAAGCATTTTGAGTATCTCATTTTGTGCTATGGGATTTGAACCCAAAGACAGACTTACTATAAGCACAAGAAATAATTTATATAGCTTTCTTTTCATTCATATTTCTCCTATTCAATCTGTGCTTTGCTTCACTCTCCTAATAAGTATGCAGTTTATATCCTCCATTTATTTATATACAAAAGTAAAGCCATTATTTGATTCTAAAAATGACTTATAATCACTATCACACATTCAATGATTTTGAAAAGGAAAATTGATCAACTTGTATGTTCCCTTTCCTATTTTTTTGACGAATCCATTGATTTCACTCTGATTTATAATTCTCTGAAGTTGTCTAGCACTGCAATGAAGGTGAAAGGCGGCCTGCTCAATTCCTTTTAAGGTCTCATCGTCACATTTATACTTCATATAAGACAGGACACGCTCTGTGAGAGAACCCGGGGCAGCATGAATGGCTGTTATTGCTCCGATTTTTTCCGAAAGACTGTAACAGATCAGCTGCAGGAACTTATGATCAGCGAGTAAAATTCCCCTGTGTTTTTCAATAGAAAATGAAAGACATGTCAGGCTTTCAGCTGCCTCAGCATAAATACTGCTGCTTTTTGGATAAAAAATATCCATATCTCCGAGAAGGCAGCCCACAGTTCCTTTTGACAATGAATAACGTGTACCGTCGTCACGGATAAAGTAAATGTTCAGAGATCCATGTACTACGATCTGAAATATTAATTCATCTTGAAAGGGTGAACTCACTAATTCTCCCTTTTCATATTTTATTAGATAAAAATCTATATCCAATGAGTCAAGTACATCCGAATATTCACTTGCAGTAATATAGGCTTTAATTGTTTTTTTATCATAGATTTTTTCCATAAACCCTCGTTTATCAGGACATATGTCTCGTTTTTTGGGTTCATTTTACATTATAATGATTCAAAAATCAATGGAGGAAAGAAAAACATGATATCTGTTTTTGAAGAAACGAATATTTCCAAAGCAATTATGAGAGTTGGATTACCTGCTATGCTGGGGCAGCTTACAACATTGATTTATAATATTGCCGACACATTTTTTGTTTCTCTGACAAAAGAACCTGCAACGATTGCCGCAGTCACGTTGTGTGCGCCGGTATTGCTTATCATTATGTCCATTGCCTGTATTTTCGGAATGGGAGGCAGCAGCGTCATCGCCAGATTATTGGGAGAGGAAAAGAAAAAAGAAGCCGGAACAACTTTGAATTTTTGTATATACGCAATGGCAATTTCAGGCGTTATCACACTCGTTTTAGGAATGACATTTTTAAAGCCTTTGGCAGAAATATCCGGCGCAGATGCAGATAATCTTGCCTATACATGTGATTATCTGAAATGGATCTTTATCGGCGCTCCTTTTATTATGACAGCGAACGGATTCGTTCATCTGTTCCGTTCGGTGGGGCTGATAAAAGAAGGTACGATTGGATTAGTACTTGGAAATATAGTCAATATGGTGTTGGATTATGTTTTTATCGCTGTCTTCAGATGGGGAACAGCAGGAGCCGCACTCGCAACGGCTTTAGGATTTGTATGTGCCACCATCTATTATATTGTCTGCATGATTCGTCAAGGACAGAAGGGAAACCAGGTAATACCATTAACACCAAAACGTTTTTCACCAAATGCGGCGATGATCCGTAATGTGATAAGTATCGGTATTCCCGGAGCTCTCATTACAGTACTTATGAGTGTTTCCAATATTGTACTTAACAACTATATCAGCATTTACGGTTCTGACGCAGTAGCGTCTTATGGAATTGCATATAAACTTAATATGATTCCGATTTTGTTGTCAGTAGGGCTGTCACAAGGTGTTGCCCCTTTGGTAGGTTATTGTTATGGAAGAAATGAAAAAAAGCGAATGTCTGACACTGTGGCGTATACGATACTGTACGGAGTTCTCATAGGCACAGTATTTACTGCCGCCTTTATTCTTTTCGGGAAGTCACTTGCCGCTATATTTCTGCAAGACGACGTTCTGATCAAGCAAACCGGATATTTCTTGAAAATCCTCTGCCTGTCCGCTCCCATGCTTGGTGTGATCAATATGGTGACCAGCTATTTTCAGGCATTAGGAAAGGCAATAAGTTCGCTGACTATTACAGTTCTTAGAAATATAGTGTTGTTTATCCCGGGAGTAATCGTCTTAAATTATTTGGGGAAACTGAATGGCGTAATTGCGTAAGCGTCAAATAAGATAGTGGATAGAAAAATAACCACCAACCCTCTATGCTA
>CAJTRM010000070.1 GCA_910578865.1 uncultured Dorea sp.
ACCACAGGACTTCTAATTCTTCCATTTGTCTGGTACAGATTTTATTCTAGCACCACTTTATGGCTATTAGAATATTCATGAACAAAAACAAGGAACAAGATTTTTATACAAAATGTGTTCCTTGTTTTTTGTTCATTCAATTAATTTTGATTTTTGGGTATTTTTGATAATACCAACCCTCCCACAATTGCAGTAAAAGGAGCAACAGTAACAAGAGCAAAACTGCCTGCAAGAGTTTGAAGTATCTCACCAGCAATGTATTTGTAATTTAATATGTTTATAATAGGTGTGCCTTGTGCCATAAAAACCATTAATTGTGTTATACAACTTCCTGTATATGCAAGTAAAAGTGTAGTTGTCATAGTTCCCATAGCCGCTTGGCCTATACGTATTCCACTTCCTATAAGTTCTAATTTTCCGATGTTTGGCTTTTTACGAATCACTTCACACATTCCGCTTGTAATATCTACGGATAAGTCCATCATAGCACCTGAAGCCCCAACAAATATGCTTGCCATAAAGATTTGAGTTAAATTAAGATGTTCATACCCAGAATAAAGCAATGACTCGCTGTCAATCATAATTGCACCATGTAGTTTTAAAGCATATGTGAAAATAACACCAAGTACACAAGCGGTTATAACTCCAAGCATACTCCCTGAAATCGCTACAACGCTGCATATGTTAAAGCCATATACAAATAATATTATGATTACTGTCAGCAATGTTATTATAAACAAACCACATACTATGGCATTTCCACCGTTTAGACAAAAAGGGATCATTACTTTCCATATACACAAAACAGTAATAACAAACGAAAGCATTGCTCTAATGCCGCCTGGTCCCGCGAATACAATCAAAAAAGAAGTGAAAATGATAACAAGTAATAACTCCCACCCAATTCGGAAATGGTCAATCATCGTAACAGATGTAATTTTAGCATCATCATAACTGACTGCAACTAATACTTCATCGCCTACAGAAAATTCCTTATCCTGCGAAAGACTTCCAAATAAAAGATTAGTTGCCTTTACAATTTGTCCTTTAAATCGGCCGCCTTCTATTTTTACAGTGCAAATCTGTTCCCCAGACCGAATTAATCCTACGCTTCGTATTGCTGAATCATCTACTTCAGTAACAATCGCTTTCACTTTATCTGCACCTTGATAAATAACAGCATCTTCAAATCCTGTTGGAACCAGAAATAATATCAACATAAGTATAACACCAGGAATAAGGGTTCTATAGCTGACCGCCTGCGAACCCCAAATTCTACGAAACAACACTATAAATTTTTTTAGCATTTATTATTTTACCCCTGTCAGAGTTGCTATTTTTTTATAAATTTCGGTGTTATCAAAATATCCCTCGAAATTCTCTTGACCAACACCTTTGGCAAAAACAGCCACCGGCAGTCCTGTATGACTATAGCTTGTAAAACTAATACCAGATTTATTGTTTAAGATATGAGTAATGGTAACTGTTAATGGATCATATGAACCATAAAGCTCATATTCCTTTTGATCCAGCTCTTCTCCTTCTTTTGCAGACATGGTCTTTTTATATGCATCCTTTAATTTCTGCAATTCGTAATCAGTTAATACCAAGCTACCAGATGTTACCCCCGTAGGATGTTTATCAGAGCTATCTTTCTCAACTGTATTTTCTGCATCCTTACCTGCATTTTTTTCTGTTACAAGACCGAATTGTTGAGAAATATCTTTCATCACATCATCAAAGTCTGTTTTGTTTTCCTTATATTTTGAAACAAATTCGGTATCAAATTTTTGGAAACTTATTTTTTGATTAGAAAGATTCTGTAAAAAGGTGTCATAATTTGTGCCGGCATATCCTATTGTCATACCGCCTGTTTCATGATCTCCGGTAACAAGAATAAGAGTTTCATCAGGATGTTCATTATAGAAATCTACTGCTTCATTTACTGCATTAGAAAATGCTTTTGTATCAGTCATCGTTGAAGCGGCATCATTTGCATGACAAGCCCAGTCAATTTTTCCGCCCTCCACCATCATAAAGAATCCTTTATCATTATCTTCTGAGAGGCAATCAATACCTTTTGAAACATAATTTGCAAGTGACCATTCATCATCAGTACGGTCTATCTCATAATCCATAGAATCTGAATCGGCTAAATGCTCATCGATTATTATAACCTTTCCTGTATCCGAGGTTACTTTTTCAGCCTCTTTCTGTGTTGTCACTATAGTGTATCCTGATTTTTCAGCCAGACTATACAAATCCTCTTGATTTTCTTCTTCACCTGTTGGTTTCAAAAGACCACCTCCTGCAAAGTAATCAAAATCACTTTTTATAAGTTCAAGCCCTATGTCATAATAATTTGAACGACTTTCCTGATGACAATAGAAAGCTGCAGGAGTTGCATGATTCAGATTAACACTTGAAACAATACCAATCTTATATCCCAACTGTTTATACAATTTTTCCGTGATTGTTTCATAACTTTCGGTAGCATTTTCATTCATATTAATAGTACCAGAATAAGTTTTATGACCTGTTGATAAAGAAGTAGCTGTAGACGCAGAATCTGGGCAAAATGATGTGCTGTCGTAGGTCTGAGCACTACCGGCTACAGGAAATTCTAAAAATTCCAATACATCTTTAGATTTCGTTAAAATTGTGTTATCATCCTTATTACCCATGCTTGTTTTATTTTCAAGAGCATTAAGATAATAATTTGTACTTTGAATTTGCGGATAGGACATACCATCTCCTATAAACAAAAAGACATACTTTGGCTTTTTAGAATCAGTCTTTTCATCAGCAGCAGTTTTTGCTGAAATTTCAGAAGTTGAAGTCACTGTTGGTTTTGTGTTGTTGCACCCAACCATACTTGCTGTAACAACACTCAAAGTGCAAATTACAGCAATAATTTTTTTAGTTCTCATAATTAATTCTTCCTTTCCTTTAGTCGAATTGTAATTTCAGATTACAAATATAATTATATTTACTGTTTGTCAAATCCACTAGCAGGCTTTTGTAAAATAGGGGTAAAATTTTCTTTGACTAAATTAAGAGTACAAAATGTGTTACCAATAATAAAGTCTTAATATATCGCTTTGCGTTACTTTTTGATTTTTTATTTGTGAGGGTTCAAAATGAACACGGGTGTCTAGTTATCTTTTAAGAGGGTTCATACATAAACACCTTTCAATACCCCACTGCTAAATAGGCAAAAAAATAAAGGCTTCCGTACACAGCAAATGTGCGGAAGCCTTTATTTAGGGCATTTTTATGTAATTTTATTCCTGCGTATTGTATCAAAGTGGCAAGGTACATTTCCACATATTCCAGGATATCTGCCTCAGCAACACCCAACTGATCAATCACAAATGATTTTAACAGAATTCTCTGAGAAGTTACACTGTCGCTCTCTTTTTTGGCTCTGCCATCTACATTGTCATCTTCTGCGGATAAACGGATGTAAACAGCTGTTTTTCTATGATCTGTCATCTTGACTGCGCCTCCTTCTCTTTCTTTAATTTCTGTAAATCTGCAAACTGGTCGTCATATACCAGCTTGATCTCATACTCATACTTACCATGGATAATAATTGAATCCACAAAGGCATCTGCCATTTCTTTTGTCAGCTTACGCTTTGACATATAAGTATGTATTACATTTCCCCAGCCTTCTTCAATGTGGTAATCCTGAGAATACCGAACCTGTGCCGCCAATACTGTGTCCAGACGGCTCTTGATATTCTCAATTTCATTGGAATAGATCCGAGAAAACTGTATGTACTCTTCTTCTGTAATCAAACGTTCCGAGTAATCTTCATATAAATCCGACTTACGCTTACTGATACGGCTTAGTTCCCGTCGAAGTTTCCCCACCTTTTTATCCAAAAGCAGATACTGTGTCTGATTTTTGGAAGCTGTATTCATTTCCTGAATCATTTTTTCCGTATCCAATACGGTTTTCATATGCGTTTGAATCAGGCGAAGAACATCGTCATCAACATATTCTTTTCTGACTCTGTGCCCTTTGCATTGCTTTCCCCCTGATTTATGGTTGGTATTGGCTCCGCAGATATAAAAGAATGTGCCATTTCTTTCTCTGGACAACGTCATGCGGTTGCCACAGCCTCCGCACCATATCTTTCCTGTATAGAAATTATGGTTTCTAATAGCCCCATTGTTCTGCTGATGTTTCTTCTTATAAGCTTCCGTATATTCCTGGATTTTAGATTGTACCTGTTGAAACAACTCTCTATCTATAATCCCTTCATGCGTGTTCTCCACATGCACCCATTCACTCTCTGGTCGATTTCTCTGTTTATTTCCCTGGAAAACACTTTGCTGATATTTTCCAAATACAGAATCACCTGTACAATGAACATCCTGAAGTACTCGCTTCACTTCATAATTATTCCAGGGTTTTGACTCCGGAAGCGGCTTTTCACCGGTTTTATAGAATTTTCTCTGTAAAGTCGGCGATAAAACTCTATCTTTATTGAGCTGTCTTGCAATATCACTATAGTTCCTGCCATCCATATACATAGAAAATATACTTTTCAAATGTTCTGCAGCTTCTTCATCAACGATCTGGTGCTAGAATAAAATCTGTACCAGACAAATGGAAGAATTAGAAGTCCTGTGGTACAATGTCATAAGCTAATTATAAGAAATGAAAGAGGTATATGATGATGAGTAAACCAACATTTACAGATGAATTTAAACAGGGAGTTGTTGACTATGTATTAGATCATCCCAATGAATCTAAAGTAGCTGTTTCTAAAAAGTTTGGTGTTGCTGACAGCACTGTTCATAAGTGGCTTAAGGAAGCTAAAAATAATAACGGTACAATTAATTCCAGAGGCAGCGGCAATTATTCCAGTGATGAAGCTAAAGAAATTGCCAGACTTAAAAAAGAACTTAAGGATACAAAGGATGCATTAGATGTTCTAAAAAAGGCTATTGGCATACTGGGGAATTAACTAAGCAGGAACTTTATGATCAGATTAAGAAAAAATCTGATACTGATCCTAAAGCTTCAGTTACCAGTATGCTTGAAAAACTTAATATTAGTAAATCAGGATATTATGACTATCTTAAAAGAAAACCATGTAATCAAAAGATAAGAAGAGCTAAATCAATGTCATTAAGTTAAGAAGATAAGAAAGAAGTCATAAGTATAGAATATAAAAAATCTATGCTTATGGCTTTATTTTATGTACACAAAAAAGTACAGTCTTGAAACTGTTTTTCCAAAGGTATATAATAGTCGTGTGTTAGTCGAACCTATAGTTGAAACATACGATTTTTTTGGCAGAAACATGACGTGTGCTTGTTCTTCCTGGTCGGACAGGAAGTATTTCTTTGGCTATCAGGTTCTCAACGGGTGATTTTTTACCCGTTTTTTT
>CAJTRM010000071.1 GCA_910578865.1 uncultured Dorea sp.
TTTCGTGTCCCTGAGTTCTTTTCTCAGCCGGGCATTTTCCTTCTCTTCATCACTTGCATAGTTCCCGGATCCCCGTACGGGTACTTCCCCGGCGTTCTCAGATGCCGCCTTTACCCAGTTCCGAATGGCATTCCGACTTATCCCAAGGTTCTCTGCACATTTATTCCATCCAAGTTCCCTATGTTCAAGGTAATACTGTACTGCATTTTCTTTAAACTGCTTATCAAACTGTTTACTCATGGAAAATCTCCTCCTGTATCCGTTTCTATTATACGGATATTTCTGAAACTTGCCATGTTTAACTTGTACTATTTATATTCTAACACCAATGCCGGGAACTCTGTGTATAAGTACATCCTTAATGGGAGGCCCCTGTCTGCTGATGCCGGGAACGGATATATATTCATCCGTCATCAGGCCCCTTATACCCCTTTAAAGGTTACGGCTGCCTGCCGCAATGCTTTGAAAAGGATCCTGTCCACTTATGGTTTTGAATTGTCACCGGGCCAGGGGTTCCACATGACAAGGAAGACATTTGCCACCAGGCTGCTCAGGGCTGACAACAGGCTGGACGATATCTCAAATGTCCTCGGACATGCCAGCCGGGAAACAGCCGAAGTGTACCTGGAACGTGATGAGGGACGGATGCGTATGTGCCCCCTGGAGTTTGGAGGTGTCCTGTCATGACATATACATTTGAAAGCGGCCTGGCAGAGCACATCAGAGGGCTTATTGCCCAAAAACATGCAGATGGCTTTATTTACAATTCCAATGAAAAGCTTTTAAAACGGTTCGATGCTTTCTGCGCCCGGTATTTCCCCAACGAATCAACAGCCACCTATGAACTGGCTGCCAGATGGTCAGAAGCCAGGCCGGGCGAGGGCGCCGGATACCATAACCGCCGGGTATCAATCGTAAAAGTACTGGCCGAATACATACTTTCGCTCGGAGAAGACGCATATATCCCCGGCTTCTTCTGCAGGGAACACAAACCGGTTCTTTATATCACTTCAAAAGAGGAAGTGAAAAAGCTGCTACGGAACATGGATACCCCCACATCACATAACCCGAAACAGCTGCGTCTTGACAGGGAATGCAAGGTGCTGTTCCTCCTTTATTTCTGCTGCGGGCTGCGCCTGTCAGAAGGAAGGCTCCTGAAATGGCAGCATATAGATTTGGAAAGCGGGACGCTTACTATACTTGGTTCAAAAGGCAGGAAAGACCGCCTTGTATATCTTCCGGAAGACAGCATTCCGATCCTGAAGATTTATAAAGGAAAAATGGAATCGGAATTTAAAGGTGTTGAGTGGGCGTTCCCGGGTGCCAGCCCTGAAAAACCTGTTTCATGCTCAGGGGTAGAATCCTGCTTCAGGCGGCACTGGACAATGACAGTGACAGGGCAGACACCGGAAAAACACCCGACACCCCATTGCCTGCGCCATGCGTTTGTAGTTGAAAGATTTAATGAATGGATGGCGCAGGGGATAGATACCAATCAGATGCTCCCCTACCTCAGCAGGTACCTCGGGCATAAAAGTCCTGGGGAAACTTATTACTACTATCATTTGGTTGACAATGCCTTTGATACTGTACGGCAGAAGGACTCAGTTTCAGGAAAAGTGATCCCGGAGGTGAAGCTGTATGAAGAATAAAAATGCTAAAACACCTACGGATCAGCTCTTTTTTTCAAAGACCTGGAATTTTCTGAATATTTACCTGGTCAGCCAGGAAGGGAGAAGCCCTGCAACAGCCGAATCTTACCGGGATTCCCTGACTGTGTTCAAAAACTACCTTACGGGCGAGCTTGGCAGCCCTATCAGTATTTTTAAGTTTTCTGACTGTACAAAAGAGTGCATTTATGGTTACCGGGAATATCTTCTCAACAAGGGAGCCAAGCCCTCCACTGCCAATGTCAGGGTAGCCGCCATACGTTCTTATTTAAACTATGCAGCAGACATGGATGTACCGGTACAGTCAATAGCCCTTGCCATAAGCCGGATATCGCCATGCAAGACCATAGCAAAGGAAAACCCCATCCTTACCGAAGATGCGCTTACGGCGCTGCTTGCGGCCCCTCCCCATACCCGGACCGGCATCAGGGACCGTGCAATACTGGTCCTGCTTTATGATACTGCAGTGAGGATAAGCGAACTGCTTAACATCAAGCTGTGCGATATCGTGCTGGATAAAAGATATCCATATGTTTTTATTACTGGAAAAGGGAATAAGGAACGCACCATTCAGCTTACAGATAAAGCAGCCGGCCATTTAAAAGAATACCTGCGTGTTTACCATGGGGCTTCTCCCAAAGATGCTTATCTGTTTTCAACAACCATAAAAGGTGTGACTGACCGTATGTCTGTTGGCAATGCCCAGCGCATTATAAAAAAATATGCTGCGCAGGTCAGGGCCGAAGGGGTTGTGCTTCCTGAATCTGTGCACTGCCATATGTTCCGCAGGACAAGGGCGACAAACCTTTATCAGGACGGCGTAGCAATAGAGCTGGTTTCGACAGTACTCGGCCATGCCCGTACAGATACAACAAAAAACTACTATGCCAAAGCCTCCGTTGAGCAGCTTCGGGATGTCCTCGAATCAGTACCAATACCAACAGAAAAAGAAGAGCCTTTGTGGGTGGGCAATGAAGATGAGATAGCCCGCCGCTGTGGGTTAAGGTAACTGATAATGCTCATCTTTTTGAGTTAAAACGTTGAATTACTCAGCATTCCTATAAATGATTAGCATTATGGAATGCTGAGTATAACTCGTCAAATGCTAATGTATCCATTTGAAGCCGAATATGCAACGTATGGAATGGACAGTAATTTATTTGTATCTAAATATGAGTTATACTTACCAAATCGAAAAGAACTTGAAAAATTGGTCAAAGATATTTTAGATGACGAAGAAAATTAGGAACAAATTTAGAGAGTGTGTTTTAATGATAAGGTGCTGATTGAATATTTGGGCGAACTGAGTGATTTGAATAGCACGACATTTGAGGGCATAATTTAACTTTCGCTAACTTTCACTAAGAGGCAAATTTATGTTTCACAACAGCATATACAATGTCAAAAACCTTTATTTTATGCGGTTTTTGACATTGTTTTTATGATTTGGATAAAGTCTTAACTTTCGCTAACTTTCATGGCGATCAAAATGTTATTGACGATGGCGGGAACATTCAATGTATTTATTTTTATATGCCATAGCCTGCTCCGGTTTCTGTCATCTGGCATACAGGTTATTCAGGTACAAATAAACGGTTTTGGCATAATCGTTATCGGTTCCCATGACTTCCGAAATAATATTCTCGGCAGATAAAAGATGAAGTTCGGATTCTTTAGCATTGCCTTCGGAAAGCGCAATTGCGCCATACATCATCTGGCAGACTCCATTATCTAAAGTTTGCGTTCCCTCATGCTCCAAAACAAGGTTCTCATAGGTGGAAAGAACCTATTTTGCCATATCCGTATTTTTGGAAAGAATCAACATATTAGTCAGATTTATTAATTGTTGCAGCATATCATGTGATTCTACCAGTCCAAGGTGCGCATATTCCTGACGGATGGTTAAAGCAATATGGAGCATTTCGGCAGTTTCTTTTGGCTTTTTCATCAGCAGGTACACATTGGAAAGATTGTTGTATAGGTTTGAAAGCAGATTTGCCGTCCGCTGGTCAGCTTCTTCCGTATGGTATGGTTCTAAGACGCTGACAGCTTTTAAACGTTTTTTCAAGGCGTTTTTATAATCATTTTTGATAAGAAACAGTTCCGCCTTATAGTCAAGAAGCAGTGCTTTGTCGCAGCGAAAGCGTTTATCTTGTTGTAGTTCTGATTCATTCTGAGGGTTGTTGTCATCAAATTTCATTATATATTCTATCCGTTCTGCAAGTTTAGGCAGATAGTCCGTTACAAGATATTTTTCAAGATATGGGAACATATCTTGCAGGAACAGCAGATAATCCTCTTGTATGTCTGCTAAAATATTTTCTGTAATACTGATAAGAGAATCAATCACATACTGTGGTCTTTTCACTTCCAGTCCATGCACAAGGCAAATACAATGCAGGCTGTCAAGCAGTGTATGACAGTTTGATACTGACGGCAAAGTTTCCATTGCAACAATTTCCCTTACCAGTGGGTGCAGACTGATTTTCCGGTTTTCTTTGTCATCATGGATAAAACCGTATTTGGCGAGATAATTCACATCATTTAATGATGGCAGTTTCAACCAGTTTTTAAAAGCATTTTTTAATACGCCGGAGGCAGAGAGCAGGGAAAAATTACGCAGGACATCAAGACAGGGATCAGACAGTTTCCCAAGTTGTAACAGTTTCCTTAAATGCTCTGCCATCAGTCCGTCGGTGTAATCTCCATCCTTAGATAGGTCAACAGCTTC
Source organism: uncultured Dorea sp. (assembly GCA_910578865.1). Lineage (GTDB taxonomy): Bacteria > Bacillota > Clostridia > Lachnospirales > Lachnospiraceae > Dorea_D. The sequence goes on from CAJTRM010000071.1 coordinate 4,402, forward strand.
GCCGAAAGAAATGCTCAGTCCGCAGGTCTGCAATTCATATAGCAGTTCTTCCGCTTCCATGCCTGCAATGCTTTTTTTTTAAATCTCCTGCATAATAGAGGTAAATGATATTTGTATATTTCTTACGGCTTTTGTCAGCATAATATTTCGCAAATTCACTTTTCCCGATCCCTGCCACACCGCTGATAAAAAGTGTGGTGCGTTCCTGCAACAGTTTCCCGCATTCTTTCAGTTCGTTTTTTCGTCCTATAAATTCTTCCGTAATGGAGGGCAGGCGGCTGTTTTGTATGGTATCAGATAAGTATTCATCTTCATTTGGAAACAGCAATTATCTTCTGTAAGAGCAGGATTGCCCAAATAGATAGCTGCCCTATCATTTGCTTGAATTGTAAAATATTGTATGGAATTTTCTTTTTTGTGATCCCTTGAGATTCTTTGCTTATATCCACTTTACCCCATGTCCATTTAACTAATTGGGCAGAAAGCGTTATTCTTGACGCGGTGTACGAGTAGGGGAAGAGGGATCTTCCCTGATTGATTGCATTATGATAAAATGAAGTTTAAAGACGGAAGTGCATGATGAGGATTAAAATAGAATTTTTTAATGAGCAAATCATAGATGCAATTAGTGCCGAAATATATCAGGTGTCAGTAAGACATAATGGCAAAGGGGAAATATTGTATAGCGGAGAATCTATGTTTGTACTCGTGCGTTGTGGATCACATCTGTTTAGACTTAAGAAAAAACCTGAGTATTTCGGATTTAATGATGAAACGATAAATAATGAGAAGATTACTCAAACTTCCCACACCGATTGGTGTGCTGAACCTTGAAAAATCAATACTTTAGTCCATAAAAAAGGCACAAACCTGCACTTGATGGTATAATTGAATTACGAATAACAATCACACAGCAAGGAGATTTATG
>CAJTRM010000072.1 GCA_910578865.1 uncultured Dorea sp.
GAAAAGATCAGCAGAAAAAGATACTGAAAAACCTCAATAACGGGAATGCCTTTTTTCTTATAGGCATTAGATGCTTTCAATGCCGAGGAGATATGGAATCTTTTAAAAAATTTTTCGATAGATTTTGAAATCTGCTTATCATTCTGGTTTGCTTGTGTTATACTTTTATTCATAGCATGAGCCTCCGGTTTTAATTGTTTTTTGCCAACTCAATTATACCAAACCAGACGGTTTCATGCTATCTTATTGCCAGTTTTTATTGTATTTTCAAGGTGCATAGGCACTTATTCAAGTGCGAAGTTTGAGTACCTTACATTTACCTTGGAATATCCCAGCTTCCGTCTATTTGCAAAAAGGCGTTTGCCACTTCTTTCGAAAACTGCAATCCATTATCGCTATTTGTAAGAATGATTACATATTTATCCTGCAAAGGGTATAATACAAAAAGACTTTGGAAACCGGGATTAATACCGGAATGCCAATAAGTTTCTCCTTGGTTTTCACACTCTATCCCAATTCCTGTCCCCCAGCTATTAACCGTATCAATATTCACAGCGGCAGAAAACATATCTTCCACATCTCCATCCCGATTACCATATTGTTTCATTAGTTCCTGACAGAACAGCGCCATATCTTCACTTGTAGATTTTAAAGTATATGCGCTATTGGGAGTTTTCGCTACGATGTCATTGGTCACTGGTATGCTGACCGGAACCGCAAACCCTAAAACGACTATTAAAATCATCACCAATGGCATACTGGCATAAAAAACTTTAGTGTTTTTTCGGGCAAGAAACAGAACTAATCCCATAAATGCCAAATATAGCCCAAAAAATACTACTACTTTTGGCACAATATGCAAAAGAAACAAGGTGTTTACAATACCAGCTATCAGAAAACAAACAGGCAGACTGCCTCTAAAAGAGAAAAATCGGAATTTCGTCATCTTCCCTGCAGCAAAAGCAGCCATGAGAAGCACGATCAATACCATAATAAACACCGTAAATGCATATATTACAACTGAGGATAATCTCATATAAGGCGTAACTGTTTTAGCATGTTCAAATGTGCTGTTATTCATCCCCAAAGGCTCAAAGACATAACCGTTTGCAGCCTGTTCTATGGTCATGCCGCTGACATGTTCAATTATATTTTGCAAATACATATATCCCACACCCGAATAACAAAATTTATCACCGGGATTCGAATATATTTTCTTATCAATGTACAACTCAAAAGACGCAGAAAAACCTGCTGTATGACATAACAATTGTTTCAAAGTTATATCATATATTCTTTCATCATCAGTGAGCAGACTGTCATCTAAAAAAGGGGCTATTTTGTCTTCAAGTTTCAGCTTTCCCTCATCAATTAGCTTCCAAGCAATATAGGAACTAATCACCTTGCCATTGGAAGCAAGTTCAAATACAGACTTCTCATTTATTCCTTCTCCATAATTCTCAAATACAATTTTATTGTTTTCATAGAAGGCAATGGAATATCCATTTATATCATGACGGTTTGCCATCAATTCCGTTTCCTGTGAGCCATGAACCACGCCGCCCATCATTAATCCGCATACAATTACTATGAACACTGACACTATTCTTTTCATAGGCTGCCTCTCATTTTAACTTTTTCCTAACAAGGACATCGTGCTGATATATAAACAACTCCTGATTCAGTTACACAATTTCCACCATAGCATTTGGAAAGCGTTACATCCCGTATTATGCCATCAAAAGAAGCTATACACCAGTTTACAACTTTTTGATTTTTGAAAAATAAAAATACAAACTCAGTCTCTTTGCGGTATAATTTAAGCGACTAAACCAAAATCCACACGAAAAGAGATGAGTTTGTACCTACCGCTTATTATACCTTAAAGATTCCATTTTGACTCTGGACATTTTCCGCTCCGTTCGCTTTGCCCACAGCCATGTGATTTCCAGACTGTCCGATACCTCGCTTAATGCGTTTTACTATACGCTTAAAACAGATGCCTATAACCACTCTGTCTGGAATGACGTTACGGTATCAAAAGCTGTCTGGGCTGTTCCCGGCCCTTTGGAGGATCAGCCGCTTTTTCTTTCCATTGATGATACGATTGGGAGAACAGCGCTGACAAAACAACCTATTCCTATGGAGCGGAAACTGTCTTTTATTTGCCATTGGCCTGGTATGGCCTGAGGTGGAATATTGAAGTTTCTTATTATGAAGGGAAAACCTTCTGGTCGATAGAAGAATACCAGGTCCGTAGTAAGGAAGGGATTGAACAGCTGGTGAATCTGATCAGTCTGTCCTATAGTGCCATGCCCCTGCTTCCTTACAATGATGAAACCTTTTCTGGATATCAGTCCGCCAGTACACAGGAAACCAGATACAAAATTGGCCAGCAAATCCAAGCGGATATAATTTTGTGCAGTTTCGGGCAATTGCTCGAAACTATTAAAAATTGTTCCGCTTTGATAAAGGTCGTAGAAGACTACATTTTACCAGGTTTTTGGAAATTTCAAAAGTTGTAAACTGGTGTTCTTTCTATTCAAATTAAATTCTTCTTCTGCTAATTCAATACGCCTTTGGATCTCTTTCTCTGTAGGCAGTTGCTTTTTAATCTCCTCTAATCTGATATTATCATAAGAGGCAACACCCATAGGTGTCTGGATTCCCTGAAATGCCCACTGTACCTCAGTCTGATCCTTGTCTTTACAGATCAACAGGCCGATTGTAGGATTTTCATCTGGAGTTCGAATAAGCTCATTCACTGCATTTACATAAAAATTCAATTTTCCGGCAAACTCTGGTTCAAAGGAAACTGCTTTCATTTCAACTACTACATAGCACTTAAGATGAATATGATAAAATAACATATCAATCTTTCTGGTTTTCCCTGAAACTATAATTTCCTTCTGCCGTCCGACAAATGCAAATCCTTTTCCAAGTTCCAGTAAAAATCTAGTAATATTTTGTTCCAGGGCTGTTTCCAATGCTGCCTCATCATAGTCTGGTGGTAAAGTTATAAAGCTCAAATCATAAGTATCTTTTGTAATTTCCTGTGCCAGTTTTCCTTGGGAAGCAGACAATCTTTCACCAAAATTTGTAATAGCAGTTCCGGTTCTTCCATATAATCCTGACTTAATACAATTCTGAAGTGTACTTCTACTCCATCCTTCTTCAATCGTCTGACATATATAAAATAATGCCTCTTCTATAGAACTACATTTTGTAATAATTTCAATATGGTGTCCCCATGGAACATATGCAAATAAATCAGGAAAAGATAATTCTCCAATAACTTGTTGGAGTTTTTCTTCACCTATAGCTTTTCCAATCTGTTCCATTTTCGACTGGATTATTGAAATCTGTAATTCAATTTCTCCAACAAGCTGTTGGAGTTTTTCTGTATCACTGCCTGCATAAAACATATACCACTTTTTCATATACCAAAGATTCGTGGTACTAAAGCCTTTTATATCAGGAAATTCATTTCTTAAGTCAAGGCTTAACTGCTCAACAATACCACTTCCCCATTTCTCTTCCACTTTGCGTACGACAAGATCGCGTCCCAATTGCCAATTAAATAGGAGTTGTTCAGAATTTACTTTTATAGCAGCTTTTATCTGTGTATTCCGAAATCGTTCTTTAATATCATGAATCCATTGTACATAATCAGAGTCTAAATGCACATCATGCGTTCTTACAGCAAATGGTTTATTATCTCTTTTATCAGGCACTATAGTCCCTTCCCTCCTTCCCTCTAGCTGGTGAGCAAATTTCTTTTATCAAGTTTCATCATCTAGAATAACTTTTTGCGCTGTTTAAGCAATTGTAGCTATTTCCAGCTGAATCGCAGTCAAAAAACTTTCTAATATTTTTTGTTGAATGACAAACTTCTGTTCATCTAAATCCGTAACCCCTTTGGTATCCTCATTCCAGAACTCTCTGTACTTTTGATCCACAGATGGTTTTAGAGTTAGATGATCCTGAGCATGTCGGTCTATTTTAATACGATGCAATACAGCATGAGGTGTTGGATATGCACTTTTAATCTCATTCCAGAAATATGAGGCTTCTCCAATCGTATTTCCATAATTTTCGATTGATTCAACAAGCGATGCCAATTCTACAAAATCTGCTGTCTGACCTGACGCGAACATTTCATATTCATCAGGATAGAATTGCTGTATTTCTGACACAACATGTTTAAAATAATACACCAATTCAACATCAATTTCCTCTTGGATTCCTTGAATGTCTTTCACTTCGATGATTATTGGTCTATTCTGAGTACTATACACCAGTTTACAACTTTTTGACCTTTGAAAAATAAAATACAAACTCAATCTCTTTGCGGTATAATTTAAGTGACCAAACAAAAATCCACACGAAAAGAGATGAGTTTGTATGTATCACTTATTATACCTTAAAAATTCCGTTTTTAACAGACTGTTTTTATATTTTCAGGATTATTTTTCAGATGCTTCCAAACCAACCGCCCGCAACCTGTTCCTTTTGGTCATTTCCATTCTGACCCTGGACATTTTCCGCTCGGTACGCTTTGCCCACACCCATGTGATCTCCAGACTGTCCGCTACTTCACTTAACGCATTTTATTATACTCTGAAAACGGATGCCTATGATCACTCTGTCTGGAATGATGTTACGGTATCAAAAGCAGTTCGGGCTGTTCCCAGACCTTTGGAAGGTCAGCCGCTTTTTCTTTCCATTGATGATACCATGGTCGAAAAATTCGGCAGGCATTTTGAACTTTGTTCTAAATTATACGATCATGCCGCCCACAATGGCTCCAATTACCTCAATGGACACTGCATGGTCAGCCCCTGCTTTCTTTCCCGGTATACCGGGATGGGAAAATCCTTTACCTTTCCGTTCCGGTGGGTTACCGGCTCTGGGATAAGGAAAAAAGCAAGCTTGCTTTAGCCGCTGA
>CAJTRM010000073.1 GCA_910578865.1 uncultured Dorea sp.
TACGGGGAGATTTTATTTTTTCAAAGTTCAAATTTCATTCTCTATAGGAATGCTTTTTTAAAAAAGAGGGGTAAATCAACCTACCCCTCTCTCTGAATTTCTAGTTATTTTGTCAGATCATCCAGAAAATCTCTTACCTTCTGCAGATCTTTCTGTACCTGCTTCTGAACCTCTTCCAGATTGTCAAATTTTACTACGCCACGGATAAATTTGTGGACTTCCAGCCTGAAGGGCTCTCCGTAAATATTCTGTTTAAAGTCCAGAAGGAAGGCTTCAATCGTTATATAATCATTATTATCAACAGACGGTCTCTTTCCAATATTCGTGAGACTCTTCCAGGTCCCGCCGACCACATGGCCAAGTGTGGCATATACGCCGCTGACCGGTTTCAGCTTATGATCCGGCACGCCTACATTTGCCGTCGGCATTCCCACTGTTCTGCCGAGGGCCTTACCGTGTACAACCTCTCCCATTATAATATACGGATGGCCGCACAACTCCGTTACCTTCTCAAAATCACAAACATCAAACGCTTTCCTGACACGATCTGTGGTAATAATTCCTTCTTCATCCTCCACACTCTTTACAACAATAACTTCAATACCGCACTCCTGTGCCTCTTCGCGCACCTCAGAAAGCTCTTTATGGTTCTCTCCTACCACAAGCGCTTTGGCTCCCAGCGTTCCCGCCAGAACCTCTTTCACAAACCCGCCTGCTGTCCGGCCCATATCTTCTGCTGAAACCAACAGGTCCACTCCCATATCCCGGAGCAGAAATTCTTTTTCCTGCTCGGTCGTAAAAACCTCGCCTTCTTTCCTGATACTGATAATTACAGAGGTCAGCCCCCTGTCTGCCGCGGCTTTTGAAAGCTCGTCTGCAATTCTTAAGTGGCCCTTGTGTACGGAATCAAAAGTTCCATATGCTATACATGTATTTTTAAGTTCTGTCATTTCACCTGAATATTTCATGATCCGTTCCCTCTCTGTCTATACATCCTGGTCTATACGTCCTATTTTTTCACTCTGATATTAAAGATGATGATTCCTACAATATACCATACAATGGTAAACGCCCAGATCATCCATCCCCCTGCAATAATATCCGGGATATAACACAGGATGATCAGTGCCAGAGCAATAACAGGAAGGGCATTGCCTCCGGGCGCCCTAAATTCACCCGGCTGCCTCTCATGTGTCTTTCTTGCTACGATCAATGAAATACAGTTAATAGAAATTGTCACAGATGCAAATAATGCTGCAAATCCTACAATTGTTTCGGTCTGTTCAGGGAAACAGGAAATTGCTGCACTGGCAAATGCAACTAAGATTGCCGCGTAAGCCGGTACTCCCGCACTGCTGTTCTCTCCGAGCTTTGCCGGAAGGATGCCGTCCTGTGCTGCCGCCTGTATCGCCCTGGAGGTCAGCGCCATAACAACGAGCATCGTCGTAAACAGAGCCAGAGTGGCCGCAATAGAAATGACTTTCGGCAGCCATGTAAGATGAGCCAGCTTTGTAAATGCCGCCGCGTAAAGCGGAATATATCTCATACCTGGATTTTCTTCCAGAAAACCTGCACTGACTAATCCTACAGTTGACAGAAGTACGCTGAGGAACAGGCATACTACTACAAGCATCGCAATCAGGATAGACTGCGGCACTGTTTTATTAGGATTCCTTACTTCAGAAACCATGAATGCCATCGCTACAATGGAACCATAGGCAACCATCGCCGTCGGTACCGATGCCAGGAACCCGCCGCTCCCGGACACGCCCTGTGTAAAAAACGGAACCAGTGTACTTCCGTCCCATGCATCACTGGTAAGTCCGACTCCGGCGTAGATCAGCATAGTCACTGCCAGAACCAGCACCATTGCAGTGTTTGCCTTTCCTGCAAGGGAGAACTTCACACAGTTCAGAATAAGAATAATTGCAACAGAACCGATTGCCAGCGGAATCTGCTTATTGGCAAACATCGGGAACCCTGCGCCAAGGTAGGTTCCTACATAGATTGCTGCAAAAGCGATCGCAATGACATTGGCATTGATATATCCCCACACTGAGATCCAGCCAAGCAGCTTCCCTGTCCTCTCATTTTTGGAGAACGTCTTCCTCGGGAATACAAACACACCGCCGGATTTCGGGAAAATCGTTGACAGCTCTGCTACGATCAATCCATAGCCAAGCATAATGACTGCCGCAATGACCCATGTAATCAACGCAGCCGGTCCGGCTTTATAAATCGTGAGGCCGGAAAGAGAAAAAATCGCGCTGCCGATCATACCTCCGGCAAGCATAGTCACACACGTAACCAGTCCAAGAGATCCACCACTATTATTTTTTTCCATAAATATTTACTGCCCCGCTGTCTTATGTACGGGACTCTCCTTTCTTACAAACCGCCGGATACTGTAAGATTTGAGTCCGCAACTTCAAAACACCGGTATCCAGCATCTATAACAACTCTTTTGCAGTTTGTAAGTCAGTTATCAGCACATTTACATATCCGCCTTTTAAGGCTGCCCTGATCGCATCCTTTTTTTCCAGCGAACCTGCTACTCCGATTCTCACTGGTATCTTCATATAATCCTCCAGAGAAATGGCAATGATTCTGTCACGGAAGGGCGGGGTCACAACCTTCCCTTCTGCGTCAAAGAAATGTGTACATACTTCTCCTGCAACATTCTTCGTCCATTCAGCCTGTCTCGCATCGTTTGTATCGTACAGGGACTCCATGTGCTCCCACTGGCTGCTTGCCGTACCGATCCCGACAACGGCAATATCACACTTCTGGATTGTCCGGTATGCCTCCTTATAATAAGGTTCCTCTGTCAATGCCATTTTCAGATCCTTATTCTTCACGATGACCGGCGCATACAGGCGCGATGTCCTGCCGTGGAATTTTTCCGCGAATCGGTAGATCACCTCATCAACACCCATATTTTCCTGTTCTTCACTTGCGTTTCCAATCAACTGCGTAACAGTAATATTTCCATTTTTCTGAGTTCCCGGTATGCTGTCAACCAGCGCAGACGTCGCCCGTCCTCTGGTGAATCCTATGATACTGTTGTTCTGCATTAACGTCTGCAGGTATTTGCCGGCCGCATCACCGAGTTCTGCATATATATCTTTTTCAATTACATTATCTACCAGTCTGACTTCCTTTAATTGATACTTCTGCTCTATTCTGTTTTCTACCTCAAGGTTGCTCTCGTCTATAGACTCAATTGTAATTTTTACGATCCCGAGCTCCACACAGGCTTTTATGATCCTGTTAACTCTCTGGCGGGACATCTTCATTTTCTGGGCGATCTCTTCCTGTGTCAGGCCGCCTTTATAATAATAAAACGCCACTCGCCTGTACTCGGTAATCTGTTCCTCTGTCATATTTTCTCTTTTCATAAATAAATCTACCTCTCTAACATCTAAGTTATTTCCATAGATTTATTTTACTCTCAAACGCGCTGCAAGCACAACCTCGATTCCCATTATTTTCATGTAATTTTTACGGCTGAACGACAATCCGGTATGTATCCGGACGGATAGCTTCCTCGAAAGCCTTGTCAATGTCAGCCAGAGGGATCCTGTCAGATATCAGTTCTGATACGTCGATCAGCTTGGATGAAAGAAGCCTTGTCGCGATCAGAAAATCCTTCTTCTGGGGATTCACTGTACCGGTAATAATCTGTTCGGAAGAATGTACCTTATTCGGACTGATCTCAATCGGTTTATCCGGATGGAAGGAAGTATAGAATACAGTTCTTCCTAGTTTCCCTGTCATGTCCACTGCCTGCTTTGCCAGAGACGCAACCGGAACGGTACAAAATACTGCGTCTGCTCCTCTTCCGTCGGTAAGCCTTTTCACTTCCTCAACAGCATCTGTCTCACCGGAATTGATCAGGACGTCTGCGCCCATCTTCTTTGCAACCTCAAGCCGCTTCTCATCAAGCTCACAGGCGATTACCCTTGCCCCTTTAAGCTTAGCAAGCTGAATATGCAGCGCACCCATAATACCGATCCCGATTACAACTACATCATCTCCCAGTTCAATCTTTCCGTTCTCCACACTATGTACGCAGCATGCAACCGGCTCAGAGATAGAAGCATGGGACAGATCAATGTCATCAGCCATTTTATATACGTCCGCCGCATTTACCATCATATACTCCGAGAGTCCTCCCGGCCCCATTGCACATTCCTGCGTCTCAGCGATAAAGGATTTCATACACTGGTTCTCATGGCCGTTCCGGCAGTAGTAGCATTCTCCGCAGGAATTCAAAAGACGAATCGCCACCTTGTCACCGGGCTTTACACCTGTAACCTTCTTTCCTGCCGCCTCTACAACTCCTGCTGCTTCATGCCCTCCTGCGAAAGGATAACGGTTCATCACTCCTGTATAAAACCGCTGTTCCAATGTACAGATCGCACAGGAATGTACCTTTACAAGAACCTCTTTATCGCCCGGCTCTCTTTTCTCAACATCGTGAAAAACAACCTTCTTTGTATCTTCCAGAACGGCTACTTTGAATGTTGACATGTTCCTCTCCTCCTATCTCAATATATAACTTCTCGGAATCTTCAGCCCTTATTTCATGGTGCTTTCAGAACCTATTTT
>CAJTRM010000074.1 GCA_910578865.1 uncultured Dorea sp.
GGCCTACCACGATTACGACTCTTCGAGCTCTGCCAGACGGAAGCTGTACGAATACTGGGGCGGCCAGGGGTACTACTCGGGGACGGCAGCCCAGAACGTCTGGCTCCTGAGTAAGATGAAATCCGCCGGCTACCGGAAAGGGAGCCGTTCCGTCCCGTCCACAGGCCGGGACTTCATCCACGGAGGCGAGATCATCATACGGAAAACCGACGGGGGAATGCTGTTCCCATTGAAACGGGGAGACGGAGTCATCCCCACCGGCCTGACGGAAAACCTGTGGGATCTGGCGGAGCGGGCGCCGGAGCTTTTGAACAATCCGGGGATCCGGCTGGCGCCGCCGGCCAACACCTCTATCGTATCAAACTACCATGATAACAAACATACAGAATTTCATTTTGATATCAATATTGAAGGCAACGCAGATGATCATCTCATAGACGAATTGAAATCCATTCTTCCAGCCCTCGGCAAAGATCTGACAAAAATCGTATCCACTGAGCTTGCCCAGGATTACCGTAAACTAAAGTAATTCATCAAAATCTGGCTGTATCCCCTTGCGAAGTGGCAGTTGTATCATTTACGGCTGCCACTATCTATATCAGCTGTAATAATAACGGTCATATTGCTGGCTTAATAATACCGGAAAACTTCATCCTCTCCGTAAACATGATACATCCAGGGATAGAAAATGTTTTGTCAAAGTTAAAACTGATCTGAGAACTGAGAACACAGCATTGAAAAATTTATCAGCATATAAAGAATACAATTCGCCTCTATCGGAGTACATAATTCACCACGGTGATATTTTGATTCCAGATTCTGCTTTCTTCTGTTGTTTTGGCGAAAAAACCGGAAGTGAGCTGTAAAACAATTTCTTCAAAAATCAAATATCCTAAAGACAAGGGAATTATTCAGGGAATTGACTCAGATACAAAGGAGCATTGGAAATTAATATTGAATAATAAAACAAATATGAAACCAGGTAAGGATAAAAAATATATTTAAAACAGATGATACAAAGCCGCGGAGAAAAGAAGTAGGATTTTTTGCTCAGATGGTAAAAGCAAAAATATCAGCCACACGAAGAAATAACCTTGTAACAGCGCCCACAATGATAACAATCGTCGGATTGTGCCAACCGCAATCCGAATTATAAAGTCCTTCCAGAACATGATAGAAGATTATCTGCTGATATGTTATAATACTTGTGTTGTCCAACCTACACCCGGCAACGGGAGGGGGTGTTTGCATGGAGTTATTCTTCACATTTCTTGTGACTGTTACGGCAGGTGTGGTTTGCCACCTCATCAGCAAATGGCTAGACAGGCACGACAAAGGCAACCAATAGCCTAGTGGACGCTTTGCCACTATAAAAAGAAAAGAAGAATCCCCCGACTGTACGCCATTACGGTCGGGGGATTCGTTCTTTGCCTACATGGAATTCTCCACATTTCTTTGCCTATCGGCATTATAGCATATGCAAATGTTAATTGCAAGATACATTTCTTTTTCACAAAACAAGAATTCACCAAGAATTTATCCTTCTCTAGTATCAATCAAGATAGACAAAGACAAAAACCGAAACAGAGTTGGCGACAGCAGATGGCATGGTTTGAAAATTTCTGCCGCGTTAAGTACTACGTCCCAATCAGCAGTACACCCTCTGGCTTTATGTCTGGATCGCATAATCCGCTAACACGGGATAAGGATCCTTAACAGAGGGGATATTCAACGAATACCCATCCTTACAGTTGGCAAGCCCTTACTTTGTCAGCTGTTATTGTTTATTCTAAGTGTGCTGTCTTTTCTCAAGGCAGGTAAACGTTACCAATGGATGACGCCATTGTCTTCCGCTATTTTTGTCGTTTGCATTCTATATTTACCGCACAACAACTCCAGAAGGAGCTGTAAAACAAAGAAATCTTAAAGTATCCTTATTCTATCCACCTGTGTTTGCATTTGCTGCATGTCTTATAATACAAGCTATACCCCCCGTTAGGTTCATAGGACATGTAACAGGTAATTTCCGTGCCGCCGCATTTGGGACATTGGGACCAGGTATGCTTGCATCTCCTGCATTTATAATTATATACATTACGGGAATAGTGAGCTATATTTATGTTTCCACAGCGTGGACATTGGAGACGGGAAGGAAAGGGACTCATATATTCTTTAGGTAACACTGGGGTGTTGTACTCTGTGGGAATTTTTCCGGTTTTTTCTATAATACGACACAATATATTCGCAGTATTCGATGATATCTGATACTCTTTACACAATGCCAAATGCGTCGCTGCCCCTCCCGGTTTATCAGGATTTTCATCTATAATCTTCTGGATTTTGTCTAAGTTATAGACAGTTCCATCAATCTTACAATAATAATTTTTATCTCCCATATGGTTTCACTCCTTTACTTCAACATCCTTTTTACAGATTATACCATACCACTCTTACATTTAACATAGCAAACGACTACCTTATTTCACACTGTCATTTGATTTTTTAAGAAACACAAGTACTGATGCAAATGCAATTCGCTCTTTCTCTTCTCAAAATGATATTCTAAACAACTTAGGAAATGCTGGACAAACCAGTTTTAATAACATTGCTAACGCTATCAACGGTTTACCCATTGAAACCGCGAAGGAACGGCTCAATAGCCTGGGACTAAATCCCAATCTTCAAAATGAAATTATTCAAAATTCAAACAGCATGGCTGCCCTTGCCTCCTCCGCCGATGATGCTGCCACAGCTATGGCCCAGGTCGACGCCCCCACAGCCGGAGGTATGGCCCAGGCCTCCTCCGGTTTCAGCGGCCTTTCCAACATCCTCGGCAGCCTTTCCACCGGCGGCATGATGGCTCTCGTAACCGCACTGTCTGTCGGTGTCATGGCTCTCCTCGACCACCTTGCCGTCACCCATGACGAGACTGTCAGCACTGCACAGGCTGCCGCACAGGAATTCCAGATCGCCAAAACCAATCTGGAACTATTGGACAGCCAATACCTGGCTAACCAGCAGCGGATCGAAGAACTGCGCGCCCTCCAGTCCCAGGGACAACTCACCGATTCCCAGGCTATGGAGCTTACCCAGCTGGAGGCACAGACTGAAGCCATCAAAACCCAGATCACCGCTTTTGAAAATCTCATGGACCTTAAGGAACGGAAAGCCAATGCTTCCGGTGAAGACTATCTCAATAAGACTGATACAAGCCTTGCAAGTCTTTATGATGACGAGGGCAACCGCTACAAGGAGGGAAAAGAAGCCGACAGCCATGCCAAAGGCGCCACTGACTCTGACGCCATTCAGGACAATATCACAAAGATCAATGAATTTGAAAAAAGCGTGACGACCTTCTGGAAAAGCAGAAAAAATCTTCTACAAAAGGGGAGGCTGAAAGCTATCAAGAGGACATTGACCGGTTCCAATCAGCCATCGATGCTCTGGAGGAAGATATGGCCGGACGTGCTCTCAACCTTCAGGATATCTTATCATCCATGACAGATACCTCTTCAGAGGCCTTCCAGAAGGGACTGGAGGCATTGGACGCCTACAACACCCGGAGCTTGGACAGTGAAGGCTGGGATGACCGCCTGTCAGAAAAATTTACCGCCAAAGAGGAGGCTGAACAAAAGGCCGGTTTTGGAATGGAAGGCTTCGGGGCTCCACAGCAGTATCTGGATATCGAAGACACTGTTACAGGACTCAGGGAACAGCTTGAACAGACTTTTGATGAAGACGAACGCATCAAGATCAGTATGGAAATTGATAACCTCACTGATGTGCAGACAGGCCTGCTGGAAGGGTTCTCAGAGCTCCACCCGGAAGGCTTTGATACTGCGGATGAATACACCCAGGCCTGGCAGGACTATATGGATACGATTTCAACAGAAGATCTGGTCGCGAACCTGGATATTAATGATGAAGAAGCCATTAAAAAAATGGAAGAAATCTTTGGACTGGAGGAGAATACCCTCTCCTTCATAATGGAGGCAAGGGATCATGCTTCAGAACCTATCATTGCAGTATCAGAGATGGAGATGAAGGACATCAAAAAAGAGACAGGCATCTACCGGAAATGTATTCCTTCCGATAGATACCTGTCCCTTTTTAACAGGGACTCATTGTTGATTCGTAACCCGTTAACTATCATATGCTCTACCTGCATAGCTTTCTCTATGCAGCCTGAAAGGAGGATTTCCATTGAGTAAGTAAACTCCTCAAAAGCACTGTGCAGTTTATCTTGTATCTCCAGAATCTACCTAAACTGCCAGGCAATCAAATGTAACCCGTCAACCATCACTCTCTACCTGCATAGCTTTTTCCTATGCAGCCTTGAAAGGAGGATTTCCATTGAGTGACAACAATACTACTATCAACGTGCAGCCAAATCTTGACCTGCAGAGCCTGCATAAGCAACTCAGCAGCCAGAAATTTAAAATCAATGTGGATTTTGATACTTCGGCCCTGAACAATCAGATCCAGGCATCTATCCATCAGCTTACAGCTAACTTACGACCCGCTACAATCCCTATAGAAGCCGATACCAGCAGTCTGATGGATGCTGTAAGCATGCTTGGTAACATCAGTTCCATAGT
>CAJTRM010000075.1 GCA_910578865.1 uncultured Dorea sp.
CTGTTTTGGCAGATGTGTTTCAGCGGTTAGGATATATGGAGCGTAAGGGCAGTGGACTGACGAAGATAATAAATGCATACAAGAATGCAAATAATTATGATGAAAGTAAAGCGCCGCAGTTTATCTCATCAAGAGTGGAATTTACAGTTATATTGAAAAATTTGAACTATGGGGAAAACAGAGATAATAAAAGTGAAATAAATGATGTTTCACAAGCAGCTGAACAATATGTCCAACGCACAGAAGAAGTATTTCTGAATGCTTTGCGTAATAATCCGTATATTTCAAGAAAGGAATTGTCAAAGCTGTTAATGATTTCAGAAGATGGCGTGAAATATCAGCTGAAAAAAATGAAAAGTAAAGGATTGATCGAGCATATAGGTGCTTCACGGGGAGGCTATTGGGAAGTAAAATGATTTTGGCTATTGCACTCCAATTACCCCAAAACTACCCCAAAATGACTCCAAAACTACCCCAAAATATCTATGGTGTCTGAAATGGGAAAATTGAAAATGATAAAGGCATACAACAATAGAGATTGAAATGCTTTCGTGATAACACCATGATAACAAAAATTTGAAAAACGTCAGATACAAGGCGCATATCAAAGAAAAAATCACTGAAAAAGCCCTATAAATCAAGTAAAATCACACCGATTTCCCTCACAGAAAACCGTGAGGGTGGTAGAACTGTTGGTTCTGGTAGGGTTGCAACTATCATCGAGTAATTATAGTTTATTCAGTAAAATCAAGGCTTTCGGGGGTTTCTCCGAAAGCCTTTAAGCACGTAGTAGGAATATGGCAGAAACAAGACAGAAACATGATAGTGAAAATTAGTTTCAAGGACCGCCTGCTCCAGATGCCGTGTGTCCTGGACACATTATAATGGTCTTTCCATTTATCCCTCCGATATTCTCCAGGGGTAGGGGTGTTCATGGCATACAGTTTCCCAGTGATCTCGGCGGCAGTATTGCCGTCAGCTGCCCATTCAAATATCTGCCGGACAATCCCTGCGACATCTTCGTCTGCGGATCTATGTTGTATAGGCGCATAGGCATTTCCTCCCATCATAGTCAATCATGCCCTCGTCGCCATACCGCTGTCTTACTAATTCTTTCGATATAATGGCTGTATAGCGCCCAATATCGCCAGTTTTCACATTTAAGATTCCCGTCAATTTGAAATCATGGGTAGTGCTGTCAGAAAAGGGGTTTTGAAATGTCTGCCCCAATTCATTTGATTAGCCAAAACTATCCAAAAAGGATTCCTGTACTACAATTTCACCTTCCGAAGCTGGTAAATCTCCCGAATAGGGCATGTTTTGGGATGTTAGCATATTTTTCAGTTTCTCTTCCAGCCCCGGCAGGTGAACGATCTCGTCCAAAAACTTCTGATCCACCGTGTTCCCGTCCAGTTCCACCGGCAGGACGATGTTCTCATACACATTCAGGATGGGAACAAGGTTATAGTTCTGGAAGATAAAACCGATGTTGCGGCGGAAGATGGAGGCCTGCTTGTTTTCGGAAATGCCCTTGCCAGTGGCGGCTGCTTTGATCTCCACATACATTTCCCACAGTACCATCGAAACAGCGATTTTCCCGCCTGCCGGGGTGTACTTTACCGCATTGTCCGACAGATTAAAGAGAGGTTCGGATGTCCGCTTGCTGTCATGGGAAATGGTCAAATCCTCCGGGCAGTCTGCGGACACGGTGATTTTCTTTTTCTCCGCTGCATACACGATCCCGCTCATGGCCTGTGCCACGGTATCAAAGAGACGTTCCGGTTTCTTATCCAACCGGATTACGCCCGTTTCCGGCTGGGAGGTTTTCACAAGGGCCTGAAAAAGAAAGTCCAGCTTATCCGTCTGGCTGCGGATTGCCCGGATAAAGTCGGTGCGCTCCGCCTCGGCCATATTCATTCGCAGCGGCGTTTGTTTTCCCTTTTATGGGGAACTATAACAGTAACACCATGATTAAATAGTATATGTTCCTATTTTTCAAAAACTACAAAAGCACATTCCTAAGGATGGGCGCAATACCAACTTTCTCGCCTATCAGTTAATATACTTCTCAGTATAAGCTGAAAATCTCCGTCACCTGATAAAATCATGTATTCTGCTGCAAAAAACAGCAGTCACTGATTTGTCATCACCGCAGCCACTGTACCCCCGCCTCCTAAAACCAATGTAGGCATAGCAGTTCCCAACAAATATTGCCACTTTTCCAACGGTTCGGAGCAAGTACAGTATGGAGAAAACTACTCCAAATAAATCCAAAATCAATCGAATGAAAATGAATCTTTGCAAAAAAACCCCAAGTGACACCATGTATTAATTTATGTAAAATAGGTAGAGGAAGAAGAAACGCCACTACGACAAATCCCAAAGAAATCCCCCTTAAATCAAAACCATTCACATTATAGTAAAATAAAAATGTTAAAGCTATAAATGGCAGCATACTCAAAGGTCCTAAAAAATTTGCTTGTCAAATATTGATAGTCATATTCTTAATTGTATATCCTTTTTGTTGCACTTCAGAATTGAATTTTTCAAATTCATTTTTACGTTTCAATTCTTTTTCTGTTAATTTTCTTTTATCGTTATCTATAGATAATTCCTCCCAATTTTATACGCTTATTCCATTGCCCGCATTTGTTCAATCAGGGATTGCTTTTTCTGTCTGCGAATTATCCATACAGACAAGATCAGCTCCATTCCGAACAATACCAGAATGAACAGGCCCATTTCCAAAACCGGGAATTGATAAGGCACTACATTTCCGGCAAAAGCACCTATGCTCATTTTTCTGCAAGCAAAGATGGAAGCGGGAAGCCCAACGATTAGCGTCGCCAATGCTGCAAAGAGCGCATAGCACAATCCCTCGCAGATGTTCATTTTACACAGCTGTTTTTGTGTCAGGCCGATGGAGCGCAGAATACTGTTTTCCCGCTTTCGGGCTATCTGGTTAGAGAGTGTCGTATTGATAAGGTTGATAACGCCAAAGAGGAACACCATCCATGAAAGTACCTCCATACTGCCAAACGCAAGAGTATTTGACATTTTTTCATATTCAATCGCTGTATTGATTTCGTCTAAGGCAATATTACTATGGCTGGCTACAATATTTTTTAATTCAGACTCTACATGGTCCGCTTTTTTCGGATTGCTTACAATGCTCCATGAATAATCAAACGAGGTTATTTCTGGATGCAATTCATGGAATAGTGCTTCCGGTGCAAATTCAAGCGGACCGTCAAGGTGGAGTGCTCCATGTCCATTAGTTGGTATGCTGCCGTTGTCAAACACCCCGGATATAGTAACAGGAAGGGTTGATTTCCCAGAGATAAGTTCAACTGTTTCTCCTGCTCCTATATTATTATTGTTACTTGTATGGGAATCAATTATAATGCTGCGCGCATCCGGTGGCATAGTTCCATCTATCAATGCAGCTTCAACCGCAGAATAGTTTTGTTCAGTCAGTATATCACACATACCACTGCCCTCAATTCCGTTGGCACGATAATTTACATGAAGGCTTTGCCTTTTTGCAATCACATCTGTTACACCATCAATAGACAAAATTTCCTGCTTTAGTTCTTCATTTAGTGGATTTCCCGCCGCCATAACTTCTTGTTCTGTCAACTCAGAAAGCAAATAAATTTTATAGTCACCGTCCGGGAAAAACTGTCTTGCAAGCGCCTCTGGGGAGCGTAGCAAAACGAGGGAGGATACCACAAGCAGAATAATTCCACCTAAGCTTAATGACGCAATAATACTGATTGTCTTTTTTCGGTCACTCTTAAAATTCGTAATTCCCATTGAAACCGGATTGAGCTTGATGTTCTTTTTCCGGCTGCGGATGTTCTTTTGTACCGAGGTGAAACGGACGGCTTCAATCGGGGAAATCCCTGCCGCAATTTTTACCGGCTTACGGATGGAAACAGATACCATAATCCAACTGCTTATGAGCGTCAAAATAACCGTTGCCACATAAGAAATAGCGTTAAAACCTTTGGAAAATAGGAAAAATCCGCCGCATACGCCCAGCACTGTGCCAATCAGAATCCCGATACTGCCGAGTTTGTGTCCCTCCTGTTTTACAATCCGCTTGATTTGTTTTGGCGTCGCGCCAATCGTCCGAAGCTGTCCGTAGCTCTGGATTTTGTCATTGATGGAGATACGGAAGATACTCTGGATCACAATGTAGCCGCCGATTAGGGCAATGGCAGTCATGCCAGCCATCAGTGCAAAATCAAAGGATTTAGAAGCATAGACAAAATACTTGCTATTCATTTTGGGCATAGGAAGCTGATATTCCTCCGCAATCTCCCTGCAATAAGAGGTCATCAGTTCTTCGCCCAACTGCTCGCTGTTTTTGAAATGGACATAGGCACGATACCCAGCCGGGTCAAACCCATTCCATTCGGTCAGGGCAGCTTTAGAGATAATGATAGCGCAGGTATTCGCTTCTTTTTCATTTACGCTTTCCATAATGCCGGTAA
>CAJTRM010000076.1 GCA_910578865.1 uncultured Dorea sp.
TAGCTTGCAAAACAGGGAGTTTTCTCTTATCATAGTATATGTCGGTGGTGCCGGAGCCTCACAAGTGGGACATGATCCCGTATACGGCAGGCACACTGGTATGTGAGAGAAAGAACGAACTGTTGGAGGGGCTGTTCTTTCTCTTTTTTTTGTTCCATAAAAACTATATCGGAATGACATGGGATGGTCAAGAAGAAAATGTGCCGCCTCCTGCAGCACACTTTTATAGACAGTATTTGAAACCTGAGATTTTAATTTGACGTTTTTGTGCGGGAGAAAGGAACTTTAGTTTGCTGGGCTACATTACAGCACAACCATTGACATCTATACCCATGTGTCGGAGAGCAAATATCAGGAAGAGATTGGAAAGTTTGGAAGGGCTGTGGAGGCGAAAGAAGCGGAAAGTAAAGAACCTGATAAAGAACGGTCTTTCTGGATGGGACAGACATTTGGGTGAGGATATGGGAGCAGTGCTGCTTTTGGGGAGTGGGTTGCATATACTTAAAGAAATAAGCTATGACTGGTGTGGAAGCGAAAAGAAAAGGAGAGCGGGTGCATGGGCAGCGACATCCAGACAATTATAGGAGGCAGTCGCTCTTTTTGAATCTGTTTCATCAAAAAATATAGCTTATCAGAGGCAGATATGCTAATATAGAAGCAATAGGAGGAGCCTGTTTTATGGAAATTGAGAATACACTGGCAAAAAATATTACAGTGGCTGGTGAAAAGGCCGCTTATGATGCAGCGTGCAAACGGCTTCTGGCCAATAAGATCATTCTGGCCTGGATCATGAAGAGCTGTCTGGAAGAGTATAAAACTTACAGCATTCATGAGATAGCGGAAAAATACATAGAAGGAGTCCCTCAGATTGCAGAGGCAACAGTCAATCCGGATGAAAAGACATGCAACTGCGGAGAACAGATCCAGGGAGTGAAGAATGAGGACAGTACGATACAGGAAGGGACGATCACCTATGATATCCGTTTTCTGGCAATCGTTCCAGGAACCGGGGAAACAATTCGTTTGATGGTCAATGTGGAAGCACAAAATGATTTTTATCCGGGTTATCCGATCATCAAACGGGCTCTTTATTATTGCAGCCGGATGATCTCTTCTCAGTATGGTTCAGAATTTACAGAAACTCATTACGAGAATATAAGAAAGGTCTATTCCATATGGATCTGTTCCAATCCACCGAAGAGGAGGGAGAACACGATCACCAGATACTCCATTCAGGAAGAGAATCTGATAGGCCAGGTGTCGGAACGGAAAGAGAATTATGATCTGCTGACCGTGGTCATGATTTGCCTGGGGCATGCAGATGATGATAATTATACAGGGGTATTGAAGCTGCTGGGAGTGTTGCTGTCCTCGGAAAAAGAGGCAGAAGAGAAGAAAAAGATCTTGCAGGATGATTTTGATATTGCGATGACGAAGACGTTGGAAAGTGAGGTATCGGTTATGTGTAACCTGAGTAAAGGTGTGGAAGAGAGAGGAATTGCAATTGGAGTGGAACGAGGTACAGAAACGACAACATTAAATGCGATCCGGAATTTGATGGAAACTTTGAAGCTGACGGCAGAACAGGCGATGGAGGCATTGAAGGTGCCGGAAGCAGAAAAAGTTAAGTACGCAGGGATGTTGAAAAACTAATTGGAAAGCGAGAAACCAGTTATGTGTAACCTGAGTAAAGGTGTGGGGGGGAGAGAGGAATTGTGATTGGCTTGGAGAGGGGCTTGAAACGTGGTATAGAAACAACAACCAGAACTTGATGGAGACTTTGAAGCTGACGCTTGGGCAGGCAATGGAAGCATTGAAGGTCCCGGGAGCGGAAAAGGCTAAATATGTAGGAATGTTAAAAGGATAAAAAGTAATTTGCCTTGGGTTGAGACAAATTTTAATAGTTTTGAACCATATTTGTTCCGAGATTATAGGGAGGAAAAATTCGCTTCATTCTTCCTCATATAGAAGAAACAGTATTTCCTAACTTTAAATAGAGAGGATGTATTATTTATGGAACTACATAATATTGGTATTGCGCTATCTGGTGGAGGTATCCGAGCAACGGTTTTTCACTTAGGAGTACTCAAGTGGATGGCAGAAAGAGGAGCGTTGGAGGAAGTAAAGCGTGTATCTTCTGTTTCGGGTGCTAGTCTTTGCGTTGGTATGGTTTATGCTCACAATAATTTGAAATGGCCGACTAGCAAAGAATTTCTTAACATAGTTTTGCCATCAATTGAAAAGGTGTTACTAACAAATGACTTACAACTTTCAGCATTATGGAAACTCATTTTTTCACCAAGCTATTGGAATAGAAAAGTTAATATTTTGGCCAAGGTATTAGAAAATAAGTGGGGAGTCTACGGAAATCTATCAGACCTGATGGGAAATATGATGTGGTATATAAATTGCACGACTTATGAGACGGGGAAACGTTTTAGGTTTTGCAAAGATAATATGGGGGATTATATGATAGGATATGCTGCAAATCCTGATATTCCATTATCAGATGTAATGGCTGCTTCAGCAGGATTTCCTGTTCTGATTGGTCCATATAGCTTGTCGCTAGAAAATTATAGCTGGAAACCTTCCTATTATGCCAAATCAGAATGGCAGCCTCCTGGCAAAATGATACATCTTTGGGATGGAGGGGTTTATGATAATTTGGGGTTAGAATCAATATTTAAACCCCAAAATGGTGGAACCTTAAGAGATGGTTTAAATTGTATAATTGTTAGCAATGCTTCACCATCAATTGATATTTACAATCGGCGAATTGGACTGTCAGTGCGAAATTTAAAACGACTTTTAGATATTTCAATGGATCAGGTTGCGGCTCTTCGTTCTCGAATGGTCATGGAATTTATTATTCGAAATAAACAAGGAATGTTTATCAAGATAGGCAATAGTGCAGAAAAGATAGCTTCGGAAAGCGAATGCGAAAAAGATTTGAAATGTAATTTGATGGAAAAATGTCTATCTGATGAACAAGTTATAAAAATTATGAGCTATCCAACAACTCTAAGAAGACCAACAGAATCTAATTACCGATTGCTTTTACGCCATGGATATGAAGTGGCAGATTGTACATATCAATGTTATCAAAAGTAGAGTGCAGATGTACAAGAATCGAAAGATATTTATGAGTAGTTGCTTTGGAGGGAAACAGCCTAATATGTGAGGATTTTATTGAATGAGAAGAGGTTTCAAAAGAAAAAGGATTCTATGAGAAATATGGAGATTGACGCTAATGGAACTGAAATCAGAGCAATCAGCAATGTTGTGAACGAGGATGCTTATATTTCTCTGACAGATATAGCTAAATATAAAAATCCAGATAGATTTGATAAGACAAGAAGTGTCCAAACTTGATAGGCTGAAAATTTTAGAGAAAAGGCATATCGGCAATTTGAAATTCTAAAGAAGAACCAAGAAATCATGGAAGCACTTAAGCAAAATCTTATCGAAAAGATAAAAGAGAATGAGTGATGTCCATGCAGTTAATGATTAAAATTATGAAGTGTTTTGAGTATGGAATTTTATAAGGGGAGGAGTAATTATGAGTATAGTGAAATCATTTTCGGTCGGGGATGGGGATATGTTTTACATTCTTCATAATTCTAGTAATTTTACAATAATTGATTGTTTTATTGATGCTGGTGAGTAAAAAGTTTTTCGTAAAAAAATAACCCTTTTGTATGGATTTTGTGGTATCTTTAAGTTGCCACACTTAAGAAAGATACAAACCACCAGAAGAGTTATTCTGTGTATGAGTTTACCATACTTTTCGGTGGTTTACCATACCATTATGCTGAATTTTATTGATAACGTGTTATGCCAGTTTGAATCCTGTTTTTCGCGCAAGGCTTCCTTCCGTTGGTTTGTTGCCATTACCATAGGATTTATCCTCCGTTCCGATAAAATGTACTCTCGGAATCTCTCCTGCACCTGCCTTTGTGGCTGATTTTCCGTCATATGCACATAAATTTAATCAACGTACGTTCCACGTACGCCTCATAAATTTATGCACATCTGACAAAAAATCATCTCACAAAATCAGGCACAAAGAGACTCCGAGAGTACATTAAACTTGGGCTTACCTCCGTCATCCGAGACCTGGCTCTCTCTCCAGACTGCTATCTTTCCATGATCCACTTTTTCAGAGCCTCTTCCTGGTCTCTCGATGCTATCCGCCGCCGCTGGTTCCGGACTGTGAATGACACTTTCCCTCTTTATAAAGAAGAAAGCTTCCATATCCTCATAGGCGATGGGGTCAAACAGGCAAAGGAAGGACGGCGTATGCCCGGCGTTAAGAAACTTTTTCAG
>CAJTRM010000077.1 GCA_910578865.1 uncultured Dorea sp.
GGAGATACAAGATAAACTGCACAGTGTTTTTGAGGAGTTTACTTACTCAATGGAATTCCTCCTTTCAGTCTGCATAGAGAAAGCTATGCAGGTAGAGTGTATGATAGTTAACGGGTTACGAATCAGTTACAGTTGCGATTGCAGCGAACTGCAAGGATTTGGGCGCCGGAAGGTGGACATATACGAGAATTCAGGCATCCGCCTCGCCCTGTAGGGAAGTTCCGACTTGGCCAGTCATTAGTATTTCTTAGTGTTCCGTAAGGTGTCAGCAATTTCCGGACAGGACATCGGGAAAAGGCTTATGTGAGCCAGGACGGCGAATCTAAGCCGGTTGCGTGGGTTGCCATATCTTCCCCGGAACACTTAGAAAGCCTTATGGAATGGCCCCGAAGGTGCTGCCCTACAGGGCTGGGTGGATGCCGGGCATACCGGTAAACAACCTTTGGGTGCCCGAATCAACCATGAGTCCCTATTAAAAAGGGACAGGTATCTATCGGAAGAAATAGATTTCCGGTAGATACCTGCCTCTTTTTTGATCTTGCCGCTGATTTCGGCCTGAATCTCTAACTTTTCTGATTCCGAGAGATCACTGTTCAGTTGTTCCTTTAAAGAGTCAATGGTCTCCGATATGTCAGTATATTGCTTTGGCAGAGCAATCCCTTCTATGTTAAAGCCAAGGGCATCCTCCGTAGAAGAGCGTAAACGATCCTGTGCAGCCAGGGCTTCTGCCCAGTCGCCGGTATCTCCGCCATGTTCCGCCACGCTTTTTGCATCATTGACCTCCTGCTCCAACTGTGCCGTGTCATAGGCGAATTCAATCTGCGCTATGACGGTGGGATCCAGATCTGTCAGTTCCTTCTCGCAGGCAGCAAGATGGTCCTTCCATTTGTTCATTTGTTCTTCGTTGTCTGAGGAAGTGCCCATCTCATCATACATCATCTGCAGTTCTGCAAATTTGTCTTTGGCATTCTCCAGTTCTTCGGAAGACTTTATCATATTTCCGAAGTCGATATTGTGCTCCTGGACACGGCCCATCAGGATCTCGAAGGCCTCAACAGTAAGCCCCATGGCTTTGGCGGCTTCCCCGGTGGATTGGAACGTATTGTCCAGTCCTTCATATTTCTTAATGAACTGGTTGACACCGTCCTCAGTCATGTTGCCGTTCATATCGAAAGTAAAGTATTTCATCATTTCCTGGTATTTCTGCTAGAAGGTACCGGCAATATCCTCAGGGTCTGCACCGATCATCTTGGCAACGGATTGGACATCATCCGTGTTATAGCGGCCTTCATCCACCATTTCTTTAGCTCTTAACAGGTATGCCCCGGTCTTTTCATAGGAATCCCCGGAGTTTTCTGTCTGGAAAGCTTCTTCGATTCCGGAGAAGGTACCGTTCACGTTCTGGACGGAGTCTGCGGCATCGTCGGCAGCGGCTGCAATGTTGGAGAAATATTGGGCAACATCGTTAAGAGAAGCAGAGCCGAAGTCCTCGGCAGTGAGCCCCAGGCTGGTGATGGCATCTTTGATGTCTTTGGTAGAGTTCGCTGTTTTTGCTATTTCTGTCAGGTAATCATGGATGTTGGAGGTGCTATCCTTAGAAAAGAAGGTGTCGATGTCCAGCTGCTTTTGTTGCTCCTTGGTCAGACCGATTCCGGTAGCTTTTTGGTATTCGGCCAGAGCGGCATCAATTTTTCGGATCAGATCTTCGTTTCCTTCCGTATTAGCCAGAGCGGTGCGTTGTGCATTGAGAAGGTCAAACTTTTCACTCATATCCTGCTCCAGGGTGAGCATGGACTTCTTATCGTTATCTACGATTTCTTGCTGTGCTTCTTCATCTTTTCTGGTGAACCAGTTGTCGAAAGCCTTTCGGTTGTTCTGAAACAGTTCAAGGTCTTCCTGATGCTTCTTCATAGTGTCGGAGTATTCGGCGTAAAGTTTTGCGTCATCCTTTAACGCGTCGATAGCGGTGGTGTCTTTTACTTCGCCCTTGAATTGCTTTTGACCGGTGGGATCCCCATAGCGGATGCTGCCGGCCACACTGTGAGTTTTTGCAGAGAGGAATTTCCTGGCGTCTGAAGCGGCCTTTTGCTGGTCATTTTGTGAGATCTTTTCCTGCCGGAAGTCATCCTGGAGTAACTGGTTTTTGTATTGTTCCAGGTTTTTCAGTTCCTTTTCCTCAATGGGGGAGATGGAACCGGAATTCTTTAATTTGTAAAGTTCCAGGATCCTCTCTCTGGTGGTTGCCAGTTCCTGATTTATTGCCTGGAGGGAGCTGGCGCTTTTCTGAGCTTTTTCAATGGAGCCCAGGGATTGCTCCAGGGCTTCTTCATAGTTAATAGTTTCGGAAGTTGCTGCGGCAATGGCGACGATACTGGCACCTGCTATGGTAAGGAAACCAACAGGGGTGGTCGCAAAGGCAGCCAATGCACCGCCTGCTTTCTGAAGGTGGGGGATAAGGCCGCCTACCTTTTCGGAGGTGGTGCCGATTGCATCTGCCAGGCCTTCAGAATATTTGGTGTTTTTAAGCGCCTCTCTGGCAAATTCTTTGGAAACGCCAGAGAAGTTAAGGGCAGACTCTACTTCAAAGTTGTTGGAGAGTTTATTAAGTGCATTGCTAAACTTACGGATTTTACTTTCATCAGAGAGAATGGACATTCCTTGGAAACTCTTAAAAGTATTTTTGATATTTTGTATATTTTTCCGTGACGTAGTGTTATAATTAAAAAAAGTCGTTCATTAAGGGGGAATTAATATGGCTCTAATTTTATGTCCAGAGTGCGGAAAAGAGGTCAGCAGTATGGCGAAAGCATGTCCACAGTGCGGATATCCAATCGTGGAAAATACTTTGGAATATAAAGTGAGAAAAATTATTATAGAAGACTGTGGTTTAACTGCCATGGATTATTTAGAGACTCAAGGTTATAGTTCAGATGAGGCCTATAGGTATGTCCATAATTATATTAATAGACATCCCGAATGTATTGCAAATAAGATCTCTGGGCCAATTCCATTGCAATGTCCGAAGTGTGGAAGCAGATCTGTTAAGGATGTTTGGTTTTCTATATATGACCATAAATGCCAAGTATGTGGCCATGAATGGGTGAAATGCCCTGAATGCGGGAAGAGTAATATTGAAATTACAAAAGCTGCCCCGATTAGTGCAGTCAAAAGTTCTTTTAATAAATGTAAAAATTGTGGACATGAATGGCGCAGATATTAATAGCGCATATTTTAGATGGAAAGTTTTATTTATTTTAAACGACAAGAAAAATAGCAGTATTTTTGTTGCTAACTGGTAAACTTTATCTGCCTTAAGAAAAGGCAGCACACTTAGAATAAACAATAACAGCCGACAAAGTAAGGGCTTACCGACTGCAAGGATGGGTATTCGTTGAATATCCCCTCTGTTAAGGATCCTTATCCCGTGTTAGCGGATTATACGATCCAGACGTAAAGCCAGAGGGTGTACTGCTGATTGGGACGTAGTACATAACGCGGCAGAAATTTTCAAACCATGCCATCTGCTGTCGCCAGCTCTGTTTCGGTTTTCTGCAGCTTTCCGTTCCAGCAAAGAGGGGTTACCGGCCCTCCAATACTCCTTTGGGTATGTTTAAAGAACCCCCATTAACACAGCTTGTCCATAACCCCATTTCTGTTATTTTCTTACTGTGAAGTGGACCCACTTAAAAAAGTGTAACCCTATGATTTCCGAGTTAATCCAGGCTCTGTGAAATGGCAGTTTTGGCTGTTGGCAAAAAGCCCAGTGTAGTGCTGATGCTACCGATAGTGTTAATTGCAGTCAAAAGGCTGCTGTTATCAGTTTCTATAGGGATCTTGGCAGGCTGCAGATTGGCAGTAAACTGGCCAATAGAAGCCTGAATCTGACTGTTCAAAGCTGAGGTATCAATATCGACATTGATTTTGAATTTTTGACTGTTTAGTTGCTTATGCAGGCTCTGTAGATCCAGTATAGGCTGCACGTTGATAGTAGTATTGTTGTCACTCAATTGAATTCCTCCTTTCAAGGATGCATAGGAAATAGGCGTTTGCGAAACGCCAGAACCCGCATAAATACGGGATTCTCTTTGTTAT
>CAJTRM010000078.1 GCA_910578865.1 uncultured Dorea sp.
CCGGACGGCAGTGTGGAAACGTATGAATACGATGCCAATGGGCAGCTGACCAAACAGACAGACCTCAATGGGGACCGGGTGGTCAACAGCTTTACCTATGGGTATGATACGGCTGGAAATATCACTTCCATTGAGTCGGAGAATGTTGCAGGGGAACAGACTTCCGTTTCCAATGTAACAATGAAATATGACGCCGCCAACCGTTTGATAAAATATAATGGCAAAACCGTAACATATGATGCGGACGGAAACATGACCTATGGACCGTTAAACGGGGAACTGGCATCCTTTACCTATGACTGCAGGAACCGTCTGGTATCGGCAGGGGATACTTCTTATGAATATGATGCGGAAAACAACCGGATCGGGGTTACCACCGGAACAACGAAAACCAGCTATGTGGTGGAAAACAATTCCGGCGCCCTGTCCCGGATCCTGTCGGCAACGGAACGGTCATCAACGGAAGAACAACCGGCGGATACCACGCTGTATATTTACGGCAACGGCCTGCTGGCACAGGAGAAAGAAACCGGGGAATACCTGCTGTATCATTTTAATAACATCGGAAGTACCAGTGCGGTAACGGACATGGACGGAACCATCGTCCATGCGTATACCTATGGCGCCTATGGGGAACTGTCATCCGGCAGCCGTGAAGGCATCCGCTTCCTGTATAACGGCAGGTACGGTGTTGTCACGGATGAAAACGGGCTGTACTATATGCGGGCCAGGTATTATAATGTAGATATCAAACGGTTCATCAACCAGGATGTGCTGGAAGGAAGCATGACAGACAGCCCGTCCCTGAACCGGTATGCATACTGTCAGGGAAATCCGGTGAAACTGACGGACCCGTTTGGATTGAGCCCGAATATTAACTGGTCGACACTGGGGCATGCGGTGCTGGATGCATTAGGATTCATACCGGTTGTAGGTGCAATTGCAGATACGCTCAATGGTGTCTGGTATATGAGCGAGGGAGATTATTTTTCAGCAGCTGCAAGTTTTGTCTCAGCCATTCCGGGATGGGGTGACATTGTCGGAGCAGTGGGCAAGGGTATAAAAGGCTGTTCAAAGATTACAAAGGCCATTAAATACGGTTCTAAAATAATTGGGCGTATCGGAAATATAGCGCTGGGATCCTACCAGACCGGAAGTATTGCAGTGTCGCTGTATGATAAGCATATCGTGCAGGGAGAATCCTGGGACTGGGATTCCACGGTGCAGCTGTTTAGTGCAGGGGTGTTTGCGACGACGACGGCGGTGTCGGCGAAAGGGCTGGCAAATGACTTAAGCAATTACAGCAGTGTGAAGTATGACATCCAGACGTCACAATGTTTCGTTGAGGGAACGCCTGTATTAACGAAAGAGGGAAATAAACCGATTGAGGAGATTCGGGCAGGTGACCTTGTGTATGCCACGAATCCAGAAACAGGGGAGAGTGGGTATAAGGAAGTCCTGAGAACCTTCCGGAAAGAGTCGGATGTGCTCATCCATGTCTTTGTGAATGGGGAAGAGATAGAAACCACGGCAGTTCATCCGTTCTGGGTGGAAAACCGGTGGGTGAGTGCGAAGGACCTAAAGGAAGGAGACATGCTGACACTTGCGGATGGCTCTGTTGCAAGGATAGCCGGAGTGTATGGGGAAAAACTGGATGAGGCTGTAGTTGTTTATAATTTTGAGGTTGAGGAATTCCATACGTATTATGTGACGGATACGGGAGTATTGGTGCATAATGCGAATCAAGTTGGTGGATGTGGAGTTACTGGGAATAAGAGTGGTAGTGAAACTAGATACTATAGGACAGGCTATCAGTCAAGTGGAAGAAGTAATAATCTATTTAAAAGAGATAGAAGTACAAGAAGAACAACCAATTTGACGGAATGGAGAAGAGGCATAAGTAGACAAGATATTCATAATGAGATGAGGATCTTTTTAGGTGATGACTATGTCAAAATAGATTCTGGTAAATGGAGAAGCCTTGATGGAACCAGACAATTTAGAGTAAAACCAGATGACTATTTAGGAAATCATGGAATAGGCCAACCAACAGTACCAAATACACCTCATGTACATTTTGAATTTTTGACTACGAGGAGTAATGGAAATGGTTTTGATGTAATAAAAAATATTCATGTACCTATAAGTGATTAGAATTGGAGAATGGGATTATGATTGAAATGATTAAGAATAACACTGTGTCATTTTTCCTAAAAGCAGATACACAAGGTATTGAAGAAATGCTGAAGTATATCAAGACGGTTTCAGAAAAAAGCGAAGAATATATTCAAATATTATATTTAGGGCAAGAAAAGAGGCTTGCAATAAAGCTTGATTCTGATG
Organism: uncultured Dorea sp.; assembly: GCA_910578865.1. Lineage (GTDB taxonomy): Bacteria > Bacillota > Clostridia > Lachnospirales > Lachnospiraceae > Dorea_D. Next base: position 2,344 of record CAJTRM010000078.1, read on the forward strand.
TGGATGAAATGTTAATTAGGGAAGATATTATAGAAGTATATATGGATGAAGAAGAATTAGAATATTTTGAAGAAAGATTGGATAATTCTTTAATAAGTAAATGCTTTTATCCAGCAGAAATATGTGAAAGAAGATGTAAGAATAAGTATGCCACTATATATTTTGATATAATATCTTAAGTGTAAGAGAACGAGATAGCTCAGATAGTCTTAATTTGAGAGCTATCTTGTTGGATTTGTTTTGAGTAGTAGTGAGAGTGGTATACAAACTACTAATCCATTTTATAAACAAGGAGGAGGTTCTGATTTAGATGATTTTATGACACCCCATGCTGAAAAACATGCGTTTAATTCAAGTATTATGGATGTAAAGCTAGGTAATAAGGGAGAAGTGTATTATCGAGAAACAATTTTTGACGAATTTGGTAGAAAAATTGGACATAATGATTATACGAATCATGGTAGATCAGATATTTTGTCTCATACCAATCCGCATTATCATTCCAATCCAGTTAATAATCTGAGTCAACATGGAAGTGGAATACCAGAACTGCATCCACAGACACCTAGATAGGAGGTGGAAATATGACATTGGCGAATTATTTGTATTCACTTGTATATAGTGACATATATGCTGAAAATAATTGGAAAACATGGGGTGAAGAACTATTAATAAACGCAGAATTTGATGATAATACTGAGTGGGTATATAACATTATTTTTGCAAATAGCAAGCAAGAATTGTTTGAGGTTTTAGCAGAAAGAATGTTTTGTGAGGATTATTTATTTCACAATAATTATTTTTTAACAGAGATTATCCAAGGATATTATTATTATCAGTATCAGTGTGAGAAGATAAGTCTATATGAATTATTAGAAAAGTCAGGTGACGTAGCGGACGCAGGGGAAGACTCTATGGGATGTGAGTTTTTCTATGACTTACTAAATAAGATAAATAACGACCCAAAGATTGTGAACACTACAGAGTTTAAAGAAAAAATTTCTGATTATTTTAATCCGTTAGGCATAGCCGCTATGGAACAAAAAAGAAAGTTGGAATCAGCTACAATAGAAGACTTGAGATTAGACTAAAATGATTTGTATTTATTATGGTTATACTTTAGGACTCCCAACTCCCTAAATGCTTTTTAAATAAATCTATCTTCTTACCTTATGCCGAAGGCAATTAATGTAAGGTGATGGATTTATTTTTTATTCTGTTAAGGAATAGACTGTTTAAGGCGAAATATTGCCTAAATTCATTTGCTTGCAAATGAATTTGGTATTACGAAAGAACATAATCTCATATTAAGTTCCAAAAAGCTGATATAAACGTACTTTTTGGAACAAAGAATTGTTGCGATAGGTGTGTTTTGCGAATTAACAAAGTCAGTTCAGATGCAATTAAACTATACGAGACCAGTCAAGTAAAATTTAAAACTGTCGGAAACACCCGAGAAGTCCAGTTTACGGTTGGAAATAAAGAATGTAAGGAACCGAACCAACGCATAACAGTATGATTCCTTGGGGAACCTGATGCCCCTGACCTATCCGGGCGGGGAGATCCTACGCTATGTTTATTATCCGACCGGACGGCAGTGTGGAAACGTATGAATACGATGCCAATGGGCAGCTGACCAAAC
>CAJTRM010000079.1 GCA_910578865.1 uncultured Dorea sp.
AGAGGTAAATGCTACTGTAGTTGGAGAAGGTGGAATTTAAGATTTCATTTCAGGAGTAATGTTAAATTATTCTTTACAGACTGCGAAAAGTCTGTCTCCATGGTATAATAAGAACAGCGAAAGTATATGATGAGAATAGAATTGGAGGAATTGGAAAATGAATATTGTGGTAATTACCGGAAGTGCGCACAAAAAAGGAACATCATCGTATCTGGCAGATTCTTTTATCAAAGGAGCAGAAGAGGCAGGGCACGTAGTCTGTCGTTTTGACGCGGCATTTAAAGGGGAGAAATTGAAAATGAAGCAGAGTTCCTGTACTAACGTAATGAAAAGGCAGTGATAATTATGGAATTTCAAAGTGTTTTCCCGGTTTGGAAAAAACTGGACACGGTTCAGCAAAAGAGGATACTTGATGGTCTGACTACAAAAAAAGTGAAAAAAGGAATGCAGATCCACAATGGAAATATGGAGTGTACCGGTTTGCTTCTTATTAAGTCAGGACAGCTGAGAGCATACGTCCTTTCCGATGAAGGGCGCGAGATTACCATCTACCGTTTGTTCGATATGGACATGTGCCTGTTTTCTGCTTCCTGCCTGCTGAACTCCATTCAATTTGAGGTGATGATAGAGGCAGAAAAGGATACGGATCTTTGGATTATTCCCGCAGAAGTATATAAAAGCATCATGAAAGAATCTGCCGCCGTGGCAAATTATACCAACGAACTGATGGCGGCCCGTTTTTCGGATGTTATGTGGCTTATAGAACAGGTCATGTGGAAGAGCCTTGACAAACGTGTCGCGGCGTTTCTTTTAGAAGAAGCAGCCATAGAAGAAAGCAGTGAATTAAAAATTACCCATGAAGTGATTGCCAATCATCTGGGCACGCACCGGGAGGTAATTACACGTATGCTGCGCTATTTTCAGAGCGAAGGTATGGTGAAATTATCCCGTGGTACAATTATCATTTTAGAAAAGTCAAAACTGGAAACATTACAGAATGCATAAAAACCGCCCATCTTCAAAAGCACTTCAGAATTGAAGATGGGCTTTCTATTATTGATCCATTCCGCAGGCAGTTGATGCTTCAATGAGACAGCGGTCGTTGATTACCGTGTCATAAAAACGGAAACCGCCGGAGAAGTTATAGGCTTTATAACCATTTCCTTCCAGGATGCGTGCGGCAATATAGCTTCTTAATCCACTTTGACAGATTACATAAACAGGCTTTTCCTTCTCAATCTCTTCCAGATGTTCCCGGAGTTCATCTACCGGGATATTTTGGAATCCGTCAATATGTCCTCTGCTATATTCAGCGGCTGTTCTCACATCCAGCAGGGTTATGCTTCCGTCACGGGGCAGGGAATCAAGATCTTCCAGGCGCCATTGTCTGAGAAGCCCTCCGGAAATATTTTCAATCATAAAACCGGCCATATTTACAGGATCTTTTGCAGAAGAATAAGGCGGTGCATAGGCCAGATCCAGATCTTTCAGCTGAGGCGCCTTAAGGCCTGCATGAATAGCGGCAGCCAGTACGTCAATACGTTTGTCTACTCCTTCATACCCTACGATCTGTGCGCCCAGGAGACGGTAAGTTTTCTTCTCAAAAACTACTTTCATAGTCATAGCTTTACCGCCGGGATAGTATCCTGCGTGGCTCATAGGAGAGAGGATCACACTGTCTGTATCCAGACCGGCTCTGCGTGCATTTGTCTCATTGACTCCCGTTACAGCGGCCGTCATATCAAAGACTTTTATGACAGAACTTCCCTGGCTGCCCGTATATCTGCTGTCGCCGCCGCAGATATTATCTGCGATGATACGTCCTTGCTTGTTGGCGGGTCCTGCCAGAGAGATCAATGCATCCTGCCCGGTCACATAGTGTTTTACCTGGACGGCATCTCCTGCGGCATAAATATCCGGAACAGAAGTTTCCATACGGTCGTTGACTGCAATGCTGTTTTTTATACCCATCTTAAGTCTGGCCTCTCTGGCAAGGTGTGTATCCGGAGTAACTCCGATGGCCAGTATTACCATATCTGCATGCAGAGGATTCTCGTCTTTCAGCAATACGTCTACACCGCCGTCTTTTTCCTCAAAGCCCTCAACTGTATGGCCGAGAGCCAGGGAAACGCCGTGTTTACGCATTTCATTGTGAATAAAGGAAGCCATATCTGCATCAAAAGGATTCATCAGCTGTTTTGGGCGCTGTACAATGGTTACATCCATACCGAGATCTCTTAAATTTTCTGCCAGTTCCAGTCCGATGAAGCCGCCTCCGGCCAGCACCGCAGACTTTGGATGATGCTGATGAATATATTTTTTGATGCGGAACGTATCTTCTACAGTACGCAGAGTAAACAGCTTCTCAATGCCGATACCGGAAAGCCTTGGCTGTGTCGGCTTTGCACCCGGAGAGAGGATCAATTTGTCATAGGGCTCCTCGAAATCTTCTCCGGTTTCCAGATTTTTTACTGAAACAGTCTTTTTGTCCGGATGGATGGCAGTCACCTCATGACGGACCTTCATGATGATGCGGAAGCGAGAAAAAAAGCTTTCCGGTGTCTGAAGAGTCAGCTCCTCCGGATCTGTGATCACATCTCCGATATAATATGGAAGTCCGCAGTTTGCATAGGAAATATATCCGGAACGTTCAAATACAATAATTTCTGCTTTTTCATCCAATCTTCGGATACGAGCTGCAGCAGTTGCACCGCCTGCCACACCGCCGACAATTACTACTTTCATCTTACCTTTCCACCTTTCCTGAATATGCGGAAAAACCGCCGATATTGGTTACATTTACATATCCTGTGCGCTGCAGCATATGTACGGCCTGACTGCTTCTGGAGCCGGAATAACAGTAGACATATAAAGGTGTCTCTTTATTTCTGACGATTGAGGCAGCCGAATTAATTGTCTGCAGCGGTATATTTTTACTGCCGGGAATGTGCCCCTCGCGATATTCCTGCGGGGTACGGACATCTAATAATAGAGCGCCTGGAGCGGCGCGGTATTCCTCCACTCCCCGGTTGATATCCTTGTGTTTGAAAATATTGAAAAATCCCATTTTTATAATCCTCCTATCTCAATATTTGAAATTTGTCAATATATCTCCCGATATTTTTAATTGATAATCATCATCCATAAATGGATGGAATGTTTGGTTGATGGTGTTGTTCTGCCGATCCATATCCATTCGCTTACCCTATCAGTTCTCGCTGGGTCTGTGCCCTCACATTCCTTCATTCTGCTTTATGGATAAAGGCACGGGGCAGACTTGTGCTTGTTTGCTGCCTCTTTGGGCTGATGGAGGACTCCTCCTTGTCCCCGTGCCATTACCGGCTTATTCTATTCTCATGCAGCTGCTTTCATCTGCTCCATGCGGACAGGTCCGAAGACCTTCCCCGGATCGTAGTTTTCTTTCTTTTTTGCAAGCGCATGGATCAGCGCCAGTATCTTCTTGCTGACAACGATCAACGCCTGCATCTTCCTCAGAGGGGCTTTCTCCCTCGTTTTCAGGTAATAGTAAAGCTGTTTCATCTCATCATTTGTCGCAACCATTGTCAGCGCCATCTGGTACAGCACGCACCGCAGGCTCTTCCTTCCCCTTTTGGATATTTTCGTCCCGCTTTTGTTTTTCCCGGAACTGTCCTCTACAAGGTTATAGCCTGCCATTCGGCTCATCTGCCGAGAATCCTCAAATCTTGTCGGGTCGCCAAGCTCC
>CAJTRM010000080.1 GCA_910578865.1 uncultured Dorea sp.
GATGAAACAGGTATGGCGTACATACGAATCCATGCTATCAAAGCAACCGTACAGAAAGCATTAAAATATATCTGCAATCCGGAGAAAACTGACGGACAGATTTTGATAGATGCCTTTGCCTGTAGGATAGAAACGGCGCACTATGATTTTATGGATGCATTGTCAAAATCTTCTGGTGTGGGTGATAAACAGGCATTTCATCTAATTCAGTCATTTGCACACGGAGAAGTAGATTTTGATACGGCTCATCAGGTGGGAATAGAGCTTGCGGACAAGCTGTTAGAAAATAAATACAGTTATGTCATTGCAACGCATATAGACAAGGAACACTGTCATAATCATATCATTTTCTGTGCGGTTGATAATGTGGGGCATAAAAAATACAATGCCTGTAAGCGTACATACAGGAAGATATGGAGTTTGTCAGACAAACTGTGCAGGGAACATGGATTGTCGGTCATTATTCCATCAGGACAAAAAGGAAAGACACATTATGAGTGGCAGATGGCAGAGGCGGGAACTTCATGGAAAGCGCAGATGAAATCTGATATGGAAGATGCCATTTGTGAAGCGCACAGCTATGAAGATTTTATCAGCCGGATGCAGACAAAAGGATATGAGGTAAAAGGGGGAACTTTTGGAGATAATGCGCTGAAATATTTATCATTTTCTGCTTTAGGGCAGACACGTTTTACACGTGTTACTGAAAAGAATTTCGGTGTGGGATATACGAAAGAATCAATCAGAGCAAGAATCGAAAAACGTGTAATGGCACAGGAAAAATTTCCTGTAAAAAGGAAATTTCCCTTTCCAGAGCGACCGGATGCAAAGCGGACTTTGATTGATACGGACAAGGAGAAGTTTCAATAGAATGGTGCGTTAAAGCATTGGGCGGATATACAGAATTTAAAGATTACTGCGGCGAGTTATGCAGAGGGCGGTTCGGTAGAGGAACTGAAACAGAAAATATCAGAGAGAAATTCTGCGGCAAAAGCGGCACGAAGTGCAATTGTGGATTTGGAGCATGAGATAAAAGCAAAAGCGGAAATCCTAAAATATGCAAAACAGTATATGGCAAACAGGAAATACCAAAGAGGATATGAGAAAGCGAAGGATCAGGATGCTTATTTCCGGAGTCATGATACGCAGATTATTCTGTTTGGCGGCGCTGAAAATATGTTAAAGCGGTACGGGATAAAGACAACCTCACTAGATGTGGAAAAGATGCAGGCGGAATGTGATGCAGTGACAGCGCAAAAAGCAAAACTGAAGAAGACATTTCAGACAGCGGAGAAGGAGGTGATGGAAGCGGATAAGCAGTTGAGGAACATAAGGCAGTATTTAAGAATTGGGAGAGATACGCAGGAAGAGATAAAGCGGCACAAAAAACAAGATATGAGTTTATAGGAGTGTCAAGTAGTCTATGAAAAACTGAGTTAAAAAAATAGGATCAATTGAACCTTGAAAATTGCAGATATTTATTCCGAAAAGCTCTCCGAGGGCTCAGGGCTCTGCCCTGAGAACCCGCAAGGGACTTGCCCCTTGACCCATTTTCGGGCTCTGCCCGAACCCGTCCTCGCCGGAAGGCAGGAAAAGGGCGCAGATGCCCCTTTTCTGCTTAACAGGATAACCCGTGAGCCTTATGTCAATAGACTTTCGCGGCATATCCTCACCACCTGGCGGCGGTTCCGGTATTCCACGGTCCTATTGACAACAGCCCCGCTCTGGTGTGGCAGTGCCGTTTTTCTGCATATTCAGGATGGTCTGCTGGCCGAGGAAGATGAGAAGCTGCCACTTGCCGGGCATGTTGTCGGCACCCTGCAGCATTTCCACTTCATTAAGGACTTTGTATTTATTGTGTTTGTGTGGACGCAGAAAATTGTAGTAAGCGCCCCAGAGGGCCAGGTTATAGTTAGCCCCGTCGATGTTGTCAAAGCCGTTTGTATGACGGTAAGAAGCCTTATAGGTACGGTTGAGCCGTTCGATCATCTGTTTAAACGGACGGTGTTCCGTTGAGACAGCGTCATCATTGGTAAGTCCGATAACTTGGGTGACTTTGAAGGTAAAGTTTTTGCCGAGCTTTTTTACGAATTCCATAGCGGCAAGGGGATAGGCGCTGTAACCGTCAGCGATGAACTTGGACTTTTCAGGCAGCTTTGCAAGCCCCCGGAAAGCCATGCGCATGGCAAGGATGCAGGGGCCGACGCCCCGGTTATCGGATACCTGATAGCCGATGATGGAGCGGGTTGCCGCATTCATGATGAGCCAGACATAGGTTTTGATGCTGCGGATTTTGATGTAGGTTTCATCAGCGGTGAACACATCCCCCTTTTCGTAAGGATATTGATCGACGAAAGGCTTGATGCAGACAGCGGCAGTCTTGCAGTAGTTGGCGATCTGCTGGTGTGAGATGCTGATATTGTACAGGTCTTTAAGAGCCAGTGAAGCTTTGCGCAGGGAGAGTCCGAGGTTGACATGCAGGGTCAGGCACAGGGACATGACATGTGCATTATGCTTACTGAATTTCAGGGAGGAAGCGTTCTTAGGCAAGGAGTTTAAGTCCATACGGAAGAAATCCATTGTGAATTCGCGGTAGATATAGTGGAGTTTATATTTATTTTTGCCATAATCCTCTCGAAGATCTTCCTTATCCACCTTTTTCAGGTTGTGGAGGTAGTAAGGGCATTTAGGATTCACGCATTTGTGAAGAATGAAGTGTTTGCGTGCTTTCTTTGGGACGAGGGCATTGCCACAGTGAGGACAGCGCAGTTTTACGGAGGAGAAGCGGCTTTCGGCGGGTGAGAACCTGGCGGCGCAGACCTTGCACAGGGGCTGCCCTTTGGAGCCGTTGTTTTTATAAAGGAAGGGCTTTGGGGCATCACAGCGTGGGCATGTGCAATCCTCCGGGATGTCACATTCAGAACGCCGGCTGACAGGGCGGATCTTCTTACCGTAGCGATTTTGGTAGTAAGGGAGGAGTTCCTTGTAAGTCCAGTCCTGCCGGAAGTCGGTGACCAAGGGGAGTTCGTCAATCTTGAATTTCTGATATTTTGGGGAATGGGAATCATCAAAAGCCCACTGTTTAAGAGGGACATATCTGCAGATAAAATTGATCAGCCAGCAGTTTTGCTGGTAAAGAGATTGAATCAGAGAGAGTAAATAGGGAATAATATCCATAAGCAATGATCTTCCTTTCAGTGTTTGTGGGTTGGTAATAGTATTTACACAAAAAAGGGAGGTCATTGCTTTTTCTTATAAAAAAGTGATGTAATCCTTGAAAATATAAGGTTTGTAATAAAAAACATAGGGGTAGATTTGACACTACCTTATAGGAAAGAGAGGAAAAGATTATGAATTTGACTTATGAAAAATGTGGAGATTATCTGATACCAAACTTAATTTCAGATCCGGAGCCGGAGGGAGAGTTGAGGAAATTTGGATTGATGCGGAAATCTTATTTAGAGAATCATAGGAGAGGTATTTATTCGGGGTTATTGTTATCGGGTAAACTGAAAGAGCATCTGCTGATGATACAGGAACAGGCGGAGGAACGGTTTGATTTACTTGTGGAGCAAATGGCAAAACAGGAGGGCGCGACGGAGCAGTTAAAGGCACAG
>CAJTRM010000081.1 GCA_910578865.1 uncultured Dorea sp.
AACATCTTCAACATTGACATTTTCTAATCCCTTTTCGGCAAAAAGACGTGTGGCTGTTTCTAATATCTCCTGTTTCGTTTTTTTATCAGAACGTGGCATACAATCACCTCCAAAACATACGTATGTATGTTTTACCTATTATAGCTCTTATTCTTTGCGTTGTCAATTGATTATTCTAATGCTTGGGAGCCACCAATTTAAAGCTTGAGAGCCACCCAAAATCCGTCCTGATTTTAATGCTTGGGGGCCATCTATAAGATACAAGATATAGTTGTACTGAAAATATCATGGATTGTCCAGAGTAATTTTGGAATGTTCCTGAATAAAATTAAGAAATAACAAAGCAGACCTTTGGCCAGTTATGTTGATACGAAATTCCTCGAAATCTTATTTTTCCAGCATATTCTCTTTTTGAACGAAAGAAGACAGAACCTTTGATGACCGGCTCTGCCCTCTCTTTGTCTGCTAATCGAAATCACCGAGACAATCTTTTGCATAAAACTTGAACAAAGCTTAAAATAACAGCTTCAAATTAATGGCAAATAAATTTCACCTCATTTTTTCTTTCTTACTTCATTAAAAATCTGAAGCTCGGAAAGTGCCTCCATGATGGCAAGTTCTGATATCCCTTCAACAGTGGTTCCTGTTCCAGGATTAAATAATTCTTGCTGTGCATCAGCTCTGAAATCATAAGATTTTAGTTCGGCTGTATACCATGCCAGGATTTCATCCCTTAAATTGTCTGCCAGATCAAGCAATACTCGTAGATTTCGTATTTTTTGTCGAATATCATTAGGAATGGTCGGTTCGTCTAACTTTATTTTCATTAAAAACCTCCTGATAAAAGGAATAAATGTTGTGGCATCTAAAGAGTCATCAGTGTTTCCTGCTAACGGTTGATTTATCGTCTGCCACATACAAAAATAAATCTGCGTTTTTATGAGTTTAAGGACTCCATAAGTTTTCTGGCTTTTTGAGAATCGTACAGCTTTCTGAGGTTATTTTCGGTAGTCGGTATGGAATAAGAGTTATGTATGATCCGGTCCATAATAGAATCGGCCTGGGTTCCACCGCCTAACCGTTCATGCCAGTCACAGACCTCGTATTGCCCGACAAAGATCGTCGGATTATTTCCACAACGCTGTTCTACCAACTCATATATGAATTTTGACTCTTTCTCATTGATCTTATAGTTCAGCCATTCATCTATGATCAGCACTTTATAGTTTCCCAGTTTCTTCCGGTATCGTACCTGCTCTCTGAGGTTATCTTTGTGGGCCTGAAAATGTCCCAGCATATCCGGCATTCTGATATAACACGTCCGGAGAGTCTGTTTACATGCTTCTACACCCAGGACACATGCAAGATAGGTTTTCCCGGCACCCGTCGGGCCTGTAATGATCAGGTTTGTTGCAGCACCTACGAATCCCATGGTTGCAAGATTTGCGATTTTCTCCCTACTGATCTCTCGTGCATCACAGTCTAAAGTTTCAAGGCTTGCATTGGGATACTTTAAATCTGCATTCTTTGTCAGCCTGGTGATCAGTCTGTTCTGCCGTTCTGTTATTAGAGCTGAGAGCAGATGTTCCAGTCTCTCATTGTAAGTCAGGTCAACAAAAGATACTTCTTTTTCCTGAGCCTCGATCACAGCCACTAAATCACTGAGTTCTAATACTGATAATTGTTTCTTGATCTCTGTATTCATAAATTTTTACCATCCTCTCTATAATAATCCGCACCTCTTACGATTCCCTGCTTATGATCTTTTACGTTCTTTTTTGTAAGATCATTTTTTCTGTTTTTTGCAGCTCTTTTCACATAAGGCATAAGCGTGTTGTAAGTAATCAGATGAAAGTCCTTAAGTGCAAGGCTGCAAGCTGTTTCAAGGATATCTTTACCATATACACCAGCGATATCCAATACGGTTCTTGCATCTACAAGAGCCTGTTCTTTTACTTTTGCATTGTCATACAACCTGCCTATCACGGTTCTTGTACTGTTGCCAATAGCTTCTGCTTTATTCAGCGTTGATTCCATTGTATCCGGAGTGTATATTGGATATGGAAGATGGGACATCTCTGTTCTTTTCGCATTCCGAATGCCTGTGGGAATACGTTTATGCTCAGCTACTAATTGATGTGAGGCGTAGATACAAACAAGAGAACTGTTATACTGCACATCAACGTATTTATTTATGTAACTGCTTGGAACAGAGTATTGTCCCTTGTGAAACCATATATGGGAATTCGGGCCTACTTTGTGATTATATGACCATTCACAGATCTCAAAGGGAAGCATTGGCAGGGTTCTGAGATATGGTTTTTCCTCCAGCTCATAAATTGTTTTTCTACTGCCGTTTCTCTTTTGGAAGGGTTTGTCATTTAGCCTGTCAAGCACTTTTCTGATTGCCGAATTAAGCCCTTCTATAGAATGAAAAGTTTCATTTCTGAGCATGCCGATGATCTTTCTTGCAATTTTTCCCACCGCGCCTTCGACACTTGCTTTCTGTTTGGGTTTCTTTACCTGTGCCGGCATAATTGCAACCTGGTAGTGTTCTGCAAAAGATAAATAGGAATCATTCAGCACGACCTCTCCATGTTTCGGGTGTTTGATCACGCCTGTTTTTAGGTTGTCACAGACAATCCTTACAGGTGTCCCGCCAAAGAATTCCAGCATGTGGACATTGCACGACAGCCAGTCTGATTGGTTCATAGAAGCGGCAGCCTCTACATAGGTATACTGGCTGTACGGAAAAGCCGCAACAAACAGATATGCCGTTTGCTGTTCCTGTTTGTCAGGATCCATGTAGCTCATCGTAGGACCTGACCAGTCAACCTCCAGAGTTACTCCCGGTTTGTGTTCGATATGACTGGTATAATTTTTATCAGCTATAAAGCGTTTATAGCCATTTGCGAATGTAGCATAACAGCAATGGGAAATCCCTTGTGCATTACACTTTTCACAGTATTCCTCCCATAGCAGCATTTCTGTAACCCCGACCTTTTTCAATTCACTGTGGACATACGAATAGTCCACTGGAGCAAATCTGTTTCTTGGCCTGAAGGTATGGGGATAAAAAAGGTGATAGATCTCGTCATCGTTCATCAGACATATTTCATCCCAGTCTTTGTCACATTTGTCATAAGATTCTTTCACAAATGCAACAGAATTACGAGAGACCTTCAAAGTTTTAGAGATCTCTCTGGCACTTAGATCCTTGTGAAGAAGTTCAAGGATCTGTCTTACTTTTGTTTTCTTAAACATAGAAAACCTCCTTTAAAATGTATTTGAAAAGTACGGGTACTTTTCATAAACACATCTTAAAAGAGGGATCTTATCTTAAGCAATATATTTGGATGACCACAATATATAGTGGTGGCTCCCAAGCTTTAAAATACACTGGATCCAGATGGCTCTCAAGCTTTAAATAGATGGCTCCCAAGCATTAGAATAATCAGAAGATTCCAGAAAGGCTTCTAAGTCCTCCACAGTGGAAAGCCCCTTTTG
>CAJTRM010000082.1 GCA_910578865.1 uncultured Dorea sp.
CCATTTTGCAGGCATCGCCCGCCGCGATTACGGGGTCAACGCCGAGATGGACCAGCCAGTCCGTCAGCAGGGTGTGGCGTTCATAGACGCTTTCCGCGATTTTTCGCCCTTCGTCCGTCAGATGGAGATACCCTTCTTCCGAAACGGTGATGTATCCGCGGTTTTTCAGGTTTTTGACGGCGACGCTCACGCTCGGCTTTGAAAAATTCAGTTCGGTCGCCACGTCGATGGAGCGCACCACAGAGAGGCGGCTGCTCAAAATCAGTATTGTTTCAAGGTAATCCTCAAGGGATTCCTCGGCTTTGTGTCGGATATAACTCATGGTATTGCTGTACTCCTTTCCGGAACGGAATCCCGTCCGTGAGTTATAGTAAACGACATAACAAATTTCTGTTTCCGCCTCCTGCAGAATCCATATACGGTAGCTTCTGCAAGGCCAAAAATGAAATTGCTAATGTCGTTAACTATCATCCTAACACTTTAGGGAGGGCGGCGCAAGGTCTGACGGCAAAAAGGGTGTTATTAAATTTTATCAGCGGCCACTGACGGGTGTGCCGCATTTTTTGCCTTATAGGATTCGGGTGTCAAAAGCCCGGTCTGCAATGGATTTAGATGCAACCGTCAGAAGGACCGGCGTGAATGTGGAGGACATTGAAAATCTGATGCCCTCCATCATAGCAGTCCCCATTGAGGACGGTATGGAGTTCCAGGTGAAAAGCATTTCGGAAATCATGGACGAGGCTGAGTCAAGTATATTCTATTGTGAATTTTCCCTATTGTGAATTTTTCTTGCGTCATGTTGCTTTTTGAAAAGCACTGTGTTATACTGTTATACATAACAGCATAATAGTTGGAACACATGGAGGATGCAGGAATGAAACTGATTATTTCCAATATATCTGGCATTCCCATATACGAACAGATTAAACAACAGATCAAATCAGCTATTTTATCTGGCGAACTTCAAGCCGAAGAAACTTTGCCCTCTCTTAGAACACTTGCCAAAGACTTAAAAATCAGCGTCTTAACAGTGACAAAGGCATACACAGAATTAGAACAAGAAGGCTTTGTTAAAAATGTGCAGGGACGCGGATGTTTCGTAATGGGGTCTGGTTCAGAACTGATTAAGGAGCAGCTTATTTGCAAAGTAGAAAACAATCTTACCGAAGCAATAAAGGCAGCAAAAATGGCAAATCTATCCACAGAGGAATTACATCGCCTTTTGGACATTTTAACGGAGGTAAAAACAGATGTCTAATTTTTTAGAGGTAACAAATCTTTCAAAATCTTTTGATTCCTTTCAGCTTCACAATATCAGCTTTACTTTGCCAAAGGGATATATTATGGGCCTGATCGGCCCGAATGGTTCTGGAAAAACAACGACAATCAAACTGATTTTGAATATGCTGGGGCGTACTGGCGGCACAGTCAAAGTGATGGGGCTGGACAATATCGCAGAAGAACAAAAAGTAAAGTCAGAGCTGGGCGTTGTTTTCGATACAAATTATTTCAGTGATGATTGGAAAGTGCCGCAGGTTGAAAAATCTATTTCGGTATTTTATCCAAATTGGAACAGCCAGAAATTTACGGATATGTTACAGAAATTTCACATTGCACCCACCAAAAAGGTAAAGGAACTTTCCAAAGGTATGCAGATGAAGTTAATGCTTGCCTGTGCGTTTTCATACGATGCCAAACTGCTGATCCTTGACGAACCGACCAGCGGACTTGACCCTGTTTCCAGAGATGAACTTTTGAAAATTCTTTCAGAGTATATTGAAGATGGTGAGCATAGTGTTTTGTTCTCTACCCATATCACCGGCGATTTGGAACGGGCGGCTGATTATATTACCTACATCAGTTATGGCGAGCTGTTCTTTACTGGCAGTAAAGATGATTTTGTAGATATGTTCCGCATTGTAAAAGGTGGAATCCGGGAATTGTCCGATAATCTGAAAAATAAGGCGGCTGGTATTCGTACATTTCCTACGGGATTTGAGGCTTTGATGAAAGCTGAAGATATTAGCGGTTTCTCCGACCTGACCGTTGAGCCTGCCACTATTGATGAAATTGTAGTGTTTACAAGCAAGAAAGGTGACGATTATGAGTAATATTTTGAAATCCACAAAATTGGATATTGCATTGGTAAAACCATATTTTAAGATAATTTGTTTTACCCTGCTTCTGCCGATTGTGTTTACTGCAATCAACCGTTCTTTGTTGACAGGGGTATCATTCGCCATGTGCTTTATTGCCATGACAACAGGATATACCTTTTCTATCGCAGAAAAAAATAACATGGAACGGCTGTTTGGTATTTTACCTGTTCGTAAAAGTGAACTCGTGATCGGACGATATGTTTTCGTCCTTGCAATGGGGCTTATTTCCTTAATTATTTCTTTGATTGCACAGCCGCTTGTCTTAAAAGTGCTGGGCGAAACAGTCGGCGTATTTGACATTGTGACTGCCGCTATTGCAGGAGTATTCTTATTTGCACTCTACACAGTGTTCCAGATTCCGGGATATTACAAATACGGTTCTATCAAAGGCAGAGTATTTATGTATATCCCGGTTGCAGGATTTTTGATAACCTTGCTGCTCATTTCAAAAAATCCTGTTGGTGAAAATAAGCTGCTTTTTACAGTGATCAATTCCCCTGTTCTGCTAATGTTATTAGCTGTCATTTTTGTTATTGCAATGTATGTTATTTCCATACTGGTATCTATTAAGATATTGAAAAATAAAGAAATGTGAGGTGAGAACATGGAGTTTACGGTTTTATTTGTAGTGCTTCTGCTTGGTGTCGGTATACCGCTTAGAAACAAGGCTATCAAGGAATACAGGAAAAAAAGGGACAAGGACAGCAATCCTCAAAAACAAATGGGGGATAAAAATGAGTAAAATATTACTATTGGAAGATGATTTAAGCCTGATTAACGGACTGGCATTTGCTTTTCAAAGGCGGGATTTGAATTAGACATTGCGCGTACAATAAAAGAAGCTGATACCGCATGGAGGTCGGGAAAGTACGATTTACTGATTTTAGACGTTTCTCTCCCTGGCGTTTCCGGCTTTGAAATTTGCCGGAAAGTCCGGCAGACATCAAAAGTACCAATCATATTTTCAACGGTTTCAGACGAGGAAATCAATGTGATTATGGGATTGGATGTGGGCGGTGACGACTATATAACGAAACCGTTTAAGGTCAGCGTGTTAATGTCGCGGATCAACGCCCTGCTTCACCGGGCAAATGACTTTGGCTCTGTGGGTACAGAGCTTCATTCAAATGGCATTAAAGTTTTGCTCCTGCAAGGGCAGTGTTTTCAATATCACTTTTCTAAATTCAGATAAAATTACAAAATTGTAAGTTTCAATTCACTTGGGAGTAGGAAATAGATGTTATTCTTCTTGATAGATAACTTCTCGGAATCTCAATGAATGTGATTCTAACTGAAAATTGACAACTAAAT
>CAJTRM010000083.1 GCA_910578865.1 uncultured Dorea sp.
ACTGATTGCGTATGGATACTTTTTCCCCCATTTCTTTTTTAAGCCCTCCAGTTCAGAATACGCCACCGCTTCGTTTGGGGCGTTATAGACTGCTTTGAAATCATTGGAAAATTTCTTCAGGTCACGGTAGTTGACATACTTAAAGGAGTTGCGCAGCATATGGATTACGCATCTCTGGATCTGGGCCTGGGGATAGACTGCGCTGATTGCTTCCTTAAAACCAGCCAGTCCATCGACACAAAAGAACAAAACATCGTAAGCGCTGAATAACCAACCGTTATTCAGCGCTATAAAAATACCGTCACCAAATACGAAAGCAGTTATCATAATGGTATCTGCCCCCGATTCTCTGGTGTTTCTATTTTTGTATTCATCACTCCCGAACAGCGCTCCTTTATGAAATCACTCCAGGGCATCATTGCTTCCACACCTGCGGGCTGATCTTTGTAGTCCGGCATGTATAACAATAGTGTGTAGAGGTACTGGAACACATTCAGCTTGTTTGCTTTGGCTGTCTCTACGAGACTATAGATGACAGCGCTTGACTCGGCTCCTTTCACGCTGTCATGGAATAAAAAGTTCTTTCTTCCTGTTCCGTAAGATTTCGCACACCGTTCCGCACGGTTGTTGGAAATTTCACACCTTCCATCCAACAGATAATTCCCAAGCAGCTCCCGGTGGTTCTTAGCATAACCAACTGCTTTATCCAATGCACTTTTGCTGAGGGGATTCAAGCTCTCCATCCATTCCCAAAACCTGCTCCAGATCGGAACTTCCAGTTCCACCCGCTTTGCTTTCCTTTCTTCCGCGGATAAATCTTTCAGGAGCCGCTCCGTACGGAAAAGCTGGTTGCAGTAGCATAGTCCAATCTCAGCAGGTATCTTCTGTTTCTCCCTGGCTTTCTCCGGATCAGCAGCGTCTTCCGGAATCTCTTGCGCCGAGTTGATATCCAGAAGTTTGAGCTTCCTGCGTCGGGCAGCGGGGATTGCTTCAAAGAAGTACCGGCGGCAATGGGCAAGACAGCAGACCAGGATAACATTCTCTATACTGTTATAACCAGTGTAACCGTCACATTCCAACAGACCAGAGAACCCTTCCAGAAAGTTTCTGGCATAGTCCCCCTGTCTGCCGGGCTGGTATTCATACAGGATGATTCCCGGAAGCCCGTCGTTGCCGGACAGATAGATCCACATATAAGACTTTGATGTTGCGGCTTTCCCTTCTTCATGCAGGACCTGACATACCGTTTCATCCGCATGGACGATCTCGCGTTGAAGCAGATACTTATGAAGCAGGTCATAGACTGGCTGGAAATACGTCAGGGCACATTTGATGCACCAGTTGGCCGTAGTCTCCCTTGCAAGCGGAGCTCCTTTCTGGAGCCAGTCCATTTCCTGCCGGTAGAACGGCACGGAGTTCATGAATTTCTGGTACATCACATAGGCGACCATGGATGGGGATGCCGGGCTGTGGGCCAGCAAAGCTGTCGGCGTAGGTGCTTTGACAACCGTCCCCTCATCTTCCTTCCTGCATACAGGACAGGCGAGAACTTCCTGAAGGTAACGGATCCGTTCTACTTTCGCCGGGATAATGGAAAGTTCCTCCCTGACATACTGCCAGGAAATAGTCTCCATCGGGGTATCGCAGTCTGGGCAGACCCGCTTCCCCTCTGGCATTGGGCAGCGGACCTCCCTGACCGGCAGATTTTTATAAAGCTCTTCCCGTGTGGATTTTGGTTTCCGGTCACGCTGATAGCTTTTGACGGTTACTTTTTCCGGTTCTTCTTCTTTCTCCGGCTCCACATTTTTCCGGCGGGATCTTTCACTGGAAGAGCCAAAGAATTTCCGGCGGAATTCTTCAATGGTTTCATTGAGGCTGGCAACCGTGGTCTGCAGATTTTCAATCGTCTCACGAAGTTCCCTGATCTGTTCGTCCTTCTGTTCAATTGTTTTTTGCATGAACTCAATCAACAGTTCCGTACGGCCTTCCACTATGTCCATGCCTCCCTTCTGCCTGCCTTTATTATAAAGGAAAACAAATCAGCCGGCAAACAGGCGCTGGGCACGCATATAGGCAGTTTGACGGATGCATGCGCTGTGGATAACCCTGAAAAATCAATCTTTTTCGGGTCCGGATGATACCCTTATCCACATCAGCAGGTTCCATTATAAATAGGATTGTGAAGAATTCCCCGGCAGTCTGGAATGACTGTGGAAAACTTCACTCCGCGGGTACTTCCCGCATGAAAAAGATTTTTAAAATTCTCTGTTTTTCACAAATGGATCAAAAATCTCTGTTTAATACCGGATGAAGTGCCTTGGGCTGGTCAATGGAAAGGCCTTCCATGAGCCACCGGTATTCCTGACGAGTGAGTGCCCGGACTTCGGAGGCATTGCGGGGCCACTGGAACCGCCCGGAATCCAGCCGCATGTAAAGCAGTACAAAACCTGTTTTATCATGATGCAGCGCTTTTAAACGGTCCTGTTTCCTGCCGCAAAAAAGATAAAGAGCATTTGCATAAGGATCCATTTGATAAGTATCCCGGATAATCGCCATGAGTCCATTGATCGAGAGACGCATATCTGTACGGCCTGTGATCAGATAGATCCTGGATACTCCGGAAAGATCGCCTAACACAATTCCTGCAGCACGCGGAATGTATTCCGAATCGTATCCAGCGCTGCATGGTTGGATATTCCGATATGGATACCATGAAAATCGATGCTGATAGCTGATGTATGATTAGCATCTATCATAGGATGAGACAATGCATTGGCAGATATCCCATTAGAGACATCAAGACAGACTACTTCCTGTTTTTCCGGAGAAGAGGACCCCGCAATTTTTTTAGAGAGGGCATATCCTTTTTGCCGGAGCTGCCGTGTATGATAATAAAGTGCTTTGGCCGTAATATCATGGTGTTCACACCAGGTTTTTACTTTTAATCCGCTGGTCTGGCAGTCATTGATCAGGTCGAACCACTCCTGATCCGTGCGTTTAATGCGATGCTGAGTCATTTAGAACTCACTCCTTCCTATTCTTTTGGAGTAAGCATGCCGGGGACAGATGAATGCTATGAAGATAGCCATGTCCTGAATGCAAAGTTTCGGAAATCGGAATAGACGCTTCTCCAATTGAAAAGATTATCACACAGATTTCAGAAGTTGTAAAACCGATATCTTATTCAGCGCTTACAAAACATCCTTTAATCCGCGGTTTTTCAGGTCATTTAACATCCCCAGCCAGAACTTGCTGCTCTCATTGGCTCCCACCGTAATGCTAAGAATCTCTTTATACCCTTCTGTCGTGACGCCCAAAACCACATAAGCCGCCCGGCTCAAAATCTTCCCTTCTTCCCTTACCTTATAATGGATACAATCCATAAAGACAAAAGGATAAATGGGAGACAGGGGGCGGGACTGCCACTCCCTGACCTGGGGCAGGATCC
>CAJTRM010000084.1 GCA_910578865.1 uncultured Dorea sp.
GCATAGGAAAATTAAATTTGGTAGAAAAGAGTAATGTGGGGAGCAACGATCTTATTTACCAGACAGTTTCCTATATATCAGCAAATTTTAAGAAGAAATTTTCGCTGGAAGAGATGGCAAAAGATCTGGGGGTGAGCAAATATGTTTTATCCAGACTCTTTTCCAAAACATTCCATAGAAACTTTAATCAATATCTTAACGATGTAAGGCTGAACTATGCATGCCAGCGTTTGGAAAATACGAGTGATTCTATTACAAACATTTGTCTGGATAGTGGATTTGAAAGTCAGAGAACATTTAACCGAGTATTTAAAGAAAGATATAAAATATCACCGAGTGACTACCGGAGTACATGTCTGAAAGATATGTTGTCATAACATATAGATTAATAAATTCAATAAAAATCTGATTATCAGTCTGAAATAAGTATCTCTGGGTGTTATTTATAATATGGGGTAGTGGTTAATTATTATGTCATGTATGAATGGGGAAGAAACAAACGGAGAACTGCTTCAGAAAAAGAAGTAGACAAACTGTAAATAAAGAAGTTAAGAGAGGCTGTTACTTTAGAAAATATTTAAAGAAGTAACAGAAGTTGGGGAAGCGTTAGAAAAGATACAAGAAACCATAGGAACGAAAACCATTGCACAGGTAGCTGTTCTTTATGATAGAGAAAATAGCTGGGTATTAAAAGATGCACAAGGACCAAGAAATGAAAATATGTATTATCAGGAATGTGTCTTAAAGCAATACCGTGCATTAAGAGAGCAGGGACTGAACGTAGATGTAATTTCGATGGAACATGTGCTAGATGGATATAAGATTCTTGCAGTTCCAATGGCATATCTTTTCTGTGATGGATATGAAAAAAAATTGCGAGATTATGTAAAACAAGGTGGAACACTAGTATTATCCTATTGGTCAGGATTGGTAGATGCAACAGATCGTTGCTTCCTCTTTGGAACACCATATGGATTAATGGATGTGACGGGAATCAGGAGTACAGAGATAGATGCATTGTATGATTGGGAAGAAAACCATGCAGTGCCAAATCCATCAAACCATCTGAATTTACAGAAAACATACAGATGTAACCATTTGTGTGAATTGCTGGAGGTATCGGATGCAGAAGTTCTGATGCGTTACGGAGAGGATTTCTATGCAGGAAAAGCTGCTTTGACACATAAAACATATGGAAACGGACATGCATATTATGTTGCGGCAGATATGGAATATGCATTTTATCATGATTTATACAAAAGACTTGTGAAAGAAGCTGAAGTTAAACTATTGGTAAAATTTGTGCCAGAAGGAATATCCGTAAATACTAGAGCATCTGACAAATTAGAATATTTATTCCTTCAGAATTTTGGTAGGAAATCTGTAGCAGTTCCGATTTCGGAAGAATATGAAGTGGTCTATGGGGAGGAAAGCGAAGTGATAGCGCCGCTGAAGACAAGAGTACTAAAGAAAAAATTGAAGTAAATGAAGAATAGGGATGATACTCCAGTTTTTATCTTAAAATTTATAATATATTTATAAAAGGGAATTAAGAAAAATATATGTTGCAATAAGATGTACGAAAGTTTGTTATATGCTTCTAAATGTAATGTTTTGAGGGGAGACATGAGCAATAGAAGAAGTGGTATTTGCATCAATGGGTCCAACAAAAAGAATTAAACAATAAGAATGAACAAAGTGTTGTAATCATCATACTGGTTGCAACACTTTTTTTTTCGACATTTTTTGAGAATTGTGGGATACCACATATCCGGTCACCGCCATGCTCCGATTTGATTTCTATACCAAAAATCAGATCGGAGGAAAGATAATGGCTTATAACAAAACAAGTGAAGAACGAAAATGGCGTTATTGGAAAGAACAGGAAGAAAAGAAACTGCGTGAGCTAGGAATGGAAGAAGAGAAGATCCAAAAGCTGCGCCGGATGGACAGGGAAGATTTTCTGGAAGAGCGCAGATACCGGGAACATCTGGATGAAATGATGCAGGATATGGATTCCATAAAACAAAGGGACAGAGGACGGTTTGCACAGGACATCCGAGAACTTTTAGACAACATTGGAGACCGACGAATCTATGAATTATTAAAGGGCACAGAACATCAGATATTAGAGATACTTTTGCTTAGTACATGGGGATATTCAGGAAGAGACATTGCCCAAATTATGGGAATGGCAGAACAGACCGTTTATACCAAAAGAAACCGTTTAAGAAAAAAATTAAATAATTTGTCGAAAATTGAATAATAACAGCATTTTTCGTCGGCTATTTAATAGGCAGGTAAATTTTGCCAGTGTACTTTGACAATCCTATACCAGCATTACAGGTACGTTCCCGTAAGTAGAAGCGTGTCAGGAAGGCGCGAGGACAAATGAAAATGACAGGAAAGAATATAAAAAATTCATTGCTGGTGTTTTTGTTTCGAGCGAATCCACTTTAACTGAAACAGGATCGTGGCGGTCTTTTGCGAAGATCACTTACGAGGGGATAATGATACATAGGAACTGCCAGTGAGCAGAGGATGGACTTTGGGTTGTAATCAGCAAGACCTTTAGAAAATCCATGAGCGGTGCAATGCCAAGCATCCGCCTGTAATGTTCCCGTAAGGCAATGGGGGAGTCGAGGACAAATACAACGCCAAAAAACAAAAGTATAAGAAATCAAGGAAGAATGTGTCGTTGATATCAGATACATGCGGCTGTAAGGAGAAATCCTTTACAGCCGTATTGATGTGGTATCAGCACGCATATCAGGTAACAAATTATGTATTACATAAAAGAATATTTAAAAAGAGCGCATCGTGAAATTGATACGATCTTCCGGGTACTGTTTCCGGAACATGGAATGGCAGTAAGGGAAGAACAGATTATGTTATGCCACGAAATGCTGGATAACCTGCTGGGAAGAAACATAGCACTGTGTGATGCGGGTGTCGGTATCGGCAAGACGTATGCCTATCTGGTGGCCTGTGTTCTGATGAGAAAATATTCTCTCCTTGCAGAAGGATGTTCCCCTTATGAGCAGCGTCCGGTCGTGATATCCACTTCCAGCATTACACTCCAGAAAGCAATGCTCATGTGCGGTAAAGTAACAAGCAAAGATTTTGATAGGCAGCCGCCCGCTATTCCGTAAATATTTCTAAATCTTTATTTCACAAAATGCAAGAAATATGTTATACTCCCGAGTTTGACACTTGTGAAATCAAAAAGTGGCTACAAACCCAGTAGTTATGC
>CAJTRM010000085.1 GCA_910578865.1 uncultured Dorea sp.
CAGCCTTAATCATACCATACAAATAGTAATCGCAGTATGTGTTTACCATTTTACCTCCACGGATAAGCCCCTCACGCTTGAAGCCTGCCTTTTCCAAAGTTTTATAGGATGCAATATTTTGTATGTGAACATCAGCCCATAAACGCTGTAATTCCGTTTCTTCAAAGCAGAAGGTAACTGCTCTCACCAGCGCTTCTGTCATAAGCCGTTTGCCCTGGCAGGCAGGTGAAAGGCGAAATGCCACTTTTGCCATGCGGTCATTTTCAATGAGATATACCCACATATCGCCAATAACTTTATGATCCTGCTTATGGATAATACCCCAATGAAAACTTTTCGCAGGTTTCTCCTGCTTTTGGAAAAGTAATTCTGGGTTTAAGTCACTTTTCCCAGGGCGTTTGCCCCAATACTGATAAATAGAGCTGTCACCCAGCCATTCTTTCAGATCCGTAACATCCTCTTTTCGCAGAGGGCGCAGGATAAGCTGTTCCGTTTCAAGAACAGGTTTATTCTGAACATAATCCTGTAATTTCATAAGCTGTTCCTTTAAAAGTTAAACACCTGTCCCCAATCAAAACAGCCGGACGCTTCTGTGCTTTTCGGCCATTCGCTGCACCATGCGGGAACACCGGGCGTTTCAACCCTGTCAAAACTCGGTGTATAGGGCTTGATGTCCAGTACAGGCGTATTGTCATCCGCATCAATGAACGCAACACGAATCATTCCGTTGGTGAAATCAATGTTGATTATTTCGGACGCTGTTAATGCAACAGGGTTCGGACGTGCAGGAGACCGTGTCGCAAATACACCCATGACTTTGGGTGCGCCTTTATAGGGCTGTTTCGTTTGTAGTTCATTCCGGCCCGCATGGTTGTCGCAATCGCTGAACCACCAGAGGACCTGGATGTGGCTGAAGCCTTCCAGGGCCTGCAGTCCGGGAATGTACTCTGGGGCCAGCTGAATAAATGTGCCGCTTTCATCATTTTTCACTTTGCCAATGGCTTTTAACTGACAGGTCATATTTTTTTCCTCCTTGCTTTGTTGGTAAAACCAGTATAAGACCTCACATCATGTGAGATACAAGAGGGAAAAAATGCCCTGCATTTTTAGCGGGGCATTTCAATTTCTATATGGCTATGGTGTTCCAGTGGTATTTGAAGCTCAATCAAATACTTTTCAGGGTTCTTCTCATTCCACGGGCCTCTATGCGCGATTTGACGCATGGGGGCAGACATTTTGTATTCGCTGTTTTTCTGCAGCCATTCGGCAAAGGCAAGATAAGCCCCTTTTATATTTGCAAAATCGCCATAGACCATTGTGCAAGCCATATGCGGGACTGGTTCTGTCGTGCCAAAACAAAATGGGTCTTTTGCCTTCCCCATTTCCTTTACCGGAGCGCACAGTTCAATATCAACATCTGTCTCCCGAAATTCTGTATCGTGATAAATAGAAAATGTACTGCCCGTTATTTCTATTTTTTGCTCTCTCGTAAAAGCAGAGAGTTCTTTCCATAAGTCACCCTCGGAATAGTAGTCTGGTACAACCCTCCTCAGGGACAGCACCTGATACCCAGGGATTGGCTTAATGGAGATGTGATAGTGCAGCTCTCCTTTGCCACCCTGTATTTCACTTTTTGCAAGTTCGATCTTTTGCAGTTTTTCCTGTTCGGCCTGTATTGCATTTTCTATCTCCATGCGCTTTTTGTCGAGCTGCGTAAGAAGTGATTGCTCATCCTTCGTCAAAGCAAGCGCAATTTCTGAAACATTCAGTCCGCTGTCCCGCAAATACAGGATTTTATTCAGGCGCGGTATTTGCTCCACCGAATACAGCCGGTGTCCCGTCCACTTGTCAACCTCTGCCGGTGTCAGGATACCTGTCTCATCATAATAGCGGAGCATACGAACAGATACCTGCGTCAGCTTTGAAAATTCTCCTATCCTGAACATTGTTTCACCTCCTGCTCCAGCTTAATGAGATCACTGTAAGTTGTCAAACGGATCGGTAGTCTATCCCCTCAGATTTTTTAGAGCATCGGGGTTATTTGAGATGATCTCTCCAACAGTCTGACAGCTTTCCATGTCTGGGCAGTCACCACATGTTTCTACATCCTTTTTCAATGCGCATTGGCGAATACCGCAAAGACTATCGCAGTGTACCGTTTTAATCCCATCAACACGACATCCTTCACAATTGATATGTTCAGGCAGAATGGGAGCATTGTTTAACTCGGCCCATAGTTTTGCAGTTTTCTCACGCAGCGCCTGGTCGTCATTGATTGTTGCGAGATATGCATCGCATTTCTCACAATCCAGCCCACAGTATGCAATCATATTTCTCATGGTTATGTACCTCCTAAAGCCCTGATTTATTGTGTTCCTCCCATTCAGGTTTCCTTATTTCATTTTTTCCTGGCACTCACTACATTCCCTGTCGTGAATAGAAATAATACCGCCACATTGGGAACAGGTATACTTTTCTTTCTGCATTTCCATGAATTTTTCCAGACCAAATTGACGGACAAATTCACTGTTTTCCATAAGGCTTGCCCGATATCTTTTGTTATAACTTTTTTCCATGTTTTTAATCCGTTTACAGGGATAATCGGAACATTCAAAACAATAAGGCAACTTTTTGATCTTGATACAATCCTTTATTTTACACTTACGGCAATGCTCTGGTTTTCCCTTATCACTATTTAAGCAGCCTGCACATGGTTTTTTGTGGTAGCAATGTTTATAACAAACAAGACAATTCATTCAACATGGAGCAAACATACTTGTGCCAATATTTTCTTTAGGCATTTTCATAAGTTCTTATCCTTCTAAAAGCTAGAATTGAACAAAATCACTGTGCGATGGCCTGCCAAGGCTGTAGCATAAAGATTTTGTTCAATCCCGATTTGTTTGTTCGTCCACCATTCTACAGATCTACTGTTCAACTTCTATCTTATTAACAAAGTCCAAATTATAACGCACAGCACCGTGGTCTCTAAATATCGTTGCACTTGTAATACGGATTGCCAAAATAACGCAGTTTTCATCCTGCTCATTATTTGCATCGTT
>CAJTRM010000086.1 GCA_910578865.1 uncultured Dorea sp.
TAAAAATATATCGGGAGATATATTGACAAATTTCAAATATTGAGATAGGAGGAATCGATATATGAATCCACAGGAATATATCAGGAAGGAAGCATATAAATTATACATTAACGGTGAATTTGTTGTTCCTGAAGGGGCACAGACCTTTGACATTGTGAATCCGGTCAATAATGAACCATTCGCGAAAGCGTACAAAGCGGGGTTAAAGGAAGTGGAAGACGCGGTCCATGCGGCAAGGGAAGCTTACGATAACGGTCCGTGGGGAAAAATGTCTGCGAAAGACAGGAGCAAGCTTCTTTTGAAGGCAGCCGGGATCTTAGACAGACGCAAAGAAGAATTTGCGGCGGCAGAAACGATGGAGTGCGGCAAGCTGTACGGAAGTGCACTTTACTATGAGGCGGCTCAGGCTGTAGATGCTTTTGAATATGCGGCAGGAAAGGCAAGGTGCCTGGAAGGCACATCGATGCCCGTTGACGACAGTACACTGAACATCGTACAGTGGGAGCCTGTAGGTGTTGTGGCAGAGATCCTTCCGTGGAACGGGCCGTTTATGATGGGCTGCCAGAAGATCTCCGTCATCCTGGCGGCAGGTAATACGGTGGTCGTGAAGCCGTCGTCCTGGGCATCATTAAGTGTCCTTCTCCTGGCTGAAGTGTTTGACGAGGCAGGGTTCCCGAAAGGAGTGGTTAATGTACTGACAGGCTCAGGCTCTCTGATCGGGAATGCACTGGTACAGAATCCGCTTGTAGATATGGCGGCCATGACCGGAGGAACGGATACCGGAAAAAATATCATTACAGCATCGGCAGGAACCGTGAAGGATATCGCCCTGGAGCTTGGCGGAAAGAGCCCGAATGTGGTGTTTGACGATGTGAATGTAGACGAAGCCGTAAAATGGGCAAGGTTTGCATTTACCCTGAATTCGGGGCAGGTGTGCGTATCCGGGACAAGACTGATCTTACATAAAAATATTTATGAAGAATTTCTGGAGAAATTAAAAATAGAATGCGAGAGGTTCGTGCCGGGCGACGGCTTTGACCCGAACACAACCTTGTCAACCCTGATTCATAAAAACCATGCAAAGACGGTGTGGGATTATATTGAAAAAGGGAAGCGGGCAGGGGCACGCCTGATCTGCGGCGGAAAGCCTTATGAGGAAGAAGCCTTAAAGAAGGGGAATTTCGTCCCGATCACAGTGTTTGCAGATGTGACACCGGATATGGAGATTTTCCAGGAGGAGATCTTCGGGCCGGTTCTGTGTGTGACACCGTTTGAGACAGAGGAAGAAGCAGTTGCTCTTGCAAACGCTACAAAATTCGGACTGGCAGGCGGCGTGTTTACGAAAGACTGCAAGAGAGGGCTGCGTATGGCAAAAAGTATCCGGGGAGGGCAGATCTATGTGAACTCCTATTTCAGCAAGGCTATGGTAGAATCACCGGGAACAGGCTGGAAGGAAAGCGGGCTCGGCGTGGCCGGTATCCATAAATATATGATATCCAAGACCATTTTTATTGATACGGAAGAGGGAAGTGTGCCTATGTAGACTGAAGATACACCTGGTCCGGAAAAAGAAAAAATGGAAATAAAAACAGTAAGGAAGGAGAACTGTTAGAGTTTATGGGAGAAAATAAAAATCAACAGGGAGGTCTTTCTCCAAAGGCGTGTATATTGATGGCAATCGGAGGAATGGTGGGAAGTGCGATTTTTACGCTGTCCGGTGTCACTTACGGGATGGCCGGGGCATCTGCAATTCTCACATGGCTTCTTGCAGGCGTGGTATTGCTTTTATATTCGCTGAATGTATCGGAGCTGGCAACCACATTTCCGAAATCAGGAGGAGTTTATGTTTATCCCCATGAGGTAATCGGAAAAACTCAGAAGATGAAGGATTTTGCAGGCTGGGCGGCAGCGTGGTCATGGCTGAATTCCACCATATTCGGTACAGCCTTTGCCGCGATCTGCGTAAGCACCTATCTTCAGGAGTTTATTCCGGCGGTAAAAGGAAGCGTAGTGCTTCAGAGAATCATTCCCCTTGTATGGATTTTCTTTGTGTGGTGGCTGAATGCAAAAAGCATTGATGCCATGGGGAAGATTCACAATAAGCTGACGATCTGCCTTGTGTTTGTACTGGGACTCTATGTGATCCTGGGGCTGGTGAACGGGAATAATGCGAATCTGCAGCCGTTTGTAGGCGGAACAATGGGAGGTATGGGCATCGCAGCCGGTATTCCGATCGCAATGCTTTCCTACGGCTCGATCATAGCGGTGGCGTCTTTTGCAGGAGAGATCCGGGATCCCAAGAAAAATGTACCGAAAATAATGGTGACGGCGGTCAGTCTGACAGTTCTGATGTTCAGCCTGATCCTGCTGGCTACTTTCCGCATGGCCCCGGTGCAGGATTTCCTTGCAGATCCGGGAAGGCAGTATTATCCGCTGTCCTATGCGCTTGGAAAAGCGCTGACCGGAAAATATGCCTGGATTGTATCTATTGTGCCTCTTGGGGCGCTGCTTGCGTTGATGACAAATATGTGTATTCTTGTGCTTGATGCCAGCCGGACGGTAAGCGCGGTTGCCAGGAGCGGGTTTCTTCCGAAGGTATTTACGAAGGTTCATCCGAAAAGACAGACCCCGGTGCCGGCGCTGACGCTTGTATGTGGGATCGCGGCGCTGCTGACCCTAAAGCCGGAGCTGATCCAGATATTGATCAATATGGGATCCATTTGTTCCGCGGTTGCAGTCACGATTATTGCCGTGACGCTGATCGTGCTCAGGGTCAAACAGAAAAAGGGGATTATCACAGAGAAGGGTGCGTTTCGAGTGCCGGGGGGAATGGTATTTCCGGCGTCTACACTTGTGATTGTTTTGATCACGCTTGTACTTCTTTATTTTGGAGACGGCGGAGCGTCCTCTTATCTGATGGCAGCAGGCTGGTATGTGATCGGCTTCATTATTTTTGGTTTGAAATGTATGATGGAAAAGTAAGTCATTCGTTTGTTCCTTGAGAATAGGTAATTGCGAAACAAGTTCAAAATCTTGATTCCAATAGGGAAAAGGACCGGT
>CAJTRM010000087.1 GCA_910578865.1 uncultured Dorea sp.
CGTACTGAAATAGTTTACATCTCCATTCTCGCTTTTCAGTATGGCCGCCGGGTTCCTGCCGGGCCTGCCCTTGTGGGGGGATGCCCTGCCGGCTGCTTTGGACATTGTGCTGGGAATTGTTTCCAACAATAGTAAAACCACCGCCTTTCTGACGAAAACAGCCGTCTCCCGGAATGGAAAACGGCTGCTTTACATATTTTTGACTGTACCAAGTATAGCATGGATGCCTTTACGGGGAAAGAGCAGAACCGTGCCAATGTTGTGCCGATGATGTGCCAATTTGAAGATGCTAATGATTGTTGCCGCTGTTGTCAGCAGGAAAGCAAATTGTAATTTTCTTATTTTTATGGTAAGATAGGAAATAAGAAAGACTGCGTTGCAAATAGGATAGACAAAAATGGAAACAATAGGATAGAGGTGTCTGCATAGAATGGATCAGGAAGTAAAAACTATATCATCTGATGCTGAAAAGAGGCCGGAACAGGTGGCAAAATATACCGCAAAGGACAGCGTGTTCACTTCACTCTTCCGGGAGCCGAAATATCTTCTGCAGTTATATCAGGCACTGCATCCGGAAGACCATGAGGCAACGGAGGACAGCATCAAAAATGTGACGATCACAAATGTACTGCTGGACCAGTATTATAATGATGTGGGTTTTCAGATTGGGGAAAAGATCGTCATTCTGGTAGAGCAGCAATCGAGCTGGAGCATCAATATCGTGGTACGCTGTCTGTTATATCTTGCCCAGACTTATCAGGAGTATTTTGAGAGCACAAAACAGAATGTATATGGGAGCAAAAAACTGGAGCTTCCAAAGCCGGAGATGTACGTCATATTCACTGGAAGTAGGAAGACGAAGCCGGAATATCTGTATCTGTCAAAAGAGTTTTTTGACGGGGATGACAGTGTGCTTGATGTTAAGGTCAAAATGATCTATGATGGAAAAGAGGGAGATATCATAAATCAGTATGTGACCTTTACAAAGATATATAATGAACAGGTGAAGCTACATGGAAGGACCAGAGAAGCGGTTCTGGAAACGATTCGTATCTGCAAGGATCAGAATGTACTGAGCGAGTATTTGTCAGGGCGTGAAAAGGAGGTTGTGGATATTATGATGACATTGTTTAATGAGGAATATATTTTAAAGACTTATGTGGAAAGTAGGGAAAAGGAAGCATCTGAGAAAACAAAAATTGGAACAGCACAGAAATTGTACAAAAAAGGAAATTCCATAGAGGATATTGCAGATACTCTTGATGTCTCTGTGAAAGAAGTGGAGCAATGGATTGGACTTGTTGGTGTCTAAAATATTATGCAGAC
Organism: uncultured Dorea sp.; assembly: GCA_910578865.1. Taxonomy (GTDB): domain Bacteria; phylum Bacillota; class Clostridia; order Lachnospirales; family Lachnospiraceae; genus Dorea_D. Next base: position 1,327 of record CAJTRM010000087.1, read on the forward strand.
TTTGAAGAAAAGCTGATAAAGTAAAAATATTTAAGGGTTAAATGTGGAACTTCTAAATTTTATGGATTGTTCCACATTTTTGTTGAATAGGACAAAAAGTTAAATTATCAATATGAACAATCAAACGACTAAAAGACAGCATCATGTACCTCAATTTTATTTGAACAATTACAAAGATATATAATGAACAGGTGAAACTGCATGGAAGGACCAGAGAAGCGGTTCTGGAAACGATTCGTATCTGCAAGGATCAGAATGTACTGAGCGAGTATCTGTCAGGGCGTGAAAAGGAGGTTGTGGATATTATGATGACATTGTTTAATGAGGAATATATTTTAAAGACTTATGTGGAAAGTAGGGAAAAGGAAGCATTCGAAAAAGCCAAAATAGGAACAGCTCAAAGACTGCATGAAATGGGGATTTCTCTACAGGATATTGCAAAGGCATGTCAGGTCACTGTAGAGACCGTAGAACAGTGGCTTGGATTTGCCAAGGTTTAACAGAATTGTGACTATTTGATTATAAAAATCCGAAACCGCCTATAAAATGTGGTTTTGGATTTTTTGACTTTTAATATGATAGTTTTTGTCAGAGAGTGATTAACCACAAATTATATTATTGGTATAATGACAAATTCGTGAATTGGTGTTATAGTAATTACAGTTAAGAAAAAAGCGGACCGAATGAGTCCAGAAAGGAAAAGATCATGGCAACAGTTAATTTCGCTGCGAAGGCTTTCGCATATTATCTGCATAGCGAACATTATGAGGCACTGTTCAGTAAAGAAAAAGAACAGAGTCTGGTTAAGATGCGCTCATGTAAGGTAAGGAAAAGGCGAAAAACTGTGTGATACCTGGACGGCAGATTTTGTACGGATGCCTGACAGGAATAGAACATGGATTTATGTACCGCTTATCTTGTATGAGGTAGGCGGTATTTTTTATGCTCCATTCGCTCAGATGGGAGAGCACTCGACTTTTAATCGAGTGGCCATGGGTCCGAGGTCTACACTTCATTCCGGTCCGTGCTGGACGTGGTCCACTGGACCACAGCACCCCATATGGAGTATGACCGCCTGGGTATTGAATTTTGATAACAGGAGGTGAAAGACATGGTGAATCTGCCAACCATAGATATGACAGGAACAGGACAGAATATCAACAGACTGCGGAAGCAGGCAGGATT